>JAHDCV010000018.1:30012-33697 GCA_020629695.1 Acidimicrobiales bacterium | reverse complement strand
GGGGGTCTGCTGATCGAGGGGGTGTGGTGGTCGAGGGGGCGTGGTGGTCAGGCCGACAGGATCGGCTCCCGATCGAGTGCGCCGGGATGGTCCGGCACGACGATCGTCGTGCCGTCGTCCGCCGCCGGTCCGTCGGAGGTGATGAGCACCAGGAGCGCCGGCAGCACCAGCATCGTGGCGACCAGCGCCATGCCGATCATCAGCGCGGTGAGCAGCCCGTAGGCGGCGAACAACGGCATCGGGGCGAAGGCGAGGATGCCGAAGCCGAGCGACGACGAGATGGCCGAAGCGACCAGCGCCGTACCGGTGCCTTCCCCCGTCGCCCGGGCGGCGGCGAGACGATCGCCGGTGCGGGCGAGCTCCTCCCGGTAGCGGGCGATGAAGTGGATGGCGAAGTCGATGCCGATGCCGATCGACACGGCGGCGATGGTGGCCGTCACGAGGTTGATGGCGTAGCCGGCGATCTGCATGAAGCCGTAGAGCCAGGCGACGACCATGAGGATCGGCACGACGCTGGCGAGGCCGTAGCGCAGGCTGCGGAGGAACGTGGCGCCGACGATGAGACAGAGCACGACGGCGATCGGGAGCGACACGAGCAGGGCGTCGCTCGTCGCCTGCAGCGAGGCCTCCCGGACGAAGGCCGAGCCCGTGACCTGCACGAAGCTGCCCTCGAGGGCGACGCTCAGGTCGGTTGCGTAGGGCTCGAGGAACTCCCTGGCGGCGGCAACCGACTCCTGCGAGCGCGAATCCGGCACCTGGAACTGGATGACCGTGGCGCCTGCCTGGCCGTCGTCGCCGGCGCCGGTGAAGGCGGCGGAGGTCCGCACGGCGTCGGGCGTCATGGCGAGCCGTTCGGCGTCGAGCGGAATGCCCGTCTGCGAGCCGACGGCGAACACGGCCTCCACCTGTTCTGTGGTGTCGGGAATCCCGTCGGTGTCGGCGTCGGTGATCGCCACGCCGCTCAGCTGTTCGATCTGGCCGAGCGCGACCGGCGAGGCGAAGACATCGTCGAACACGCCCAGCACGCCGGTCTCGACGAAGATGCCGTCGGCGCCTCGGCTCAGCACCGTCGTGTCGGAGGCGGCGATCGAGTCGACCGTGTCGGCGATGGCCGCGAGTGCCGCCGGATCCGTGAGATCGGCCTCGATGTAGAGCTGCGCGGGCTCTCCACCCCGGGGCCCGACGTGGGTGTCGATGGCGTTGAGGCCCTGCACGAAGTCGGTGTCGGCGGCGAAGAAGTCCTCGACGTCGAACTCCGTCGGCACCTGGACCGCCTGGGTGGCGGCCAGCACGGTGAACACGATCGTCGCCGGCAGCACGAGCCAGGGACGAGCGGCGACGGCGGCGGTGAAGCCGCCGAGCACCGGAGCGATCTGGTCGGCGGCGTCGGCGACCGGCGCCGTGCCGACCCGCTCGCCCTCACGGCGGCGATGCACGAGGAACGGCACCACGAGGATGCCGAGCACGGTGACGGCGCCGACGGCGACGCCGATCGCCGGCTGGATGAAGACGAGAAGCAGCACCGAGGCCATGACCATCATGCCGGCAGCGAGGCCGCCTGCGAGGCGCAGGACCGTCGAGCGGCGACCGGCGGTCGGGGTGGGCACGGCGTCCTCGACGAGGGCCAGGAGGAAGGGGGCGACGAGGCCGAGCAGCAGGTACGCCGAGACGAGGGCGACGGCCGCGCCGAGGCCGAACTGCGTGATCGACTCGATGCCGGCGACGAGGTTGGACAGGAACGCCACGGAGTCCGAGGCGAGCGCCAGCAGAAGGGCCCCGGAGACCGCGGTCAAGCCGGTGGCGAGCGCCGGACGGGCGATCCGGCCCTCGGCCCGCTCCTCCCGGTAGCGACCGATGGCGTGGAAGGCGAAGTCGACACCGAACGAGATCATGGCGATCGGCACGATGAGCGAGAGGACGAGATCGTCCTTCAGCCCGATCAGATTCGTGATGCCCTTGAGCCAGACGAGCAGGGCGAACAGGAGCGAACCGACCACGGCGAGCGACCAGTAGGACCGGAACACGAGGCCGACGACGATCAGGACGGCGAGGACCGTGAAGCCGATGAACGGGCCGGCAACGGCGCCCTGTTCCTGCGAGGTGAGGTTGACGTCGATGGCGACGCCGTTGATCGTGAGACCCTCGGCCGAGCGGAGCACGGCTTGCACGTCCCGGTCGAATTCCTCGATCTCGGTGCCCCCGCCGAGGGTGACGCTCACGTTGCCGAAGCCGAGCGCATCGTTGTCATGCAGCACCTGGATGGTGGTCGCCGGCACGACCCAGCGACCGTCGACCTGCTCGCTCTCGACCGACAGGCCGAGGCGCTGGGAGTCGATCCCGATGCGCTCGATCACCCGGTCGGCGGCGCTGTCGACCTCGGTGGCCGAGGCGGTGCCGGCGGCGAGCGCCCCGTCGAGTTCGGCGTCGATCAGGGTGGCGATGGTCGCGACGCCGTCGACGTCGGTCTCGAACGTCGTGTCGTAGTAGCCGAAGAGGGTCTCGCCGAGCACCGGATCGGTGCGGAGGACCTCCTCGGCGGCGAGCAGCGAGCCGAGGTTCTCGGGCGTGAGGAGGTCGCCGTTGTCGGCGACGGCGATGAGGAAGGTCGGGTGGACCGAGGAGACGAAGAGGTCGTCGACCCGATCCCGTGCGGTGAACACGTCGCCGCCGGGTTCGGTCGAGGCCGACTCGGTCGGTGCCATCGTCACCGCCGGCACGGCGAGCGCCAACGTGGCCAGGATCACGGCGGCGATCACGATCCGAGGTCGTTCGAGCGCGCGTTGAAGCAGGGGGTACATGGTCAAGCTCCTTCGGGTGGGATGCCCGTGGTCAGAGGGGGTGTGGGTGGGGTGCGGGGTGGTGCGAGATCAGGTGGTCGGCATGTCGGTGGGTCGCCCGAGCCCGAGCGAGGGGCCGACGTGTGCCAGGAGTTCGAACGCGCCCGGCCAGCCGAGCTTGTCCATGTTCTGGGCGAGCGAGGCGATGCCGTGGACCCAGGAGAAGACCTGGAAGGCGACGAAGCGCGGGTCTCGCGGATCCCCGACCTCGTGCAGGATGCGCTGCACGATCGACACGAGAATGTCGAAGGTCGCGTGATCGGCGGTGTCCGCTGCAGTGTGATCGTCGGTGCCGCAGTCGTCGTCGCCGTCGATCGAGATGTGGTTGGAGAACATGATCTGGTAACGACCCGGGTTCTCCTCGGCGAAGGTCAGATAGGCGCCACCGGCGGCGAGCATGGCGTCGAAGGGATCCGCGACGGCGGCCGCCGCCGACATGACCGCCTCGAAGTCGTTCCAGCACCGCGTGACGGCTTCGACGACCATCTCCTCGTGTCCGTCGAAGTGCCGGTAGATCGCGGTGGGGGAGACGCCGACCTCCCGGGCGATGGCCCGAAGGGTGAGCTGGTCGGCGGAACCATGACGGGCCATGAGCTGGACGGTGGCGTCGAGCAGATCGGAGCGGAGCTTCGATCCCTCGCCGTAGCGATTCTGAGCGCGTTCGGTGGGCGGCATGGAATGCATGGTGCCAGAACCGGTGGACATGTGTTCACCATTGTCGCGATGTGAACACCTGTCAACCCGTGAACATGTGTCATCTGACACCGCCGCGGGCCTCGCTGGGGCTCGCCCCGCTTCCACAGCTCGGCGCTGGGCGCCGAACTGCGCCGCGGGCCTCGCTGGGGCTC
>JAHDCV010000018.1:0-29912 GCA_020629695.1 Acidimicrobiales bacterium | reverse complement strand
GCTTCCACAGCTCGGCGCTGGGCGCCGAACTGCGCCGCGGGCCTCGCTGGGGCTCGCCCCGCTTCCACAGCTCGGCGCTGGGCGCCGAACTGCGCCGCGGGCCTCGCTGGGGCTCACCCCGCTTCCACAGTTCGGCGGAGTCGGCGAAGGGCGCTCGAGCCGGACCTAGCGTGCGCGGATGACGTCGAATCCCTCGGAGATGTGTGGTGTCGTGCTGACCGGCCACGGCGGCCTCGACAAGCTCGAGTTCCGGACGGATCTGGCGGTTCCGAGGCCCGAGACCGGCGAGGTGCTCGTCCGTGTCGCAGCCGCCGGCGTGAACAACACCGACATCAACACCCGCATCGGGTGGTACTCCAAGGCCGTCACCGAGGGCACCGACGCCGGTGGCTCGGGTGCGTCCGGCAGCGACGATGTCGATGCCGCCGACGCTTCCTGGACGGGTGCACCCCTCGTGTTCCCTCGCATCCAGGGTGCAGACGCGACGGGCCGGATCGTCGCCGTCGGGGAGGGCGTCGCCGACGCCCGGGTCGGCGAGCGCGTGCTCTGTCGCGCCGTCTCCGACACCGGGACCGACCCGGGTTCGTACGAGGCATGGACGCTCGGGTCCGAGCGCGACGGTGCGTTCGCTCAGTTCGTGACGTTGCCGGCCGTCGATGCCTTCGTCGTGGACACGGAGCTGACCGATCTCGAGCTCGCGGCCCTGCCGTGTGCGTACTCCACAGCCGAGGGCATGTTGCACCGGATCGGGCTCGAGGCCGAGCGGGTGCTCATCACCGGGGCGTCGGGCGGTGTCGGCGGCGCGGCGATCCAACTCGCGAAGCTCCGGGGCGCCCGGGTCGTCGCCGTCGCGAGTGCGTCCAAGGCCCAACAGGTGCTCGCGCTCGGTGCCGACGTCGTCGTCGACCGGGGTGCGCCGCTGCTCGACCAGGTCGACGCCGGCTCGTTCGACGTCGTCGTCGACCTGGTCGCCGGGCCCGCGTGGCCGGATCTGCTCGATGCCCTCCGTCGGGGCGGGCGCTACATCACGGCCGGAGCGATCGCCGGCCCGATCGTCGAACTCGACGTCCGCACGCTCTATCTGCGCGACCTCACCCTGGCCGGCTCGACCCATCAGCCGCGGGAGGTCTTCGAACAGCTCGTGTCCTACGTGAACGCCGGGTCACTGCGGCCGACGGTCGCCGCCACGTTCCCGCTCGCCGAGATCCGCGCCGCGCAGGAGCTGTTCCTGTCGAAGCGGTTCGTCGGCAAGATCGTGCTCGAGGTCGGCTGAGCGCGGGTCAGAAGCCGCGGAGAGGCATCTCCGGACGCTGGAGCCAGTTGTCCTCGGGGTAGGCCGCGGTTCCGTCGATGAGATGGACCGAGTAGGCGGGCCGGGGGATGTCGGACCGGTTCGGCAGCGATCCGTGGGGGAGCGCCCCGTGGAGGACGACACACGACCCCTTCGGCACCTCGAGCGGCACCATCGAGCCGTCGCCGAGTTCGGGCAGCGGCGTGTCATCGAGCTGGTCGAAGACGGTCCCGGCCGAGGGGTCGGTCACGTCGGCCCGACGGAACCGTTCGCGCACCGGGCCCTCGTGGCCGCCGGGCTGCGCCCAGAGGCAACCGTTCTCGAGTGTTGCGTCGGCGAGTGCGAACCAGAGTCCGATCACGGTGTTCGGCTCGGTCCACAGGAACGTCGCGTCCTGGTGGGAGGTGACCTCCCCGCCGATGCGCGGGTGTTTGAAGATGAGCATCGACTGGAGGAGCTTCGGATCGTCCATGCCGAGGTCGGCCACGAGCTGGGGGAGCGGTTCGGCCCGGCTGAAGGCGCTGAACACCGGGTCGAGGTCGTGCTGGGCATGGCCGATCTTGTTGAGAGCGGCGCGTTTGTCGACGATGAGATGCCCCTCGGGGTCGAACGCTTCGTCTTCGAAGAAGCAGTCGACCCGATCGCCCGACGCCAGAAAGACCTCGTCGGAGGTCCGGGTCTGCTCATCGGTGGTGAACACCGAGCGGTGGGCGTCCGGCTCGAAGGCGTCGACGAGCTCGTTCGCCCGGGCCAGGAGCTCGTCGCAGGCCGCATCGGACACGAGCCGTTCCAGCACGAGGAAGCCGTCACGTCGGAACGAGTCGATCTGGTCGGCGGTCAACATGGGACCAGTCTGCCGCATCGAGGAGCCCGATCTCGATGCTGCTCGCTCGAAATCGCGCGACTCCCGACGGCGGACGTCAAAGAGTCTGAGGATGTCAGTCGGCGATGACGGCGGCGACCCGGGATCGTGTGGCCTCGTCGCAGAACGCCGCGGCGATCGCGTTGCGCTGCAGTCGGCGGACCTCGTCGTCGGTCAGATCGAATGCGTCGCGGACGGCGGCGACCTCCGACGAGACCGTCACGCCGGACATCAGGCGGTTGTCGGTGTTGACCGTCGCTGCGAACCCGGCCCGCAGGAACGGTCCGATCGGGTGATCGGCGAGCGTCGGCACCGCCCCGATCTGCACGTTGCACGACGGGCACAACTCGAGTGGCACCTGCTCGTCGAGCACGCGCTGTGCCAACGATCCGAGCTCGAGCCCGCCGTCGTCGCCGATCCGACAGTCCTCGATCAGTCGAACGCCGTGACCGACTCGCTGGGCCCCGACCTCGAGCGCCTGGGCGATCAGCTCGGTCCCGGGTGGTTCGGACGCGTGCACCGTGAGCGCGAGACCGCCGTCGAGCGCGATCCGGCAGGCCACGGCGTGATCGGTCGGGGGGAAGCCCGTCTCGGCCCCGGCCAGATCGAAGGCCACCACGCCGCCCTGCGACGTCGGATCGGCCGCGGCGACGGCGGCCCGGGCGACGTCGGCCGACCGGTTCTCCGTCCGCATGGCACACACGATCGTGCGGACGTCGATCATGTTGCCGGCGGCCGCGGCGTGCGCAGCCCCGGCTGCGAACCCCGCGGTGGCGACGTCGATCACCTCGCTGAGTCCACCGACGCCCGGGTGGAGTTCCGGAGCGAATCGCACCTCGGCATAGACGACGCCGTCGGCGGCGAGATCCACGACGGCTTCGGTCGCCACACGACGCAGGGCGTCGGCGGTCTGGAGGAGCCCGACGGTGTGTTCGAAGGTCGCGAGGTACTGCAGGATGTCGCGGGCGTCGGCACCGGCCCGGAACCAGGAGCGGAGCTCGTCGGGATCGGTGGCCGGCAACTCGTGGCCGATCGATGCCGCGAGTTCGAGGATGGTGTCGATCCGGAGTCCACCGTCGAGGTGGTCGTGGAGGACCACCAGAGGAACCACGCTCACCCATCACCCCGGCGATAGGGCACACCGACGAACCGCGGCGTCCGCAGCTTCTGCACGTTGAAGATCAGGACGAGCAGCACGAGGGCGTAGGGCATCGTGTTCGGCAACCAGTCGGGTGTGTCGTCCATCAGGAAGAACCAGACCAGGATGATCACGGCCAGTGCCCCGGCGATCGCGGCGTCGACCTTTCGGTCCCGAACCATGGAGAAGCCGCTCATCGCGGCCAACGCCAGCACGACCAGCAGGAGCAACGCCCGCGTGCCGTTGCCGTCGAAGTCGGCGAACGACAGCCCCAGCGGATAGGCGAAGAGCAGCGCGCCCGCGAGGATCCCGGCGACCCGGTAGTTGCCGAAGATCAGCGCGGCGAGGGCGATGAACCCGCGACCGCCCGTCTGGCCGCCGCGGTACAGGCCCGTGAGTTCCAACACGATGAAGGCGCCGGCGGCGCCGGCGAGTGCGCCCGAGATCACCACACCGGCGTACTTGTAGCGGTAGATGTCGACACCGAGGGACTCGCCGGCGAACGGGTTCTCGCCCGCGGAGCGCAGTCGCAGCCCGAATCGGGTGTTCCACAGCAGCCAGCTCGCGCCCAGGGCCAGGAGCAGGCCGAGGATCGTGAAGTACGAGACCTGGACCAGGAGCCCACGGAGCACCCCGGCCATGTCCGACAACCAGAACCATTCGCGGTCGATCAACCACTTGAGCGGGTCCGGGGACTTCCAGCTCCCGATGTTGCCGCCGGCGAGGAAGGGCATCGTGATGTTGCCGAGTCCGTCGACACGGGGCGACTGCGTCTGTGACCCGCCCTCGTAGTTGACGAGGATCTCTTCGGACAGATAGCGGGTGAGGCCGGGCGCCAGGATGTTGATGGCGACACCGGACACGATCTGGTCGACCCCGAAGTTCACGGTGGCGACGGCATGGAGCAGGCCACCGACGCCGCCGGCGACGAGCGCTGCCGCGAGGCCGCCCCACGGCCCCCATTGCACCGCCCCCCAGGCGCCGAACCAGGTGCCCATGATCATCATGCCCTCGAGGCCGATGTTGACGATGCCGGCCCGCTCGGAGAACAGGCCACCGATGCCGGCGATGAGGATCGGCATCGACCACTTGAGCATCGCCTGGGTCGTTCCGAACTTGGTGAGGAGGTCGGTGTCGGTCGGGCTCTGGACGATCGCCATGACCAACACGCCGATGGCGGCGAACATCATCCACCGCAGCGCGGTCGGCATGGCGTTGAGGCGGCCGAGAAGGCCGCTCGGGTTGTCGAGTGCGACGGTCATGCGCTCGCTCCTGCGGTCGGAGCGGTCGCGGCGGTGAGCGCCGACGCTCGTCGTATCTCGTCTCGTTGTCGTATGCGGTCGACGACTTCGTAGGCGACCACCGCCGTGAGCAGGATGACGGCCTGCATGATCACCACGATCGACTGCGATGCCGATCCGGTCACCTGGAGCACGGCGGATGAGGAGTCGAGAAAACCGAAGAGCAACGACGCGAAGGCGATGCCCACCGCCCCGTTGCGGCCGAGCAAAGCGATGCCGAGGCCACCGAAGCCGAGCCCGCGCACGAAGCCCTGATCGTAGGAGTGGTTGTCGCTGAGGATCTCGGGCATGCCGACCAGACCGGCGACGGCGCCGGAGAGGACCATGGCCAACAACACCATGCGCCCCGACGGGACACCGCCGGCGCGGGCGGCCAGGAAGTTCATGCCGGTCGCCCGCAGGTCGTACCCGAGTCGGCTGCGGTTGACGAAGACGTGGAACACGACGCCGACGACGATCGCGATGGCGAACACCCCGGTGAGTCGCCGGCCTTTCAGGATCTCCCGGGTGAAGATCTCGAGCCAGCTGTTCAGGTCCGGAATCCATCCCGACTCGGGGATCAACGTGGTGCCGGCGTTCGTCGCGGCACCTTCGGACTTGTCGATCACCCGGGGGAACGTCGCGGCGATCACGCCACCGATGGCGATGAAGTTCAGCATGATCGTCGAGATCACCTCGTTCACACCCCGGTAGACCTTCAGCAGGCCGGGGATGGCGGCCCAGAGCCCGCCGACGACCATCGCCACGATGACGATGACCCCGACGTGCAGCGGCCCGGGAAGTGCGATCTCGGCCCCGATCACGGCGGCCGCGAAGGCGGCGAGCACGTACTGGCCCTCGATGCCGATGTTGAAGAGGTTCATGCGGAACCCGATGGCCGCCGCGATGCCGGCGATGAACAGCGGAGTCGCACGGTTCAGCGTGTCGACGAAGGTCTCGAGTTGCCGCCCGTTGTCCCACATCGTGCGGAACGTGTCGATGGCACTCGCACCCGACACCTCCAGGACGACGGCCGAGATGAGCAGGGCGAAGACGAACGCGCCGAGCGGTGCCGCAAGGGCGAGCCCGATCCGTCGGGTCAGGTCGTTCATGCGGAAGCTCCGTTCGAGGCGCTGGCCGGGGTGTCTCCGAGCGTCGCCCCGGTCATGTAGCCGCCGAGGCTGCGCGGCGTGATCTCGTTGGGATCGAGCGTCGCGACGAGCCGACCGTGGAACATCACGACGATCCGATCGCTGAGGCCGATCAGCTCGTCGAGGTCGGCCGAGAACAGCAGCGTGGCCAGCCCGTCGGCGCGGGCGGCGCGGATCTGGTTCCAGACGTCGGCCTGGGCACCGACATCGATCCCGCGGGTCGGATGGGCGGCGATCAGCACGGTCGGGTCGGCGGACATCTCCCGGCCGATGATGAGCTTCTGCTGGTTGCCGCCGGACAGTGCTCGAGCGGAGACGTCGACGTTCGGTGTCCGGACGTCGAAACCCTCGCGGATGGTCTCGGTCTGTCTGCGTGAACCGCCTCGGTCGATCCAGACGCCCTTGGCGTACGGCGGACTCGTCTGATGGCCGAGGGCTGCGTTCTCCCAGAGAGGCGCGTCCAGCAGGAGACCCTCCTCGTGGCGGTCCTCGGGCACGTAGCCCAGCCCGCCCTCCCGGCGGTTCCGGACGCTCGAGGCGGTGATGTCCCTGCCGTCCATCCACACCGTGCCGGCGGCGGGGCGGGCGGTGCCCACGATCGCGTCGATCAGCTCGGACTGGCCGTTGCCCTCGATGCCGGCGACGCCGAGCACCTCGCCCTTGAACACCTGCAGCGAGACGTCGTCGACGGTCGGGCGTTCGTCGGCGTCGAGCATGGTGAGGCCGCGCACGTCGAGGGCGACGGTCTCGGTCACCGTCGACTCGCCGGTCGACGGCGACGGCAGCTCGGAGCCGACCATCATCTCGGCGAGGTCACCGGCCGACACGTCGTCGGCGTTCACGGTGCCCACCGTCTTGCCCCGCCGGATCACCGTGATCCGGTCCGAGATCTCGAGGACCTCCTCGAGCTTGTGGTCGATGAAGATGATCGTCGCTCCGTCGGCCTTGAGTTCCCGCAGGTTCTTGAACAGCTCGTCGACCTCGTCCGGCACGAGCACGGCGGTCGGTTCGTCGAGGATCAGGATCTTCGCGCCGCGGAACAGCACCTTGATGATCTCGACCCGCTGACGGGCCCCGACCTCGAGGTCCTCGATCAGTGTGTTGGGGTCCACGTTGAGTCCGTAGGCGGCCGCGACCTCGGCCAGATGGGCTCGGGCCTCCTTCCGGTTGAGTCGGCCGCCCCGCAGCGTCGGCTCGGAGCCGAGGATGACGTTCTCGAGCACGCTCAGCTGGTCGGCGAGCATGAAGTGCTGGTGGACCATGCCGATCCCGGCGTCGATGGCTTCGGTGGGGGAGGCGAAGGTGACGTCGGCACCGTTCACCCGCATGACGCCCTCGTCGGCCGGCTGCATGCCGTAGAGGATCTTCATGAGGGTCGACTTGCCGGCGCCGTTCTCGCCGCAGATGGCGTGGATCTCGCCCTGTTCGACGGCGAGATTGACCTTGTCGTTGGCGATGACACCGGGGAACCGTTTGGTGATGTCGATGAGTTCGATGGCGAGGGCCACGGGAGCTCCTGGGTGGGCGGACCGGCGGGTCGATCATGTCGACCGGCGACATTCTGGTCCAGTCGGTGGGACCAAGCCGCCGGATCGGGCGAAAAACGGAACGGGGCCGGACAGAAACTGTCCGGCCCCGTTCTCCGATTGTCGAAGGCCGAGGCCTTCGGTTCACCCGACGTGGTCGCCGGGTGGATCATCGATGGTCGATCAGCCCTCGGGGACCGTCGGGACCTCGATGGCGCCGGACACGATGTCGGCCTTGAACGCCTCGAGCTGGTCGACGATGTCGTCGACGAACCCGCCGGAGGTCGAGTAGCCCACACCGTCGACGGAGAGGTCGTAGACGGTGTTGCCGGGGGCGAAGGTGCCGGCGGCCTGGGCCCGGGTGATCTCGAGGACGGCGACGTCGACACGCTTCAGCATCGAGGTCAGCACGTACTCCTGCACGCCCGGGTCGACGGTGTTGAACTGATCGGAGTCGACACCGATGCCCCACACCTTCGAGCCATTGGCCTCCGAGTACTCCTTGGCGGCCTCGAAGAGACCGGCACCGGAGCCACCGGCAGCGTGGTAGATGATGTCGGCGTCGGCGCCGTACATCGCCAGCGAGATCTCCTTGGCACGGTCGGCGGCGAAGAAGCCGTCGAAGTCCGGGAACTCGGTGATGTACTGCGAGATGATCTCGATGTCGGGGTTGACCGACTTGGCGCCGGCCTCGAAGCCGGCCTCGAACTTCTCGATGAGGCCGAAGCCGGACACGCCACCGATGAAGCCGATGGTGCCGGTCTCGGACTTGAGCGCCGCAGCGGCACCGACCAGGAACGAGCCCTGCTCTTCGGCGAAGGTCAGGCCGGCGATGTTGTCGCCCAGGGGCACGCCGCCGTTGTCGAAGTCGAGCATCGCGTCGTCGATGACGGCGAAGTTGGTGTCCGGGTTCTCGGCGGCGACGGCGGTGACGTCACCGGCGAAGAGGAAGCCCACACCGATCACGAGGTCGGAACCATCGGCCTGCAGCTGGAGCAGCTCGGCACGGTTCGAGCCGTCCGCGTTCGGCTCGGCTTCGGAGGCGGTCACGCCGAGCTCGGTGACGGCGGCGTCCATACCGGCGGCGGCGGAGTCGTTGAACGACTGGTCGCCACGGCCACCGATGTCGTAGGTCAGGCCGACGTTGAAGGAGTGCGACTCTTCCATCGCCTCCTCTTCCATGGCCTCTTCCTCCATGGCCTCTTCATCGTCTTCCATGGCCTCCTCGGCCTCTTCGACGACGTCCTCGGCGGCGTCGGTCGCCGCGTCAGCGGCGTCCTCGACGGCATCGGTTGCGCCGTCGACGACGTCGGCAGCATCACTGCCGCACGCGGCGGCGACCATTGCGAGCGCAGCCAGCAGCGCCAGCAGCATCTTCCACGAGCGAATCATGGATCTCTCCTTCGGTTGAGTGCCCCCGCCGTCGCCCCTTCGGCCCGACGGAGGTCGGATCGGCAGGAGGCTACCGGTCCGCGGAGGTCCAGATGGCCGCGTGACACGGGATGTTCACAGCGTCGACGCACCGTGACGGTCTGGCCGCGAGCGGTGAACATCGGCCGGTGAGTCGCCGCGACGGCGATGTCTGACACACTTCGGCGATGACCGATGTGCCCCCGGCTCGACTGCTCGCCACCGACATCGACGGCACCATGCTGCGGGCCGACGGAACCCTGTCGGATCGGGTGCGCCGTGCCCTGCACGCCGCGGTCGCCGCCGGCATCACCGTCGTGCCGACCACGGGCCGGCCGGCGTTGATCTGTGCCGATGTGCACGAGGGCACGGGCCTCGACGGGTACTGGATCTACGCCAACGGGGCCGTCACCCGACACCGGGGCCGGGACGAGACGATCCGCACCTGGCTCTTCGACGCCGAGATCGCCCACACCCTCGTGACCGACGTCCGCGCCACGCTGCCCCAGGCCGGGTTCGCGCTCGAGATGGAGACCGATGTGGCCTGGGAGCGCGGCTTCGAACACACGGTGCCCAGACCACCACCCAACGACCCGGTCGACGACGTGCTCGAAGCGCTCCACCTGCCGGTGCAGAAAGTGCTGGTCTTCGCTCCGGGGATCGCGGTCGACACGCTCCATCGGCTGGTGGCCGACGCCGTCGGCGACGACGGGGTCGTGTCGTACTCGGGCCTGTCGTTCGTCGAGGTCGCGGCCCGGTTGGTCACGAAGGCCACGGCGGTCGAGGCGTTGGCCGCCGATCTGGGCATCGAGCGGGACGAGGTCGTGACCGTCGGGGACAACCACAACGACCTCCCGATGTTGGCGTGGGCGCCTCGGAGCTTCGCGATGGGCAACGCCACGGCCGATGCGCTCGAGACGGCGTCCGACGTGTTGCCGACCTCGGACGACGACGGCCTCGCCGTCCTCATCGACCGGCTGATCAGCGAGCAGCCGGGTCGACCGGGCTGACCCCGTCTGGCGGATCCGTCACCGTCGCGTTCGTGGCGTCGATCCATCGCAGCGCCTCACCCACGGCGGTGATGCCCTCGACGGAGTTGCAGATCCCGAGATGGGTGGCATCGACTTCGAGATCGCGGGCGGCGGGATCCAGACAGAAGCGCCAGTCCACCAGACCATCGGTGCGTGACCAGATCGAGACGTAGGGGACGCCGTCGGGGAACGGCGCGACCTGATCCTGGTCGACCTGGGCTTCCCGGCGCTCGTCGACCGGACCGAGCAGACCTCGACGGACCAGGAAGTCGAAGGCGTTGGCGGGAGCGTTCACGACGAGGAACGGGGGGTAGCGGATGCGGACGGGAGCCGAAACCGTGACCACTCCGGCCACCAGTTCGGGATGACGCACGGCGATCACACGGGCGTATTGCCCGCCACGCGAGTGCCCGATCAGGGTGACCGGTGCGCCGGAGGTCTCGACCAGTTCACGGAGGTCCGCCACGGCGGTGTCGATCGCCTGATAGGCCGCACCGGCGTTGCGTCCGATCGGCGGGATGTGGGGCGCCCACCCGGCCTCGCCGAGCACATGTGCGATCGCCCCGATCGAGCGGGGCGAGGCCATCCACCCGCCGAGGAGCACGGCCGGCCGACCCACGCCGTCCGGGAAGCCCTCGCCGGTCCAGACGGGGTGGTCCCGGACCTCGCGGTACTCCGCGAAGAGCCGACGTTCCCGCCACACCGGACGACCGAGGCGACCTCGGAGACCTCGCGGCACGTTCGGTGGTCGCCGGAGCGGACCTGCGGAGTCGGCGGACATGGGAGACCCTCGGGCTCGTCGGACGCGAGAGGGTACCTCCGCGGCTGCACACGACCGTCGGAGGACCGCCCGGGTCGGGGGCCGTCGGGCTACGGTCGGCCACATGGCGGACCGTTCTTCCGCGCTGCTGCGCTTCTTCTTCGGGACGATGGGTTCCGGCAAGTCGACCCAGGCGCTCCAGATCCACCACAACCTCCGGCAGGGTGGTCTCGCGTGCCTGCTGATCAGTCAGCTCGACCGGACCCACGGTCGCGTGTCGAGCCGGCTCGGTGTGTCGGCCGACGCCATCGTGATCGACCCGAGCATGGACCTGTTCGCGCTCGTGCGCCGTCATCACGAGGACCTCGACGGCGAGCTCCACGCCGTGGTGTGTGACGAGTCGCAGTTCTACGAACCCCATCAGGTCGAACAGCTCGCCCGCGTCGTCGACGAACTCGGGATCGAGGTGTACGCCTTCGGGTTGCTCACCACGTTCCAGGGTGTGATGTTCCCCGGGTCGGCTCGCCTGATGGAGCTCGCCGACGTGCGGAGCGAACTCCAGGTCGAGGCGCGGTGCCTGTGTGGCGCCCGCGCGACCCACAACGCCCGACTGGTGAACGGTGTGCAGGTCTATGACGGCGAGATGAAGGTCGTCGGCGACACCGGCGGCGAGGCCACCGTCACCTACGCCCTGATGTGCCGGCGCTGCTGGACGTCGGGCCGGGATCTCGCCCGGCAGACCTCGCTGTTCGACGGGGAAGCCCGCCCGACCGCGCCGGCCGGGCGGATCGTGGTCGACCTCACCGACAGCGGGAGCCCGACCGACGGTGCGAGCCCGTTCGATGGCGCGGGCACCGGACCGGACGACGCCGTCGTCAGCTCGTCGGGCTGACCTCGGCGGGGGAGGGGGCGGGCATCGTCAGACGGCGGAGCCTCGCCAGCGCGGCGAACGCGAAGGCCGCACCCACGGCGTAGCCCCAACGCTCGGCGCCGAACACCTGGATCACGCCGCCGAGCAGCAGCCCTCCGATCGCGTTCGGGAGGTCGAAGAAGAATCCGAAGCTCGCCACCGCGTGGCTTCGATCCTCGGGAGCCGTGTCGGCCATCACCAGGAGGAACAGCGTGGGGAAGTTGAACGCGACCCCGAAGGCGAGCACGGCGGTCCCGACGTAGACACCGACGAGCGTCGGCCACGCCGCGATGAGTGCCAGTCCGATCGTGATCGAACCGAGCGCGAGCGTCCCGCCGGTCCGGGCACCGAGCTGATCGGGCAACTTCGCGAAGAACAGGCGAACGACGAGCACGATCGCGGCATACAGGATGAAGGCGGGCCCGGCATTGCCGGAGCCCGCGCCACCACCGGCGATGCGGTCGACGTGGGGAGCGAGGAAGGTCGTGAACCCGACGAAACCGATGAGGGAGGCGGCGAGGATCACGCCCGGGTCGATCGCAGCGGGATGCAGCACGCCACGGAGCCCGCTCGGCCGTGCCGACGGCGCGACGGCGGAGGGGGCGTGGGCCGGGATGGCGGCGCCGAGGGCACAGGCCAGGAGGCTCAGGCAGACCGAGGCGAGGACCGTCCGGTCGAACCCGCCCGAGCGCCACAACCACTCGCCGAGTGCGGGGCCGAGCCCGATGCCGCCATAGACGGCGAGGCTGAACAGGCTGGTGGCTTCGCCGCGCCGATGATCGGGGGCGAGATCCTGCACCGCGGTCGCGGCGCCGACGAAGGCGGCCGCTTCGCCGACGCCGCCGACCAGGCGGAGCGCCACGAGCAGCGGGATCGACTCGACCAGGCCGTAGGGAGCGACCGACGCGGCGGTGAGGAGCGTGCCGCCGAAGAACAGCAGCCGTCGACCTCGCCGATCGCCCAACCGGCCCAAGGACGGCCGAACGACGAGCGCCGACATGGCGAACGCGGTCGACACCAGCCCGATCTCGAGGTCACCGCCGTCGAGGGTGTCGCCGACGTGGCGGGGGAGCACGGGAACAAGGACGAAGAACGCGAGGAAGTAGAGCCAGGCCGCCCCGACGATCAGTGCGAAGCGTGGGGTGAGGAGGGAGGTCTCGGGCTCGCTCGTCACCGGGGTCGTCACCCGGGCACGCTACCGGCGCGGCCGAGCCGCAGGATCGTGCGGTCGCCGCACCCGTCCCCGTTCGCCGGCGAACGTCAGCGAGCCAGCTGAATGGTCGGCAGGTCGATCTGGGGCCCGCAGACGCCGGTGGGCGTCAGCGACCGGATCGTGAGCGTCGCCGAAGACGTGGTGGCCTGCGGCAGTCGGATCTTCTTCTGCTCGTACTCACCCTTGGGCAGGTCGACCGTCCAACGGGCGACCTCGTTGCCGTTCCACTCGACCGCCATCGACTTCGCGGCGGGGCCGCACTGGTTCTCGCCCACCATCATGGTCAGGTCGTAGACGACTCCGGGCACGACGTCGAAGGTCTGCTCGATGGCGCCGGCGCTGAAGCCGTTGAGGTCGATCGCCCGAGCGGCATCTCCGAACTGGTAGGCGGTGGTGTCGTGGGTGTCCACGTTGCCCTCGATCACGGTCCAGTCGCCGATCTTGTCGCCGACGCCGTAGTTCGTCCAGTTGCGCGTCGAGCCGTCCTCGAACCCGTTCGTCTGGATCTCGTTGCCACGGACGCCGGCAGCGGCGGCGTTGAACGTGGGGGAGTCGCTCACCTCTCCCGGGGGTGGGGCGTCTCCCTCGAGCGCCTCGGTGGCCTGGGCGGCGTCGGAGTCCTCCGTGAATGCGGCTTCTTCGCCGAACGAGCGGACCGCACCGAGGGTGACACCGGCGATGACGGCGAGGATGAGGGCGTACTGGATCGCCGAGGCACCGCGTTCGTGGGGGCGGGCGCGACGCGTCGTGGGCTGGCTCGGGGCGACGTCCATACGCATGTGGATCGGTCGGGTGTCATTCGACCTTGATCGATTGCACATCTTCACCCAGGGTCGGCCGGGAGCGCCCAGTCGATCGCGGGTCGACCGGCGCTGGCCAACGCGTCGTTGACACGACTGAACGGCGTGGAACCGAAGAAGCCCCGGTGAGCCGACAGCGGCGAGGGGTGCGGGGACTCCACGACGACGTGCCGGGCCGTGTCGATCAGCTCGGTCTTGCGGCGTGCGGCCGATCCCCAGAGGACGAAGGCGACCGTGTCGGGTTTGGCCGACACCGCCCGGATGACCTCGTCGGTGAAGGTCTCCCAACCCTGCTTCTGGTGCGAGGCGGCCTGATGCGCCCGGACGGTGAGGGTCGTGTTGAGCAGCAACACCCCGTTGCGGGCCCAGCTCGCGAGGCTCCCGTGCGAGGGGATCGCGACGCCGAGATCGTCGTGGAGTTCGCGGTGGATGTTGCGGAGCGACGGCGGCGGCGGCGTTGGCGGCCGCACCGAGAAACACAGGCCGTGGGCCTGGCCGGGGCCGTGATACGGGTCCTGCCCGAGGATGACGCAGCGAACCTCGCGAAACGGCGTCAGGTGCAGTGCGGCGAACACGTCCTCGTGCGGCGGGTAGACGGTGTGGGCCGCCCGCTCGGCGAGCACGAACTGCTGGAGTTCCCTCCAGTACGGCTTGTCGAACTCGCCGCGGAGCACGGGGTTCCAGTCGGTCGTCGTCACCTGTGGGCCTCCTCCGGTCGACGCCGCCGGTCGGGCGCGACCTCCGACGACGATCGGTCATCGTAGGATCTGGCGGTGCCGAGCGACCCTGATCTCGTGCCCGTGTCCGACCCGGCGACGGGCGGGACATGGTGGATCGATCGGACCTTCCTCCGGTCCACGTGGCGCTGCCGTTGGGACGACGGGTGTGTCGGTATCGACGATGTCGAGCGGCCCGACGCCGGCCTCGGCTGTTGTTCGGAGGGAGCACAGTTGCTCGACGAGGACGAGGCGCGGCGGATCGACGCACTCGGCCGCACGTTGGATCCCAACCGTTTCCAGCACCACGTCGCGGTCGTCGACGGCGGACTGGTGACCCGGCGCGACGGTCGGGCCCACACCCGCGTCGTCGACGGTGCCTGCGTGTTCCTCAACCGGCCCGGCTTCGCAGGTGGCCACGGCTGTGCGCTGCATCTCGATGCGGTCGCAGAGATCGAGGACCCGACCGATGGCCCGGCCGCGGCGCTCGAGGCCAAGCCGGCCGTCTGCTGGCAGCTGCCGATGAAGATCGATCGTTCTGCCGACGAACCGGTCCTGCGAGCCTGGCGGCGCAGCGACTGGGGTCCGGGTGGGGAGACGATGGCCTGGTGTTGTACCGAGGGGCCCTCCCCGTCGGGAGTCGATGCCCACGATGGTGGCGTGCCGGTGACGATCTCGCTCCGGGCCGAGCTGGATGCCCTGCTCGGCGACGATCTGGCCGCCGAGGTGGTCGCCGCATGCGACTGAGCGATCGGTCACGCGCCGTCACGGTCGCGCTCGCCTCGGTGCTCGTGGCGGCCTGCTCGGCCGGGGGAGCGGGAGTCGCCCCGGAACCGGGCGTCGCCGCGGCGACACTCACGCAGCCGCAGGCGAGCACCACGGTCCGACCTGAGGTGATCGAAACCAGCCGGCCGACCACGACACGCGAGCCCACGACGACGGCCCCGCCGACCACGACGGATCCGAACGTCGCGTCCGCCGCCGCCATGCCGATCGAGGATCTGGTCGGCCAGGTGCTGATGATCCAGATCACCGGTGTCGCCGGCGACTCGTCGTCGAGTCGGAACCTCCAGCGCTTCGGCGTCGCGACGCCGGCCGAGGTCGTGGCCGCCGTCCGCCCCGGAGGTGTGATGCTGCTCGGTGAGAACACGCCCGACGCGGGCTCCGTCTCGGCTCTCTCGTCGTCGCTGCAGGCGGCCGCGGCGACCGCCGGCCTGCCGGGCCTCACGATCTCGGTCGATCAGGAGGGTGGACGCGTCAACCGGCTCCGCGACATCGAACGGTTCCCGAGTGCCCGCTCGCAGCAGGCGAGCGGCACGGTCGAGGCCTACGCGTCGTCGACCGCGGCGTCGCTGCGCGCCGTCGGGATCAACGTGGTGCTCGGACCGGTCGCCGACGTGACGAGCTCCGATGCCGGCGTGATCGGCGACCGGTCGTACTCCGGGGATCCGGACGAGGCCGCCCGGGCCGTGGCGCTCGTCGTGGCGACCTTCGAGTCCGCCGGTGTCGGCACCGTGGTGAAGCACTGGCCGGGACATGGTCGGACCTCGATCGACTCGCACGTCTCGCTGCCCACCATCGACGGCGATCTCGCGACGTGGGCCGAGACCGACCGGCCACCGTTCGTCGCGGCCGTCGCGGCCGGTGTCGACGCGGTGATGCTCGGCCACCTGGCGGTCCCGGCGATCGACCCGACCTCGACCCCCGCCACGGTGAGCCGGCCGATCGTCGCGGTGCTCCGTGATGAGCTCGGGTTCGACGGCATCGTCATGACCGACTCGCTCCAGATGGGGGCACTCGCCGGCGATGATCCGGTCGAGATCGCGATCGCGGCACTCGACGCCGGTGTCGATGTGCTGCTGGATCCCGCCGAGCCGCTGGTCCTGCGAGACGCGCTCGTCGACGCCGTCGCCGACGGACGGCTCGACCGGCAGGTCGTCGAGACCGCCGTGGTGCGGATCCTCGAGTGGAAGGCGTCGCTCGACCTTTCCGTCGACGCCCCGGTCGGGTCCGGCGACGAGACCGCCGACGAAGCCGGCTGAGCCCCGGTTCGTCGAATGGTCGGCGAACCGGGTCACCATGGTGACCGTGAGCCTCATCGAGACCGTCGCGCTGGTGCACCTGTTGGCGACGGGATTCATGGTCGGACTGATCTGGACCATCCACGTCGTGCACTACCCGCTCTTCCCCCTGGTCGGCGACCCCTACCGCCCGTACCAGGACGAGCACATGCGTCGGATCTCCCGACTGCTGGTGCTGCCGTGGGGGGCGGAGGTGAGCACCGCCGTGTGGCTGGCCGTCGCGGGGTCGTCGATCCCGTTCATGCTCCGGCTGGCGGGCGTCGCGCTCGTCGGTGGGGTGCTCGCGATCACGGCCTTCGCCGCGGCGCCGCGCCACGGTCGTCTGCTCGATCGATTCGACGCCGAGGTCCATCGCGGACTGATGCGCGCCGACGCGGCCCGGGTCGTGCTGTGGACACTCCGGGCCGGGATCGCGTTCGCGATGGTGGCCTCGCTGGACTAGCGGTGGAGCCCGAACGTCGCCGAGAGCCGCTGCTCGATCTCGCCGATCGACGCGAGGGCGTGATCGAGCGGAACGGGCCGGCTGACGAGATACCCCTGAGCCCGATCGCATCCGAGCTCGCGGAGCAGCAACAGGTGGTCTGAGGTCTCGACACCCTCCGCCACGCACGTGAACTCGAGCCGATGCGCGAGTTCGATGATCGGGCTGAGGATCCGGTGAGGATCGGCGTGAGCGCCGCGGAGGAAGGCCTGGTCGAGTTTGAGGACGTCGATCGGGAGTTCCTGCAGGCGAGCGAGCGAGGAGTGACCGGTGCCGAAGTCGTCGATCGCGGTGCGGAAGCCCAGGTCGCGGGCCCGGCTGAGGGATCGGACGGCTTCGTCGAGGTGGTCGGCGAGGTCCCCCTCGGTCACCTCGAGCACGAGTGCGTCTGGTCCGGCGGCGGCGGCGGTGACGGCGGCGATGAGGTCGTCGGTCAGCTGATCGTCGAGGAGATCCCGCACGTCGAGGTTGAGCGACACCCATGCGCCGGAACGCGTCGCTCGCAGCGTCGCGGCGGCCGTCGCTGCGCTGTTCGCCACCATCCGGGTGAACGCCCGCCGATGGGGGCTCAGCAGGACGACGTCGATGAATCGGTCGGGGCTCAGCGTGCCGAGTTCGGGGTGTTGCCAGCGAGCCAGGCCTTCCAATCCGACGACCTCGCCCGTCGCGGTCGACACGACCGGTTGGAAGTGGAGTACGAGTTCGCCTCGCTCGAGCCCTTCGGCGAGTTCGGCGGCGAGTTGGAGACGCTCGGTGGAGTTCGTCTCGAACTCCGGCCGGTAGTGCTCGATCCCGTCGCCGGTCGCCTTCGCCCGGTACATGGCGACGTCGGCGCGACGCATCAGGGTCTTGGTCGTGGTGGTGTCACGGTCGTCGAAGGTCGTCGCGAGCCCGATCGAGACGTCGATGGCGACGCGGAGTTCGCCGACGCGGAACGGAGCCGAGACGCCGGCCCGGATGCGTCGTGCGAGGTGCGACGCGGTGACGGCGTCGCAGCCGCTCAGAAGGAGTGCGAACTCGTCACCGCCGAGGCGGGCGACCACGTCGGTGGAGCGGATCTCCGCCCGCACCCTGGCCGCCACGGTGCGGAGGAGCTCGTCGCCGACGTCGTGCCCGAGGGTGTCGTTCACCGGCTTGAAGCGATCGAGGTCCAGGATCGCGATGGTCGTCGGCCCGGCGCCGTCGTCTCCGAGTTCGGCGTCGACCTGTTGGAGGAACGACATGCGTGAGATCAGGCCGGTGAGACTGTCGTGGTCGGCCTGGAACCGGATGACCTCGGCGGCTTCGACCCGCTCGGTGACATCCTCGAAACGGATCGAGGTCCGAGCGTCGTCGAGCGGCGAGATGCTGATGTCGAAGATCGATCGGATGACGGGATCGCCGGCCACCACGACGACCTCCTGCATCGAGCGAGCGTGCTGTTGGTGGTGGGCGCAGGCCAACTCCTCCACGACTCCGACGGGTTCGATCCAGTCGAAGACGTCGCGCAGATCGGCGCCACGGGTGATCGCATCGACCATCAGGGCCGGCGCCGCTGCCGGATTCGCGCTATCCACCACGAAGCGGCCCGACCGATACTCCACGATCAGGAGGGCGTCCCGGGAGCGCTCGACCACCTGGTGGTAGCGCTCCAGCGAACGCTGGGTCTCGACGAGTTCGGTGATCTCGAAGCTCACGCCGGTGAGCCGTGGGCCGTCGGTCGTGCGCACCCGTCGGAACGTGTGTCGGAACCAGACCGCGTCGCCGGTCACCTGATGCCGGAGGCGGCCACGGTCGGAGATCTCGTCGGAGCCGACGACGGCGAGCCCTCGCACGAGCCGGTCGGACCCGGGAACACCCAGCACCGCCACGCTCTTTCCGATGACGTCGGACGGCTCGCAGCCGAGGAGCTCCTTCGTCCGGCCCGAGACGTTCTCGATCCGGAGGGTTTCGGCGTCCAGTTCCCAGAACAGTGCCGGGACCCGGGCCACCATCGACGACAGATGGTCGGATTCGGCCCGATCCCAGCGGCTGCGAGCGCGGAAGTAGACCTCGGCACTCGGCAGCACGATGAAGATGGCCGCCACGACCGGGATCCAACTCGGGACCTCGTTGGTGAACCCGATCAGCGCGAAGCCCACGGCGCCGCCCGCGGCTGCGACCGCCGTCGAGCGGGCGCCGACGATCAGGCGGCTGACCATCACGAGCGTGACGAACACGATCGCCACGGCGTGGAACGATGCCGGCGCGACGAGTGCGAACCCGACACACGCGGCGGCGTCCAGGGTCAGATGGAGCGACGTCCTGTTGCGGGTCGGGGCCCGTGTCTCGATGAGGGCGAGCAGTGGGAGGTGGAGCCCGACCAGTGCGGCGGCGGCGGCGATGCGTCGGTCGCCGAGCTCGCCGAGGGCGACGGCCGCCGTCGACAGCAGGACGACGTTGACCGCACGGATGATCACGAACCGGCGATCCGAGGCGCGACGAACCCGACGGGCGGCCAAGTCGCGGATCGGCGTCGGGCGTTCGTCGGACATCTGGGCCTCCCGTCGGTCGCCGGGAGCCGAATCTGAGCCGGCCAGCCCTCCCGTGCCGGCGGATCCCCCGATCAGGTGGAGGCGAGCAATGCCTGTCCGATCGCCTGCGGTTGCTGGGCGTGGAGATCATGGTGACCGTCGAGGAACCACCGGACCCGGCGGCTGCTGCCCGCTCGCAGGGTCGCCTCGGCCAGACGTCGCTCCAGGCGGGTCCGCCCGATGTCGTCATCTCCGGACGAGGCCATGAGGAACTGCATCGGCACCGGAGCACGGTCGATCGCCGGCCATGGGTCGTGGGACCAGAGACCGTGGAGCACGGCGAGATGGTCCTCGAGCACGAGGTGTGGTGCGATCGTGCCGTCGGCGAAGCGCTCGAAGTTCTCGAGGGTGGCGACGCGTCCCGCCTCGGGCCAGTCGCCGGCGGACTCGGCCAACCAGTGCTCGATCTCGGTGAGCGGACGTCCGGCCAGCGGCGGTGGGCGCAGCGCCGCCTCGCAGTCCTCCCAGCGCGGGAACCGGTCGGCGAGTTCGATCGTGCCGCCGTCCACCGCGGTGACGCCGAGGACACGCTCGGGGTGTCGTCGACCCGCTTCGACGACGACGTTGCCACCCCACGACTGCCCGACGAGTCGCGCGGCGTGCCAGCCGAGTCGGTCGAGCACGGTCGTCAGTTCGTCGGCCGCGACGGGCGTCGTGTAGGCGGCCCGATCGGGTGGGTCGGGTCGGCTGCTTCTGCCGTGGCCGCGCTGGTCGACGGCGACGACGTGGTGTCCTCGTTCGCGGAGGTGGTCGGCCACCCCCGACCACAACCATGCGTTCGACGCGAGGCCATGAACGCAGAGCCAACGCCGTTCCGGCCCGACATCGTCGTGCGGTCGCCACTCGAGGAGTCGCAGGCGGACGCCGTCGTCGCCGTCGATGACGCGGTCGATCGGTGGGGCGGCCGACGTCACGCCGGACGCCGATCGCGTCGGCGGGCGATCCGGTCGAGCAGGCCGAGGTGGGCAACCGCCCGGGCGGCGGTTCGGGGCCAGGGGGCCCGGCCGGCGACGGCATCCCCGAACGCCTCGATCATGTCCTGATACGGGTCCGCCTCGCCGGGCGCACCCGCCTGCTGGGTGAACGCGGTGCCCGTGAGCTCGATCGATCGACCGCTGTGGTCGGTCACGCGCAGCGTCTGGGCCTCGTCGTCGACGAAGGAACACCAGATCCGGATCGTCGCGCCGGTGGCGGTTCGCAGTGTCGCCCGGGTCCAGGCGTCGACGGCCGGGCCGGTGAGGTCGAGGTCGTCGGCGGTTCGGGTGCCGCCCGTCGCCTCGACGATCTCGAGGTCGGGGCCGAACAGCTCGACGGCCAGGCCCGTGGTGTAGATGCCCACATCGAGCAACGCCCCGCCACCCTGTGTCGGGTCCCACCGGTAGTTCCGGTCCTGGTCCGGGCCGATGCGGAACGTGAATCGGGCGTCGATCTCGCGGATCTGCGTCGGGTCGAGGCACGCGATCAGCCGGCGCCACGACGTCCCGAACGGCGTCATCCAGGCCTCGGCGAGGAGCACGCCGTGTCGGTCGCAGGCGGCTGCCATCGCCTCGGCATCATCTGCGCTCGGGGCGAGCGGCTTCTCGCAGAGCACGGCGAGCCCATGCTCGGCTGCGCGCTCGGCCCACGCACGATGGAGGCCGTTGGGCAGCGCCAGATACACCGCGTCGGTGTCGGGGTCGGCCAAGACGTCGTCGTAGTCCGCGACGGCTCGGTCGGCCCATGCGTCGGCGATGCCGCCGGAACGACTCGCGATCGCGGAGAGATGGACGCCGCGGGCCGCCCGGATGGCGGGCAGCACGGCCGCGTTCGCGATGAAGGCGCCACCTCCGAGCACGCCGATGCCCACCGAGTCGGCCGTGTCGGTCATCGCCGATCGGGGAGGTCGATCACGCTGCCGCCTTCGTGACCCGAACGATGGGCGGCTTCGAGTACCTCGACGACATCGCGGCTCTGTTCCGGGGCGACGGCGAGATCTTCGCCGAGCAGGAGGTGATCGGCGAGGTTGCGGTGGAAGCCCCATCCCGGATGGGGTGCGGTCGGGATGCTGTGGTCGAGGAGGACGCCGTCGCCGGCGTAGGTGCGGGCCCGGAGCTCGACGGGTGCTTCGGCATGGTGATGCCAGCGATCGAGGTGCCCTCGCCCTGGCTCGACGCGTTCGTCACGAAGCGGTCGGTACCAGCCCTCGAGTGTGCCCTGCGTGCCCTGCACGTAGAACTTCGGTCGTCGGATGGCGGCGATGTCCGATTGCCGGAAGGTGGCCTCTCGGCCGTCGTCCCACTGCATCCAGACCGCCAGCTGATCGGCGTTCGACGAATCGAGCCAGACCCGGGTGTGGGCTGAGGTCATGACCCGACGTGGGCGTTCGCCACCGTAGAACCGAAGGATCCAGTCGATGTGGTGCGAACCCCAGTCGTAGACCGCTCCGCCCGACACCGTCTCCTCCGAGTGCCAGGCGCGGCAGGGGTGTTCGAATCCGCCGACGAAGGTCTCGATGTTGAAGACCTCGCCGAGCAGGCCGTCGTCGATGGTGCGTCGCAAGGCGAGCACGTCGCGATCCCAGCGACGCGACTGGTGGACCGTGAGCACCCGATCGTGTGCCGTCGCCGTCGCGAGCATCTCGTCGGCGTCGGCCGTGGTGAGGCACATCGGCTTCTCCACCACGACGTGTTTGCCCGCACGGAGCAGCTCCAGGCCGATCGGAGCGTGCATCACGGGCGGTGTCGCGACGATCACGATGTCGACGGAGTCGTCGGCGCCGAGCGAGGTCGCATCCTGGTGGAGGTTGATTCCGGGGAAGTCCCGCTCGGCGGCTGCGAGGCGCTCGGCCGAGGTGTCGACGGCCGCGGCGAACCGCATCCCCTCGGTCTCGGTCGCGGCGAGGCCGTGGAGATAGCCCATTCCCCCGAAGGGGCCGTAGCCGACCACCGCGACGCCGAGCGTGTCGGCGGCCGCGCCCGTCGCCGGTCGCTCGAGTCGACGCAGGTAGGGGCCGAGGGTGTGATGGGTCTCGAGTGCGGTCAGATCCACGACGCCGCTCGTGATGATCCGACCCTCACCGACCGGGCGGACCGCGAGGGTCGGATGATGCCGGAACCGGACCGAGGTCGTCGCGACCGTGTCGGCCTCGATCGGCCCGAGGAGCCGCAGCGCCGTCGTGATCGGCACCTCCGCGTCCAGGCGAGCCGCCGCGGGCCCGCTG
Source organism: Acidimicrobiales bacterium (assembly GCA_020629695.1). GTDB lineage: Bacteria > Actinomycetota > Acidimicrobiia > Acidimicrobiales > SZUA-35 > JAHDBV01. The sequence goes on along the minus strand of JAHDCV010000018.1, from coordinate 7,511 downwards.
GCGAGAGTCACGAACCACTCGGTCCGGGGAAGTGACTCGTCGACCCGACACCCGGTCAATTCCGCGCCCACGGGGTCGTCCGGTTCGGCGACGACGATGACGGTGGCCCCCGCGGCGGCGGCCGTGCGGAGCCGGTCGGCCTCGTCCGGCTGCATCGTGCCGCGATGCACGAGGACCGGCGCTCCGAGCGCGGCACCGGGTGCGGGATCCGTGGTCGTGGCGGCGGGCGCCAGGTCGGCGGTCTCAGTTCGGGGAGGGTGCATCGGGTGCTCCGGGAGTCGGGGCGTCTGCGCTCTGCAACCTTTGCGGAGCTGCAAACGATCGTCGGTGAGTGCAGACGAGTGATGTTCAGTGTGTCGCATCCGGCACCGTCGCGGGTGACCGAGCGACCGGACTGGCCGAAGACTGTGGCGACTGTCACACTCGACGGAGCGCCGGGGGGTCGGCGCGTCTCGACAACGAAGGGGACGACGATGGTCGCCGATTGGATGGTCAGCACGGCGTTGAGCGAGCGATTCTCGTTCTACACACGAGCCAATGTGGGGGAGGTGTTCCCGGATCCCGTGGCGCCGATGACCTTCTCGTTCGGTTTCCACGACGGCGAGAAGCTCGGCGGATCGGAGATCGGCTTCCGCCGGGCGTACGAACGCATCGGGGTGATGGAGGCGAGTGAGCTCCCGGCCGACGAGAACGTCTTCCTCGGCGTCACGGGTGGCTACGCCTATCTCAACGCCTCCGCGCTCCGTCTGCTCGGCCATCGGGCTCCCGGCATGACGGCCCAGGACATCGACGACTCGTTCTTCGGTGACGCCCCCGGGGTCCCGGAGTTCGTGCCCGGCCCGGACGACGACCGCCCGGATCTGACGGCCAGGATCGGCGAGACGTTCGGGTGGGTGCTCACCGCCGATGGGCTACCCGACGTGGCGCGGGACGAGGCGATGCTGAATCAGCTCCGTCTCGATCGGCCTGACCTTTCGGCGCTGTCCGATCGAGAGCTCGTCGACCGCGGCTGGAAGCTGCTCGACGATCACTTCGCCGATCTGTTCACCCAACACATCTTCATCTCGTTCCTCGCGACGTTGCCGATCGGCATCATCACGGCGGTGTGCGATGCGGTCGGGCAGCCGACCTCGACGTTGAAGCTGTTGGCCGGGCTCGGCGACGTCGAGTCGGCGGCGCCGTCGATGGCGATGTGGGAGCTCGGTCGGACCGTGGCCGCCAGCGGATCGCTCAGCGGCCTGTTCGACGGAGGCAACGCCGGCTTGGATGCCCGGATCCGCGCCGCTGCGGACGGTGGCGACGCCGACGCCGCCGGGTTCGTCGAGGCCTTCGACGCGTTCCTCGTCTCCTATGGTGCGCGCGGCCCGAACGAGTGGGAGGCGCGTTCGCCGGTCTGGGAGACTCATCCCGACCTCGCGCTCGCCGCGGTCGACCGGATGCGGCTGTCCGCCGCCGAGCAGGCGCCGCAGCTCAACAACACCGCCCGTGCGGAAGAACGCCAGGCGCTCGGCTCGGCCATCACCGCCGCACTCGCCGCCGATCCCGAGACCCAGGGGCAGTTCGCGGCCGCCCTGTCCTCGGCGACGGTGTTCATGCCCGGGCGCGAACGGACCAAGACGAACTGCATCAAGCTCATCCAGGAGACCCGGATGTGTATGCGGGAATGGGGGCGTCGTCAGGTCGCCGCGGGCACGCTGCCGAACATCGAAGCGTTCGGCATGCTCACCAAGGCCGAGCAGTACGAGTTCATGGACGATCCCACGGGATGGCTCGACACCGTGCTCGCCCGGGAGGTGCACTACGGCCAGGTGGCCGAGCTGCAGGAGCCGTTCCTGTTCGACGGCCCGCCGCCGTCGATCGACACCTACCCCCGTCGTGACGCCGTGGTGATCGAAGGGCTCACCGTCGGCGACGAGTTGATGGGCATGCCGGGCTGCCCCGGCAAGGCCACGGGTCGGGCACGGGTCATCCTCGACAGCCACGACCCGACGGATCTCGATCCGGGGGACATCCTCGTCGCGCCGATCACCGATCCTTCATGGACGCCGTTGTTCGTGCCGGCCTCGGCGGTGGTCGTCGACGTCGGAGCGCCGCTGTCACACGCCATCATCGTGAGCCGGGAGCTCGGGATCCCGTGTGTGGTGTCGGCGACCGATGCCACGAAGCGCATCCCGAACGGGGCGCTGATCGAGGTGGACGGCGACACGGGCACCATCCGGATCCTGGAGGAGTAGGGCGCACCTATCCTCGGCGGTGTGACCGCCGCCGAGGATTCCGGAGCCGCCCCGTGGGCCATGCAGCTCGCCGCCCGGGTGCCGAAATTGGAGCCACCGGGGGAGACGGCGATCTGTGAGGTGACCGCGCTCGCCGCGCTCGCCCTGCTCGACCATCCGTGGGCGGCCCAGGATGGCCCGTGGCACGAGGCCGTCACGATCTGGGACGGACGGCGGATCCGAAAGATCGTCCGCCGGGCCCGGGGTGCGGCGTGGGATCGCAGCCACGAGACCGACGGCGTGACCACCGAACGCGACGGCGTCGCCGTCCGTGCGTTCGTCCCGTGCCAGACCGATCGGGTGCCCGAGCAGGTCCGCAAGCTCCAGATCCAGACGCCGCCGCTGGACCCGCCGGTCGTCGTCGCCGACGCCGACGACGTCCGCGGGCGTTCGGGCCTGGTCATCGCGGTGACGCCCGAGTTCGAACTCAGCTGGGGGAAACGGGCGGCGCAGTGTGCTCACACGGCCCAGTTGCTCCGGCGGTCCGCCGGCGAGGAGTGCTACGCCACCTGGGTCGCGACCGGTCGTCCGATCTCGGTCGTGCACCCGTCCGCCCGGGCGTGGGCGGAGCTCACCGCCGAGGCCGATGTGGACGTGCACGACGGTGGCTTCACCGAGATCCCTCCCGGTACCCGGACCGCCCTCGGCTGGCTCCGCAACGCCTGAGAGCCGGGCCGCTCGTCGGCGCGTCGAGCCTCGGGTGTGCGAGTTTCCGGTCCGTCAGGGTCGTGGTTCAGGTGGCGCGATCGGGGAAGAGGCCGAGCACTCGCCACCCGAGGTCGGGGAACCCCGCGGCGTCGGCGGTCCGCGCCGAGGCGTGGTTGTCCTCGGCGTGCAGGTACGTCGGAATCGAACCCTCGTCGAGGGTGCGCCGTGCGGCCTGGGCGACGAGCCGACGGGCCCAGCCGGCGCCTCGATGCCGCTCCTCGGTCACCACCGCCAGCTCGATGCCGCGCCGGTCGTGGATCTTGCGTCCCACGCCGGCGGCGACCTCACCCTGCTCGAGCGCCACGAGCACCGGGCCGTTGAACGGCCGGAGCCAGCGGGGCACGCGGGGGTCGTCGCGTTCGAGCCAGACGCCGGGATCACCATCCTCGAGCGGTGCGGTCGTCCAGCGGAAGTAGCCGCGACCGAATCGCCAACTGGGACGCCCGAGCGCCTCGGCGAGTCCGGCACCGATCTCGTCGACGGTCGTGCCGAGTGCTCGCACCGCCGCCAGCCGTTCGGCCGGCACCGACAGTACGGCGCCGGCCGGAGTCTCGATGCCGAGGAACGGTCGCACCGACCCGTCCCAGCTCGGCATCTCCCTCGCCCGCGAACCGACGACCCGGACTTCGTCCGGCTCCGGCGGCCAGTCTCCGACCCACTGCCGGAGGTGCTCGGTGAGGCGGGGGTCGTCCGTCGTGTCAGCCATGACGATCCCACCAGTCGAGGAGGCGGGATGCGGCGGCGAGGTGGAGGGCGGACCGCCCGGGATCGAGTTCGGCGAGCTCGATCGACGCCAGCACGTACTTCGCGACGTGGGCGTCGGGGTGGGCCCCCGCGGCGGCCACGAGGTCCGCCGGTTCGGCATCGTCCCACCGACCGTGCGAGCGCGGCGGCGGTGCGCCGAGATCGGCCCACTCGGGCGTGCTGCGTCCGTGGACGGCGCGAAACGCCACGATCGCGGTGGCCGCCGCGATCATGCCGAGGTCCGGGCGGCCCGAGCCCACACCGACCTCGATGGCGGCGAAGGGAATGGTCAGACCGTGGGTCCAACCATAGGGAACGTCGTCGTCGGTCTCGTCGAGCATCGTGCGCTGGCAGGTCGCCAGAACGCCGAGCGGGTCGTCGTCGATCCGGCGGACCAACGCCGCGATCGACGCCATGGCCTCGTCCGAGCGCTGCGCCGTCTGCACCTGGGGCCAGATGAACGGCGGGTCCGGAGCCGGGAGGGACGGAACCGATGCCAGCACCTCCGCCGTCGCCGCCTCGTGATCCGCCACGGGCTGCGCCGGTGGGAGGTCGGCGAGGCCCGTCGTGAACCGCCATGACGGTGTGGCGGCCAGGATGCGCACGGTCGGCACGAGCGTGGCCCGCTTCAGTCGGGTGTCCTGGAGCCGCGACAGGAGCTGGAACCCGATCGGTGCGTGGGCGGCGGCGCCGACGAGGGGGAGCACGGCGGGGGCGAGCAGCTTCGTCAGGTTGGTGCCGTCGACCTCGATGCACAGGCGTCGCATGGCCATCTCGGCGGCATCGACGTCGCCGTCGGCGAGTGCACGACCGGCGGCCTCGGTCAGCCGGGTCGGGCCCAACAGGTCATCGTCGATGTCGGGATCGGCGCGATCCTCCGCGGCCTCGGTGTAGGCGATGCCGAGGGCGTCGATCGCGGCCCGGATCGGATCGCGATCCTCCGGTCGGGCCCGCGTCAGCAGCGTGGCCCGAGCGAGCAGCTCGAGGGGAGCGTGCAGGAGGAACGAGTCCGCGGGGGTGGTCTTCGGACGCATGACCCGACGGGCCGCCCGGTCGACGAGCACGTTGTCCTCGAGCGACAACGTGCGTCGGCGTGGGGTCGGGAACGATGTGGTGGGAAGGCTCACCCGCCAGACCGTAGGAGTTCAAGCGAGGTTCCGGTCAAGGCGCGATCAGAGTTGTGCACCGTCGGTCGGCAGGCCGAAGGCGACCCGTCCGACGACCTCGTTGGTACGAGGTGCGGTCATGGCGTGCTGGGTCGCCACGTGGGCATCCCGGAACACCCGCTGCAAGGCGCTGGTCTCATAGACCGCGGTGCCCCCGGCGGCGTGGTAGCAGCGATCGACGGCCCGGGTGGCCGTCGCGACCGCCGCGGTCGCCGCACCCCGGAGTTCCGCGCGGACCTCGATCGGGACCTCACCGTCGGCGGCGTGGGCGCTGAGTCGGTCGACGACGCTGCGGAGGTGGCTGTGGGCTTGGCCGACCTCGGCCCGGGCGATGGCCAGCTCCGCCTGGACCGCCGCTCGCTCGGCCAGGCCACGCGACGAGCCGGCCGGGCGTTTCCCGCCGAGCGCGACCAGCTCCTCGCAGGACCGACGAGCGAGTCCGATCGACACCGAAGCCACCCCGGCGGCGAGCGCTCCGAAGGTGGAGAACCTGGACATGCGATCGTCGATCCTGGGGCTCCGTCCGACGAGTTGAGCCCATCGGCCCTCGGGCACGAAGACCTCCCGCACGGCGTAGTCCGTCGAGTGGGTCGCCTTCAGCCCGGCGACCTGCCACGTGCCCAGCAGTTCCACGTCGGCCGCGTCGAAGAACACGAACGGGGCGCGACACCCGTCGGCGGTCGTGGCCGGCTCGCCATCGTGGTCGACGACGCGGACGCCGCCGCCGATCCAGGTGCAGTGGTCGGATCCCGAACCCCATGACCAGGTCCCGGTGACGCGGAGCCCACCGTCGACCAGCGTGGCGGTGCCGGCCGGCATCGCGAAGCCGCCGGTGCAGCCACGGGGGTCGCCATAGATGATGCGCCCCCAATGGTCGTCGAGATGATGGGCCGCGAGTGCGGTGGTGTTCGCGATCATCGTGCACCAGCCGGTCGCACCGTCGGCGCTGGCGAGCGTCTCGATCGCATCCAGCCCGTCGTGGACCGAGCCGCCGAGCCCACCGAGTTCCTCGGGAACCCAGATCCGGAACGCCTCGGAACCGCGCAGCGCGTCGACGACGTCGTCTGCGAGCCGACCGAGTCCTTCGGACTCGGTCGCCCGCTCCGACGCCACCTCGGCGGCCGTGGCGAGATCGCTCACGCGACGCTCCGGTGGCGGGCGACCACGCCGGCGAGCCCCGCCAGTGCCGCCACGAACAGGGCGAACGGCACGGCCGACCAGGCGTCCTCCTCGAGGATCTCGAGGAGGATGACCCCGAGCCCGAGTGCGGCGATGAACATCCCGAGCGCCAGTCGTCCGGGGCGGACGAATCGCATCGACATGTCGTCGGTCATCGGTCGATCGGCGGCGCTCATCGGATCACCACGATCTCACCGAAGCGGAGGTCCACGTCAAGCCGGAGGAGGTCTCCATCGTCCAGCTCGCCGCCGTCGCCCTCGGCCCGGCGCTGGACCTGCACGTCGGTGCCGTCCGAGGAGAAGCCGAAGACGGTCACGCTGCCGCCCTGGACGGCGGCGTCGACCTCCACGTCGACGTCGGCGGGCACGATGATCCGGATCGAGCCGAAAGCCTGGTCGACCTGCACGTCGCGGAGCCCGTCGACCTCGGCGTCGCGGAGATCGACGACCTGCTCGCCGATGCCCCACCGGTAGCGGCTGTCGGGTTCGGCGTCGCGGACGATCACCCGGGACTCACCGACACCGCCGAACAACGCCGGACCGGCGGCCGCGGACAGCGCGAGGGGCACGAGCGACGTCAGCGAGAGCAGGATGAGGAGCCCACTGCGAGCGCCACGGATCAGCGACGAGGCCACGAGGCCGGCGCCGAATCCGAGGGCGGGAATCGCCGCATAGACGATGGGGTCGGGGTCGATGGCGTCGACGCTGTCGAGGAGCAGAACCAGGCCGAACAGTGCGGCGGTCGCCGCGATCGAGATGGTGGCGACCGGGACCCGGGCCTCGGGTTCGGAAGCGAGCGGTGTCGCCCAGTGCGCCGTCGGTGCCGGCGGATCGAGCAGCGCCGTCGAGCCGAGGCCGGCGGAGGACCCGGCACCGGGCCCGTCGATCGGGTCCCACGGCGCCGGGTTCGCCGTCGGGATCGTCGGCGGGGCCGGGCGGGTCGGCGGATTGATGTCCGGGCGACGATCGAGGAACCAGACCCCGGCCGCGATGAGGACCAGCGGCACGAAGATGTCGCCGACGTCGACGCTGAAGGGGTCGGCGATGACGGCGAGACCGCCCAAGAGCACGACGACGCCGGCCACGAGCCGGACCACGGAGTCGGTGGGCGCGATCGGCTGCGGTCGACGGTCGTCGTCGTTCGGGATCAACAGCCACGCGGCGGCGTACAGCAGGGCGCCGACGCCGTTGAACAGCAGCGCCACCGCGAACGCCGCACGGAGATAGATCGGCTCGATGCTGAGGTAGCGGCCGATGCCGGCGCTCACACCGCCGAGCTTCGCCTCGAGCGGGCCCACGGGGCGACCTCGCACGAGGCGGCGGAGCCGCCGGATCGCCACAGGGGCTCCGGCGGTCGCCGTGGAATCGGTGGGATCGGCTGCGGTCGACTCCCCGGTCGGCGGAGGTTGCGGCGGCCGGATCTCCTCGTCGACGGGGTCGGT
>JAHDCV010000089.1 GCA_020629695.1 Acidimicrobiales bacterium | reverse complement strand
TTCGTGGAGCTGGGGGGAATCGAACCCCCGTCCTATGAGGAGTCAACGACCGCGCTACGACCATTCCCGAGACTCCACCTCATCGGTCGGTGGGCTGCCGGGTCAGATGCCTTTCGGCTCCGCCGGATCTTTCTCCGATGTCAGCGGTCTGTTCCCTGCGGTCAGTGGTCTCTCCCACCGTCCACCACAACTTCTGTTACCGGGCTGTTGTGGTCAGGCCCTGCGTGGCCTCACGGCTCGCAATGTTCCTCTCTACTGTCTGAGTGATCAGGCAGCGAGAGCGAAGTCGGACTTGTTGCCGTCTTCTGTGAAGCCCCGTTTAGCGAGTCTGAGCAACTCGAGTCGCACACTCGCCTTCTCGTCTCACAGTCGAAACCGATCAGCCCCGAATGGTGAGACGACAGGTTGTGGCTGTCGTCGTGTCAAGTAGCAACCCGGCCGGAACCGGGCAGTGCAGTGTATCGACGTCGGCCTGGCGTGGCCTGAGGAATCTGGGCAGGTCCTGGCGTCGGTGCTTCTACCCTCGCCCCGGTGCGGTTGGTGACGTGGAACACCTGGTGGCGGTTCTTCTCCTGGGAGGAGCGGCAGGCCGATCTCGACGCGGCGATCGGGCGCGCGGCTCCCGACGTGGTGTGCCTGCAGGAGACGTGGGGTGAGCAGGCCGAGCGCATCGCCGCCGCCGCCGGCCTCGAGGTCGTGTCGCTCGGGACGGGCCCTTGGCGGCCACCCGTGATCGATTCGGTGCCGCCCGATGCCGACTTCGGCAATGCGGTGTTGTGTCGCCCCGGGCTCGGGCGAGCGGTGGGCACGCTCCGACTGCACGCATCCGGCGACGCCGCCCATCGTGAGATCGTGGCGGTCGAAGTCGACGGCCCCTCCGGGCCGATCGGCGTCGTCTCGGCCCACCTCACACACATGTCCGACGCCGGCGCCGCTCGAGCGGTCCAGCTCGCATCGATCACCGACTGGGTCGACGCCGTCGGCATCGATGCATGGGTGCTGGCGGGCGACTGCAACCTCGTGCCCTCATCCGATGAGTACACGACGGCGACCGAGCTCGGTTGGGTCGACTCGTGGGCCGCCGTGCATCCCGACGATCCGGGCCACACCATGGTGGCCGAGAGTCCGCACTTCGACGATCCGTCGTGGATGGCGGCTCGGAACCCTCCGGGTCCTCGGTCGGCCGAGGGCATTCGCCTCGACTATGTCTGGCGGCGCGGACGCGTGCGGGTCGATCGGATCCGGACCATCGGTGGCGCAGCCGACGGCTGGCCGAGCGATCACCTCGGCCTCGTGGCCGAGCTCGTCTAGCAGAGGTCGACGGCCGCGACGCAGCCGCCGACCTCCTCGCCTTCGCGGCGGAACTCGCGGAGCGTGACGAGGTGCCCGGCGATCAACGGCGGTTGCGCTCGGCCAACTCGCGGCGAGCCTCGCGGTCGGCGTCCCGCTTGGCGATGATCTGGCGCTTGTCGACCGTCTTGCGACCCTTGCCGAGTCCGAGCTCGATCTTCGCCCGACCGTCCTTGAAGTAGAGCGCCATCGGGACGAGCTGGGAGTGCTCCTGCTCGGTCTTCGAGAACAGCCGATCGAGTTCGTATCGATGCAGCAGGAGCTTGCGCTTCCGCTTCTGATCGACCATGCCCTGGGTGCCCGCCCGGGAGTAGGGGGCGATGTGCAGTCCGACGAGGTAGAGCTCGCCCGACTCGAACCGGGCGTAGGCGTCGTTGAGCTGGATCTTCGACTCCCGGAGCGACTTCACCTCGGCACCCCGCAGCACGATCCCGGCCTCGAAGGTCTCGGTGATGTCGAAGTCGCGATGGGCCGATCGATTGCTCGTGATCATCTTGGTGGATGTCTTCGATCCGGCCATGGTGTGAGACTACCCACCACCCGTCGTTAGTCTCCGCTCGTGCTCACCGGCTCGCCCCTCCGCCTGACCCGCACGGCCTGGCTCCAGATCCTCGCCGAGGCCTGGCGGGTGTACCCGGAGGAGGCCTGCGGCGTCCTGATCGGCCCGTCGGGGTCGGGGGAGGTGCTCCGGTTCGAGCCGATCACCAACGCCGATGCCTCCACCCGCGTGTTCACCCTCGATGGGCGGGAGTTCGCCAGGGTCGCACTGCGGGCCGACCGTGAAGACCTCGACGTCATCGGTGTCGTGCACTCGCACACCCACACGCCGGCCGCACCGTCGCCGACGGATGAGTCCGAAGCGCGCAAGCCGCTGGTTCCACCGAGTTGGTACTGGGCCATCGCCTCGGTCGGCTGGGGGGAGCCGGAGCTGCGTGCCCATCGGGTGGATCCGGAGAGCGCCGGAATGGTGGAAACGCCGGTGGTGTTGACACACTAGGGAAAGCCGACCAAATGGATCGGAATTCTCAGCATTCGCCGAACCGGCGAGTTGCTCGCCCTCGCTCTTCCCCGGAGGAATCGTGTCCAACACCGTGAACGTCCGCATCCCCACCGTGCTCCGCCCCATGGCCGGCGGCAACAGCTCCGTCGAGCTGACCGGTGCCACCGTCGGTGATGTCGTCGGTGAACTGGTCGGGGTCTATCCCGGCCTCAAGGAGAATCTCGTCGACGAGGCGGGCGCCGTGCGCAAGTTCGTCAACGTGTATCTGAACGACGAGGACATCCGCTTCCTCGAGAAGCTCGAGACGGCCGTCACCGACGGCGATGAAGTCGCCATCCTCCCCGCCGTCGCCGGCGGCTGACCGAACACGCCACCGATGCCCGTCGTCGCCTCCGTCCTCGACCTGATCGGCAACACGCCGGTCGTCGACGTCTCCCATCTCAGCCCGAACCCGAGGGTCCGGATCCTGGCCAAGCTCGAGTCACAGAACCCGGCGGGTTCGGTGAAGGACCGCATCGCGATGTCGATGGTCGAGGCGGCCGAGGCCGACGGCACCCTCCAACCGGGGGCGACGTTGCTCGAGCCGTCGTCGGGGAACACCGGGATCGCCCTCGCCATGATCTGTCGGTTGCGGGGGTATCACCTGAAGATCGTCCTGCCGCAGAACGTGACGGCCGAGCGGCGCCAGATGCTCGAGGCCTACGGCGCCGAGATCATTCCGTCGCCCGCCGAGGAGGGCTCGAACGGGGCGGTGCGCCTGGCCCAGAAGCTGGCCGACGAGCATCCCGACTGGGTCTTTCTCTATCAGTACGGCAACGAAGCGAATCCGACCGCCCACCTGACCGGCACGGGCCCCGAGATCCTGCGCGACGTCCCCGAGATCACCCACTTCGTCGCCGGGCTCGGCACGAGCGGCACGCTCATGGGCGTCGGCGCCTACATGGCCGAGCACGCCCCGCACGTGAAGATGTACGCCGTCGAGCCGCCCTCGGGTGAACACGTCGAAGGTCTCCGCAGCCTCGACGACGGCTACGTGCCGCCGGTCTTCGAGAAGTGGGGTGGCATCGACGCCCTGCACGGCAAGCGCATCGTGCGTCCGGCCGACTCGATCGTCTGGACGCGTCGACTCGTGAACGAAGCCGGCATCTTCGCCGGGATCTCCTCCGGTGCCGCGATGGCCGGCGCAGCGAAGCTCGCCGAGCGTCTCGAGGAGGGCGTCATCGTCTTCATCGTGTGCGACGGCGGCTGGAAGTACCTCTCGACCGGCGCCTACACCGAGGACCTCGAGACGGTGATCGACTCCATCGAGGACGTCATCTACTTCTGAGCGCTCCGGTCCGGGGCGGCCGGACGTGTGGACAGGCACACGACAACGCCCGGCCGAAACGGCCGGGCGTCGACGTCTCCCGCGATCTCTGGTCGTCCCTCTCGGAGTGACCGGAAGCGATCTTGCGTCCGGTCGACTTCCACCCGCAGGAAGCCGACCGGACGTCTGATGCGGCTGAGCCGCTTGAGAGCCACGCTACGTGGTCGCGGTCACGCTGAGCAAGGGTTCGGGAACCCTTGCTCACCACCGTCGGTGACGTTCGTCGCGACCGGTGCGGGTGCTGGCAGGATGCATCCGCCGCATTCCCGACGACCTCGACGTTCGGCGTCGAGTCATCCCATCTTCCAGGAGACCACCATGCGCCCCGACGGTCGTGCCACCGACGAACTCCGCCCGCTCTCGTTCCAGCGGGACTTCACCGACATGGCCGACGGCTCCGTTCTCGTCTCCTTCGGGCGGACCCAGGTGCTCTGCACCGCCTCGATCGACGACGACGTGCCGCGCTGGATGCGCAACTCCGGCAAGGGTTGGGTCACCGCCGAGTACTCCATGCTCCCCGGGTCGTCACCCGAGCGCATCCGTCGCCGGACGTCGGGCCGCGATCAGGAGATCCAGCGCCTCATCGGCCGGTCGTTGCGGGCCGGCATCGATCTCGAGGCGCTCGGTGAGCGCTCGATCACCGTGGACTGCGACGTGCTCCAGGCCGACGGTGGCACCCGCACGGCATCGATCTGCGGCGGTTGGGTCGCCCTCCACGACGCCATCGCCCGCCTCGTCGCCGCCGGCGAGCTCGAGGCCCATCCGATGACGACGAACATCGCGGCCATCAGCGTCGGCATCATCGAGGGCGAAGCCCGCCTCGATCTGCCCTACATCGAAGACGCCAACGCCGAGGTCGACATGAACGTCGTCATGGACGGCAACGGCAACTTCGTCGAGGTGCAGGGCACCGCCGAAGGCGCCACCTTCGGGCGCGACATGCTGAACGCCCTGCTCGATCTCGCCGACGGCGGCATCCGCACGATCGTCGCCGCCCAGAACGAGGTCGTGGCGACCGCACCCGGGCCGCGTCCCGACCGGGGCTGAGGTCGGTTGCGTCATGCCGACCGCTCGCCCTGAAGGTCTCGATCGGCTCGTTCTCGCCTCGGCCAACCCGAAGAAGGTGGCCGAGCTGGCCGCGCTGCTCGCCGCGGCGGGCGTCGAGGTCGTGGCGCGGCCCGACGATCTCGCCGATGTCGTGGAGGACGCCGACACCCTCGTCGGCAACGCCCGGTTGAAGGCAGAGGCGGTGCGCGACCACACCGATCACGCTGCCGTCGCCGACGACACGGGCCTGTTCGTCACGGCACTGGGCGGCGCGCCGGGGGTGCGCTCCGCCCGCTACGCGGGCGAACCCGCCGACGACGACGCCAACGTCACCAGACTGCTCGCCGAGCTCGACCGTGCCGGCGATCGCTCGGCGGCGTTCCGCACGGTCATCGTCGTCGCCCTGCCCAACGGTGACGAGATCGTGGCCGAAGGCGAGTGTCGCGGTCGGATCATCGACGAGCGTCGGGGAGCGGCCGGCTTCGGTTACGACCCCGTGTTCGTGCCCGACGACGGTGACGGTCGGACCTTCGCCGAGATGTCCGCAGAGGAGAAGGGCGGCATGTCTCACCGGGGGCGCGCACTGCGTCTCCTCGTCGAGCTGCTGACCTGACCCGCACCGGGCTCCTTCGTCTCGCCGCCCGCTCGATCGGGATCGCGAAATCGCCGGAATGGTCGGGGCGCGATGGCTACCGTCTTGCGACGTGTCCCGCTCCCGCCAACTCGTCGGCCTGCTCGCCGAACCCGAACGCCTCCGGGTCGTCGCTGCGCTCGCCCTCGACGCCGGCACGGTCGACGAGATCGTCCGCACGACCGGGCTCGACACGCGCACGGTGGTGGACGCCCTCGACCGCCTCGACAACGGCGGTCTCGCCGTGCAGGGCAGCGATGGCACCTGGGTGCTGCTCGAAGCGGCGTTCAAACACGCGGCCCGGGACGACGCACCCGCGTCGTCGACCGGTGGGCAGCACCCCGACGAACCCGAGACCCACCAGCCGATCCTCGATCGCGTGATCGTCGATGGACGGATCACGCAGATGCCGACGAAGCGATCGAAGCGGCTGATCGTGCTCGAACGGCTCGCCCAGGAGTTCGAGCCGGGAGAGCGCTACGCGGAACGCGACGTGAACGCCATCCTCCGACGCTTTCACGACGACACGGCGATGCTCCGCCGCTATCTGGTCGACGAGGCCATGCTCGATCGAGCCGACGGTGACTACTGGCGGATCGGCGGTCGGGTCGACGCCTGAACGGCGATGTCGTCAGGCGGCGCTGCCTCCCGGTTCCGTCGGTGACCGGTCTCGGCGTGACTCGACCCGGCCGATCGTGGTGGACTCGGCGGCGATGAAGATCTTCACCGCTCGTGCCGTGCACACCATGGATCGGGGTCGGCCCTCCGCCGAGGCGGTGCTCGTCGATGACGGCCTCGTCGTCGCGGTCGGCACGCTCGACGAACTCCGGGCGCACGGCGAGGCGGAGGTCGACGATCGGTTCGCCGACAAGGTGCTGCTGCCCGGCTTCGTCGAGGCCCACAGTCACAGCTTCGAGGGCGGCCAGTGGGCGCACACCTACTGCGGCTGGTTCGACCGGACCGACCCGACGGGCCACGTCTGGCCGGGCTGTCACTCGATCGACGAGGTCGTGACCCGGCTCGTCGAGGTCGAGGCGGGCATGGACGATCCGTCCGCTCCGCTCTTCGCGTGGGGCCTCGACCCGATCTACTTCCCCGGCGACCGGCTCGAGGCCCGGCACCTCGACGCGGTCAGCGAACGCCGACGCATCTTCGTGATGCATGCCAGCGGGCACCTCGCCACGGTCAACACGGCGGTGATCGATGCCGCCGGTCTCGCCGACGGCCCCGCCGACGAGGCCGTGCCCCGCGGCGCCGACGGCCGACCGACCGGCGAGTTGCTGGAGCCCGCGGGTATGGCCCGCGCCGGCGACCTGTTCCCGTCGTACTACCGCTCGATGGCTTCCGACGACGGCATCCGGGCCTTCGGGCAGCTCGCCCGCAACGCCGGCATCACAACACTGACCGATCTCGGCAGCACCAATCTCGCCAACCCGAAGGTGCGCCAACGGTGGCGGACGATCACCGACGACCCGACCTTCCCCGTCCGCGTCTCGATGTTCCACAACCCGGCCTTCGGCCAAGGCCTCGACGAGCAGGTCGACATGGTGGTGGGACTCCGGGACGAGAGCACCGACAAGCTCCGGTACGGCCACGTGAAGTTCATCCTCGACGGCTCGATCCAGGGCTTCACGGCGCGGCTCCGGGCGCCGGGCTACCTGCCGACCCCGGGGGGCGAGGCTCGTGGGAACGGACTGTGGCTCGTGCCGCCGGACGAGGTCGCCGGGCGGTTGGAGGCGTTCCATCGGGCCGGCTTGCTGGTGCACGCCCACTGCAACGGGGACGAGACGGTCGACGTGTTCCTCGACGCCGTGGAGCAGGTGCTCACCGCCGCGCCCCGCCCCGACCATCGCCACACCGTGCAGCACTGTCAGCTCACCACCGCCGACCAGTATCGGCGGATGCGGGCGCTCGGTCTGTGCGCCAACGTCTTCGCCAACCACACCTGGTACTGGGGCGACCAGCATCATGACGTGACCGTCGGGCCCGATCGGGCCAAGCGCATGAACGCCGCCGCCACGGCGCTCGGGGCCGGAGTGCCGCTGTCGATGCACTCCGACGCCGGCGTGACCCCGCTCGGGCCGCTGCATGTCGCCTGGTGCGCGGTGAATCGCGTCACCCCGTCGGGACGGGTGCTGGGCGCCGACGAGCGCATCTCGGTGCCCGAGGCGCTGGCCGCCGTCACGCTCGGCGGGGCGTATCAGCTCAAGATGGATCACGAGATCGGCTCGATCCGCCCCGGTCTGCGGGCCGACTTCGCCGTCCTCGACGACGACCCGTTCGAGATCGACCCGATGGCTCTGCGCGATGTCGGGGTCTGGGGCACCGTGTTGTCCGGCGTGCCCCAGCCGGCTGATGGTCGGGCGTGAGTGCCTGTGACATGACCGGTCGTCGGGTGCCGCTGACGGTCATCGGCGGCTACCTCGGTGTCGGCAAGACCACGCTCGTCAACCGGCTTCTGTCGGCCACGAACGGTACGAGGTACGCCGTACTCGTGAACGATCTCGGCGCGGTGAACGTCGATGCCGAACTGCTGGAGTCGACCGGGGCCGACCGGATCGTTCTGTCCAACGGCTGCCTCTGTTGCTCGCTCGCCGACGGCTTGACCGAGGTGATGTTCGATCTCGCCGATCGGACCGACGAGTTCGACCACGTGGTGATCGAGCTGTCCGGCGTCGGCCTGCCCGGCCCGGTCGCACGGTGGGGTCGAGCGCCCGGGTTCGTCCCGGGCACGACGCTCGTGCTGGCCGCGGCCGACTCCGTCGTCGATCGGCTCGCCGATCCGCTGGTCGGCGACACCGTGCGCCGCCAGCTCGCCGACGCCGACCTCGTCGTGCTCACCCGGACCGACCTCGTCGATACCGCCGGCGCGGCGGTGGCGCGTGCCGCCATCGCGACGACGACCGACGCGCCGATCGCCGCCGGACCGTCGGCCGAACTGCCATGGTCGGCGATCGTCGAGGCGGCACCACCCGGAGTCGGTGCCGGATCCGAGGTGAGCGACCATGTCCCGGCGGGACCCGGCTTCACGACGCGGGCCATCGACGTGTCCGGCGCCGGCATCGACGACGTCCGCGCCTGGCTCGAGGTGCGGCCCGCCGACGTCTGGCGGGCGAAGGGTGTGGTCGGGGCCGCCGAAGGCCCACACATCGTGCAGGTGGTCGGTCGCCGGATCGAGATCTCGACCGCGCCGGAGTCAGCGGCCACGACGCCGCTCGTGGTCATCGCCCCCGACGAGGTGGGCGACGCACTCGACCAGTGGATCGATCGGTGGACGGCAGGGCGCTGAGCTGCCCCTGTCGGGCTTGTGGGCCCACCGTCGCTTTGCTGGACTCCGGGCATGACGAGCGTCTCCCCAGCAGCCGAACGGTTTCCGACTCTGCTGTCGCCGCTCGCGATCGGCCCGGTGACGGTCCGCAACCGCATCGTGTCGACCGGGCACGCCACTCGGCTCGCCGATGACCAGCGGGCCGGGCCACGGCTGCGGGCGTATCACCGTGCCCGCGCCGCCGGTGGCGTCGGCCTGATCGTCACCGAGGCGTCGTTCATCACGACCGAGGGGTCGTACTCGGGCGCCCAGTTGGTCAACACCGACGACTCGATCATCCCGAGCCTCACGGCCCTCGCCGATGAGGTCCATGCCGAGGGGGCCGCGCTCTTCGGGCAGCTCCTCCATCTCGGGCTCGAACAGTCCCACCGGCTGGACGGCACTCGCGTCGCCGCGCCCGGGCCGTCGCCGGTCGACTCCGAGCGCTACCACACGACCGGCCGTGCCATGTCGGTCGACGAGATCCACGACGTCACCGAGGCGTTCGCTGCGGCCGCCGATCGAGTGCGGCGAGCGGGCCTCGACGGCGTCGAGGTCGCGGCGAGCCACGGCTACCTCCTCGCCCAGTTCCTCTCGCCCGAGATCAACCGGCGGACCGACGAGTACGGCGGTTCGTTCGACCGACGCCTCCGGTTCCTCGTCGAGGTGTTGCAGGCCGTTCGGACCCGGATCGGCCACGGCCTGGCGCTCGGGCTCCGGATCTCCGGTGACGAACACACGACCGACGGCCTCGATGGTGATCTCGCGGTCGAGGTCTGCCGTGCGGTCGGCGCGCTGGAGGCCGATGGCCGACCGTTGCTCGACTACGTCAACGTGCCGATCGGGTCGTCCCGCCAGATCGCCGGCGCCGTGCACATCGTGTCGCCGATGAGCACCGACCTCGCCATCTCGGTGCCGATCGCCGAGCGGATCTCGGCCGAGATCGACCAACCCGTGCTGGCGGTCGGGCGCATCAACCATCCGGCATTGGCCGAACAGGTCCTCGCCTCCGGGGCCGCCCAACTCGTCGGCATGACCAGAGCGCTGATCGTCGACCCCGAGATGCCGGCCAAGACCGCCGCCGGCGAGGTCGACGAGATCCGCCAGTGCATCGCGTGCAACCAGGCCTGCATCGATCGCTTCCACCGAGGCCATGGGATCTCGTGCATCCAGCATCCGGAAACCGGGCGCGAGACCGGGCTCGGCATTCGTCGCCCGACGTCGGCGCCGAAGCGGGTGTTGGTCGTCGGTGGTGGCCCGGCCGGGATGAAGGCCGCCTGTGTCGCCGCCGAGCGAGGGCACACCGTGACGCTCGTGGAGCGCGACCGGTCGCTCGGCGGTCAGGTCCGTCTCGCCGAACGCCTCCCGCGGCGATCCGAGTTCGGCGGGATCATCCCGAACTTCGAGCACGAGCTCGCCCGGGCCGGGGTGGAGGTCCGGCTGGGGGTCGCCGCCGATCGTTCGCTGATCGAGGTGTGCGAGCCCGACGTCGTGATCGTGGCCACTGGTGCCACGGTCCGCCCACCGATGGGGGAGCTGGCCGAGGCTCGTGTCGTCGACGCCTGGCAGGTGCTGCGTGACGAGGTCGAGGTCGGCCCGAACGTGCTCGTCGCCGACGCCCGGTGCGACTGGATCGGCATCGGCGTCGCCGAACACCTGGCGATCGAACGACTCGGCGGACGGAGGCGGTCGGTCACCCTCGCCTCGACCGGCCACATCGCCGGCGAGACGCTTCCCCGCTACGTACGGGACCTCGCCCTCGGCGAACTCCACCGACTCGAGGTCACCCAGATCCCGCTCGTCCGACTGTTCGGCGCCGACGCCGACACCGTCTACCTCCAACACATGGCGAGTGGCTTGCCCGTCATCGTCGAGCAGATCGACACCGTGGTCGTGTGCCAGGGCCACACCGCGGTCGACGAACTCGCGCACGAGCTCGACGGGCTCGTGCTGGGCGGACGAGCGGTCGACGTCCACGTGATCGGTGACGCCCGGGCGCCGCGCACGGTCGAGGAGGCGACGCTGGAGGCGTTGGAGGTGGCCAGTGCGATCTGATTGGACCGTGACACCGATCGCTCCCGCGGGAGGGGCGATCATCGGCGGCGTCGATCTCGGGGTCGATCGTTCGCCGCCCACCCTCGACGCGCTGCACGATCTGCTGACCGAGCATCTCGTGCTCGTCCTCCGCGATCAGACACTCGACGCCGCCGCGCACGTCGAGGTCGGCTCCCGCTTCGGTGAGCCCTACGTGCATCCGTTCCTGGAGGCCGTGCCCGAGCACCCGGCGATTCTCCAGGTCCTCAAGACCGAGGAGGACGAGGCGACCTTCGGCGGTGAGTTCTGGCACGCCGACATCACCTTCGAGTCACCCCCGTCGTCGGTGTCGCTCCTGCACTCGTTCGAGATCCCGCCCCTCGGTGGCGACACGTTGTTCGCGAATCAGTTCCTGGCGTACGACACGCTGTCGTCCGGTCTGCGTCGCATGCTCGACGGGTTGGAGGCCGTGCATGCGTATCCCGATCTGGACGTCGAGATCGGTCGGACCGCGGCGGTGCATCCCGTCGTCCGCACACACCCCGTGTCGGGTCGACGGGCGCTGTTCGTGAATCCCGCGTTCGTCTCCCGGTTCGTCGACATGACCGAGGCCGAGTCGACGCCGATCCTCCGGATGCTGTTCGAGCATCAGACCCGTGAGGAGTTCCGCTTCCGGGTGCGGTGGCAACCCCGGCAGCTCACGATCTGGGACAACCGGGCCGTGCAGCACTACGCCCTGAACGACTACGCCGGCCACCGCCGCCGCCTGCAACGGGTCACCGTCATGGAGATCCCCGACGGAGTCCGAGGGTCGGCCAGTGCGGACGGGGGGACTCGAACCCCCACACCTTTCGGCGCCAGGACCTAAACCTGGTGCGTCTGCCAATTCCGCCACGTCCGCAGGTGACCAGCACCACCGTAGGTCGCCGACGCCCGGTGTTCGCAGCGATTCGCACGGATCCGCAAGGGTTCTTCGGTCAGACCTCGCGGGGAAGTACCCTCCTCGCCATGACCACCCCTGGACTCCCGTTCGCCGAGATGCCGTCTACCGGGTTCGGATTCGACATCTACAACCAGCTGCTCCAGTCGCGGATCGTCTTCCTCGGCTCGCAGGTCGACGACACGATCGCCAACGCCCTCGCCGCACAGATGCTGTACCTCGCCGGGCAGGACGCCGAGAAGGACATCTTCCTCTACATCAACTCCCCGGGTGGCTCGGTCACCGCCGGTATGGCGATCTACGACACCATGCAGTTCATCCGACCCGACGTGGCCACGGTCTGCCTCGGCCTCGCCGCCTCCATGGGGCAGTTCCTGCTCACCGCCGGAGCCCCGGGCAAGCGATATGCGCTCCCGCACGCTCGGATCATGATGCATCAGCCCCTCGGTGGGGTGCAGGGCCAGGCCTCCGACATCGCGATCCAGGCGGAGATGCTCACCAAGACCAAGCGCGAGATGGCCGAGCTCATCGCGCAGCACTCGGGCCAGGACGTCGACACCGTCATCGAGGACTCCGACCGCGACAAGTGGTTCGATCCGACCGCGGCCGCCGAGTACGGCCTCATCGATCGGGTGATCGAGCGAGCCCCGGAGATGTCCCAGGACTGACGTCTCGAGTCGGCTGGGGTCAGCGGTCG
>JAHDCV010000088.1 GCA_020629695.1 Acidimicrobiales bacterium | reverse complement strand
CCGGGGCGGAGCCCCGAAGCACGAGCGACGATGATCACATCATGCCGCCCATGCCGCCCATGCCCATCCGATGGAGTGGGCATGCCCGGGGCGGAGCCCCGAAGCACGAGCGACGATGATCACATCATGCCGCCCATGCCACCCATGCCGCCCATGTCGGGCATGCCACCACCGGCACCAGCCTCTTCGGGCTTGTCGGCGATGAGCGACTCCGTGGTCAACACCAGCGCAGCGATGGACGCTGCGTTCTGGAGCGCCGCACGGGTCACCTTGGCGGGATCGGTCACACCAGCGGCGACCAGGTCCTGGAGTTCACCGGTGGCGGCGTTGAGGCCGACGTTGCCGTCCGCCTCGAGCACCTTGGTGACCCAGATGGCGCCTTCGAGGCCGGCGTTGTCGGCGATGAGCCGAGCCGGGGCCTCGAGAGCACGTGACACCGAACGGGCGCCGGTGGCCTCGTCGCCGGTGAGCGACTCGACCGCGGCATCCACGGCGGGACGGGCCCGGAGAAGGGCGGTGCCGCCACCGGCGACCACACCCTCTTCGAGGGCCGCACGGGTGGCGCTGAGCGCGTCCTCGATGCGGTGCTTCTTCTCCTTGAGCTCCACCTCGGTGGCGGCGCCGACCTTGACGACCGCAACGCCGCCGGCCAGCTTCGCGAGACGCTCCTGGAGCTTCTCACGATCCCAGTCGGAGTCGGTGTTGTCGATCTCGGCCTTGATCTGCGCGACGCGGGCGTCGACGTCGGCCTTCTCACCGCCGCCTTCCACGATCGTGGTGGCGTCCTTGGTGATGACCACCTTGCGGGCGGTACCGAGCAGCGAGAGATCCGCGCCGTCGAGCTTGAGCCCGACCTCTTCGGCGATGACCTGACCACCGGTGAGGATGGCCATGTCCTGGAGCATCGCCTTGCGGCGCTCACCGAAGCCGGGTGCCTTCACCGAAGCGGAGTTGAAGGTGCCGCGGATCTTGTTCACGACGAGCGTGGCCAGAGCCTCACCCTCGATGTCCTCGGCGATGATGACGAGGGGCTTGCCCGACTGCATGACCTTCTCGAGAACCGGGAGGATCTCCTGGACCGAGCTGATCTTGCCCTGGTTGAACAGGATGTAGGCGTCCTCGAGGACGGCTTCCTGACGATCCGCATCGGTCACGAAGTACGGGGAGATGTAGCCCTTGTCGAACTGCATGCCCTCGGTGAACTCGAGCTCGATGCCGAAGGTGTTGGACTCCTCGATGGTGACCACACCGTCCTTGCCGACCTTGTCGATCGCCTCGGCGAGCACGTCGCCCACGGCGGAGTCAGCGGCGGAGATGGAGGCGACCTGGGCGATCTGCGCCTTGTCCTCGATCTCGATGGCCTGGCCGGCGATGGCCTCGACGCCAGCGGCGACGGCGGCCTCGATGCCTCGCTTGAGGCCCATCGGGTTGGCGCCCGCAGCGACGTTGCGGAGACCTTCCTTGATGAGGGCCTGAGCGAGCACGGTGGCGGTGGTGGTGCCGTCACCGGCGACGTCGTTCGTCTTGGTGGCGACTTCCTTGACCAGCTGGGCACCCATGTTCTCGAACGGGTCTTCGAGCTCGACCTCGCGAGCGATCGACACACCGTCGTTCGTGATCGTGGGGGCACCGAACTTCTTGTCGAGGACGACGTTGCGGCCCTTCGGGCCGAGCGTGACCTTGACGGCATCGGCCAGCTGGTTCACGCCGGCCTCGAGGGCGCGGCGCGCTTCCTCGTCGAACTTCAGGATCTTTGCCATGGTGTGAACCTCAGCCCATCTTCGCGAGCACGTCGCGAGCGTTCAGGATGAGGAGGTCCTCACCCTCGGAGGTGATCTCGGTGCCGCCGTACTTCGAGTAGACGACGACATCGCCGACGGCGACGTCGACCGGGATCAGATCACCGGCGTCGGAGCGACGGCCGGGGCCGACAGCGAGGACTTCACCCTGCTGCGGCTTCTCCTTGGCGGAATCGGGAATGACGAGGCCGCTGGCCGTGGTGGCCTCGGCGTCGGTCGGCCGGACGACGATCCGGTCCTCGAGGGGTTGCAGGTTCATGCAGTTGCCTCCGTGGGCGTTAGCACTCTCATGGGACGAGTGCTAAGGCTACGGCGACACACGCCTGAAACAACAACTCGGACACCCGGGTTTCGGAGGTCCGCGAGACTGCCCTGGTGACCTTCGATCCCCACACCATCGACGCTGCCGTGTTCGACATCGGCGGTGTCTTCCTCTATCCACATCCCGGGCCCGTCCGGGAGCGCCTCGCCGAACTCGGGTTGCCCGTGCCGGCGGGCGACGACCCGTATCGCCGGGCCCATCACGGGGCGACCCGTGTGCTGTCCGACGCCCTCGGCGCCGTCGACGAACGCGACCCGTCGGTGTGGGAGCTCTATGACGACACCTACGCCGCGGTGCTCGGTGTGCCCGAGGGCCAGCGCGACGATCTGCGGGTCGCCGTGCGCACCAGCTGGGCCTGGCCGCACGAGGCGAACATCGCGGCCTTCCATCGGCTGGCGGCCAGCGGACTGCCGCTCGCCATCGTGTCGAACAACAACGGGACCGCGCCACAGCAGATGGTCGACCACGGGGTCTGCTGGGTGAACGACAGCCACGGGCTGCCGGTCGTGGCGGCGATCGTCGACTCCGCGTTGGTCGGTGTCGCCAAGCCCGACCCGGCGATCTTCACCCCGGCGCTGCACGCCCTCGGGCTCCCCCCGGAGCGGTGCCTCTATGTCGGCGACACCGTGCACGCCGACGTCGGCGGAGCGAGAGCCGCTGGCATGCAGGTGGTGCAGCTCGACCCGTTCGACCAGCACGCCGACCTGGACCACGCCCGCCTGCCCGATCTCTCCGCCCTCGTCGACGCCCTCACCTAGCGACGGCCTCAGCGAGGACGACGCGTGGCAGCACGCCCTGGCGCACATTCCGGCTCGCGCCGCAGCCTCAGACGAGCGTGAGGTTCGAGTGGGCGCCGCCGGCGAGTCCGGTCGGACCGTCCACCTCGAACCGCCAGTGGGCCGCCGCCGCGATCATCGCCGCGTTGTCGGTGCAGAAGGCCCGATCGGGCACGAGTGAGGCGAACCCCTCGGCCTCGGCCGCCTCTGCCAGCGCCACCCGCAGCCGGGAGTTCGCGGCCACACCACCGCCGAGGCAGATCGTGCGGGCGCCGGTTTTCTTCGCGGCACGGAGAGCCTTGGTCACGAGCACGTCGACGACAGCCTCCTGGAACGACGCCGCGAGGTCTTCATCGCTCGCTTCGGGGTGCTTCCGCACGTAGTTGATGACCGCGGTCTTCATGCCGGAGAACGAGAAGTCGAGTCCCTGGTCGATCATGCCCCGGGGGAAGCGAATGGCGGTCGGATCGCCCCGCTGCGCGAGCCGATCGATCACCGGACCCCCCGGGTAGCCGAGGCCGAGATACCGGGCGACCTTGTCGAATGCCTCCCCCGCCGCATCGTCGGTCGTCCGGCCGACGATCTCGTAGCGACCGAATCCGGCCACCGAGACGAGCATCGTGTGGCCCCCGGAGACGAGCAGAACGAGGAGCGGGAACTCGATGTCCGGCCGCTCGAGCACCGTGGCGAAGAGGTGGCCCTCCATGTGGTTGACACCGATGTAGGGCTTGTCCCAGGCAAGCGCGAGGGTCTTCGCGGCCGTGACGCCCATCAGCAGCGCACCGATCAAACCGGGTCCGTGCGTCGCCGCGATCACGTCGATCTCGTCGGGGCCGACCCCTGCCGTCTCCATCGCTTCGGTCAACACCGATTCGAGTGCCTCGAGGTGCGCCCGGCTCGCGACCTCCGGGACGACGCCACCGAAGCGCTGATGGATCTCGATCTGGCTCGAGACCACGTTGGCCAGCACCTCACGACCGTCCCGAACGACGGCGATCGACGTCTCGTCACAGCTCGTCTCGATGGCGAGCACCGTGCGATTCATGCGGCCTCCCCGAGCCGTGTGGCGAACTCGTGGCCCTGGACGTCGTGGACCCAGAGGATGAGCGCGTCCTCGCCGTCGGCGTAGTACCCGGGACGAGTGCCGACCGGCGCGAGGCCGAAGGCGGCATAGAGCGACCGGGCGGCGGTGTTCCCGACGCGCACCTCGAGCGTGATGCCGGTCGCCCGACGACCCACGGCCTGGAGGAACAGTGCGGAGACGAGCGAACGGGCGATGCCGCGACGCTGATGGGTCGGATCGACACCGAGATTCATGAGATGTGCGTCATCACCGACGAACATCATCCCGCCGAAACCGACGAGCCGGCCGTCCAGTTCGGCCACGATCCAGTGGCGCGTGGTCGGGTCGACATCGAACTCGCCCCGGAACAGCTGCTCGCTCCACGGCTCGTCGTTCAGGCAGGCCTCGATCGCCGCGACCGGTCCGACATCGGACGGCATCATCTCCCGCAGATGGAGCTTCACGAGCGGACCTTGAAGTTGATCTGCACGTCCGGGTCCCGCACGTAGTGAGGGACGACCTCGACACCGGGACGAGCATCGGCGGTGGGCAACCAGGTCGCGAGGACGGTCGGATCGGGGTCGAACCCCTGCAGGACCTCGGCACCGGCCGCGGCGAAGAGATCCTCGTACCGATCGGCACCGTCGCCGAGCACGACCGAGCCAGGGCCGACGAGCGCGGCGGCTTCGGCGGGTGTGGCGACCAGGGGATCCGTCGGTGTCGTTCCCGAGAGTCCGAGCACGAAGACCTCGTTGCGACGGGCGTCGACGACGGCCAGCCCATCGACCTGACCGGCCGCGACGGCCAGGGCCGCCAGGCTCGTCACCGGGACGACACCGACACCGGTGACGTGTGCGAGCGTGCGCACAGCCGCGAGACCGACCCGCATGCCGGTGAACCGGCCCGGACCGACGTCCACGACGATCCGATCGAGATCACCCGCCGAACATCCGGCCCGCGAGAACACCGATGCCAGCGCTGGGGTGAGTGCTTCCGCATGACCCCGGTCGGTCCGCTCGACGGACGACGCCACGACGACACCCTCGCGGGCGACGGCGACACCGACGGTGGACGTCGAGGTGGTCACGCCGAGGCTCAGCACGAGGTGAGCCCCGGCAGGTCGGCGAGGCGGGACATCCAGACGGGGCCGCCTTCGAAGACGATCAGCCGATCGTCGTCGCCCTCCCCGTAGGCCAGCCGCACGATCAGCCGCTCGACGGGGAGCGCCTCCACGATCTGCTCGCCCCACTCGATGACCGTCACCCCCGAGTCCATGAGATCCGGCAGATCGAGATCGAGCGTCTCGGCGACGTCGTCGAGTCGGTACACGTCGAGATGGTGGAGGACGAGTTCGTGGCCGTCGTAGCGCGTGGCGATCGTGAACGTCGGGCTGGTGACGGGTCCGGCGACGCCCAACCCAGCGGCGAGGCCTTGCGTGAAGGCCGTCTTGCCCGCACCCAGGTCGCCGGCGAGCACCAGTACGTCGCCGACACCGAGCCGACCGGCGAGCGCGCCTGCCAACGCGCGGGTCTCGTCCACCGATGTGGTGGCGGTGCGCAACTCGCTCCCGGACATCCGGCCAAGGCTACCGAGCGGGGTCCGGCACGGCCCCGGAGACGCCACCGCAGCACCCACTAGCCTGCGCTCATGGCCACCATGACCCGACGCCCCGCCGAATGGACGGACACGGCCCCGATCAAAGCGCAGGCGCAGCGAGCGATCCCCGCCACGCCACAGGAGATCTGGGACGTGTTGTGTGATCACGCCGGCTGGACCGAGTGGTTCCCCCGCCTCCAGGGGGCCCGACCCACCGGCGGCGACGGCCTCGGCTCCACCCGCACCGTCCGGGTCGCCAACGCCGACATCCACGAGGAGTTCATCGTCTGGGACGAACCGACATCGTGGGGTTTCACCGTCGTCGAGGCCGGCGGACCGCTCGGGCGCGTCGCGTCCAGCCTCAACGAACGAGTCGACATCGTCGACCTCGGAGACGGCCGGGCGAGCGTGACCTACGTGATGGCGTTCGAACCGAGGGCGTGGTCCGGGCCGATCGTCAAGGCGGCGACCCGGGGTCTCGGAAAGAACCTGGAACGGGCGCTCGCGGGGCTCGAGCAGACGATCGCGTCGCGCCGCTGACCACGATCCTTCGAACGGCGTGCGCTCAGAGCAGCGTGCGCAGCGCATGCGTGACCGCGGCGGTCACCATCACCCGCAACTCACCGAGACCCACGCCGGGCGCGGGACCGAGTTCGACCTGACCCGTCGCCGCCACGACCACCGCGTCACCATCGGCCATCGTGTGCGCGGGGTACAGCCCGCGAGCGAACCCGTCATGTGCAGCCTGGGCACAACGGTGGGCGTCGAGCTTGGACAGCGTCGCATTCGTGACCACCAGTCCGATCGTGGTGTTCATTCCCGGGACGGGGTCGCCGTCGGCGGTGTCGTCGGGCCGACCGGCGGGCGCGGGAAGCACATCGCTGCGGGTGCCGTCGTCCGGCCACCCGATCGGGTTGGCCGCCAGCAGTGCCGACACGACCACCGCGCCCGAACGGACCGTCGCCGTCACCAGACCACCGGACACGGCGGCGTCCCGACCGGCCCACTTCCCCATCGTCGCGCCGGCACCGGCACCACTGCCTCGCTCGACGACCCCCGGGCTCGTCGCGTCCATCGCCGCGGCCCGCCCGGCCGCAGCGTCGGGTCGGACCGTCCCATCGCCGACCGTCAGGTCGTACAGGCCCATCGCGACGACGATCGGAACGGGCCCGGCCGGCGCGTCGAAACCGACCCCCTCCGCCTCGAGTACCCCCATGACGCCGTCGGCGGAGGCCAACCCGAAGGCCGAACCTCCGGTGAGCACCACGGCATGGACGTGCTCGACGAGCCGGACCGGATCGAGCAACGCGAACTCGCGTGTCGCGGGAGCGCCGCCTCGAACCTCGCCGGATGCGACCGTGCCCTCGGGCAAGCGGACGACCGTGCAGCCGGTCCGAGCATCGGCGTGGGTCCAGTGTCCGAGCCGCACACCCGGAACGTCGGTGATCATCGGCTCAGTCTGGCCGAGTGCTCTGCCGTGGTCAGGTCGAGTGGTTCCCGACCCACCGCTCAGCGCACTCCGGCGAGGCGCGCATCCATGTCCGCGGCCACGACCGACCAGTCGAATCGCTGCATCGACTCGGCGAGTCCTGACGTTCGACGCCGAGCGGCGTCGAGGTCGTCGAGGGCAGCGGCCAAGGCGGAGCCGAAGGTCCGATCGGCGTAGGCGAGTTCCGCCCACTCGCCCAGGATCTCCGGATAGGCGAGTCGGTCGGGCAACACGGGCACGGCACCCGCGGCCATCGCCTCGACCATCGCGACACCGAAGAACTCGTGGACCGCCGTCGACACGACCACGTCGGCGCGACGAACGAGCTCGTTGTAGGTCGGAGGGTCGAAGGGCCCGGCGGCCTCGACCCGGTCGGTGTGACGACGGAGCAGATCGTCGTACTCGGGTGCACCGCTGTCGCCGTGGTCGCCGGCCAGCACCAACCGGAACCCGACGCCGTCCCGCACGAGCCGATCGACGGCGGACACGAACGCGGCGGGGTCCTTGTCCGGCTCCCAGCGATGGTTCCAGAGCACGATCGGCGGCCCACCGTCGGGGACGGCCGGCTCGGAGAACGGCTCGAGATCGACCCCGACCGGCACCACGGCCGTCCGATCCGCCAGGGCCCGGAGGGTCCGGGTGATCTCCGGTCCGGGCTGGGATTCGGCGAACGCCAGGAGTCCGCGGAAGGCCACCGCTCGGTGCCACTCGGTGGCGAACCAGATCTCGTCGGCGGCGAGCCACCCGCGCCACTGTGCGAGCACGGCATCCCGCGCTTCGGGCTGGTCGGGCCGTGGCCGAGCCACCTGAGACTCGTGTTGGTACACGACGACCTTGGTCCGCTCGGGTGGCCGGAGCAATCCCAACAGGACCGACGTGTCGACCATGCCCGACACCAACAACACATCGGGCGCGCCGTCGGCCCGCCACGCCGCGGCCATCGGCTCGACCAGCGCAACGGCACCGCTCTGGAGTCGCCAACGCCAGGCCTCGCCTTCCAGGGCCACGAGTCGGATCGCGTGACGGGATCGCTCGGCGTAGCCCTCGGCCCACGACCGATGTGAGCCCCGGTGCCAGGGGTTGACGAGGTCGATCAGCACGGCGTCGGCCGAGTGCAGCGTCTGCCGGGGGCGCTCGTGTTGTTGTCGATCCAGGACACCATCGTCAGCTCGAACGAGCGGCGACGGCCCGGATCAGCTCGTTCACACGCTCCGGCCGCTCCACCATCAACATGTGCCCGGCGCGCTCGATCACGATCGGTTCGACCCCGAGCGCCCGGCCGAGCAGCTCGGCCTCGCCGGGGGGCGTCAGTCGGTCGTGTGTCCCGACGATCACGCCCGCCGCCGGGCAGGAGGCGGCCCGCACCCCGACCCGTTCGGCGAGCACATCGAGCAGATCGAATCGAAGCAGGCTCGGCGCCTGGGCGAGGTAGTGGGAACTCGCCTGGTCCGCCCAGGTCCATCGGCTGAACTCCACGTCGAGGGGGACCGGATCGACCCCGAACGCACCGCCGGCGAATCCGGCGGCGAACCGCTCGACTCCCGCGCCATCGAGCAACCGACCGACGGCACCACGCTGGAGCGTCGGACCGAGCCGATCGGTCGCCAGGGCGAGGGCCAGTGGTGTCGGGCTTCGACCCGAGCTGCCGACGAAGACCAGTCCGCTCACCCGGTCGTCGACGAGCTCGGGGTGCCGGTCGACCAGGTGCGCGACGGTCATGCCGCCCATCGAATGCCCGACGAGGACGGCACCCCGCAGATCGAGATCGATCAGCAGCTCGGCCAGATCATCGGCGTGACCATCCAGCGACAGGCCTCGGGTGCCCGGTTCGGAACCGCCATGGCCGCGCAGGTCGGGCGCGATCACACGGAACCCCTCCTCGACGAGGGGGAACTGATGGCGCCAGACCTCGGAGCGGAGTGTGATGCCGTGGAGGAGGACGAGTGGTCGACCGTCGGGTGGACCGCCATCCCATCGCCGAAGCCGACCACCATCGGCGGTGGGCTTCACGTACTCCCGCACCCCGACGGGTTCGGGATAGGGGTTCGAGGCCGGCGCCTCGGGCCAGCGCCGACGGACGACGGCGGCGGCGACACCGAGGACCGCGGCACCGGCCAGCGCGGCGAGCAATCGGCCCGGCACCGGACCGGCGTCGTCAGTCATCGTGATACCGCCGCTCGACCCGGGCGCCGATCCCACAGACCACCTCATAGGCGATCGTGTCGGCCTGGGCCGCCCACTCCCAGGCATCGATTCGTTCCTCGCCCTGGGCGCCGAGCAGGACGGCCTCGTCACCCGGTGCGACGTCGTCATCGCCGCAGTCGACGACGATCTGATCCATCGTGACCACACCGACGATCGGACGGCGACGACCACCGATGAGCGCACATCCGCCCCGGTTCCAGCGCATGCGCTGCACACCATCGGCATAACCGATCGGCAGCGTCGCGACCGTGGCGTCCCGGTCCACGCTGCCACGGAGTCCGTAGGACGCCCGGTCGCCCGAGCGAAGCCGCTTCACGAACCCGACGGTCGTGCTGAGACGCATCACCGGACGGAGCCCGGCGATCGCGGGGTGTTCGAGCACAGCGGCGTCGGGGGCGAGGCCGTAGAGCGACACCCCGGGACGAACGACGTCGTGATGGGCACGGGGTCGGAGCAGGGTGCCCGCGGAGTTGCTCGCGTGACGGAGCCCTGGATCGATGCCGGCCGAGGCCAGATCCGCCAGCACGCCCTCGTATCGGTCGAGCTGCTCGTCTGCAGCTCCGTGGCCGAGATCATCGGCGGTCGCCAGATGAGTCCAGACCGAGCCCAACGCGAGGCCGGCGTCGAGCACCCGACGAGCGAGCTCGGGGGCCGCCGCCGGCACGGCGCCGACACGGTGCATGCCCGTGTCGAGCTTGAGGTGGACCGATCGCACGCCGGCGGCCGCTGCTGCGGCGATCCCGGCCTCGGAGTAGACGGCGGGCTGGAGCCGGGACCATGCCGCCGTCACCATCTCGTCCGGTCGGGGTTCGGACAGCACCCAGATCTCGGCGTCGAGGCCAGCCATCCGCAGTCGCTCACCTTCGGCGACCTGCGCCACGGCCAGCCGGGTCGCGCCGGCCTCCAGCGCCGCGGCGGCCACGCGCTCCATGCCGTGGCCGTAGGCATCGGCCTTCACCACCGCGCACAGCTCGGCATCGGGCGCGGCCCCCTGCAGGACTCCGACGTTGTGCCGAAGCGCGGCGAGATCGATGTCGGCCCAGGCTCGTGCCACTCCGAGAGTCTGCCCGGCCCGTGCGGATCCGATCGACCACGGTGTCGAAGATCACCGTCGCGGCGTGAGAATCCCGGCATGCCCGACGACGACACCACCCCATTCGACGCCGTCGTGGTCGGCGCCGGCATCAGCGGTCTCGCGGTGGCTCGACACCTCCAGGCCGCCGGGCTGGAGGTCCGGGTCCTGGAGGCCCGACCGCGCCTCGGTGGACGACTGCACGCAGCGGGAACCCCCGGATCTCGCCTGGACCTGGGCGCCACCTGGTTCTGGCCCGGAGAGACACGGGTCGCCACGCTCGTCGAGGAGTTCGGCATCCCCACGCACGCGCAGCACCTCGACGGGGACGCCGTCTTCCACGACCGGCCGACGCCGCAGCGGATCGAGGGCAATCCGCTCGACGTGCCGTCGAGCCGCTTCAGCGACAGCGCCATGTGCCTCGTCGAGGCCGTTGCCGGCACGCTCGCGCCCGACACGATCCGGACCGGCGCCATCGTCGAGCGGATCACCCGGACCGCCGCCGGCGTCCGGCTCGATCTGAACGGCGGGTCGGTCACCGCCGCCCACGCCGTCCTCGCCCTGCCACCAGCGACCGCCGTTCGCTCGATCCACCTCGATCCCCCACTGACCGACCGGCTGGCGGGTCTCGCCGCGAACACCCCGGTCTGGATGGGGTCGATCGCGAAGATCGTGGCTGTCTACGAGCGACCCTTCTGGCGCGACCACGGCCTCGCCGGCGCGGCGATCAGCCATCTCGGGTCGATCCGGGAGTTCCACGACATGAGCGGCCCGGGTGGTTCGCCGGCGGCGCTGTTCGGATTCGCACCGCTCGCGGCCGGCGGGCGCGCACCCACACCGGACGAGGCCGTGGCCCAGCTCACCGAGATGTTCGGTCCGGACGCCGCCGCACCCACCGAGCTCCACGTGGCCGACTGGCGAGCCGAACCGTTCACCACGGCCCGCGGCGCCGCCCACCTGCAGACCTACCAGACCTACGGCCATCCGCTGTTCGCGGAGCCGGTCGACGGGCGCCTCCACTGGTCGTCGACCGAGACCTCGTCCGTGGCAGCAGGCCACATCGAAGGTGCACTGGCCGCCGCCGAGCGCGCGGCGGGGGCGATCATCGACGCCTGATCACCACGCGAACGAGGTCGGATCCAGCTCGGCCAGCGACCCGAGCGCGGTCGCCTCCGAGGCGAAGTCCAGACCCATCGTGATCGGGCCCGGACAGACGATCACCCGCAGACCCGCCGCCAACGCCGCCGTGGTTCCGGTCGGCGAGTCCTCGATCGCCCACGCCCTCGACGGATCGATCCCCAGGGCGGCGGCGGCATCCCGATAGGTCGCCGGATCCGGCTTCCCCGGCCGCTCCGGACCAGCACACGAGAGCACCTCGAATCGGTCTCGGAGTTCGAGTCGGTCCAGATGAGCCTCCACCCATGCCACCGGCGAGCTCGACGCGATGGCGAGCGGAACGGATGACGATCGAGCCCAGTCCAACACCTCGAGCACGCCGTCACGGAGAGGTGCAGCGCCATTGCGGGCATCCCGGTCGCTCCGGCGTGCGGTCTCGATCCGTGCCAGCTCCACCGGGGTCACCCGGGCGGTGGCGAGCCGTGCGTGCGGGTCGAACCGGTGACCATCCGCTCGACCGATCGTTGCTTGCCACACCGATACCGGTACCGGGTCGAGCCCCGCCGCGACGAACGTGTCGTTCCACGAGTCGACCATCACCGACTCGGTGTCCACCATCGTGCCGTCGAAGTCGAACACGAGCGCGGCGGGAAGGTCGGTCACTGCGACAGCGTCTTCGGTGGCTTCTGGCGGGTCAATCGGTTTCCCGCCGGCGAGGACCGGGTGATCGCGAGTCTCAGTCCTCGGTGGGCACGAGCCGATCGAACACCGCGCCGAGCTCCCCCTGCTCGAGGTGTACACCACCGACCAGCGTGAACCCGAACACGACCGGCTCCGACGCGGCCCAGGAGCGGCACTGCTGTTGTTGGTCGGGTAGCTCGGCGAAGCCCGGCGCAGCCCAGTCGGCGAGGACGGCGGCGGCGAGATGCCGAGCCGGTTCGCCATCGAGGTCGTCGAGCCATGGCTGGAGCCAGCGGCTCATCGGTTCGTCGAGATGGCACAGGTCGGCCAGCACGAGGTGCGCGGGCTCGGACGGATCCGCCCACCGCGCCTCGTCCCACCAGGCGACGGCAGCGTCGATGACCTCGTCCCAGCGGACGTCGTCGGTCGTGCGCCAGCGTGCCAGCACGGCGGCCCGCTCCGAGGCCGGAACCCGACCGTCGATCACCGCTTCGAGCAGGGGCGCCGTGACACCGGCGAGGTCGCCGGCATCGGCGAGCGCCAGCAGCGTGGGGATCTCGACCGCGTCGGCCAGCTCGTCGGTGGGAAGAGCCGACCGGAGCCGGTCGAGAGCCTGCCGAAGTGGAGTCACGCGACCAGTCTGCCGGATCACGGGCGATCAGCCGAGAGCGATCGCTGGCACACGGGCGATCAGCCGAGAGCGA
>JAHDCV010000017.1 GCA_020629695.1 Acidimicrobiales bacterium | reverse complement strand
AGCGACGACACCGCTCCAGCGAGCGACGACACCGCTCCAGCGAGCGACGACACCGTCCGCGACGAGGTCGCCGCCGCCTGACAACCTGCCGGGGTGCCCGACACCCTCGAGATCGACGATTCGACCGGCCTCAGCGCACGCCAGCGCCAGCTGCTGTGGGCTGGTCGGATCGCATTGATCGGCCTGCTCGCGTTCACGGTCGTCTTCGATCACCTGCCCCAGTTCGAGGGCAAGGGCATGCCGTTCCGGGCCCCGTTCTACGGTGCCAGTGCGCTGTTCATCCCGGCCGTGTGGCGGTTGCGGGGGCGACCAGCGCCGTACCCGTGGCGCATCGATCTGCTCGTGATGGCGCCGTTCTTCTGCGACACCGCCGCGAACGCGGTGAACTTCTACAACGACTACGACCGCACCGACGACGTGCTCCACTTCACGAACTGGTGCCTGCTCGGTGCGGCCATCGTGCTCGCGTGCTTCCGGTCCGACATGGGACGGCTCAATGCGTGGGCCATGGCCTGGGGCATGGGCGCCCTCGCCATCATCTGGTGGGAGGCCGCGGAGTTCGTCGTGCAGGAACTGGGCACCGCCGGCCTCGGGCTCACCTACGAAGACACCGTCGGCGATCTGCTGTTGTCGTCCACCGGCGGGGCAGTCGGCGCCGCCGTCACGATCTGGATCGTGGGACGACGCGCTCAATCGAGTTCGTAGGCCAGGGAATGACGCGGCTGGTAGAGCTGCATCTGGCCCGCGCCGGGCACCTCGATCAGCGCCACCAGGCCGAAACCCTCGTCGACGACCTCACCCACCACGACCTCCTTCGCCCGCAGCTCGGACACGGTGGCCTCGATGTCGTCGCACATGAGTGAGCACGTGTGTCGAGGCGCGGTGCCATACACCTCACCGTCGGGCCCGGCGGTGGGATGCACTCCCAGCTCCGACGGGGCCGTCTTGAAGATCAGCCAACCGCCGCCGTCGTCGACGTGGGGCCACTCGAGCACGTCACGGAAGAACGCCCGGGTGGCATCGGCGTCGTCGGAGTAGATGAGTGCGTGGAACCCGTTGATCATGCGCCACTGTCCCCGCGACCCGAAGCCCGGTCAAGCGGCTCACGAGTCGTGCGACCGAGTCGCGTCAGAGGGTCGTGCGGAACCAGCGATGCAGCGAGTCGAGGAGCTTGCCGACGAGGGCGCGAGTCTCCTCATCCGATCGGTCAGCACTGAGCGCTCGCACGAGGACGTCGAAGCCGGGTGCCTCGGGAGCGTCGAAACGTTCATCACGCACGTCGGCTTCATGCACGATCTCGGCGAGGCGCCACAGCGCCGGGTCGGCGAGGTCGTAGCGACGCAGGATCGTCTCGAAGGTCACGTCCGGACCGTGGTGGGTGAGATCGGCGCCGAGCATGTCGAACGGCGTGGCATCGGCTGGCACGTCATCGAGGTCATCGACGTAGACGAAGGTGGCGTCCGCATCGACGAACCGCTCGATCAGCCAGGCGGACGCCGCCCGATCGATGTGAATCCCTTTCCGAGTCGCCCACCTCATCGAACCCTCACCACACCATCCGTCGCGGCGAGCTCGTCGAGTCGGAGCCGAACGTCGTCACGGCCCTCGGCTCGCAAGTGGTCTCGGAGCTCGATCTTCCGCAGCGTGCGCCGCCACCGAGCGATCGCCCGACGATCGGCCGCCGCACCGTCGATCTCGGCGAGCAACGTCCGGTACTCCTCCGAGCGTTGCGCACGGACTTCGTCGGCGAGCGCCCGTCCATCACGACGAAGTGCCGTCTCGGCCAACCACACGACCGCCACGCCACCGGCGTCGAGCACCTGGCCAGCCACCCATTCGAGCTGCTCCTTCGTCTCCTCGCTGAACGGCAGCGCCACGAGACCGTCGCCGACCTGGGCCACGCCGAGCTCCTTCAGCTTCCGCCAGACCGCGATCCGCGGCGTCGACGGTTCCCGGGGAAGGCGGTGGCTCAGAAGCACCCATCGAGTGTCATCCACCGGCGTCGTTGACGAAACCACGGTTGCAAGTATAGTCCGCCCTCGATGGTGCAACCACGGTTACACAGCGACGAAGGAATCGACGACCTCCCCGGCGCGGCGATCCCCCAGCGGGATTGGGTCGCGGCATGGGCC
The DNA here is from genome assembly GCA_020629695.1 of Acidimicrobiales bacterium. Classification (GTDB taxonomy): domain Bacteria; phylum Actinomycetota; class Acidimicrobiia; order Acidimicrobiales; family SZUA-35; genus JAHDBV01. The sequence continues at coordinate 65,666 of JAHDCV010000017.1, read as the reverse complement.
ACGGTCGCGGCCAACAGCTTCGGCGGACCGGCCGGTCAGATCGCCGTCATGCACGACGAGATCGTGGAGCGGCGTCGCTGGGTCGGTGAGCAGCGATTCCTGCATGCACTGAACTACTGCATGCTCCTCCCGGGACCGGAGGCACAACAACTCGCGACCTATCTCGGATGGCTGCTCCGCGGCCGACGCGGCGGCCTGTTCGCCGGAGCGCTGTTCATCCTGCCCGGCTTCGTCTCGATCATGGCGCTGTCGATCCTGTTCGCCCGGTACGGCGAACAGACCTGGGTCGCCGGCATGTTCTTCGGGATCTCGGCGGCGGTGATCGCGATCGTCGCCCACGCCGTGCAGCGCATCGGGCGACGCGTGATCCGCAACCCGATCATGTTCGCCGTCGCCGCGGCGTCGTTCGTGGCGATCTTCTTCTACCGAGTGCCGTTCCCGGCGATCGTGGCGACCGCAGCCCTGATCGGATTCGTCGGCGGGCGGCGGCGACCCGACATCTTCAACCTGATCACCGGCCATGCGACCGACGACGTCGACGACGCCGAGGATGTGCTGCTCACCGACGACGCCGACGCAGTCGGCCGAGCCTCCTGGCCCCGGGCGATACGGACCGCGGCGATCGGGCTCGGCCTCTGGTTCGGTCCGGTGCTCGCCCTCGCCCTGACCCTCGGCGGCGACTCGGTCTTCGTCGATGTCGCCAGGTTCTTCTCGACCGCGGCGGTCCTGACCTTCGGCGGGGCCTACTCGGTGCTCGCGTTCATCTCCCAGGAGTCGGTCACGACGTACGGCTGGCTCGAACCCGGCGAGATGATCAGCGGTCTCGGCATGGCGGAGACCACGCCGGGGCCGCTCATCCAGGTCGTCCAGTTCGTCGGCTTCATGGGCCCCTACCGGGACCCGGGCGGGCTGAGTGCGCTGGAGGCGGGAGTGGCCGGCGCCGTCGTGGCGACGTGGGTGACCTTCGTGCCGTCCTTCCTCTGGATCTTCCTCGGCGCCCCGTTCATCGAGCAGCTCCGCGGCCGGGCCGAGCTGACCTCCGCTCTGTCGACCGTCACCGCAGCGGTCGTCGGGGTCGTCCTCAATCTCGCGATCTGGTTCGGCCTCTTCACCCTCTTCGACGTCGTGACCGAGGAGAACCGCCTGGGTGCGGTCCTGTATCGACCAGACCTCGGATCACTCGACCTCGCTGCGTCGCTGATCGCGATCGGGGCGGCGATCGCCGTCTTCGGACGCAACGTCAAGACGCTCCGGGTCGTCATCGTGGCCGCCCTCGTCGGCATCGCATACGAGTTCCTCACCAACTGATCGGAGTCGGCCATGACCGTCAACGTCTTGTTCCTCTGCCCCCACGGCGCCGCCAAGAGCACCAGCTCGGTCGCCTTTCTCCAGCGCGTCGCCGCACAGCGCGATCTCGACCTCGACGTGCGAAACGCCGGCACCGACCCCGACGCCGAGGTCTTGCCGATCGTGCGCCAGCGCCTCGAGGCCGACGGTCTCGGCTATCGCACGCCGCGCCTGCTCGACGACGCCGACCTCGAGTGGGCCGACCTCGTCGTCAACATCGGATGCGATCTCGACGGCTTCACCCCATCGTCGGTCCGCTCCGACTGGTCGATCCCGAACTTCAGCGACGATCCCGAGGCCGCGTTCGCTTCCATCGAGGCGCACGTCACCGGACTCGTCGCCGGCCTCGCGTTGAGCGTCCCGACCCGCTGACACCGACACCACCGATCCTGCCAAACCGGTCGTGAGGCGGGCCGACCCGCGCGAGGCTGCTGCCATGTCCGCCGCGTTCGAACTCTGCTCTCGTGCCGTCGAGGAGCTGGCCGCCCACAATCCCGACCTCGCCGTCGAGCTGGGGGTCGCCTCCGAGCCCGGCGCGTGGGGCGACTACTCCCCGGCCGGCGTCGCAGGCCAGCGGGCGATCGCCGCACGGCTGCTCGACGAGGCGCGAGCGCTCACGACCGCCGACGATGACGAGCGGGTGGCCCTTCGGGTGCTCGCCGACGAGATGGAGGCCGAGCTCCGCTTCATCGACAGCGGTGGGCCCGGCCGGGACCTCAACAGCATCGCCTGTGCGTGGCAGGGCCTCCGCGACGTGTTCGAGCTGCTGCCGACCGACACGACCGCCGAGTGGGAGGCGATCATCCGCCGACTCGACACCATGGCGACCCCGCTCGATGGCTACATCGACACCCTGATCACAGGCGAACCGGTCGCGAGGCGGCAACTGGTCGAAGCCATCCGCCAGGGACGTGCCGCCCAGGGGCCGGCATCGTCGCTCCGCAATCTGGCCGAGGCGCACGCCACCGCCCTGCCCGACGAGACCGACCAGCAGCGCCGATTGACGGTTGCGATCGACACGGCCTGCGCCGCGTACGGCGCGGCGACCGATCGCATCGAGGCCGAGCTGCTTCCCGCGGGACGGGAGGCCGACGCCGTCGGAACCGAGCAGTACCTGGCGGCCGCACGTCGGTGGCTCGGCACGACCATCGACCTCGACGACACCTACGCCTGGGGATGGTCGGAGGTGGAACGCCTGTGGTCCCGCCTCGAACAGGCCTGCGCACGCGTCGACGCCGACGCAACCGTCGGCGAGGTGATGGCACTGCTCGCGAACGAGCCCGATCGAGCCGCTCCCGATCAGCGTGCCTTTCTCGATGTCATGCTCGAGCGACAGCTCCAGGCACTCGAGCAGTTGGACGGCGACGCATTCGACGTACCGGAGCCGATTCGCCGCATCGAAGTGAAGGCCGCACCGCCCGGTGGTGCGCTCGCGCCGTACTACACCGGCCCTTCGGAGGACTTCGAACGACCGGGACGAGTCTGGTACCCGATGGAGGGCCGCGACACGTTCCCGCTCTACGACGAGGTCTCCACCGCCTACCACGAGGGCTTCCCCGGGCATCATCTCCAGGTCGGCTGGCAGGCCGCGATGGGCGACCGGGTGAGCCGGTTCCATCGGATGTGGGTCTGGTATCCGGGCTCCGGTGAGGGCTGGGCGCTCTACGCGGAGCACCTGATGGGCGAGCTCGGGTACCACGAGAAGGTGGACTACGAGATCGGCATGTTGGCCGCACAGCTCATGCGGGCCTGTCGCGTCGTCATCGACATCGGGCTGCACACCGAGCGCACGATTCCCGACGATGCGATGTTCGCTCCCGGGCAGGCCTGGACGTTCGAGCTCGCCGAGCAGATGCTGCGTGAGGTCGCCTTCAACGCGCCGGCGATGGCGACCTCGGAAGTCGTCCGCTACCTCGGATGGCCCGGGCAGGCCATCACCTACAAGCTGGGCGAGAAGGCGATCCTCGATCTTCGGGCCGAATGGGAGCGGAACGGCCGCGGCGACCTGAAGGCGTTCCACGCCCGAGTCCTCGATGCCGGGGCGGTGGGCCTCGACCTGCTCGCAGAGCTCGTTCGGACCTGACTCCTCAGCCGCCAGGGCGCGGCACGAACAGTGCCGTCGCCTCGACCAGCGATGCACCGTCAGCGGCTTCGATCGCGCCGCGAACCCGGGCGTACCGTCCCACCCGACCCGCAGCGACCGACGAGCGCACCCGGAACGGCCCGTCGGCCAACGGGACCGGCGCGCGGTACTTGAGGTCGAGTGTGCCGGTCACGACCGGGACGTCGCCGAGGAACCATGACGCTGCGCGAGCGGTGACGTGGTCGAGCACCGTCGCGGCGAGGCCCCCATGGAGCCAGCCCGGATTCCCGCGGTGCTCGGGCTCGGGGCGATACCAACCGACGTGGTCCTCGCCATCGAGTTCGAGCGCCGGTCGAAGGGCCGACATCACACGGACCAGGTCGGGTGAGAACTCCTCGGGCATGGACGACGAGCTTATGAGCCGACGGAAGTCCGGGAGCGTTCCGCATGGCACGGCGCCAGACTCGGCCGGTGCCAGCCGTCCTCCCCGCCGACCTGCGCCCCGACGTACGTCGATCGCTCGGACCGGCAGTCGCGTTGCGTTGGGTCGGCAACGCCGGGATCCGGGCTCCGTTCACGCTGCTGCCGGCGATCGCCAGCGGCACCGGCCTCTCGGCCTCGACCGTCGGCGCGATCCTGGCGATCCGCGACCTCACCGGGCTCACCGCCGTGCGAGCCGGTCGCATCGCCGATCGTCGCGGCCCGCTCCCCACGGTACGAACCGCCTCATGGGTCCTCGCCGCCGGCCTCGCCCTCACCGCGGCAGGCCCATGGGGGCTGCTCGTCGGATCCGTCGTCTTCGGCCTCGGGAAGTCGACATCCGACGTCGCGATGAATGCCTGGATCGGCGAGGCGGTCCGCTACGAGAACCGCGCCCGGGTGTCGGGCCTCATCGAGACGTCGTGGGCGCTCGCCGGCCTCGTGGCCGTGCCACTGCTCGCCCAACTCGTCGATCGCGTCGCCTGGTGGGCGGCGTTCCTGGCCATGGCGGGTGCGGTGCTGATGGCGGTCCCGCTGCTCGGGCCCGGCGCCACGACGAGGCCGGCGGCGGGTGAGCGTCCGGCGGAACCCAGGCCGCGGCTCGACCGGACCGCACTGGCGACCCACGGAACGCTCGCGCTGATGTCGCTGTCCGCCCAGTTCCTCTTCATCACCCACGGGCTCTGGCTCGACGAGGCGTATGACCTGGAGATCACCGAGATCGGCGCGGCCGTCGCGGGCCTCGGCCTGATCGAACTCGTCGCCTCGTCGATGTCGTCCGCCGGAGCCGATCGGTTGGGCAAGCGACGCTCCGTCACGGCGGGCCTCGTCCTCCTGGTCGGGGGCATGGGAATCCTCGCCGCGCTCGGTACGCCGTCGCTCGCCATCGCGCTGTTGCTGATGGCCGCGGCGCTGCTCGGGTTCGAGTTCGGCATCGTCTCGCTGCTCCCGCTGGTCGCGGAGATCGATCCGGCAGCCCGGGCGACCACGATCGGGATCGGCTTCGGTGGCGCCACCTTGGCCCGGGCGCTCGGCTCGTTCGTGGCGGTGCCGCTGTACGAAGCTGTGTCGATGAGCGCCGTCATGGGAGTCGGAGCGGCCATCGCCGCCATCGCGACGCTGCTCGCGATCACCCTCGTTCGCGAACCCGAACCCGCAACGGCGGCGTGATGCGGGCGGTCTATCCGGGTTCGTTCAACCCCCCGACGATCGCCCACCTGGCGTTGGCCGACGCGACCCTGGATCTCGGGTTCGAGCGCGTGACCCTCGTCGTCAGCCGGCACGCGCTCGGCAAGGGCGCAGTGGAGCGCCCGACCATCGACGAGCGCCTGGCGGTGCTCCGGTCGTCGGTTGCGGATCGCCCGGGCGTCGAGGTCGAACTGACCGAGGCCCGGCTGCTGGCCCACATCGCCGCCGGCGCCGACGGCCTCGTGGTCGGCATGGACAAGTGGCGGCAGATCCACGAGGTCGACTGGTACGACGATCCCGAGAGTCGCGACGCCGCGATCCGATCATTGCCGACCGTGTTGCTCGTCGGCCGAGATGGCGAACCGGAGCCCGACCCCGTCCCGGACGGCCCGAAGGTGGTCCATCTGCCGGTCGAGCCACGACTCGTCGAGGCGGTCTCGTCGACGGCGGCGCGGGCCGGCCGCCTCGACCTGATGACACCGGCCGCCCGGTCCTTCGCCGAGGCCCATGGGGTCTGGGGCGCCGGCCTCGGTTCGTAGGCTGACCGCATGGGAAACGTGTTCTCGACCGAGTCCGCAGGAGAGGCGTTCCTCGTCGATCCCCCGGGCGGGTCCTCCGGGCCGGGTGTGCTCGTCCTCCACTCGTGGTGGGGTTTGACCGACGACGTCCGCGAGTTCTGTCGAGAGATCGCGGCCGACGGCTACACGGTGCTGGCCCCCGACCTCCTGGGCGGGGCGACACCGTCGTCTGACCTCGAGGCCGCCACCGTGCTGGCCGAACAGGCGCCGGACGAACTCGCCGGGCTCGTCATGTCGAGCGCTCACACACTCCGGGCGTGCTCACTCGACCCCAACGCGAAGATCGCCGTCATCGGATTCGCGATGGGCGGATCCATGGCACTCTGGCTGTCGGCCCGGCTCTCGACGGTGGTCGCCGGGGTGGTCACCTACTACGGCGCGCAGTCGATCGACTTCGACGAGGCCGACGCCCGCTATCTCGGCCACTTCGGCGACAGCGACGAGATCGTCTCCGAAGAGGATCGTGTGACGACCGAGGCGTTCATCCGACTCGGCGGCTCCGACACCGAGTGGCACCTCTATGAAGGCTGCGATCACTTCTTCGCCGAACCCGGCCGACGGTTCGACGAGGCCGCTGCCGCGCTCGCACTCGGGCGCACGAAGACGTTTCTCTCCGGGGTACTCGCGCCGACCGCCGACTGACGCCGCTAGCGGCGCCGGCGATGGCTGCGGCGCCGCTCCTCGGCCAGCCAACGCTCACCACGCCGGTGGCGTCGCTCCAACTCGTCCGCCGTCGCCTTCACGACCGAGGTGATCCGGCTCCGACGGTTGAGTTCGCCGTTCACCGCGGCGTGGGTCATGCCGGTCAGCAGGGCGAGTTCACGTGCCAGCTCGTTGTTGCGATCACGGAGTTCGTCACGCCGGCGCCGATCGACGGGCCGGCCCGAGCCGGCGAGCGTCGGCACCGGCAGCGCGGCGAGGTCGAGGACGAGCGCGGCGTCCTCGACCTCGACCTCGTCGTCGTCGTGACCACCGTCATCGAGGTCGTCGTCCGCGAACACGTCCTGCTCGGGGCCCTCGGTGGCGGTGGCCGACAGCACCGCGAACAACGACAGCTGCCCGTCGTCGTCCTTGCCGAGGCCGCCGGTGTCGTCGATCTCGGGCTCCGCCGCCTCGTCGGTCTCGGCCTCGGAGCGTTGGAGGTTGTGACGCCGCGACTCGGCGATCGACTCACCCCAGTGCCGGAGCCGCACGTCGTCCGGCAGGAAGAGATAGGCACGCTGGTTGCGGATGCCCGGTGTCCAGCGCACGATGCGCCCCACGGCCTGGCGGAAGAAGAGTTCGGTCGTCGTGGTCGTCGCATAGACACCGACCCGCAGGCGTGGAATGTCGACGCCCTCGGAGACCATGCGCACCGCCACGATCCAAGGCTCGTCCGACGATGCGAACCGAGCGATGCGACCCGACGCATCGGGATCGTCACTGACGGCCACCGTGGCGCGCACACGGTGTATCTGTCGGAGGTGCTGGGCGATGCCGTGGGCATGGTCCTGATCGATGGCGATCACGAGCCCGCCCGCGTTCGGGTGCCGCTCCCGGATCTTCATCAGCCGGTGATGGGCCTGGCCGAGCACACTCGGCAACCACTGCCCGTCGAGGCTGAGCGCGGCCCGAAGCCGCTGGTTGGCCTGGGTGCGGGCGAGCGGATCGTCGAAGGACGCCGCCAGCACCGCACCGTCGGGCGCCATCCACTCCATCTCGCCGCCGAAGCGAGGGAAGTAGACCGGACGCACGACCCGCCCGTCGGCGATGGCCTCGCCGTAGCCGTACTCGACATCGGCGACCGCCTTGTCGGCGTCGTAGCGGACGAAGGGGATCGACAGCGTGTCGGACCGGAACGGGGTACCCGACAGACACAGCCGCTTGCGTGCACCGTCGAACGCCGCCCGGACGCCGTCACCCCAGCTGCGCTCCTCCCCGGCATGGTGCACCTCGTCGAGCACGACCATGCCATCGGCGGCGATGCGAGCGAGTGCCGGGCCGGCGGTCCCGACCTGCTGGTAGGTCGTGACGACACCGTGGAGGTCGGCGGCGAGGCCGTCGCCCGGCTTCCAGTCGGGATCGAGGGCGATCCCGAGCCGTTCGGCGGCGTCGGCCCACTGCTCTTTGAGATGACGGGTGGGCGCGACCACGACCAGTCGGGCCGGGCGCTCCGCGAGCACGTGACGGGCTGCGGCCAGGGCGAAGGTCGTCTTGCCCGCGCCCGGCGTCGCCACGGTCAGGAAGTCCGGTTCGTCGCTCGCCAGATAGCGATCGAGTGCCTCGCGCTGCCACGGTCGGAGCGTGATGGTGGCGCGGCGCGGCCGACGGGCGGTGACCGGCGCTCTGGTCGTGGGTGCGGGCATGGAGCCGCTCAGTCTGCCCAGCGGGTGTGACGGCGCGACATGGATTCGGTCACCGCGTCACCAGCCGGGACCGGGCGCGACCACACCGGGCGTCATCCGACCGGCCGCCTCGAATCATCCCCTCGATCGACCCGGCCGGTATCCGCAGGGGCCACACTGCGTCCATGCCCCTGATCACCGGCCGCGGCATCGTGAAGCGCTACGGCTCGTTCACCGCGCTCGACGGCGTCGATCTCGACATCGATCACGGCATCACCGGCCTGCTCGGCGCCAACGGGGCGGGGAAGACGACGCTGCTCGGCATGATCCTCGGCCTCCATCCCGTGGACGAGGGCACCATCGAGGTGCTCGGCCACGACCCGAGGACCGCCGGCCCAGAGATCCGCACCCGACTCGGGTACGCACCCGAGCACCACACGCTGCCTCCCGACGTGGCGGCGGTCGATTTCGTCACCCACGTCGCCGAGCTCCACGGGCTTCCCGGCCCCGAAGCGGCAACCCGATCCAGCGACGCGCTCTGGCTCGTCGGTCTCGCCGAGGAGCGGTTCCGCCCGATGGGCACGATGTCGACCGGGCAACGCCAGCGGGTCAAGCTCGCCCAGGCCATCGCCCACGATCCCCGGCTGATCATGCTCGACGAGCCGACCGACGGTCTCGACCCGGTCCAGCGGGACGAGATGCTGCGCCTGATCCGATCGGTGTCGGAGCGCTATCAGATCGACGTGGTCCTCTCGTCCCACCTGCTCGGCGAGGTCGAGCAGATCTGCGACGGTGTGGTGATCATCGGTGACGGACGCACGCTCGTGCAGGGCCGTCTCGACGAGCTCCGGGCGGGAAGCGCCGGCGTCATGGTCGAGCTCGACGAACCCGTCGAGGTGGTCGAGGCGCTCGCTCGACGTCTCGAGACCGTCGGCGTGCCGTCCACCAACGACGGTCGCACCCTCGTGGTGTCGGGTGACGACGAGCTCGTCTTCGACCGCGTGCGGGACGAGGTCGCCGCGGCGGGACTCGCCGTTCATCGCCTCCACCGCCGGCGCCTGTCGCTCGAAGATCTGTTCCTGGACCGGCTCGGATGACCGCCCCACCTCCGACACCACCACCGGACCCGCGGCTCGCCGCATCCGCACCCGCACCCGCACCCAGACCCACATCCGCACCTGCGGTCGATGCCGGCGACGCACGCATCCACGACCGCGGATACCGCCGCTACGACGGTGAACGCACCGGGGTACGCGGCGCCATCCGCACCCTGGCCGTGCACTCGATGCGGCGGGCACTCGGACTCCGTCGGTCCGCTCGCCACAAGATCCTGCCGATCATGGTCGTGCTGTTCGCCTACCTACCGGGCACGGCGTTCGTCGGAGCGGCCGCCCTGCTCCCCGACGACATCGCGGATGCCTTCCTGCCGAGCTACGCCGACTACTACGGCTTCATCATCGCCGCGATCTTCCTCTTCACGGCCTTCGTCGCCCCCGAGCTGCTCTGCACCGATCGCCGCACCGGCATGCTCGGCGTCTATCTCGCATCACCGCTCGACCGCCGGACCTACCTCGCCGGCAAGGGGCTCGCGACGGCCGGCATCCTCGCCCTCGTGACGACCGGCCCCCCGCTGTTGCTCCTGATCGCCCTCTCGCTCGAGGGTTCCGGGCCGGAGGGCTGGACCGCTGCCGTGCAGCTGCTGTGGCGGATCATCGCGTCCGGCCTCGTCGTGACGGGCATCTACACCGCCATCTCGCTCGCCGTGAGCGCCACCACCGACCGCAAGGGCGCGGCCATGGCCAGCATCGTCGGCATCATCGTGGGGTCGTCGGTCGTCGGCGTCACGCTCGCCGAGACGCTGAATCGGCCGAATCTGCGGGTCATCAGCCTGCTCGGGCTCCCCCAGGCGCTGGTCCACCGCATCCACGACGAGGTACCGAACCCCGAGTGGATCGATGTCGACACGACGCCGATGGTGCTCGTCGCCCTCGGGGTGACCGTGCTCGGCCTCGCCTGGACCTGGGATCGCTATCGACGACTGACGGTTCGACGATGACGGCCATCCCACCACCGCTGCCTCCGGAGCCCACGCCTCCCCCGCCGGTCGGTGCAGCCGAGCCCTCGGCCCCGCCGCCACCACCCGACGTCCGGGTGTCGGTCCAGGGTGTCTCGAAGCGATTCGGCAGCCTCGTCGCCGTCTCGGACGTCTCGTTCGGCCTCGGACCGGGCGTGACGGCACTGCTCGGCCCCAATGGAGCCGGCAAGTCCACCCTCATCCGCCTGCTCTGCGGTCTCACCGCACCGACCACCGGCGTGGTGCGCGTCGAGGGCGGCGATCCCCGCCGCGATCACGTGTCCCGGGCGAAGCTCGGACTCGTCCCGCAACAGGACGGTGTGTTCGAGCTCGACACGGTGCTCGAGTTCGTCCGCTTCGGAGCCGAGTTGGCCGGTCTCACCGACCCCGATGCCGCCGCCCGACGGGCACTGGCCCGCGTCGAGCTGCCACCCGAGCTCGAACGACCGATCGGAGCGTTCTCGAAAGGCATGCGCCAGCGGGCCAAGATCGCCTCGGCGCTGGTCCACGACCCGACCGTGCTCGTGCTCGACGAACCCCTCAACGGCCTCGACCCGAAACAGCGCCGCCAGATGATCGAGCTGTTCCGTGAACTCGGCGAGGAGGGCCGGACGGTGCTCGTCTCGTCCCACGTCCTCGACGAGGTCGAACGCTTCGGAAGCCGGGTGCTGGTCATCGCCAAGGGTCGCCTCGCTGCGGAGGGTGACTTCCGGGCGATCCGATCGCTCATGGACGACCAACCGCTCCGCTTCCGGGTGTCGTGTGGGCATCCGCACGCCTTCGGCGCACGCCTGCTCGAGACCGGACTCGTCTCGTCGGTCGAGATCGACGGCGGCGAGCTGATGATCACCACCGAACGTGCCCCGGAGGTACGGCGCGCCGTGGCCCGGGTCGCCGCGGACCTGCCCACCCGCCTCGACGAGTTCGTCCCGCTCGACGACGACCTCGAAGCCGTCTTCCGCTACCTCGTCGGATGATCTCGTGAACGCCTCACTCCGCATCGCCCAACTCGTCCTTCGTCACCAACTCACCCGGGCGCGCCTCGGTCTCTGGGTCGCCGTGACCTTCATCGTCGTCCTGCTCGGGATCGTCGTCGGGCGGGAGATCGGCACCGACGCCGTCGAGCAGCGGGAGGCCGCGACGGGCCTGACCTTCCTGCTCGGCCTCGGTCTCGTCGTTCCCGTGATCGCCCTGGTGTTCGGGTCGTCGTCACTCGGCGACCTCCAAGACGACGAGACGATGGTCTATGTATGGCTCCGACCCGTTCGGCGATGGACCGTCGTGGTCGGCGCCATCGCCGCCGTGATGGTCGTGGTGGTGCCGGCCTCGGTCGCCCCGTTCGCCATCGCCACTCTCGCCATCACCCGCGATCCCGGCACGTTGGCCGGCGTCGTGCTGTCGACGGCGCTCGCAGCGGCCGCCTACGGAGCGGTGTTCACCGTGGTCGGGCTCCGCGTCCGACGATCACTGATCTGGGGCCTCGTCTATGTGTTCATCTGGGAGTTCTTCGTCGCGACCGCGGCGTCGGGCGCGGCGAGGATCTCGATCAACGCATACCCGGCCTCGGTGCTCGCCGAGCTCTCCGACATCCCGGATGCCGGCGCCGTGCAGGGACTCACCTCCGGGCTGATCGTGCCCGTCGTCGTGGTCGTCGTCGCGGTGGCCGTCGGGAGCTGGCTGCTCGAGCGGCTCGACGTCGCCTGAGGAGATCCGGCCTGGTCAGGGGGTCCAGATCTCGAGCGCCACACCGACGATTCTCGGGCCGGCGGCGGTCGGCTCGACGTACAGGTGGACGTTCTGCCAACCCGAGGTCTTCCGATCGACGAACGTGATCGTCGGGAGTCCGGCGAACCACCCGTCGACGATGTCCGCCTGATCTCCGTAGACACAGCAGCCCGCCCGAGGCAGCAGGTCGTACTCACGATCCTCGAGCCCGAGGAAGCTCGCCAGCGAGAGACGCTGCGGTTCGTCGGTGAAGTCCTCCGGAATGGTCCAGTCGACGACCACACCGTCGGCGCTCGGCGCGGCGAGCGCCATGGCGTCGAAGTCGACCATGGCCCCGGTCCACCCCACCGGGATCACGAAATCGTCGGCCCAGGGCACGGCGGCGAGCGCCTCGGGGGTCCGCTCGGTCACGAACGCCCGCTCGAAGGCCTGGCCGACCGCCAGGAGCTCGTCATCGGTGATGACGGCGTCCGATGCGGTCAGGAACGTCGAGCCGGCCCAGCCGAGCACACCCCGCCGATCACGGACCCGCACCCACGCCCCCTCGGTCTCGAAGGTCTCGACCACTTCACCGGCGGGAATCACACCCAACCGGTCGGCTCCGCCGTCGGGATCGGCGCGGAGCACGAGTCCACCGTCCGGATCGTCGGGACGGATCCGGAACACCCGGGCATCACCGGTCCGACCCGAGTCCCAACCACCGGGCACGGCGGCGAACGGCGCGATCGCACCGCTCGGATCGGATGAGGCGGCGAACACCCAGCCCGCGCCCGCACCGGCCACGGGATGCTCGCCGATGAACGGGACCATCTCGCCGAACGCGTCGCCCGTTGCGTAGTGCGAGGCCGTTTCGGGGACCCCCTCGACGGCATGCAGACGGAGATCGATGGTGGCCTCGAAACCATGGCCCCGTCCCTGCACGGGGTACATGGGACCGACGTGGTCGATGGGTGCCGGATCGAGTTCGACGAATCCCGGGCTCTGCGCGTCGAGCACGACGATCCGGTCGTCAGCGGTCCGGCCGACGCGAACCTCACTCACGACACGCCACGCACCGGATTCGGTCGATGCCTGCACCCGCACGACGTCGCCCTCACGGACGAGGGTCACCTGATCGGCCGGCACGCCGATGATGCCGAGGAACACCGCGGTTGCGGTCTCGGCGCTGTCCGCAGCGGTCGCGGCCGTCGCGGCGGCGAGTTCCCGGTCGGCGTCCAGCAGCGAGACCTCGACCTCGACTTCGACCGGTCCAGGTTCCTCGACGGGTCCATCCCCGCGAACGTCACCCGCACCATCGTCGACACTGGACGACGGTGTCGACGGCACGGTCGTCTGCTGCACCTCGGTCGACGGGGTCGCCGACGTGACCGACTGCCCTGATCCGTTCGACACGACGCCGGCGCCGATCACGGCCACGGCGGCAACGCCGGCCGCGGCGGTCAGCACACGGGTCCGGATCCGCGGTCGCGCCGGCAGCTCACGCACCGTCGATCGGGTCACGACCTCGTCCCAGCGGTTCGACACCGTCGCCGGGTCGAGATGCCCGGTCGAGTGCTCGGCGTGCGCGGTCAGGTCGTCGCGTAGCCGGCGTTCGAGTTCGTCGTTCACGACGCACCACCTTCCTGAGGGGCTGCGAGTCTCGTGGCCAAGCGCTGGAGGCCCCGATGGGCATGCGACTTCACGGTGCCCTTCGCCATGCCGAGCGTGTCGGCGATCTCGGCCTCGGACAGGTCGAGGAAGTAGCGGAGGGCGAGCACGGCGGCCTGGTTGTCGGGCAACGTTCGCAGTGCCGCGACGAGCTCGGCCCGCTCCGCCCCCTGCAGACCGCCCACCTCTGCGGCGGCCACGGGCTCGGGCGCGGCCGGGCTGTGCAGACGCCGGACCCGACGCTTGCGGAGCTGCGACCGGCCACCGTTGACCACCATCGACCGCAGGTAGGCGAGCTCCTTGCCGGGCTCGACGCGATAGTTCCCGCCCAGCACCTTCACGAAGGCGTCCTGGACGACCTCCTCGGCCGTCTCACGATCATCGACCGAGAACGAGGCGAGGCCGACCAACTCGCGGTAGTGCGACTCGAAGAGCGCGCGCCACCGATCGTCGCCGGAGGCGTGGGCTCCGGTGCTCCCCGGTTCTGGTCGATCGAGTACTGCCATGTTCATCCACCCACAGAGACGCCCGGGCCGTCGGTTCGGTTTACCGCCGGCGGAGAGGTTCCACCACGACGGTCAGAAACGTGTCAGGGAGAACGGTGCCCGATCGGTGTGGACGATTCGTTCCAGTTCGCTCACCGACCGGGCATCTCCGCGGAGGCGGCGGGCCGCTCGGAGCCGCCCCACGGGCGTCCCACCGAGCACGAGCGCACCGAAGGTCGCGACGTCGGTCCGGATGCCGGGTTCGGTGTCGGTCCGCTCGGCGGAGACGACACCGCCCGAGCTCCGGAGTCGCCAACGGCCGGACAGGTCGAGGCGCTCGACATGCCCTGCGAGCGGATCGGCCAACTCGATCACGACCGTTGCGTCCTCCTCCGGTCGGAGCGCCCCGACGAACGCCGGCAGATCGAGGATCCGGAGCCAGAGACGATCGGTGCGTTCGACCAACCGCAGCTGACGCTGTTCCTCGAGCCACCACCGCACCCGGGGATCGACGGGCGCCAGCCGCCAGCGGAGCGACCGGATCATCGGGACCGTCGTGACGAATCGGAACAGCGCCAACTCGGCGGTGAGGTCGAGCGCCACGAGTTCGTTCACGACCATGCGCTGATCGGCCGGGCCGTCATCGTCACCGACGGGCTCCCACTTGTAGAGGGCGTAGCCGTCCGGTGTCCCGTCGATGTCGAGATGGAGCGCGGCGAACTGCGGGCCGCCGCCCATCCACGTCTCCTCGGCGCCGGTGATGATCTCCCAGTACGGCGACGAACGAGCCGTGGCCCCGACCGTCTGAGCCGACCAGCGATCGTGCACGAGCTCGAGCTCGTCGACCACGTCCGCGGCGCGCTGATACAGGTCGATCCGGCCCGGATCATCGAAGGGCTTCACGGTCAGTCGATCGGTCACACCCTCGTGGATCGCCGACCAGGTCGCCGGCCCGTAACCGAAACGGCCGTAGAGCGACGTCTCCGACGCCGTCAGCAACGAGGCGGCATAGCCGCGGTCCGCCGATCGCTCGAGGTGGGCCTCGACCAGGGCGCGCATGGCACCCCGGCCGGTCATCGTCGCGTCGACCCCGACGCCGGCCAGCCCCGCGGCGCGCACGGTGGAGCCGGGCGCCACGGTGAAGGTCATGTCGAGCGCACTCGCGCCGCCGACCACACGATCGTCCACCAGGGCGGCGAGCTTCAGCTCGGGGTCGGCGATGGCCCCGTGGATCCGCCGGCCGCGCTCGCGTCGCTCGCCGGTTGCCGGGGCGGCGCCGAACGAGCCGGAGACGACCCGCTCCTGATCATCGAGCAACTCCTCGGTGACGGTCACGACACGCAACGGCGATTCCATCAGAACAGTCTGGCGGATCGAGTCGGCGGGCCCGTGGGAGTTTCACCCGAGCAGGAAGGCACCGAGCCCCGCGGCGACGCCGAGCCCGCCCAGCATGACCGCCGTCCACGAGGCGTATCGCCACGGCGATCGGCAGTCGTGGAGGCTGAGCCCTCGGAGGGCCTGCCAACCGATCGCGATCGCGACGAGCGACGCCATGAGACTCGCCGTCTCGTCGACGCCGACCGCGACGAACGCCACGACCATCGCGGCGACCGCCTGGATCCGCGCCGTCACCGGGCCGGGGATCGGCACCAGCTCGGTGAGGTCCATCCCTCAGCCGTTGCGGCGGGCGTTCAGGATCTGTGCGACGACCTTGCCGTCGGCCTGACCCTTCGTGGCCTTCATCACCTGGCCGGTGAAGAAGCCCTGCATCTTCCCGCGGATCTTGTCGTCGTCACCGGTGAAGCGGGCCCACTCGTCGGGGCTCGCCTCGATCAGGCCGTCGATGATCGACTCGAGCTCGGAGGTGTCCATCGCCTCGAACCCGTGCGCCGAGGCGATCTCCGTCGGGCTGTTGCCGGTCTCCACCATCTCGGCGAGCACCGTCTTGGCCTGCG
Organism: Acidimicrobiales bacterium; assembly: GCA_020629695.1. GTDB lineage: Bacteria > Actinomycetota > Acidimicrobiia > Acidimicrobiales > SZUA-35 > JAHDBV01. The sequence goes on along the minus strand of JAHDCV010000017.1, from coordinate 49,780 downwards.
TGGCCGAGAGGTCGCCACCGACCTCCATCTTCACGAGGTCGGCGAAGTGGCCGGCATCGAGTGCCGCAGCCCCGTCCACGTTGAGGTTCTGCACAGCGTGGGTGACGACCCGGGCCGGATCGGCCCCGGCGTCGATGGCGGCGAGCGCCAGGGTGTCGAGGTCGCGCTCGACGATCACGGCCGCACCGGTCGCGTCCGCCCCCTGGGCGAGCAACGCCGCACGACGGGCGCTCGGCAGCGGTGGCAGGGCCGCACGGATCTCCTCGATCCACTCCCGCGACGGGTCGACCGGGACGAGGTCGGGGTCGGGGAAGTAGCGATAGTCGTCGGCATCGCCCTTCGGGCGACCGCTCTTGGTCCGGCCCGACTCCTCGTCCCAGTGACGGGTCTCCTGCATGGGCGCGTTGCCGGAGTCGTACAGGTCGACGTGCCGTCGAGCCTCGTACTCGATGGCTCGTCCGAGCGATCGCAGCGAGTTCACGTTCTTGATCTCGCAGCGGGTCCGGAGTTCGTCGGACCCGACGGGGCGAACCGAGACGTTCGCGTCCACCCGCATGGAACCCTCTTCGAACTTGCCGTCCGACGAGCCGATGGTGACGAGGATCGCCTGGAGCTCGGCCACGTAGGCCTTGGCGTCCTCCGGGTCACGGATGTCCGGGTGCGAGACGATCTCGACCAACGGCACACCGGCCCGGTTGTAGTCGAGCAGGGTCGCCGTGGCCGAGGTGATGCGACCGTCGCCACCGAGGTGGGTCGACTTGCCGGTGTCCTCTTCCATGTGGGCCCGCTCGATCCGGACACGGGTGCCGGTCGGCAGATCGAGCCAACCGTCGATGTTCAACGGCTGGTCGTACTGGGAGATCTGGTAGTCCTTCGGCATGTCCGGGTAGAAGTAGTTCTTCCGGGCGAACACACACCGCTGGATCGTGCAGTTGAGGGCGAGCCCGATCCGGATGGACAGCTCCACCGCCTCTTTCGAGATCACCGGAAGCGTGCCGGGCAGGCCGAGGCAGACCGGGTCGACCTGGGTGTTCGGCTCACCACCGAAGTGGTTGACCGCCGGAGAGAACAACTTCGACTCGGTGGCGAGTTCGGCGTGGACCTCGAGGCCCACGACGAGCTCCCAGCCGTCGGGGAGGAACGTGCTCATGCCGGGACTCCCTGGTCGTCGATCGTCGGATCGGTGAGCGCCGGTGCGGCCACGGCCGGCAGCGGGGCCGCCGGGGCGGCGGCCTCGAGCGCGGCGGCGACACGGAACAGCACGGGTTCGGCCAGGGTCGGCGCCAACAGTTGCACGCCAACGGGCAGATCATCCGCCCCGGTCCCGAACGGGACCGACATCGCCGGATGTCCGGCGAGGTTCGAGGGAATCGTCGCGACGTCGTTCAGGTACATCGTGAGTGGATCACTCTTGGCCCCGAACCCGAAGGCGACACACGGCGAGGTCGGCGAGAGCAGGACGTCGGCCTGGGCGTAGGCCCGGGCGAAGTCCTCGAGGATCAGCGTGCGTACCCGTTGGGCCTTGCCGTAGAAGGCGTCGTAGTAGCCGGCCGACAGGGCGTAGGTGCCGAGCATGATCCGCCGCTTGACCTCGGCGCCGAATCCAGCGGTCCGGGTGGCCCGCATCATGTCGGCGGTCGAATCCCCGGCGACGACCCGATTGCCGTAACGCACACCGTCGTACCGGGACAGGTTCGACGACGCCTCGGCGGGAGCGATCAGGTAGTAGGCCGACAGCCCGTAGATGGCCGACGGTACCGAGACCGGCACGATCGTCGCCCCGGCGGCCTCGAGGGCGGCGGCCGCGTCGCGGGTCCGCTGGAGGACCTCGGGCTCGAACCCGCTCGCGAGCTCACCTTCGAGCAGTTCGGAGATGATCCCGACCCGCAGGCCGTCGACACCGGCGCCCAGTGCCTCGACACACGACGGCACCGGCTCGGGGATCGACGTGGAGTCGCGGACGTCGTGGCCGCCGATGGCCTCGAACGCGACGGCGGCATCGGCGACGGTGCGGGTGAAGGGCCCGATCTGATCGAGCGAGGAGGCGAAGGCGATCAGCCCGAAGCGGCTGACCGCGCCGTAGGTCGGCTTCAGTCCGACCACGCCGCAGAGCGACGCCGGCTGACGGATGGAGCCGCCCGTGTCGGAGCCGATCGACAGCGGCGTCATCCCGGCGGCCACGGCGGCGGCCGAACCGCCCGACGACCCACCGGGCACCCGATCGGTGTCGTGGGGGTTGCGGGTCGCCCCGAAGGCGGAGTTCTCGGTCGACGAGCCCATGGCGAACTCGTCCAGGTTGGTCTTGCCGACGGTGATCGCACCGGCGGCCCGGAGCTTCTCGACCACGGTGGCGTCGTACGGCGGGATCCAACCCTCGAGGATCTTCGACGAACAGGTCGTCGGGACCCCCTCGGTACACATGTTGTCCTTCAGCGCCACCGGCACACCCGCCAGCGGGCCGGGGTCGCCCCCGGCCGCGACGGTTTCGTCGATGTCGGCGGCCCGGGCGAGGGCCTCCTCGGCCGTCACCTCGAGGAAGGCGTGCACCTGACCGTCCAGCGCGTCGATCGCGGCCAGCGACGCCTCGACGACCTCGACGGCGGAACGCTCACCCGACCGGACGGCCGAGGCGACACCGAGGGCGGTCTCCCCCGCGCTCACGGCTGCTCGCCCAACACCGGCGGCACCTTGAACATGTGATCCTCGATCTCGGGACCGGCCGCGAGCAGCTCCTCGCGCGACACCCGGTTCTCGGCCACGTCGGGCCGGAAGACGTTCACCAGCGGGTACGGGTGATTGGTCGGCTCGACGTCCGCGACGTCGAGCGCGTCGACGTCGGTCGCGTGCTGGAGCACGGCGGCCAGTTGGCCGGTGAAGGTGTCGAGTTCGCCATCGGTCAGCTCGAGCATGGCCAGCTCGGCGACCTTGGCGACCTCGTCGCGTGAGATCGGATCGGACACCCGTCCGATGCTACCGACCGGTCCTCACCTCGCTGCCGCCGGCCGACCGGGACCCGAGCCGCGCTCGGGGGTCGGCACCCCGCTCAGGTGTAGGGGTCTTCGAAGTCGAGCTCGTCCCACCAGCCGTCGGGCGCCGGTTTCCAGTCCGGATCGGGATGGATGCAGTCGACCGGACACGGCGGCAGGCACTTGTCACACCCGGAGCACAACTCCGGGAAGATCACGACGTCGATGCCGTAGTTGATGATCGCACCGAGCGGCTTCGGGCACGCCCGCAGGCAGGCGTCGCAGTTGATGCAGATGTCCATGTCGATCCGCATGGGCGGGTTCTTCCACACCGGGTTGCGTTCCCGGTTCTCGATTCGGCCCTGCCGGCCCGTCGGTTTCGTCGTGGACATCGACCGCCAAGCTACTCCGTCCGCTGTCGCCGATCCCAGTGCGACCGATCCGAAGCGGTACCGTCGGGGTGTGACGACGTATGCGTTCCTCTCCGCCGAGTGGGTCGAGCAGGCCCGTGCGATCCGCGCCGAGTACACCGGCGACGAGCCGGCACCACCGGTGCCGGTCGCTCTGAACGTCGTGGTGACCGACGCGCCGAACGACGTCGCCGAGTCGGGTGAGGTGCACGGCCACATCGACACCTCGTCCGGATCCACGATCCTCGAATACGGGCATCTGGACACCGTCGACCTCACGGTCACGACCGATTACGTCACTGCCCGCGGCCTGTTCCTCGACCAGGACCCGGCCGTCGTGATGCAGGCCTTCATGGCCGGCAAAGTGCTCGTCGAGGGCGACGTCATGAAGCTGATGGCCCTCCAGAGCGGCGGTCCCGCCGGCGCCGAGGCCGCCCTCGCCGCGGAGGTCTACGGCAAGCTGCGCGCCATCACGACGCCGCTCGAGCCGACGAGCTGAGCGACGAACGCCCGACGGCCCGCGTCAACGCCACGGCCATCACCGCTCCCGCCAGCGCGAACCCGATCCCGACGACGAACGCCCAGCGGTAGCTGACGATGTCGCCGCCGGCCGGCGAGTCGGTGGCGGCCTGGACGGCCTGCATCACCTGGATCCCGACGACCAACCCCACCTGTTGGACCATCTGTTGCGCCGCGCCGGCGACGCCGAGGTCGGTCTCGTCGACGCTGGACGCGACCAGCGCCGTCGCCGCGGGCGCCGCCGCCCCCATCCCCAGCCCGGCCAGCCCGAGTCCCAACGCGATCCAGAGCACCGATCGACCCGGCTCGGCCGCGGCGAGCACGGCCATCGACGCCACGATGCACCACGAGCCCACCCGCACGAGCGCCACTTCGCCGATGCGGGAGGCCAACCGGCCACACAACGGACCAGCGATCGAGAACACCGACGGCCGGACGATGATCACGAGGCTGGTCGCCCGGGCCGTGAGGCCGAACGGGCCCTGCAACATCAGTGGCGCCAAGACGAACGACCCCATGTAGGCGCCGAACGACAACGCCAACATGGCCGTGGGCAACACGAAGCCGGGAAGGCGCCAGTAGGCCGGCGGCATCAGCGGGGCATCGTGGCGCTTCTCGTGACGCCAGAACCACGACAACAGCACGATCGTGACCACCACCGCGCCGAGCCCGAGTGTGTCGATGCCGTTCTCGCCGGCGCGGGTGACGAACAGCAGGAGTGCGCCGACACCGAAGGCCAGGGTGGAGGCCCCGATCCAGTCGAACCGCGACGGCGGTGCCGGCTCGGTGTCGGGCAGCACGAACGCGACGATGACCGCCGCAGCCAGGACGACCGGCGCCTGCACCACGAACACCCACCGCCAGCCCACGAGATCGATGAGGAAGCCACCGGCGACCACACCGAACACGGGTGCGCCCGCACCGACGAACGACCACCAGCCGAGCGCGGCCGCGCGGTCTTCGGGCGGGAAGAGTCGATTGATGTAGGCGAGCGATGCCGGCCCGATCCCCGCACCGCCGATGGCGGCGAGCAACCGGAAACCGACGAACGCACCAGCGGACCCGGAAGCGGCGATCGCGAGCGTGAACACCGCGTTCACCACGAGACCGGCGAGGAGCACACCCCGGTGACCTCGCTGGTCGCCGATCTTGCCGAACGACGGGCCGAGCACGGCTGCGACGAGGATCGGCCCCGTCACCGCCCAGACGACCGTGCCGTCCGAGGTCGAGAACTCGTCGGCGATCGTGGGGACGACCACCGTGATCACCGTGACCGACAGGTTCACCGCGAACAGGACCCCGAGGATGATCGCCAGGGCGATCGAGGCGAAACGATCGTGTGACTGCGCACGATCAGCCACCCGCCGGCGAGCCCGGAGGAGGCTCCACGGCACGATCGCGATGGGCAACGAGCCGCCACCGCCCCGGCTCCAGTTGCTCAGCCGTGGACCCTCGGAGGGGCCGGGACGGGTGGGCAGCCGACGGCGACGGGCCTCGCGGATCACGTCTCGCACCGACGTGCGGTGCCCTGGATCGTCGTCGGTCACCGTGCGACGCTACGACACCGGGAACCGCCGACCGTCATCACGACCGGTCGCGTGACCGAGATCACGGAGCGCCGACGCGCGTCACGATCCGGATCGAGGTGCCCTTCCGGAGGAACTCTCCGGCCGGCGGATCGGTGGCGAGCACGGTGCCGTTCGGCGGGCCGATCGTGTCGACCACGACGAAGCCGGCCGCACCGAGTTGATCGGCCGCAGCCGCCGCACTCTGTCCGATCACGTCGGGCACCTCGACGAACGGCAGACCGGTCGAGACCGTGAGTTCGACACCGTCCCCACGGGCCACCGTGGTCCCGGCGGCCGGTGCCATCGAGATGATCCGACCCTCCTCGACGGTGTCGGACGACGCCTCGATCGTCGTCACCGTGAGGCCGAGCGCCTCGAGCTGACCGATCGCATCATCGGTCCGGGCGTCGAGCACACTCGGCACGACGCGGGGTTCCGGACCATCCGAGATCGTCAGATCGACCGAAGCTCCCGACTCCAGCTCGGCGCCGGCCGCGAACTCCGCCGACAGCACGACGCCCGATGCCGCGACTTCGTCGAATCGGCTCGTCACGGCCCCGACCACGAGGCCCGCGTCCGTGAGGCGCCCCTCGACCACCGCCCGGTCGACACCGACCGCGACCGGCATGCGACGCAACTCCGGACCCTGGGACACCACCACACTGATCGAATCCCCGGCGGCGAGCCCGGTCCCCGGCGTGGGTGACTGTTGGAGGACCTCGCCGGCGACGGTGCCGTCGCGCCGTTCCGCGACCTGATCCACCCGCCACTGGCGTGCGTTGGCCTCCCCGATGACCTGATCGATGTCGAGCCCGACGTAGTCGCCGACCGGGTCGGTCTCGATCACCGGCACGGTCGGTTCGGCCCCGAAGAGCTCCACCGAATCGCGCAGCGCGACGTACACACCGGCACCGACACCGGCGAGCACGACCAGCGCAGCGAGCAGACCGACCCAGACGCGGCGCCGGGCCGGCGGCTCCGGGGCGGAACGCAGGTCGATGGTCGGAGCCTCCTCGGCGCCGAGGACGAGCGTGCCGGGCTCGCGCTCCGCGGTGGTCAGCGGCACCTGGGCGATGGCGGCGGTGTCGGCCGCCGACGGGCGGGGCAGGCCCGGCAACTCGAGCGGCGCCGGCCGTGGCAGCGTCGACGCCGCCGAGAGCAGCCCTTCGACGAACTGCGCCGCCGTGGGCCGCGACGCGGGATCGGAGCGGACCGCGGCCGCGAGCACCGGACGCAGCGGTCCGAACCCTTCCGGGACCGGAAGATCGACCCCCTGCCGAGCGACGAGCGTCGCCACCGCCGAGTCGGCTTCGAGGGGCACGATGCCGGCCACACCGTCGATCAACGTCAGCGCCGCGCCGTAGACGTCGGCCGCCGGCGTGATCGGGCCGGGCATCCCCTGCTCGGGAGCGGCATAGCGCGCCGTGCCGACCGCGGCGTCGGTCTCGGTCCGCTCCGACTCGAGCAACGCCCGAGCGATACCGAAGTCGGCGATCCGGAGGCGTGCGTCCGATCCGAACAGCACGTTGGCCGGCTTGATGTCGCGGTGGACGAATCCCGCCCGGTGTGCGTGGTCGAGACCCCGACCGAGCGACAAACCCACCAGCACGGCTTGGGAGAGCGTGAGCGATGCGCCGCCACGGGTCAGATCACGGAGTGACCCGCCCGTCAGCAACTCCTGGACGAGATAGACGACCGGCCCGTCCTGACCGGCGTCGTGCACCGCCACCAGGTTCGGGTGGGCGAGGGCAGCGGTCGCGGTGGCCTCGTCACGGAAGCGCCGGACGAACCGCGGGTCGGCCGCCAGGCCGTGGTGCAGCACCTTGACCGCGACGTAGCGTTTGAGTGCGAGGTCCTGCGCGGCATAGACGCTGGCCGAGGCGCCCGCGCCGATCCTCGTGAGCAGCCGATAGCGGCCGTCGAGCACGCGACCGCCGGCTTGGCTCTTCGTGGACGCGCTCGACACGCCCCCGATCGTACGGTTTGGCGATCACGCCACGCTGTTTTCCGACCGGACGGCATGACGGCCGACACAACGGCGCGATCGCTCCACCCGAGCCGGCGGCTGGCAGAATCAGGACCATGATCTCGCGAACGACCCAGCGGGCCGTCACCGGCGGTGTGCTGCTCCTGGCCATCGGTGCGCTCGTCCTGGCCGCCGTCTACCAGGCGAACACCTCCGATCCGCGAGAGGTCGACATCACCGGCAACGTGACGGTGCCGGCGGGCGAACTCCCCGTGGCCACGACGCTGCCCATCAGCCCGATCGAGCAGTGGTTCCCCGCCACCGGCGAAGGCACGACGTGTCGCGAACCCGTCGGCGTCGACCTGATCCCGGGCTTCGAGGCGATCCTGACGATCAACGGTCAGCTGATCGAACCGGACGAGATGAACCCGCCGGACTCCGCCGGCCGATCGCTCGGGCACTTCACGTGGGGCCCCGAAGACGGCTGCCCGCGGTCGGGTCTGCTCCGTCCCGAGAACAACACCGTCGAGGCGTGCGTCTACGTGATCGTCGACGGCCCCGACAACTGCGTCACGGCCGTCACCACCTTCAACGCCCTCTGAGCCGGCGGTTCGCCCGACACGACCCGTCAGGTCTCGTCCGGCTCGTCGGCGCTGACGGGCTCCTCGGCCGGCTGACCCGGCACCACACCGGTCTCGAGCAGCGCCACGAAGCCGGCCTCATCGAGAATCGGCACCCCGAGATCGGTCGCCTTCGTGAGCTTCGACGCCCCGGGTGACTCCCCCACGACCACCGCCGCCGTCTTCTTCGAGACCGACCCGGGATTCTTCCCGCCGCGGGACTTGATCGCGTCGGCCGCCTCGTCCCGGCTGAACCCGGCGAGGGTGCCGGTCACGACGATCGCCATGCCCGCGAGCGTCTGCTCCGACGCCGACACCTCCGGGCCGACCAGGTTCACCCCGCCGGATCGGAACTTCTCGATGAGGGCCAGCGCCCGATCGTCGGCGAAGTAGGCGGCCACCGAGCCCGCGATCGTCGGCCCGACGCCGTCGACGGCGGCCATCGCCTCGGCGTCGGCCGCCATGATCGGGTCCAGATGCCCGAATGCCCGGGCGAGCGCCTCGGCACCGGACGGACCGAGATGCCGGATACCGAGGCCCACGAGCAGGCTGGCGAGGGGCCGCGAACGAGCCGCGTCGATGCCGGCGCGCATGTTGTCCACCGAGGTCTGGCCGTAGCCCTCGAGTTCACCGACCCGCTCGAAGTCCAGATGGAACAGGTCACCGGCATCCGCGATCAGGCCCTCGGCGATGAGGAGTGCCACCGTCCGCTCCCCGACGCCGTCGATGTCCATCGCCGCCCGGGACGAGAAGTAGTCGATCTGTGCCTGTTGGCGAGCCGGGCAGAAGGCATTCACGCAGAAGGTGTGCGCCTCTCCCTCGGGCCGCACCAAGGGCTCGGCACATGTCGGGCAGGCGCTCGGGAACACCCAGGCCGGCAGATCGGTCGGCCGTTCGGCGAGGACGGGACCGACGACCTCGGGGATCACGTCACCGGCTTTGCGCACGATGACGACATCACCCGGGCGCACGTCCTTGTGTCGCACCTGGTCGTCGTTGTGAAGCGTGGCCATCTGCACCGTCGACCCGCCGACGAACACCGGATCGAGCACCGCGAACGGCGTGGCCTTGCCGGTCCTGCCGATCGAGACCTCGATGGCCAGGAGCTCGGTGGTGCGCTCCTCCGGAGGCAACTTCGACGCGATCGCCCACCGCGGGGCCTTGGCGGTCGACCCGAGCGCACGCTGGAGCCCCAGGTCGTCGAGTTTGAACACCAACCCGTCGATGTCGTAGTCGAGGTCGTGGCGGTGCTCGGTCCAATGCACCACGAACTCGGCGAGCGCCGCGGCACCGGTCAATCGACGCCGTTCCGGGTTGACCGGGAAGCCGAGCGATCCGAGCCAGTCCAGCGCGTCCGACTGCCGCTCGAGCTCGGGACCGTCGACCACCTCACCGAGCTGATACGCCCAGAAGTCGAGACCACGGGACGCCGTGATCGTCGGGTCCTTCTGTCGGAGCGACCCGGCCGTGGTGTTCCGGGGGTTCGCGTACCGGGGCTTGCCTGCCGCCTCCTGCGCCTCGTTGAGCGCGGCGAAGGTCGGATTCGGCATGTAGACCTCACCGCGGACCTCCAGCACGGGTGGTGCACCGACCAACTCGTGCGGGATGGACGCGATGGTCGCCACGTTGGCCGTCACGTCTTCGCCGACCTTGCCGTTGCCCCGGGTCGCGGCCTGGACGAACCGACCGTCCTCATAGCGGAGCGACATGGCGATGCCGTCGATCTTCATCTCGCCGATGAACTCGAGCGCATCGGCGTGCTCCCGCTCGAGCGATCGGGCGAGCCGCTCGGCCCAGCCCCGCAGCTCGTCGGCGTCGAACGCGTTGTCGAGGCTCATCATCGGCACCCGATGCTCGACGGGGGCGAACGTGGCACCGACGACCTCGGCACCGACCGCCTGGGTCGGGGAGTCGGCGGTGACGATCTCCGGATGTTGCGCCTCGATCGATCGGAGCTCACGCACCAGTGCGTCGTAGTCCGCGTCGGGGATCTCGGGCTCGCCTCGGGCGTGGTAGGCCTCGTCGTGGTGACGGATCCGAGCCGCGAGCTCGGCGGCGCGGCCGGCCGGATCGGGGTCGGTCGAGGGCATGTCGCTCACGGAGCGACCCTAGCGAGAGCGACCGACAGCGGACGGCCGAACGGTCGCCACGACCGCGAGCGACCGGCGCGCCGGCGGCATACTCCTGCGGTGGCCCGATCCGGACCGACAGCACCCCTCGCCGACCGGATCGGCCTCTGGCCCGCCCGCGTGGTGTGGGCGTCGCTCCCGTTGACCGTGGCGCCGGCCCTCGACGCCTGGCTCGCCGACACGACCGGAGCCACCGGATGGATCTCGGCGATCTGCGGCTGGGCCGTGTGGTTCACCGGCCTGATCGCCCTCGCCGTGCCCTCGACCATCGCGCTCACGGCGCTGCGCATCCTCGCGCCGCTCGTGCCGGTCGCCGCCGTCACGGCGATCGCCGATGTCGGGGCGACGACCCCGACGGTCGTCGCGCTGATCGCCTCCGCCGCGGTGATCGGTGCGGTGTTCCAACCGGTCACCGGCGACGCGATGGTCAACGGCTCCGCCTACGGCTCGGAGCGCCGACTCGCCCTCCGCCCACCCGCCGCCCTGCTGGTCGGACCCCTTCAACTCACCTGGCTGCTCACCGTCGGTCCGCTCGTGGGTGGTGTCGCCCTGCTCGCGACCGAGCGGCGGATCATCGGCGCGGTCCTCACCGTCGTCGGGCTCGCGACCGCGTGGTTCGGTGCCCGCTCGCTCCATCAGCTCGCCCGGCGATGGCTGGTGTTCGTGCCCGCCGGCGTCGTCCTGCACGACCGCGCGCAGTTGGTCGAGCCGATCCTGCTCAAGCGCACCGCCATCGAACGTCTCGGGCCGGCACCCGCCGACACCGAGGTCACGGACCTGACCGGTTCTGCGCTCGGCCTGGCACTCCGGGCCGAGTTCCGCGACCCGGTCGAGCTCGTCCGCCGCGGCGGAGCGCGGCCCGCACCGACCCCGGCTGACGGGGTGATCTTCACGCCGTCGCTGCCGGGACGGGTCCTCACCGAAGCCCGGATCCGCGGGATCAAGATCGCCTGAGCCCGCCGACGAGAACGAAGGCTTGCATCGAACACCTGTTCGGCGCGAGAGTGCGTCCGCATGGACCCCGATCGTTGGAACGAACTCGAACGGCGGCGGCGCTCGATCGCCATGCTGCCCGCCACCTCCGCTGCACTGAACCGTGAGGAGGCGCTCGATCTGATCGGGCAACTGGTACGCCAACGCGCCTCACTCCGCCAGCTCCGCGTCGACCTCGGCGACGCCGTGGCCTCGCTCGAGGACCTCACCGGCTGAGTGGATCGCCGGCTCACGGCTTCGTCAGCTGGCGCATCCCCATGACGATGCACACGGCGGCGGGCAGGAGGCCACCGGGAAGCGACTCGTCGAGCACGACCGCCGCCGCCGACGCGCCCACCATGGCCCCGACCGAGCCGAGCAGGCTGAGGAACACCGGGCCGCCACGGCGCTGCACGACGAAGAACAGGGCGTACTGGGCGACGAACACCAGTGTCTGGGTACCGACCAGGACGACGGCTCGGGGCTCCGCGGGGACCGCCAGGTCCAGCCCCGGGGCCGCCGCGGCGGGAAGCAACATCGACCCGGCGACGAACAACATGCCGGGGGCCAACTCACTCCCCGAGCGGCCGGCCGGCCACCGCCACGACCGGAAGAGATTGCCGATCGCCAGCAGAACCGGCACGGTCAGCGTGAGTCCGATCCACAGGGTCGGTGCGTCGGGTTCGGTGAGTTTGGACACGGCCAGGAGCACGGCGCCGATGACGACCGAGACGACACCGATCGATCGATCGACCCGGAGTGGTTCGCGGCCGAACGCGACGGCACCGAGGTAGGTGAAGATCGGCGGGAAGGCGACGGCGAGTGCGACGAACGCCGCGCCGACCTGCGACACGGCGCTGAACAGGATCAGCTGTGGCACGGCCACCGTGATCAGACCGGCGACGAGGAGATACCGCACGAGTGGTCGATCGACCGGGCGTCGCGGCTGGCGGTCGACGGCACGGAGCACCACGGCGGCGCCGAACACTGGCCAGACGAGGAACGCGAGCGGCGACAGGCCGGCGTCGGCGGCGAGCTTCGAGAGGGTGGCGGTGAGACCCAGCATCGCGCCGGCGCCGAGCAAGGCCGCGACAGCCACCGGGTCGGGGCTCGGCCGGGGCAGTGCCGGCACGTCCCCGCCCACCGGCGGCGACTCAAGCCCGGACCGCATCCGACCCGTCCGCCCAGAACGCTGCGACCGCCGCACCGTCGAAGTTGTGGAACCACACCTCGGCGACCCGGTCGCCGTCGAACCGGGCCACATGCAGGGTGAGGTTGTCGAGTGGGGGCCGTCCCTCGCGGGTCGCCGTGATCCGGAAGTAGAGCGCACTCACCCGTTCGCCGACGAGCACGTCGAGCAGCTCGAAGCGCTCACCGTCGTCGGTCTTCGCCGCCGTCTCCAGGAGGAACCCGGCGAGGGCGTCGACACCGATCAGGTCACCGACGGCGGGCACGTGGGCGACGACGTCGGGATGGACGACGGCGAGCACGTCGTCCCATCGCTGGTCGACCATGGCGTCGCCGAGGGCTCTGGCCCTCGTGTGGTCGTGGTTCATCTCGATCTCCTGGGGGTGCTGGACGGACACCGAGACCGTACGAACCGTGTTGGTCTTGCGGAAGGTCCAAGTTCGACGCAGTTGATCAGACCAAGTTCAGCGTCGTAGGTTCGACGCACATGGACGTGTTCCTCGATCCGGCCATCGGACGCAACAAGTCCGAGGCGCTGTTCGAGCAGCTCCGCGAGGCCATCGTCTCGGGACGACTGCACCACGGCGATCGCCTCCCGGCGACGCGGGTGTTGGCGGCGGAGCTCGGCGTGGCGCGGAGCACGATCACGACGGTCTACGGGCGCCTCGTCGCCGAGGGATACGTGGAGGGCCGTGCCGGCGGCGGCAGCTCGGTGAGCTATCGCCGGGCCGGCGCTTCCGAGAGCCCGACACGTCCGACGACGCTGTCGGCCCCGAACCTCGGGCTGCTCGACACGACCCGGTGGTCACTCGGCGGCTTCGATGCGGCACCTCCGGCATTCGACCTCCGGAGCGGACGGCCCGACCCGGCGTTCTTCCCGCTGCTCGAGTGGCGACGGGCGATGAGCGACGCCCTGCACGTCGCGCCGACCGGCTACATGGAGCCCGCCGGTCGGGCGGATCTCCGGCGAGCGCTCGCCCACTGGGTGCAGCGATCACGAGCGGTCGACGCCGACCCCGATCAGGTGATGGTGACCGCCGGCGCCCAGCAGGGGGTCGACGTGATCGCCCGCTTGCTGCTGCGGCCCGGTGACGTCGTCGCGGTCGAGGATCCCGGGTACCCGCCCGTCCGGAGCCTCTTCCTCGCCCTCGGCGCCGCGGTGGTGCCCGTCCCCGTCGACCGCGACGGTCTCGTCGTCGACCGGATCCCCGACGACGCCCGATTGGTCTACGTCACCCCGTCGCACCAGTCCCCGACCGGGGCGGTGATGAGTCTCGATCGCCGCCGGGCGCTCCTGGATCTCGCCGAACGCCGCGATCTGGTGATCGTCGAGGACGACTACGACTCGGAGTACCGACACGAGGACCGACCCCTCGAGCCGCTGCATCGACTCGACCGCAACGGGCGGGTCGTCTACGTCGGCACGTTCTCGAAGACACTCGCGCCGTCGCTCCGCCTCGGGTTCCTCGTGCTGCCGACCGCGCTGGTGCACGACGCGACGACGCTCCGATCGCTGATGGACTGGCAACCTCCCGATGCCAGCCAGCGGGCATTGCATCGCTTCGTCACCGACGGCGCCCTCGATCGGCACCTGCGTCGTACCCGTCGCCGCTACCGGGAGCGACATGCACTGGTCGCGGCCTTCTGCCACGACGCTGCCGAGCAGGGTCTCGTGGCCGAGGCGCACCACCACGTCGCCGGCCTGCACACCACGGTCCACCTTCCACAGGGGGTCGCCGAGGCGGCCGTCCGGGCCCGCGCCGGCCACGACGGTGTGGCGCTCGGCGACTACGGCCAGTGCTGGCAGGCCGAGAACCACCCGGAGGGCCTCATCATCGGCTTCGGGGCGGTCACCACCGATGATCTCCCCGAGGCTCTCCGTCGAGTCGACAGCGCCCTGCGGCATGCGGCCGGTTGACCTCGCTCGGTACCGTCGTCGGGGATGGGATTCAGTCGTGACGAGCTCGAGGCCTTCCGCGACACCACGGTGCCCGACCTGATCGGTCCGGGGCTGCGGCTCCTGTTCGTCGGGATCAACCCCGGCCTCTGGACGGCGGCGACGGCGACCCACTTCGCCCACCCCGGCAACCGCTTCTATCCCGCGCTGCTCCGAGCCGGGATCATCGAGCGGGAGATCGACCGCGGCACCGGGTTCACCGACGCCGACCGGGCGCATCTGATCGAACGGGGGATCGGCATCACCAACGTCGCGCGTCGGGCGACGGCCAAGGCGTCGGAACTCTCGAACGACGAACTCCGTGAGGGGGGTGTCGCACTCCGGGCGAGGGTCGCCGAACTCCGACCGGCCGTCGTGGCCGTTGCCGGCATCACGGCCTACCGGACCGCGTTCCGTCAGCCCAAGGCCGCGATGGGCCGCCAGGACGCCGACTTCGAGGGCGCCGAGCTGTGGATCGTGCCGAACCCGTCGGGCCTCAACGCCCACGAGACGACCGAGACGTTGGCCGAGGCCTACCGGCGTCCCGCCGAGGCCGCCGGCATCGTCTGACGGCTTCGGATCAGCGGGGCGCGGCGGCCTTGGCCAACCGATCGGCCACGGCATCGAGCAGATCACCCTCGGTCGGTGCGACCACGAGGATGCGATCCGGGCCCAGACGGTCGAGGTCGCGGAGCGCCCGATAGAGGCCGGCGGCGTAGCCCGCACCATCGGCGGGCAGCTGCGCAGCGCGTACCCCATCGGGTCGGGGCGTGCCGCTCGGCACGATCCAGGCATCGCCGTCACGGGCCGGCGGCGACGTGCCCGATTCGACGAGTTCCACCGTCGCCGTCGGTGCGTAGTGCGACGCGAGCATGCCGGCGGCGCGGGACTCTCCCGTCCGACCGTCGACGACGGTCGCCCCCAGCACCCCCTCGATCTCGACGACGGAGATCCCGCCGGGGCGCAGCAGCGTGGGTGGGCGGCCGGGCAGGAGTTCGAGGATCGTCGACTCGACACCGACTCGGCTCGCACCCCCGTCGAGCACGGCGGCGATCCGCCCGTCGAGATCGGTGAGTACATGGTCGGCCTCGGTCGGCGACACCGCACCGAACCGGTTGGCCGACGGCGCGGCGAGGGCCGTACCACCGCGCTCGATCAGTCGACGGGTGAGGTCGTGGTCGGGCACCCGGATGCCGACGGTGTCGCGTCCACCGGTCACGGTGTCGTCGACGAGATCGGTGCGGGGCAGCACCATCGTGAACGGACCGGGCCAGAACGCCTCGGCGAGAGCGGTGGCCCGCTCGTCGGCGACGGCCCAACGGCCGAGATCATCCGCTGAAGCGAGATGGAGGATGAGCGGGTGGCCCGCTGGCCGACCCTTGGCGGTGAAGATCGCGGCGAGGGCGTCGGGTCGGTCGGCACGTGCCGCGAGGCCGTAGACGGTCTCCGTCGGCACCGCGACGAGTGCACCGTCACCGAGCAGCTCGATGGCGACCTCGAGTTCGTCGGGCGACAGACGGCGTGTGATCACGCAGCCAGACCCCATCCGACCACGGTGTCGCCGTCGTACCCGACGATCGCCTGACCCGGCGCGACCCGTTGCTCGGACTCGGCCCACACGACCCGATCGGCCTCGATCGAGGCGACCGCCCGAGGTCCACCGTGGGCGGAGACCTGCGCCGCGAGCTCGCCACCGACCAGATCCGGATCGACGACCCACTGCCATGCCTCGACCGGCTGCTCGGCCCGCAGCAAGGCGGCCCGGTCGCCGACGACGACGGTGTCGGTCGAGGGATCGGTGTCGACGACGTAGCGCCGACCCTGGCCACCACCGAGGTCGAGCCCCTTGCGCTGACCGATGGTCACGAGTTGCACCCGCTCGACCGTGCCGAGCTCGGTGCCCTCGGTGTCGACGATCCGACCGGATCGCAGTGGGATGCGGTCGCCGAGGAACTTGGCCTTGCCACCGTCGGAGTGGATGAAGCACACGTCCTGCGAGTCGGGCTTGGCCGCGGTGTCGAAGCCGAAGCGCTCCGCCTCGGCCCGGACCTCGGCCTTGGTGAGGTGCCCGACAGGGAGCTCGAGCCGGGCCCGCTGCTCGGCGCCGAGCATGTGGAGCACGTAGGACTGGTCCTTGGCTGCGTCGGCG
Source organism: Acidimicrobiales bacterium (assembly GCA_020629695.1). Taxonomy (GTDB): domain Bacteria; phylum Actinomycetota; class Acidimicrobiia; order Acidimicrobiales; family SZUA-35; genus JAHDBV01. The sequence goes on along the minus strand of JAHDCV010000017.1, from coordinate 33,357 downwards.
CCACGGGCGAGGCGTCGCTCACCGGCGTGCTCCACGAGGCGGGCGTGATGGCCGGTGGCGATCGTCTCGAAGCCGAGCAGGTCGGCACGGCGGAGCAGCAGGTCGAACTTGATGTGCCGGTTGCACTCCACACACGGGTTCGGCGTCGTGCCGTTGGCCCAGGCGTCGACGAACGGATCGACGACGTGGCGTTCGAAGTCCTCACCGAAGTTGAACACGTGGTGGTCGATGCCGAGCTGGTGGGCGACCCGTCGGGCGTCCTCGACGTCGGACACCGAGCAGCAGCCGGAGTCCGACTCGCCACCCCAGAGCTTCAGGGTCACCCCGGTGACCTGGTGGCCGGCCTCGACGGCGAGCGCGGCAGCGACCGAGGAGTCGACCCCGCCGGACATCGCCACGAGCAGCCGACTCATGCCGCGGCCCGGATGCGTTCGACGGCGTCAGGCACGACCTGCACGGCACGGTCGATGTCGGCCTCGGTGGTGGTCGGGCCGATCGACAGGCGTAGCGACCCCGATGCACGGGTTCGGTCGTACCCCATCGCCGCGAGCACGTGGCTCGGGTGCATCGCGCCGCTCGAACAGCTCGAGGCCGCCGACGCCAGCACGCCGCCCTGCTCGAGCAGGAGCAACAACGGCTCGGCGGTCACACCGTCGATGCACAGGTGGGCCATGCCGGCCACCCGCTCGCCCGAGCCCGTCTCGGACCATCCGTCGAGGCGCGACCGCAGCCCCTCGACGAGCCGGATTCGCAGACCCGAGACGCGGGCGACGATCGCGTCACGTTCGGCCGCGGCGAGGGTCGCGGCCACACTCATGCCCACGATGCCGGCCACGTTCTGTGTGCCGCTGCGACGGCCCTGCTCCTGTCCCCCGCCGCGCACGATCGGATCGAGCTCGACACCGTTGCGCACGACGAGGGCGCCGACACCGGCCGGGCCGCCGAACTTGTGCCCGGCATAGGAGACCAGATCCGCAACCGCTGTGCGCGTCGCGACGTCGAGCCAACGCAGCGCCTGCACGGCATCGGTGTGGACGACGGCGTCCGGATGACGGTCCCGGACGATCTGGGCGACCTCGTCGAGCGGCTGGACGAGCCCCGTCTCGTTGTTGACCAGCATCGTGGACACGACGCTCGGGTGGACCGCGTCGAGCACCCGCTCGAGGTCGGCGAGATCGATCCGCCCGTCGGCGGTGACCGCCACCGTCCGACCGCCCGACACCTCGACGGGTTCGAGGACCGCGTGGTGCTCCAGAGCGGAACACACGGCGGGTCGGTCGGGCGCCGACCGACCGAGCACCCCGCGGATCGCCAGGTTGTCGGCCTCGGATCCACCACCGGTGAACACGACCTCGTTCGGGTGGGCGCCGACCACCTCGGCGAACGCCGAGCGCGCGGCATCGAGTCGCCGCATCGCCGCGCGGGCCGCGGCATGCGACCCCGAGGGGTTGCCGGCGGGCCCGGACATGACCTCGACCATCGCCTCGACCACCTCGGGGCGCACGGGCGTGGTGGCCGCATGGTCGAGATAGCTGACGGTCATGGGTGAAAGGGTACTGACGTCGGCCAGACTCGCTTCCGTGGAAGGCCTCGGACCCGACAGCTACGGCGAGGCGTTCGCCGACGTCTACGACCAGTGGTACGCCGACCTCGGTGACGGCACCGACCTCGCCGCCTACGTCGAACGGCACCGCGGCGACGGCCCGGTGCTGGAACTCGGGGTGGGGTCCGGCCGCGTCGTGGCCGCGCTCGAGTCACATGGCTGCACGGTCGTCGGGCTCGACGCCTCTGCGGCGATGTTGCGTAAGTGCCGCCTTCGGCACGCTGCCACGCGCCTCGTGCGGGCCGACATGGGCCGGGCCCCGCTGGCTCCCGGTCGTCTCGGGGCCGTCGTGATCGCGTTCAACACCCTGTTCAATCTCGCCGGGCCGGGTGAGCAGGGCGCAGCGATCGAGCAACTGGCACGCGGGCTGCGACCCGACGGGGTGTTGCTGATCGAGTGCCTCACGGGCGACGGACTGTTCGACGGTCCGACCTCCTCGGTCGGCGTTCGCTCGATCGAGGCCGATGAACTCGTGCTGACCGCCACCAGGGTCGATCCGGTCGAGCGCACCCTCGCCGGCCAGCACGTGACGATCACCGAAACGGGTGCTCGACTCCGCCCGTGGTTCCTCCGGATCTCGTCGCCCGCCGAGCTCGACGAGATGGCCCACCGCGCCGGACTCGAACTCGTGGAACGGCGCGGTGGCTGGGCCCCGGATCAGAACGAGGTCGTCGATCGCCACGTGAGCCGGTACCGGCGACGCTGACGCCTCAGAGCACGTCGGCGATGCCACCGTTGCCGGCGACGACGTAGGCACCCACGCCGAGGGCGACGATCACCGCGATGGCCACACCACGGGCGGCGGAGGCGCCCTGCGAACGTTCGCCGAATCCCAGGATCGAACCGACGAGGAAGCCGCCGGCGATCCCGCCGAAGTGACCCCAGAACGAGATCAACGGCACGAGCAGCGGCAATCCGAGGTTGAGCAGGATGATGCCGCCGAGCGAGGTCTGCTTCAGATCGACGCCGCGGGACCACAGCACCGCACCGATGCCGCCGGCCAAACCGAGGACCGCACCCGAGGCCCCGAGTGTCGGGTCACCCCAGGCGAAGGCCACCACGGCCAGCGACCCGCCGAGGAGCCCACCGAGATAGATGAGGACCATCGAGACGCCACCGAGGCCTCGCTCCACGAACCCGCCGAACATCCAGAGGGCATAGCCGTTCATCGCGATGTGAATCAGGCTCCCGTGGAGGAACCCTCCGGTCACGATGCGCCACCAGTCACCGGCCTGGATGGCCGGGCCCCACGTGACGAACTCGAAGAGGCCCCTGCTGGCACTGGCCCCGCCGGCGTCGGCCATCTGCACGAAGAACACCAGGACCAGGAAGCCGAGCAGCGCCGAGGTGACCTGCGGCCGGCTGGCGAGATCGCGCGGCCGGTACACGCGCTGCGCGCCGGCCTTCACACACTCCGGGCAATGGAAGCCGACCGAGGCGGGCCGACTGCAATCGGCACAGATCGGCCGCTCGCAGCGCTGGCAGGCCACGGCGGCACCCCGGTCGGCGTGTCGATAGCAGGTGGCGTCGGCATCCACGGCGGCGAGCGTATCGACCCGACATCCCGCCGATCAGGCAGGCCCAGCCCCCACGAACTTCGCGACTTCGCCAGCAAGTGTCGCGTCCGTCACCCAGAATGTCGTTTCTTGCAACCATCCCTGAGGAGGGAACCCATCATGCTGAAGGAATTCCGAGAGTTTCTCGAGAAGTTCAACGTCATCCCGATCGCCATCGGCCTCGTTCTGGCTCTGGCCTTCCAGCCGTTGGTCGACGCCGTCGCCAACCTCGTGCTGTCGATCGTCGGTGCCATCTTCGGTGCCGAGGTCAGCTTCGATCAGCTCACGTTCACGCTCCGCAACGCCGAAATTCCCTACGGCACCGTGCTCACCGCGCTGTTCAGCTTCATCGTGATCGCCTGGATCGTGTTCATGATCGTGAAGAGCGTCGCCAAGGCCGGCATGCGCACCTCGCTCGCACAGACGCCTGATCAGGCGCTGCTCACCGAGATCCGCGATCTCCTGAAGGCACAGCAGGGCTGAGGTTCCGGACGGCGGTCGGTCAGCTGAGGAGCTGATCGGCCGCGGTCCACGGATCGAGCTCACGAGCTCGGATCCGGTCGAGCAGGTCGGCATGCGCATCGCCGGCCCGGAGTTCGTCCACCCGTGCCCGAATCTGCTCGGTCAGGATCCGTTCGAGCTCGACGCCGGCTCGTTCGTCCCGGCGGGTCTCGAGGGCTCCGGTCGAGCTCAGATGCTCCCGGTGGGCCGCGATGGCCTCCCATGACTCACCGATCCCCGTTGCATCGGTCGCGACCGCCATGACGACGGGTGGGCGCCACCCGTCCCGGCTCCCGAGATCGAGCATGTACTCGAGGTCGCGTCGGGTGCCATCGGCACCGTCCCGGTCGGCCTTGTTCACGACGAAGACGTCCGCGATTTCCATCAGGCCCGCCTTGTTCGCCTGGATCGCATCGCCCCAGCCGGGGTTGACGACCACGACGGTGGTGTCGGCGTCACCGGCGATGTCGACCTCGATCTGTCCGACCCCGACGGTCTCGACGAGGATCCACTCGCGGCCGACCGACTCCAACAGCCGGATGGCCGCCGGTGCAGCGAGGCTCAGGCCTCCGAGATGGCCGCGGGTGGCCATCGACCGGATGAAGACCTCGGGGTCGAGGGAGTGATCGACCATCCGCACCCGGTCGCCGAGGATCGCTCCTCCGGAGAACGGTGAGCTCGGATCGATCGCGAGCACCGTCGCCGGCAGTTCGCGTCGGCGGAGGTCGGCGACCATGGCCGAGGTGAGCGTCGACTTGCCGGCGCCGGGCGCTCCGGTGATGCCGACCGTGTAGCCGCTGCCGGTGTGGGGATGGACCAGTTGGCCGAGACGACGGGCCTGCGGGCCGCCGCGCTCGACGACGGAGAGGAGCTTGGCGAGGGGCCCACGCTCACCCTGGCGCGCCGCGGCGAAGGCCTGGTCGAGATCGAGGGGTCGGCGGGCCATGACGGTCCCGTCAGAGGGAGACGGCGGTGCCCTCTTCGGCCCCGAGGAGCGCGACACCGACGTGCACGACCTCCGTCACACCCGGCACCCGCGCGGTGAGGATGCGCTCGATGCCGTCCTTCAGCGTCTGGGTCGATGCGGGGCAGGTGACACAGGCACCCTCCAGCTCGACCGACACCACGCCGGTGTCTTCATCGACCCCGCGCAGGTGGATGTCACCCTCATCGGCCTGGATGGCCGGCCGGATGACCTCGATGACCTTGGCGACGTCGTCGTGCAGCACGTGGAGAACGCTACCGCTCTAGCCTGGCGAACGTGAAGGCGGCATGGGTCATCGCCCATCAGGGCGGTTGGGACGAGGCGCTCCTCGTCCTCGGTCCGCTGATCGTGATCGGGGGCCTGCTCTGGCTCGCGAACCGACGCGTGAACGCGCAGCTCGACGAGCACGACGACGCCAGCACGCCTCGATGACCACCGTCTCCCGCCGGCTCGAGGACGAACGCGCGCTCGAGGCGGCCCGGCGACCCCGCTCGGACCTGCTCGAGGAGGAGGCGACCGGGCCGGACCGGTGGGGGCAGACCTTCGGCCCCTTCCGCCGCTGGGAGCGGCGGATCGAGTCGAGCGGCGCCGGCTGGGTCGAGACCACCGAGTACGCACTCGACGTCCCGGGGATCGGCCGGCTGCTCGACCGGGGCTTCCGGTTCGCCGTCCTGGACCCCGACCGCACGCCTCGCCGCCGTTGGTACTGGCCAGCCGACGTCGTCGGACGGGAGACGACCCGCCTGATGACCGCCTTGGCCGCGTTCTCGGTCATCACCGGCTTCCTCGGCTCGATGGCCGCCCAGACGTTCACGTTCGCTGCGGACGAGTTCGACGTCGACTCCTCCGGGCAGGCCGACATGTTGGCCCTGATCCGCGTCGGTGTCCTGATCTCGACGCTGCTCGTCTGGCGAGCCGACCGGCGCGGGCGGCGACCGCTGCTGATCGCGTTCGCCGTCGGTGCCGTGGTGTTCACCATGCTCGGCTCCGTGGTCCCCTCGTTCGCGTTGCTCGGCGTCACCCAGGCCATCGCACGGGGCTTCACGACCGGCCTGATCATGCTCGTGATGCTCGCGGCGACCGAACAGGTCCCCGCAGGGTCCCGGTCGTTCGCCGTGAGCCTGTTGGTTCTGTGCGCCGCCCTCGGGGCAGGGGGCGTCAGCTGGTTGTTGCCCCTCGCCGACAGCGGCGAGAGCGCCTGGCGGATCATCTATGCGGTCGCCGGCATCTGGTTCGTGGGGGTGTTCTACGCCGCGAAGATCTGTCCCGAGACCGAACGCTTCACCACCAACGACGAGGTCGCGTCGCCGGGTCGCATCGACCGGCGACGCTTCCTGCTGTTGGCCACCACGATCTTCATGGGCGCGATGTTCGTGTCACCGGCTTCCCAGCTGCGCAACGAGTACCTCCGTGAGACCGCTGGATTCGATGCCACCGACATCCTCTGGTTCAACGTGATCATCTTCACCCCGGTCGGATTGGCGATGATCCCGTCCGCGCTCGCCGCTGATCGGTACGGGCGCCGACTCGTCGGGTCGCTCACGCTCGCGGCGGGATCGATCATGGCGGCCATCTCCTTCCAGACGGTCGGCGCCATGCTGTGGCTCGTGACCTTCATCGGCTCCTGGGTCGGTGCGGGTTCGTACCCCGCGCTGCGCACGTACCAGACCGAACTGTTCCCGACACGGGCCCGGGCGCGGGTCGGCGGCTGGTTCGATCTCGTCGCGGTCACCGGGAGCGCGACGGGACTCGTGGTGGTCGGACGCCTGGCCGACCGCTGGGACGATCTCGGGACGGCGATCGGTGCGTTGGTGGTGCTGCCCCTGACCTACGCCGTCGTCGTCGCCTTCTTCTATCCCGAGACCGCCGGACGGGAGCTCGAGGACTTCAACCCCGAGGACCGAGCCCCCGCCACCTGAGCGATCTCAGACGACGCCGACGCCGAGCCACGCCGCGCAACTCGCCACCATCCGCTCGATGTCCTTGGGGTCGTGGCCACCCGGGCCGACACCTTCGATCCGCACGCCGCCGCCGAAGCTCGCTGCATGAGCCTCGAGCTCGGCCGGCCGGCCGAACGGGTCGGCGTCGCCCTGGAGGACCAGCGCCGGGCAACGGAGCCCGGGGAGATGATCGGTGCGGAGCTTGTCGGGCTTGCCTGGGGGATGGAGCGGGTAGCTCAGCAAGAGCACCCCGGCCGGGTCGACCACCCCGTCGGCGGCGGCCATCGAGGCGACTCGTCCACCCATCGAGCGCCCGCCGAGGACCACCCGGGTCGGGTCGAGATCCCAGCGGGCGGCCTCGGCCTCGAGCGTGTCGGCGACGAACGGCAACAGGGTGGCGACTCGCGGTGGTGGCCGCTTCGGGCCGAGATCGCGATAGGGAAAGTTGATGCGTGCGACGGGAATGGACAGCGCCGCTTCGAGCGCCAGGAACAGGCGGTGATCCCGGTGGCCGCCGGCCCCGTGGAAGAGAATCAGGCCGTCGGCGGATGGATCGAGGCTCACGTCGTCGCGAGCAGGATCCGGCGGGCTTCCGTCAGATCGTTGATCCGCTGCGCCGCCTCGTCATCCGCATTCCCGTGGTCCGGGTGGGCCTCGCGGAGCAGCGTACGGAAGCGCTTCTGCACGCTGCGCTTCGACACGTCGCGGCCTTCGTCGTCGAAGCCGAAGATGTCGAGAGCCCAGGCGGTCGGATCGTTCCACGCCATCAACGCCGCCGATGTCGGCGCTCGCCCACCCATGACCTCGGAGATGAAGCGGTCGTCGACCGCTCCGGGCCAGACCAGGGCATGGCGGATGGCGTCGAACACCGGGTCGCGATGCTCCGGCGCCAGCCGACCGGCGGCATAGAGCGCGCCGAGGATCTGCTGGACGGGTCGACCGCTCTCGTCGTCGAAGTCGAACCGCAACTCGCCGTCGATCGAGTGGAGCTGGTGGGTGCTGCGGGACAGTCCGATCCGATCAGTCTGATAGCGGTGGCGGACGCGGGGCTGCGGGATGCGCCGACCTGCGGCGAGGTCCTCGATGAGCCACACGAGATCTTCACGGAGGTCGCCCTCGACGTTGCCGGCGTGCCGTCCGACGATGGCCGCCAGGAGCAGTCCGCCGGCCCCGGGTGCCGGGTCGACGGGCAGGTGGGCGGACCCGATCGCGATCCGGCGAGTCGGGGCGATGGGTCGGGAGTGATAGATCTCGAGTTCCGCCACGATCACGAGGGACAACGGTACCAACGCCGTCGTGCAGCGCTGTAACCGGAGCGGGAACAGCTCATGTCGGGCCACTACCGTGCGGGCATGGCACGTGGTCCCGTCGACATCGAAGCGCTCCGGATCCGTGAGGGCGACCGCCCGGATCTCGACGATCGCGATCCACGGGCGACGCCCGGCTACGACGGCGACAAGGAGTCGTCCGTGCCGGTCATGGCCGGACTCAATGCGCGGCTCGAGGAGCTCCAGGAGCTCCTGTACGCCGACGGACGCCACCGTGTGCTCGTCGTGCTCCAGGCGCTCGACGCCGGAGGCAAGGACGGCACGATCCGTCACGTGTTCGACGGATTGAATCCGGCGGGGGTGAAGGCGCCCGCGTTCAAGAAGCCGTCGAGCGCCGAGTTGGCCCATGACTACCTCTGGCGAATCCATCCCCACGTGCCGGGCGACGGCGAACTCGTCATCTTCAATCGCTCGCATTACGAGGACGTGCTGGTCGTCCGGGTGCTGGAGCTCGTCGATGAGAAGCGGTGGAGGAAGCGCTACGGCCACATCCGCGACTTCGAACAGATGCTGGCGGACGAGGGCACGACGATCATCAAGATCTTCCTGCACATCTCGCCCGAGGAGCAGGCCGAGCGTCTCCAGGACCGCCTCGATCGCCCGGAGAAGAACTGGAAGTTCGAGACGGGTGATCTGGAGATGCGAGCCCGGTGGTGGGAGTTCATGGACGCGTTCGAAGACGCCATCGCCGAGACGTCGACCGATGATGCGCCCTGGTATGTCATCCCGGCCGACCGGAAGTGGTTTCGGAACCTGGCCGTCAGCCAGATCCTGATCGAGACGCTCGAGTCACTGGAGCTGCGGCATCCGCCCGCCGAGGACGGGCTCGATCAGATCGTGATCGAAGACGTACCCGACCGGCCCTGATTCTCGATCGATACGCCCCACCCCTCCCGATCTGGTGGGGTCGCTCGGGAATCAGACGTCGAGTTCGTCGTACTTGTCGGGCTGGTGGAACGCCTCGATCAGACGGACGGTGCCGGAGCGACCCCGCATGACGAGCGACTGCGTCGTGATCCGGTCGGACTCGAACGTCACGCCGCGCAGGAGGTCACCGGTCGTGATGCCGGTGGCGGCGAAGAAGCAGTTGTCGGTCTTGACGAGGTCGTCGCAGTTGAGGATCGCGTCCAGGTCGTAGCCCGCCTCGATCGCGGCCTCGCGCTCGGCGGCGTCCCGTGGCCAGAGGCGGCCCTGCAGATCGCCGCCCATGGACTTCATCGCTGCAGCGGCGATCACACCTTCGGGGGTGCCACCGATGCCGAACATGATGTCGACCCCGGAGTCCGGCCAGGCGGTGGCGATGGCGCCAGCGACGTCACCGTCGGAGATCGAGCGGATTCGGGCCCCGGCCGCAGCGATCTCGGCGACGAGGTCGGCATGGCGGGGGCGGTCGAGCACGACGGCCGTGACGTCCTCGACGTCCTTGCCCTTCGCCCGTGCGACGGCCATGAGGTTCTTCTCGACCGGGAGACGGAGGTCGACGATGCCCGCGGCCTCGGGGCCGACGGCGATCTTCTCCATGTAGACGCAGGGGCCCGGGTCGAACATCGAGCCACGGTCGGCGACGGCGATCACGGCGATGGCGCCCGCACGACCGAGTGCGGTGAGGGTGGTGCCGTCGATCGGGTCGACGGCGATGTCGACGTGCGGGGAGGTCCCGTCACCGACGTGCTCGCCGTTGTAGAGCATCGGCGCCTCGTCCTTCTCGCCCTCGCCGATCACGACGAGGCCGTCCATCTCGACACCCGACAGCACGTGACGCATGGCGTCGACGGCGGCTTGGTCGGCTGCGATCTTGTCGCCACGGCCCATCCAGCGTGCGGCGGCCATGGCGGCGGCTTCGGTGGTGCGGACCAACTCGAGGGCGAGGTTGCGACCGGGGGTGAGAGGACTCGGCATGTTCACGGTTTATCAAGTCGGCAGGAGGCCGTGGGTCCTGAGCGGCGAACATCCCCAAAACGCCGAACGGCCGCCCACCCAGGGGGGTGAACGGCCGCTCGCAGTGATCTGGTCGTCGTCAGGCGACGGTCGACGCTCCGGAGACCGACAGCAGGATCTCCGCCCACTGCAGATCTTCCTTGGCGAAGCGGTCGTCGGCATCGGCCGACACCGCTGCCGCCGCCGCATCACGAGCCGAGGCCGCGGCCGACACGTCGATGTCGCCTGCGGCGATGGCCGCATCCGAAAGCACCGTGGTGGTCGCACCGGCGACGGAGACGAAGCCCCCGCGCACGGCGAAGCGCTGCACCTCACCGGATTCCTCGGTCACACGGACCTCACAGGGCTGGAGCGAGCCGATGAACGGCTCGTGCCCGGTGAGGAAGGCGATGTCGCCGCCACCGCGGGTGCGGCACACGACCTGTGTGGCCTGGCCCGAGTAGAGCAGGGCCTCCGGGGAGACGAACTCGACGGTGAACGACACGATCAGGCTCCGGCTTCGGCCTGGAGCTGCTCGGCCTTCTCACGAGCCGAGTCGGCGCCGCCGACGTTGAGGAAGGCCTGCTCGGGCAGATCGTCCAGGTCGCCGTTGACCAGTGCTTCGAACGAATCCACCGTCTCGTCGACCGGCGTGAAGTTGCCGTCGAGGCCGGTGAAGACCTTGGCGACGAACATCGGCTGCGACAGGAAGCGCTGCACTCGTCGGGCTCGGTTCACCGTGAGGCGGTCCTCTTCGGACAGCTCGTCGAGGCCGAGGATGGCGATGATGTCCTGCAGCTCCTTGTAGCGCTGCAGGATCTGCTGCACCTGGTTGGCGACACGGTAGTGACGTTCACCGACGACCTCGGGGGCGAGGATGGTCGAGGTGGAGGACAGCGGATCCACGGCCGGGTAGATGCCGAGCGAGGCGATGTCACGGCTCAGCTCGGTGGTGGCGTCGAGGTGGGTGAAGGTCGTGAACGGCGCGGGGTCGGTGTAGTCGTCCGCAGGGACGTACACGGCCTGGAGCGACGTGATCGACTTGCCACCGGTCGAGGTGATGCGCTCCTGGAGGATGCCCATCTCGTCGGCGAGGGTCGGCTGGTAACCCACGGCGGAGGGCATACGACCGAGGAGGGTCGACACCTCGGAGCCCGCCTGCACGAAGCGGAAGATGTTGTCGACGAACAAGAGCACGTCCTGGCCCTGCTCGTCACGGAAGTACTCCGCCATGGTGAGCGCCGACAGGGCGATGCGGAGACGCACACCCGGCGGCTCGTCCATCTGGCCGAAGCACAGGGCGGCCTTCGAGAGCACGGAGGTCTCGCCGTCGCCCATCACGGTCTCGCCCATCTCGATGAAGAGGTCGGTTCCCTCACGGGTCCGCTCCCCCACACCGGCGAACACCGACACACCACCGTGGTTCGACGCCACTCGGGTGATCATCTCGGTGATGAGCACGGTCTTGCCCACACCGGCACCACCGAACAGGCCGATCTTTCCACCCTGGAGATACGGGGTGAGGAGGTCGATGACCTTGATGCCGGTCTCGAGGACCAGTTTCTTCGGCTCGAGGGTGTCGAAGGCCGGAGCGGCACGGTGGATCTCCCACCGCGTCTGGATGTCGACCTCGTCGAGGCCGACGTCGAGCGGCTCGCCGATCACGTTCCAGATGTGTCCGAGGGTCACATCGCCGACGGGCACGGAGATCCCGGCGCCGGTGTTGCGAACGGGCTGCCCACGCTTGAGACCATCGGTGGGCTTGAGTGCGATCGCTCGCACTCGGCTGTCACCGAGCTGCTGGGCGACCTCGGCCATCACCGTGGTGGTCTCGCCGTCGACGGTCACGTCGAAGGCGAGGGCGGTGTTGATCTTCGGGAGGCCCGACGGCGGGAACTCGATGTCCACCACCGGCCCGGCGATACCGACGATGCGGCCTTCGGCCAGCTGGGGTTCTGTCATGGTCATGAGTGTGTGACTCCTGATCAGGCGTTCGGCTCGGAGAGCACGAGTTCGGTGGGGAGATCCTTGTCTTTGCCGGACCCGAGGGCCTCGGCACCACCGACGATCTCCATGATCTCGGTGGTGATGGAAGCCTGGCGAGCCCGGTTCATTTCCCGGGCCAGCTTGACGATCAGGTCTTCCGCGTTGTCGGTTGCGGCCTTCATGGCTCGCTGCCGCGAGGCGTGTTCGGACGCCGCAGCGTCGAGGAGTGCGGCGAAGAGCCGAGCCTCGACATAGCGGGGCAGGAGGTCTTCGAGAACACCCTCGGGGGACGGCTCGAAGCTGAATCCAGCCAGAGCCTCGGCGTCGCCACCACCCTGGGCGGCCATCACCTCGGTGGATTCGAGCGGGAGGAACCGGCGAACCACGGCCCGCTGGGTACCCATCGACACGAACTCGGTGTAGAGCAGCTCGACCTGGTCGACCTCGCCGCTGTCGAACAACTCGCGGACCCGGCGAGCGACGTTGCGGGCGTCGTCATAGGTCGGGTTGTCGGTGAAACCGGCGAAGGTCGAGTCGATCTCGAAACCTCGGAATCGGAAGTAGTCCGTGACCTTCTTGCCGACGGCGATCAGACGGTAGTCGCCACCCTCGGCTCGCAGGGCCTGGATCTCGCGTTCCGCCGACCGGATGACCGATGCGTTGTAGGCGCCGGCCAGACCACGATCACCAGCGCAGACCACGAAGGCCACGCGCTCGACCGACTCGGCCTGCCGGAGCAGCGGATGGTCGACATCGGCCCCGGCTGCCGCCAGGTTCTCGATGACACCGGTCAGCTGCTCGGCATAGGGACGAGCTGCCCGTGCACGCTGTTGGGCTCGGGCGACGCGAGTCGCCGCGATGAGCTCCATCGCGCGTGTGATCTTCTTGGTGTTCTTCACGGCGCCGATACGGCGGCGAAGTACCCGTTCTGCGCCTCCGGGCATCGATCAGTCCTCGACCCGGCTCACATCCTGCTCAGGCAGGGTGTTGGTGGCGTCGACCAGGGTCGCCTCGGCGGCGCCCTGTGCTTCGGCGTCGGGCGCAGAGACGCTCGAATCCGAACCGGAGAACTGATCGGTGAAGGCCGCGATGGACGCCTCGAGGGCTTCCTCGTCCGGCACCTTGCCGTCGTTCTTGATCGCATCGAGCACGTCGCCGTGACGGCTGTGGAACCACTCGAGGAGTTCGGTCTCGTAGCGCTTCACGTCGCCGACCTCGACACCATCGAGATGGCCTCGGGTCCCGGCATAGAGCACGATGACCTGCTCCTCGACCGGCATCGGGGCGTTGATGCCCTGCTTCAGGAGTTCGGTCAGCCGGTAGCCACGGTCGAGCTGGGCCTGCGACACGGCGTCGAGGTCCGAACCGAAGGCGGCGAACGCAGCGAGCTCACGGAACTGCTGCAGATCCGACTTCAGCGTGCCGACGGCCGACTTCATGGCCTTGATCTGCGCAGCGGAGCCCACTCGGGACACCGAGATGCCGACGTCCACGGCCGGGCGGATGCCCGACTTGAACATGTCGTCCTGCAGGTAGATCTGGCCGTCGGTGATCGAGATCACGTTGGTGGGGATGAAGGCGGAGACGTCGCCGGCCTTGGTCTCGATGACCGGAAGGGCGGTGAGCGATCCGGCGCCGTTCTCGTCCGACAGCTTGGCGGCACGCTCGAGAAGCCGGCTGTGGAGGTAGAAGACGTCGCCCGGGTAGGCCTCACGGCCCGGCGGACGGCGCAGAAGCAGCGACACCTGGCGGTAGGCCTCGGCCTGCTTCGAGAGGTCGTCGTAGACGGCGAGCGCGTGCTCGCCGTTCTCCATCCAGTGCTGGCCCATCGCGCAGCCGGCGTAGGGAGCGAGGAACTTGTACGGAGCCGGGTCGCCCGCGGGGGCGACCACGACGACGGTGTATTCCATGGCGCCGAGTTCTTCGAGCAGCGCCACGGTCTGGGCGACCGTCGAGGCCTTCTGGCCGATGGCGACGTACACGCACTTCACACCCAGGCCCTTCTGGGCGAGGATCGAGTCGATGGCGACCGTCGTCTTGCCGGTCTTGCGGTCGCCGATGATCAGCTCCCGCTGACCCCGACCGATCGGGATGAGCGAATCGACGGCCTTGATGCCGGTCTGCATCGGCTCGTGCACGGGCTGGCGGCCGGTGATACCCGGAGCCTGGACCTCCATGCGGCGGCTCTGGGTGCCGACGAGCGGACCCTTGCCGTCGACGGGCTCGCCGAGCATGTTCACGACTCGACCGAGCATGCCGTCGCCGACGGGCACGGAGAGGATCTCGCCGGTCGACTCGACCGGCTGGCCCTCTTCGATGGCGTCGACGTCACCGAGCACCACCGCACCGATGGTGTCCTCGTCGAGGTTCAGCGCGAGACCGACGGTGCCGTCGGCGAACCGGAGCATCTCGTTCACGGCGGCGTCCGGCAGCCCCGACACACGGGCAATACCGTCACCGACCTCGACGACGCGACCGACGGTCTTGGCCGACACGTCGCTCTCGAAGCTCGCCAGGTTCTTTTCCAGCGTGGCGGTGATCTCGCTGGGGTCGAAGTTGAGTCCTTCAGCCATCGGTTCTCCTAGAGGGCTTCGTGAATCTGGTTGAGACGGGCTCGCACCGAGCCGTCGATGACGGTGTCACCCATGGTGGCGACGACGCCGCCGACCACCGAAGGGTCGACGATCTCCGTCAGTTCCACCGGACCGCCGGCGGCCGAGGCGAGCGCCTGGGCCAAGCGGGACCGCTGGTCGTCATTCAGTGCGACGGCCGTACGGACCGTCGCGACCGAGGCACCCGAGTCGGCGGCGACCGCCGAACCGAAGGCATCGACGATGCCGCCGAGGTCGGCCGAACGGCCGGCTGCGACGATCATGCCCACGATCGCCCGGGTCACGTTCGACGCCTTGCTCTGGAGCAGGTCGTCCACGATCTGACCGCGCGTGGCTGCGGGCAACAGGTTGTTGGAGAGGGTCGTGCGAAGCTCGTCGTTGCCGGCGACCGCGTCGGACACGGCCTGCAACTCTCGCTTCACTTGACCGACGTCCCCTTCGGCCCGGGCGATTGCCAGGAGGCCTTCGGCGTAGCCGCTGATCCGGTCGGACATGAGTGGTGGGTTCTCCTCGGGACGGCCCGCTCAGCCGAGCTGGCGGACCTGTTCGATGTAGCGATCGATGAGGCCGGCCTGCGCCGAATCATCGAGTTGGGCCGTGACGACGGCATCGGTGGCTCCACGGGTCATCTGCGTGACCTCCGACTGGAGGTCGGCCATGGCCTGGTTGCGCTGCGACGCGATGTCGGCGGTGGCTCGTTCCTTCAGCGCAGCAGCATCGCTGTGCGCCTTGGCGACCATGTCGGTCTTGAGCTTGGCGGCCGTCTCGTTCGCGCTGGCGACGATGCGGTCGGCCTCGGCCGAGACGTCCGGAAGATCCGCGGTCTGAGCGGCGAGCTCGGCCTCGGCGTTTTCACGGGCGATCTGTGCGGCGTTGAGGTCGGCCTCGATGCGTTCGGTCCGGGCCTTGAAGCCCTTCACGATCGCCGGCCAGGCCAGCTTGTAGCCCACGGCGCACAGCACGATGAACGCCGCCGTGCCCCAGTAGACCTCGTTGATGTCCCCGGCCAGCTGATAGCCGTTGGGAGCATCTGCTGCGAAGAGTGCGAACATCGGTGACCTCAGTTCTGGGAGTTCAGGTAGGCGTCGACGGCCGGCTTCGCTGCGGCCGAGGCGACGGTTGTACCGAGCACCTTCGACGCTGCGGAAGCCGCCATGTCGGCGACCTTCGGCGTGACCTGTCCGAGGGCATCGGCCTTGGCCGCGGCGAGCTCGGCGGCCGCAGCCGCCTTCATCTCGGCGACTTCGGCTTCCGCGGCACCGATGATCGATGCCCGCTCGGCGTCGGCCTCGGCCCGTGCGGCCTCGATGATCGAAGCCGCCTCGGCCCGCGGGCCCGACAGCTGATCGGCGAGGTCGGCATCGGCCGAACCAGCCTTGGACTGTGCCGCCTCCGCCGCCGCGAGCTCGGAACGGATGGCCGCTTCGCGGTCATCCATCACCTGCTTGATCGGTGGCAGGAAGACGTACTTCACCAGGAGGAAGAGGATCGTGAAGAAGATCGCACCCCAGAACATCTCCGACCATTCGGGGAGGATGGGGTTCGACGGTGCTTCACCCGCTTCTGCGGCGAGAAGGGTCAACATGGTCACGCCCGCCGATCAGGCGAACTTGAGAAGGATGAAGACCACGAAGCCGATGAGGGCGAGCGCCTCGGTGAAGGCGATACCGAGGAACATGGTCGTCTGAACCTGACCGGCCGACTCGGGCTGGCGGGCCATGGCCTGGACGGCCTGACCGACCAGGTAGCCGATGCCGATGCCCGGGCCGATGGCAGCGAGGCCGTAGGCGAAGCCGGCGCTGGATGCACCGGCCGTGGCCTTGGCGGCATCGGCGTCAGACGCCTCGACGGCGAGTTCGATTGCGGTGGAGACAGCGCTCATGGTTGTCCGTTTCTCCTGTGTCGTTTCCGGCGGTCGCCGGGGGTAAGAGACTTTGTTGGTTGGATCGGCCGGAGGCGGATGCCCCCGATCCGGAGATCAGTGGTGCGGGTGCAGTGCGCCGCCGATGTAGACGGCGGTGAGCAGGGCGAAGACGAACGCCTGCAGGAACGAGACCATCACCTCGAAGCCGGTGAGGCCGACGAGCATGGCGAAGCTGAAGGGCAGCACCACGACGAGCGGGCTCAGCGTCCAGAGGGCGATGCAGAGCACACCGAAGGTCACGAGGAGGATGTGGCCCGCCAGCATGTTGGCGAAGAGACGCACGGCCAGCGAGAAGGGACGGATGAGGAAGGTCGAGAGGAACTCGATCGGCGTCACCAGGAGGTAGAGGCCCTTCGGCAGGCCGGGCGGGAACAGCGCCGACTTGAAGTAGGTGCCGGCACCGTTGTGCTTCACACCCACGCCCACGAAGGTCACGAGGACGATCAGGGCGAGGAAGGCGGGGTTGGCCATCCGAGCGTTGGCCGGCATCTGGAAGGTCGGGATGACCTCGAAGATGTTGCCGAAGAAGATGAACAGGAACATCGACAGCAGCATGGGCAGGTACCGCATGCCGTCCGGGCCGATGGCCTGGAGGATGACCTGCTTCTCGACGAACTCGACGGTCATCTCGGCGAGGTTCTGGACACCTCGTGGGATCAGCTCACCCTTGGACTTGGCGAGGAAGAAGATCACCGAGGGGATCGCCATCGCGAGGAACGAGATCAGCGCGATCTTGTTGAACGCGAAGATCGTGCCGTCACCGAAGTAGTTCGGCCACTCGACGAGGTTTTCGATTGGGGGGAACTCGATCGCAAGAGTCACTCGCGTTGCTCCTGTACTTGTGGAGATCTATGCGGACACGACGGCGGAGACCGTCGGGACCGGCGTTGACGTCGTCACCGGCGGGAGCCGGCGGCCGGTTGCCCGGAGACGCTCGGTTTCAGGCCCGGGTGGGCCATCGACGCCGAAACGTATCGGAGCTCCCAGACCAACAACACCAGGTGGGTGACGATGATCGCGATGCCGAACGGCACCTTAGCCATCCAGGACGCGTCCCTGACGAGTAGGAACGCAATCAGGATGAGACCGAGCCGCACGGCATAGCCGCCGAGGGCGGCTCCGGCGACGAGTGCGAACGAAACCCGGGCCGCGGCAGCCAGCGTGTAGGCCGCGAGCAGGAAGTTCACGAGAACCAGTGCCATGGCGTAGGCGACCGAGACGGCGCCGTTGAACCCGGCGGCCAGGGCACCGAGGCCGAGGCCGACGGGCACGGCCCACAGGCCGCGGGTCACCATGTCCTTGGCGATCTCCATCGCCGGAGACGGACCTTCGAGCCGGTCGACGAATGCCGTCATGCGGAACCGCCCCGGTTGGCGGCCGCCCGAAGAGCGGCGGTCTCGGCGTCGAGACGGGCGATCTCGGCCCGATACCGGGCCCAGACCGACACGACGGCGCCGGCGAATCCGAGAATGGAGAACACGACGGTGAGGATCGGGGTCCACCCGAGCCAGCGGTCGAGCGCCAGGCCGATCAGTCCGAGGATGACGGCGGCGAGCACGAGCTCATAGCCGCCGGAGGATCGCAGAAGCCCATCGGTCAGCGCTGGGCGCGATGCAGATGCTGTGGTCGTTTCCACGGGAGTCTCGGCACCTCGGGGGCGGGGCGACACGGCGAGGTTACGAAGCTGTGGTACGGGCCGCAACCGCTTTTGTGAAAAACTTCACGAAGTCGATTCACCCGCTCGTGGAGCGGATGCCGCCTTCGCCGCGGGATCGACACGCTCTCGGCTCAGCGACGGATGGAACAGCGTGAAGAGCAGGAGGCCGAGCGCGGCGACGCCGATGGGCACGATCGCGTCGAAGCGACCGTCCTGGTAGGTCGGCCAGAGCACGAACCCGCTCAGCAGCGCCGTCCACGCCCACAGGATCGCCACGGAGCGCCGATGTCCGTGCCCGAGCTTGATGAGCCGGTGATGGAGATGCCCCATGTCGGCCGTGGCCACGCCCTTGCCCGACACGGCTCGACGAACGATGGCGAACATGGTGTCGAACACCGGTACACCGAGGATCAGCAGCGGAATCACCAGCGGTGCGTAGAAGAAGAACGTCTGCCCCGAGTAGGGCACGTCGGTCCGGCCACCGACCGCCATGGTCGATGCGGCGACGAGGGTCCCCAACAACAACGCACCGCCATCACCCATGAAGATGCGGGCCGGATGCACGTTCCAAGGGAGGAATCCGACGCACACGCCGGTCACGATGATCGCGATCAGGGGTCCGAGATTGCCGCCGCGGATGAGTCCCTCGGAGGTCAACTGCCACGCGTAGGCGAAGAACGACAACGAACCGATGCCGACGATCCCGGCGGCCAGACCGTCCAGACCGTCGATGAAGTTGAGTGCCGTGGTCATGCCGAGCACCCACAGCACCGTGAGCAGGAACGCGATGTCGGCGCCCGGAACGAACAGATCGAGGAAGGGCACCCGGAAGTAGATGATCGAGACACCCCCGAACACCAGCGCCGATGCGGCAACCACGAGCCCCGCCGTCTTCGCCGGGGCGGAGATCTCCCGGACGTCGTCTCGCACACCGACCAGGTAGGCGATGGTCGCTCCCGCGACCAGCCCGATCGGCTCGGAGGAGCTCGAGAACGTCGACTCGAACCAACCCGAAGCCCACGCGACCACCACGGCGGCGAGAAAGCCCAGGAAGAGCGCACCGCCGCCGAGCGACGACGTCGGTTCGGCGTGCACGCGACGCTCATCGGGATCGGTCATGCCGCCGATGACGGGCGCGAGCAGTCGGAACATCGGCACGGTCAACACCGTCACCAACGCAGCGACGGCACCCACCACCACATAGCTCCCGAGGGACGGCGTCATCGGCGGAGTCCGGGGGCACGAACCGACGACCTGGCGATCGCCGAAGGACAGCTCACGGCCGTGAACCTACCGGCTGCGGGACCCGCAGTCTCCCCGGGTCAGTTGTACGGGGTGAAGCGCCCGCACAGCGCGGCCACCTCGGCGCGGATCCCGGCGACCGCGGCGGCGTCGGTCCGATTGCGCAGGGTCTCGGCGATGAGACGGGCGATCTCGACCATCTCGTCCGGACCCATGCCCTGCGTCGTGACCGCTGGCGTCCCGATGCGGATGCCCGAGGTGACGAACGGCGAGCGCGGGTCGTCCGGAATCGTGTTCCGATTCAGGGTGATCCCGGCCTCGTCGAGCACGATCTGGGCTTCCTTGCCGGTGAGGTCGGCGTCGAAGGTCCGGAGGTCGCAGAGAAGCAGGTGGTTGTCGGTGCCACCGGAGACCAGTCGGAACCCCTGCCCGGCGAGCGCCTCGGCGAGGGCGGCGGCGTTGGCGACGATCTGCGCGGCGTAGGCCTTGAACTCGTCGGTCTGGGCTTCCCCGAACGCGACCGCCTTGGCCGCGATGGAGTGGACCTGGGGTCCACCCTGCTGGCCGGGGAAGATCGCCTTGTCGATGGCCTTGGCGAGCGCCTCGGTCGACAGGATGCAGCCACCGCGTGGGCCCCGGAGGGTCTTGTGCGTCGTGAAGGTCATGATGTCGCAGAACGGCATCGGGTTCGGATGCACCCCACCGGCGATCAGACCGGCGATGTGGGCGGCGTCGAACATCAGGAGCGCGCCGACCTCGTCGGCGATCTTCCGGTAGGGCTCGGCGTCGATGATGCGGGGGTACGCCGTCGCACCCGCGATGATCAGCTTCGGACGATGCTCACGGGCCTGGGCGGCGAGGCTCTCGAGATCGATGCGCTCATCGCCCGAGGTCAGCTTGTAGCCGACGAAGTCGTAGAGCAGACCCGAAGCGTTCACCGGCGAGCCGTGCGTCAGGTGACCACCGTGATCGAGGCTGAGGCCGAGGACGGTGTCGCCTGGCTCGAGCAGCGCCTGGAACACCGCCATGTTCGCGTTCGCCCCCGAGTGGGGCTGGACGTTGGCGTGATCCGCGCCGAACAGCTCACAGATCCGCTGACGGGCGAGATCCTCGACGTCGTCGGCCACGACGTTGCCGCCGTAGTAGCGCTTGCCCGGGTACCCCTCGGAGTATTTGTTGGTGAACACCGAACCGGTCGCAGCCATCACGGCGGGCGACGCGAAGTTCTCGGAGGCGATCAGCTGGAGGCCGGTGTTCTGGCGCTCCTGCTCGGCATCGAGGAGGCCGAAGACGGGATCATCGTGACGTGTTGGCCAAGGCATGGCACGAAGTCAACACGCTGCGGCGCCGGACGCGCCCGACCGGGCTCAGTTTTCCAGATCGGCGATCTTGCCCACACGGCGGGCATGACGGCCGCCCTCGAAGTCGGTCGAGAGGAAGGCGTCGACCGCATCGAGCGCCACCTGTGGTCCGGTGAACCGCTCCCCGAGACAGCAGACGTTGGCGTCGTTGTGGAGCCGGGTCATCCGGGCCGAGGTCACGTCGTGCACCGTGGCGGCCCGCACGCCGTCGACCTTGTTCGCGGCGATGGCGATCCCGATGCCCGAGCCGCACACGGCGATGCCCAGTTCGGCCTCGCCGCTCGCGACCGCCCGGCCCACGGCCGCGCCGAAGTCCGGGTAGTCGACCGAGTCGTCGGTGTGCGTGCCCAGATCCAGCACCTCGTGGCCCGCCGCGATGACGTGGTCGGCGAGCAGCAGGCGGAGCGCTCGACCGGCATGGTCCGAGCCGAAGGCGAGCTTCACGATCAGCCGTTACGGGCTTCGTTGGCCCGGAGGCGGCTGTTGAGCTGAGCCAGCACCGACTCGCTCAGCTCGGGCGACTTGTCGAGCAGAGCGCGGAACTCGCTCGTGCCGAAGGCGACCAGTGTCATCGCGGTCTCGGCGATCACGCTCGCATTGCGAGGGCGGTACTCGATGAGGGCCATCTCACCGACCATCGAACCGGCACCGACGGTCGTGACGTACTCACCGTTCATCTGGACCATGGCGTTGCCCTCGACGATCACGTAGCACGCGTCACCGACCCGGCCCTGGTCGATCAGCACCGCGCCGGCCTCGACCTGCTGCTTCTCGCCGAGCTGGCTCGCGCTCTTGAGCGTCGAGGCGTCGAAGCCACTGAAGAACGGCACCGATGCCAGCCAGTCCGTGTCGAGCTTTCCATTGCGTCCGAACATCGGAACCTCCCTCTGCCGGAGGGAGACTAACGCAGGGGGCGGATCGGTCGCCTGGCGACGACGGACCGGGCCAGCCCGGCGAGATCGGTGTGGACGTCCACCGAGGCGAAGACGCGTCGGCAGCGGGCGGCGACCGGCTCGGTCTGTGAGGGGTCCATCTCGAGCACCAGGGCACCATCACCCTCGAGCCAACGGGGTGCTTCGTCGACCAGATGGTGCAGATCCGCATACCCGGCCTCGTCGGCGAACAACGCCTCGGCCGGTTCGTGGTCGAGCACCGACGGGTCGAGCTCGGCGTCGGGCGCGACATACGGCGGGTTCGACACGATCACCGACACCGCACCCTCGAGTTCGTCAGGGAGCGGCTCGAACCAGGACCCTTCGACCAGACGCACGCCCGCGGCGCGCCGACCGAGGCCGGCGAGGTTCGCTCTGGCGACGGCCAGGGCGGCGGTGGAGCGCTCCACGAGCCAGACCTCGAGCTCGGGCACCTCGGCCGCGACGCTCAGGCCGATCGCTCCCGACCCGGCGCCCAGGTCCACGACCACCGGAAGATCCCGGCGCCGGCGCGCGGCCAGCGCCTCATCGATGGCGTGGCCCGCGACGATCTCGGTCTCGGGGCGCGGGATCAGGACCCGCTCGTCGATGAGCAGATCCAGGCTGCGGAACGGCCAGTGCCCGAGCACGTACTGGATGGGCACACCCGCCAGTCGGCGACCGACCATCCGATCGAGGGCGGCCACGCCCCGCGTGGTCGCCGCCGCGTCCAGCACCTCGTCGAGCCGGTCGGCGCCGGTCGCCTCCTCGACGATCCACCGGGCTTCCCTGGCGGCGTTCGGCAGCCCAGCCGCGGCGAGATGGCGTTCGGTCTCGACGACGAACGCGGCCCAGGGGATGCCGTCGTGATCGTCCGACTCAGCCATCGGCCGCGAGTTGCCGGGTGCGCTCATCGGCGACCAGCGCGTCGACGACGTCATCGAGTTCGCCGGCGAGCACCCGATCGAGCTTGTGGATGGTGAGCCCGATCCGATGATCGGTCACACGATTCTCCTTGAAGTTGTACGTCCGGATCTTCTCCGAACGCCCGCCGCCTCCGATCTGGGCCCGGCGGGCATCGGAAGCCTCCGACGCGGCCTTGTCCTGCTCGGCGGCGAGCAGACGGGAACGCAACACGACCATGGCGCGCTCACGGTTCTGGAGCTGGGACTTCTCGTCCTGCATCGAGACGGTGATGCCGGTCGGCACATGGGTGACACGCACGGCGGAGTCGGTCGTGTTCACGTGCTGTCCACCGGCACCGGACGAGCGGTAGGTGTCGATCTGCAGGTCGTTCTGGTCGATCTCGATGTCGACCTCGTCCGCCTCCGGCAGGACGATGACGGTGGCTGACGAGGTGTGGACCCGTCCCTGCGATTCGGTCTCGGGCACCCGCTGCACGCGGTGTGGCCCAGCCTCGTGCTTCAGGCGGGTCCAGGCGTCGGGCCCCGAGAACGACAGCGTGACCTCGGCGAACCCGCCACGATCCGAGATCTTCGAACCGAGCACATCGGTGGACCAGCGCTGCCGCTTCGCGTACGAGACGTACATGTCGTACAGGTCACGGGCGAACAGGTTCGCTTCCTCGCCGCCTTCCGCGCCACGGATCTCCATGATCACGGCTCGACCGTCGTTCGGGTCCTTCGGGAGCAGCGCGAGCCGGAACGCATCGGTCGCACGGACGATGGCCGCCTCCGAGACCCGGAGTTCGTCGCGCATCTCCTCACGATCGTCCCCCGAGAGCTCGGCGATCATGGTCCGGGCCGCGTCCGCGTCCTCGGTGGCGGTGCGCAGCGCCCGACCGATGCCGACGACGTCGGTCAGTTCCGCATGTCGGCGCGTGATCTCGACGAACGCGGTGCGATCGGCGGCGAGATCGGGGTCGCCGAGGCGGGCTTCGACGTCGGAGAGTTCCCGCTCGAGCGCATCGAGTCGTTCCAACACGAGTCGACGCTATCGATCGCCGTCGGCCGACGGGGCGGCCCAGGGTTCCGCCGTCTCGATCAACTCGACGTCGAGTTCGACGGTGGCGAGCGACCGCTGGACGAGGGCGACATCCCGACTCGGCGCCGCGACGAGCACACGGTCGGCGAGGCTGCGTTCGGCCAGGTCGGCCAACTCCGGTCCGAGATCGGGGTCGAAGCCGACGGTGGCGGCGACGAGGACGCGCGAACCGTCGCCCCCGGTGAACAACGCGGCCGCCGGCTCGTCGACCAGGACGGTGTCGACCGATCGGAGCGGGGGAAGCGGGATGCCCGGGCTGTCCATCCCGACCACCGCCGGGTCGTCGAGAACGACGGACCGCAGCCATCGGGCCCGGGCCACGCGGTGCAGCGGATGCATGCCGCCCGGCACCCGGAATCCCGCCACCAGGGCCGCGGTGTCGCTCAGCACCCGGTCGACATCGACACCCACATCGAGCATGCCGTGGATCTCCCGATCGGCTCGGCCCACCCCGACCTCGATCGCCACCCCACCCGCGGGATCCGGTTCGGTTCGGGCCATCTCGAGACCGACGACCTCGGCGACCAGGCGGCCGTGGTCGTCGACGGGCCGGGCACCGGCAGCGGCGAACCGGTCCCCCCAGGCAAGGTGCTCGTCGGACAACACGGGCGCCGGATCGACCGGCAGCGGCTCGGCCGGTGTGGTGTCGGCGCCGACGTGGGTGTGGACCTCGGCCGGCAGGACGAGAGATCCGGCGCGACGAGCGAGTTCCGACCCGGCAGCGTCGGTGCACACGATGATCCGCTCGGTCGGGGCACGCCCGGCCCACAGCGCGACGGCGCCGAGGCTCCGGACATGATCGGTGTCGATGACGGCGAACACGGTCGTCCCGTCTCGACCGACCGCACCGTGGGGGATGACACCGGGATCGCCCGGGTGCAGCCCGAACGCGCCAGAGAGCGCCCGAAGGCGCGCACCGGCGAGACGTTGGCGTTGGGCGGACCGTTGCTCGGCGTCACGCACGGGCGTGGCCGTTCCGCTCGATCAAGGTGAGTGTGGTCAGCCCTTGCGACGGCCGTAGCGGCGCTCGAAGCGCTCCACGCGACCGGCGGTGTCCACGATCTTCATCTGACCGGTGAAGAAGGGGTGGCTGGCGGACGAGATGTCGACCTTGGCCATCGGGTAGGTGTTCCCGTCCTCCCACTCGATCGTCTCGGACGTCTCGATGGTCGATCGGGTGATGAACGAGAAGTCCGCGCCTTGGTCGACGAAGACGACCTCGCGGTACGTGGGGTGGATTCCAGCCTTCATAGGACTCTCCAGTGTGCCGGGGACGGACGCAGACTGCGACCGTCGGCGGTGAATTGTGCGCTTCGGCCTACTTGGCCTTGGCGATCTCGGTCAGGAAGTCGGCGTTGGACTCGAAGGTCTTCAACCGGTCGATCAGGAGTTCGGTGGCCGCACCCGGGGCGGCGTCCTCGCCGCCGGCGATCCCGGCGAGCACCCGACGCATCTTGTCGACCAGGGTCGCGGTGCGGCCGTCGAAGAGGAGTTCTTCGTGGCGCGTGCCCGAACCGGCGATGTCGACGGCGGGGAAGATCCGCTTCTCCGCGAGCTGGCGGTCGAGCCGGAGCTCACAGTTCCCGGTGCCCTTGAACTCCTCGAAGATGACCTCGTCCATGCGGGAGCCCGTCTCGACGAGTGCAGTCGCGATGATCGTCAGCGAGCCGCCCTCTTCGAGGTTGCGGGCGGCGCCGAAGAACTTCTTCGGGGGATAGATCGCGGAGGCGTCGATGCCACCCGACATGATCCGGCCACCGTTGGGTGCGTCCATGTTGTACGCACGGGTGAGGCGGGTGATCCCGTCGACGATCAGGACCACGTCCTGACCCGACTCGACCAGGCGCTTCGCACGCTCGATCGTCAGCTCGGCGACCGCGCAGTGCTCCTCGGCCGGACGATCGAAGGTCGAGGCGAGCACCTCGCCACGATCGAGCGCGCGACGCATCTGCGTCACTTCCTCGGGGCGCTCATCGACGAGCAGCACCATGAGGGTGACCTCGTCGTGGTTCTGCTCGATCGACTTCGCGATGTCGACGAGCACCGTGGTCTTGCCGGCCTTCGGCGGCGAGACCACGAGGGCGCGCTGGCCCTTGCCGATGGGTGCGATGAGATCGATGATCCGCGTCGTGAGACCGTGGCGATGATCCCCGGCACGCTCCATGACGAGTCGCTCGTCGGGGAACAGCGGCGTGAGGTCCTCGAACTCGGGGCGGCCGGCGGCGGTGTCGGCGGGCATGCCGTTCACCTCGAGCAGCTCGTGCAGCGCCGGATTCTTCTCGTTGCGGCTGGCGGGGCGGGACGTGCCGACCAGGTGGTCGCCGCGACGCAGGCCGAACTGACGAACGAGTTTGACGGGGACGTAGACGTCGGACCGGCTCGAGATGTGGCCCTTCGCTCGGCAGAAGCCGTAGCCGTCGTCCCGAAGGTCGAGGTACCCCGACATCGGCACCGGGTCGTTCGGTGGCTGGTCGGGGGCGTCATCGCGGTCCCGGTTGCGGCCGCGACGGCGGCGACGCCGGTTGCCGGCCTCGTCGTCCTGCGGCTTCTCCTTCACGGCTTCGTTGCCGGGATCGGCAGGGCGGTCCGACGGCGCCGGAGCGTCGTCACTGTCGCCTTCGGACTCCATCAGTTCGAGCTCCCACTCGGCGAGCGGCTCACCACTCGGGCCGTTGCGACGCTTCCGGTTCCGGTTGCGATTGCTCTTCGCCGCGCCGCTGTTGTTCGAGCCGCTGTTCGAGCCGCTGTTCGAGCCGCCGCTGTTCCCGCCATCGCCGTTCGGGCCACCACTGGCTCCGGAGGCGCCACCCGTCGGCTGACGAGCCGACGTTCCGGCCGATTCGGCCTTCGCAGCGTCGGCCGGCGCGCCGCCCTGTTCGCCACCCGTGGTGAGCGACATCACGGCGTCGACCATGTCGGCCTTCTTCGTGCGCGGCGTGACGGCTCCCCCGAGCTGGATGACCATCTCGGCCAGGGCGCCTTTGTCCTTCTTCTCCAGCAGGGCTCGCTGTTCGGCAGCGTCGCTCACGTGGCTTTCCTCCGGGTTGGCCTGGTGGGCCGGGCGGGATCGTGATCACGGCAGGATCACGGGTGGACCGAACGGTCCGGGGACCGTCGAGGTGCTGAATCAGCCGCTCGACGTCGCAGCATCGTAGCGCCGTCTCGGTTCCGCCCGTGCCTCGTCGCCGCCGGCGGACCGCGATGTCCCCGGTTGGTCAGGCGCGTCGTGTGCGAAGGGCTCGCATCTCGCCGACCACGGCACCGAGGTCGTTGTCGACGATGGTGACGTACTCGGGGCGGTCGTGTAGCTCCGACAGGAACGCGGGCAGCTCGGGATGCACACCCGTCGCCCGTTCCACCGCGTCGGGGAACTTCGCGGCGTGAGCGGTGCCCAACACGACGAGCGGAACCGACGGATCCCGGCGAAGGCGTCGGCCCACCTCGAGCCCGACGGCGGTGTGCGGTTCGATCAGGAGGCCGAGCTCGTCGTGGACCCGGGCGATCTCGGCGATCGTGCCCTCGTCGTCGAGGCGACCGAAGTCGAACTCCGCTCCGATGCGCTCCATCCACGCAGCCGGCACCTCGGCCCGCCCCTCGGATCGGAATGTCGTGAGCAGTTCGGCCACGGCCGAGCCGTCACGGTCGCCCGCCTCCCACAGGAGACGCTCGAAGTTCGACGAGACCTGGATGTCCATCGACGGAGAGAGCGACGGGACGACGGCTTCGGCGTCGAGGGCGCCCGATTCCATCACCCGCGTCAACACGTCGTTGCGGTTGGAGGCGACGATCAGTTGATCGACGTCCAGACCCATGCGCTTGGCATACCAACCGGCCAACACGTTGCCGAAGTTGCCGGTGGGCACGGCGAAGGAGACAGGTCCGCCGTCGGGTGCGAGGGCCCGCGCCGCGGTGACGTAGTAGACGATCTGGGCCATCACGCGACCCCAGTTGATCGAGTTGACGGCGGCGAGCCCGAGCTCGGCACGCAGCTCCTCGTCGGCGAACGCCGCCTTGACGAGGTCCTGACAGTCGTCGAAGTTCCCTCGAACGGCGACGTTGCGGATGTTGGGAGCGTCGACGGTCGTCATCTGGCGACGCTGCACCTCGGACACCCTGCCGTCCGGGTGGAGGATCACGACGTCGACGCCGTCTCGGTTCGCCAGCGCTTCGATGGCGGCCGAACCGGTGTCGCCCGACGTCGCGCCGATCACGGTGACCCGGTCGCCCCGGCGGGCGAGCTCGCGGTCGAGCAGTCGGCCGACGAGCTGGAGGGCGATGTCTTTGAACGCGAGCGTCGGCCCCCACGAGAGGTCGAGCAGGTGCACGTTGTCGCCGAGATCGGTGAGCGGTGCGACGTCGGGATGGCGGAAGCTCGCGTAGGCGGCGGCGACGTCGTCAGCGAACCCGTCGAGCTCGATCGATCCGTCGACGAAGGGCGACATCACGGCCCGGGCGATCGAGGCGTAGTCGTCGAGGTCGGTGAGGTCGGGCAGCGACGGCACCTCGGTCGGGCAGTACAGACCGCCGTCGGTCGCCAGTCCGGTCATCAGGACGTCGGCGAAATCGAGCTCCGGGGCGTCGCCTCGGGTCGAGGCGTACCGAAGCGGCGCACTCACGAGATGACTCGCAACATCGTGCCCACACCGTGCACGGCGTCGAGCGCAGCGAGATCGGCGAGGGTCGATTGGATGTCGCGTTCGGTCGCCTCGTGGGTCACGAACACGAGGCGGGCCTCGTCGCCGAGACCCTCCTGCTCCATCGAGCGGATCGAGACCTCGTGGGCGCCGAACACACCGGCGACCTCGGCCAGCACACCCGGAGCATCTGCCACCTCGAGGTTCAGGTAGTACGCCGAGGACTGATCATCGATCGGACGGATCGGCACCGCCGGCCCTCCGGGGACCGGGTGGTAGGTCTCGCGGATCTTGTTGCCGGCGGCGTCGATCAGGTCGCCGAGCACGGCCGACGCGGTCGGACGACCACCGGCACCTCGGCCGTAGAACATGAGCTCGCCGGCGTCGGCGCCCTCCACGAAGACGGCGTTGAACGAACCACGGACCGAGGCCAGAGGGTGCTCGTTGGCGACCATGGCGGGGTGCACCCGCACACCGATCTCGTACTCGCTCGCGCCACTGCCGCTCTCGGTCTCGAACCGCTCCGCGATCGCCAGCAGCTTGATCTGGTAGCCGAGGCGGTTGGCGAACGCGATGTCGGCCGCCGAGATGTTGCTGATCCCCTCGTGATACACGTCGCCGGCGGCGACCTTCGCTCCGAACGCGATCGAAGCCATGATCGCGGCCTTCGCCCCGGCGTCGTAGCCCTCGACGTCGGCCGTGGGGTCGCGCTCGGCGTAGCCGAGGTTCTGTGCTTCGGTCAGCGCATCGGCGTAGTCGGCTCCGAGCTCGGTCATCTGGGTGAGGATGTAATTGGTGGTGCCGTTGACGATGCCCATCACGCGGCTCACGTCTTCGCCGAGCAGCGACTCGCGCAACGGCCGGATGATCGGGATGGCGGCGGCGGCCGCGGCCTCGAAGAGCAGGTCGGTCCGGGCGGCGGCCGCAGCGTCGGCGAGCTCCTGACCACAGTTCGCCAGCAGCTCCTTGTTGGCGGTGATCACGGGCTTGCGGTTGGCGAGTGCGGCGAGGATCAGCTCGCGGGCGGGTTCGATCCCACCGATCACCTCGACGATCACGTCGATGTCGGGGTCGGCGACCACGGCGCGGGCGTCGGTGGTGAGGAGATCACCCGACAGGCCGCTCCCCCGGTTCTTGCTGGCGCTGCGAACGGCGATGGCACCGATCTCGAGCCGGATGCCGGTGCGGGCCTCGATGTCGTCGCCACGCTCGCCGAGCATCTCGACGAGGGCGCCACCGACGGTGCCGCAGCCGAGCAGCCCCACTCGGATGGTTCGGACCTGGGCATCAGCGGGTTCGGTGCTCACCTGGCGCAGGCTATCCCTGCCGCCCGTCCCACCTCGGAACGAATTCACCGTTGGTGAGGTGCCGTTGCACGCCGGCAGTCGATCGAACTCCGCCGGTATCGCTTTGATACCATCCTGGAATGGCCATGACCCTCCGGTTGACCGACGACGAGCAAGCGGCACTCAAAGCACGCGCCGAGGCCGAGGGCATCTCGATGCAGGATGCGGCTCGTCGAGCCATTCGCGAGTTCGTGGAACTGGCCGATCACCGTGAGCGGGTGGCGATCGCCGCCGAACGTGTCACGCGGGCGCACGCCGACGCGCTGCGGCGGCTCGGCGAGTGAGCCGGAGCGAGTACCTCACGCTCGACGATCTGCTCGAGCTCGCCGCCCTTCTCCTCGGAACCCCCGTTCCGATTCGCGACATCGGTCTGCTCGGCGCCGCGGCCGCTCGCCCGTCGACGACGGTGTTCGGCGACGACGCATACCCCGACCTCTGGACGAAGGCGGCGGCGCTCACCCAGTCGATCGTGAAGAACCACGCACTCATCGACGGGAACAAGCGCCTCGGCTGGCTGGCCACCGCCGTCTTCCTCGAGATCAACGGCCACGATGTCACCGCGATCTCGAACGAGGACGTGTACGAGCTGATCATGACGATCGCCGCCGGAGACCTCGATGTCGACGACATCGCCGGACGGCTTCGCCTTCTCCTCGACGGCTGAACGAACGCGCTCCGGCGAGGGCCGGACCCGCACCTCGCGGTGCTGGGGCCTCGTGCCGGGCGACTTCTCAGGTCTCGCCGGTCCCGTTCGGGACGGAGCCTGACGACTCCAGCCGCGCGACTGCGTCAGCCGACGTCGGTGCGGAGGAGGTCCTCGTCGGTCTCGCGGCGCACCACGAGGCGGGCGTCGCCGTTGCGACAGAACACCACGGGCGGGCGGAGGATCTTGTTGTAGTTCGAGCCCATCGAGTGGCCGTAGGCCCCGGTGACCGGGGTGGCGAGCAGATCGCCGACGGCGATGTCGTCCGGGACCTTGCCCTCTCGTACGAGTAGGTCGCCCGACTCGCAGTGTTTGCCGACGACGCGCACGTCGCGAGTGCGGTCGGCGGTGACCGCACGCGGCAGGAAGGTCTCGTAACCCGAGCCGTAGAGCACCGGCCGGGGGTTGTCGCTCATGCCACCGTCGACGGCGACGTAGGTGCGGATGCCGTCGAGGTGTTTGATCGTGCCGACCTCGTAGACGGTGATGGCCGCAGCGGCCGCGATCGACCGTCCGGGCTCGATGCCGAGATTGGCGGTGACACCGGCCTTGGCCGCCTCGGCCTTGAGCACACCGGCCCACTGCGAGATCGTGGCCGACTCCTCACCCTCGACATAGGCCACACCGAGACCGCCACCGATGATGAGCTCCGGAAGACCGAACGGCTCGGCGAACTCCGCCACGACGGCGAGCGCCTGCGCGAACGACGCGACCCGGAACACCTGCGAACCGATGTGGCAGTGGATGCCGACGAGCTCGACCGCGTCGGACTCGATCGCCCGGCGGACGGCCTCGGCGGCCACCCCGGTGGAGACCGTGAAGCCGAACTTCGAGTCGTCCTGGCCGGTGGCGATGAACTCGTGCGTCTCGGCCTTCACCCCGGGCGTCACCCGCAGCAGGATCTTCGGCGTGGGTCGGCCGGCGGCGACCAGCGCCTCGATCCGGTCGAGCTCCTCGAACGAGTCGACGACGATGCGGCCGACACCCACCTCGAGCGCCCGGTCGAGTTCGGCCACCGACTTGTTGTTGCCGTGGAACGCGAGCCGCTGCGGGTCGGCGCCGGCGGCGAGCGCCACGGCGATCTCGCCGCCGGAGGCGACATCGAGCCCCAGCCCGGCCTCGAGCGCGACCTTCGCCATCGCCGTACAGAGGAACGCCTTGGTGGCGTAGACCGCGTGCTCACCGAAGGCGTCGAACGCCTCGGCGCAACGCAACCGCAGATGGTCCTCGTCGTAGATGAAGACGGGCGTGCCGAACTCCTCGGCGACCTCGGCGACGTCGCAACCGCCGATGAGGAGCTGACCCTCCGAACCGACCGAGGCGTTGTCGGGCAGCAGGTGGAACGGGAGAACGCTCACATCTGCTCCGGCGCGTCGACGCCGAGCAGGTCGAGCCCGATCGACAGCCCGACCCGGGCGGCCTCGGTCAGCCAGCGCCGAGCTTGGGCCAAGGCCGGGTCGACGTCGGAGCGCAGCACCGGGCAGTCCCGGTAGAAGCCGTGGAAGTCCGACGCGAGCTCACGCACCCAGGTCGTGATCTTGTGCGGTGCTCGGTCGGCGACCGCGATCTCGAGGATCTCCGGCAGGGTCGACAGCGTCTTGAGCAGAGCGATCTCGCGCTCGTGCGTCAGGCCCGACAGGTCGACATCGGCGAGTGCCAGACGAGGCGCGTCGACCTCGACGGCCTTGCGCTCGATCGAGTGGATCCGGGCGTTCGCGTACTGCACGTAGAAGACCGGGTTCTCCGACGCCTGGGTCCGGAGCACGTCGATGTCGATCACCTGCGAGGTGTCGATCGACTGGAGCAGGTAGGCGAAGCGGGCGACGTCGGGGCCGACCTCGTCGACGAGCTCGGCGAGCTCGACCATCGTGCCGGTTCGCTTCGAGAGCTTCACTTCGTCGCCGTCGCGCACGAGCTTGACGTTCTGCCCGATGATCGCCTGAAAGCTGTCGGCCTCGTGCCCGAGGAAGATCAGCGCGGCCCGCATCCGGGCGACGTAGCCGTGGTGGTCTGCGCCGAGGATGTTGATGAGCGTGTCGCCCCGGGCGTACTTGTCGGCGTGGTAGGCGATGTCAGGCAGCAGGTAGGTGGGCTCACCGTCGGACTTGATGAGCACGCGGTCCTTGTCGTCGCCGTGGTCGGTGGTGCGCAGCCAGACCGCACCACCTTCCTCGTACACCGCACCGGTGGCCCGGAGCTCGGCGAGCACCCGCTCCATGGCACCGCTCGCGACGAGAGCGGCCTCGGACGACCACGTGTCGAAGGTGACGTGCATCGCCTTGAGCGACGCATCCTGCTCGGCGTGCGCCTTCTCCAAGCCCCAGGCCCGCGGGTCGGCGTCGGCCGGCATCTCGGCCGCCCAATCGATGATGTACTGGCCCTGATACCCGTCCTCGGGGAGCGCGGTGCCGTCACGGCGAGCGATGAGGGAGTTGGCGTAGTGGCCGATCTGCACACCCCGGTCGTTGACGTAGAACTCCCGATGGGCGACGTGGCCGGTCCGCTCGAGAAGCCGAGCGAGCGAGTCGCCGTAGGCGGCCCACCGGCCGTGGCCGGCGTGCAGCGGGCCGGTCGGGTTGGCCGAGACGAACTCGACGTTGACGGTCGCACCCTCGCCGAGATTCGGCCGGGCCCAATCGTCACCGGCTTCGACGATCTCGACGAGCAGCTCATGCAGCCAGGTGGGCGCGAGCCGGAAGTTCACGAACCCCGGCCCGGCGATCTCGATGCCCTCGACATGGGGCAGTTCGGCGGCGGCGAGCTCGTCGGCCAGGGACTGCCCGAGCTCCCGAGGGTTCCGCCCCACCGCCTTCGAGCAGACGAGGGCGGCGTTGGTCGACCAGTCGCCGTGCTCGGGTCGAGCCGGACGCTCGAGCACGACGGCGGCGGGCACGGGGTCGATCCCCAGCCGGCCGAGGGCGGCACGGACGTCGTCGAGCAGGCGGTCTCTCAGCATGGTCTTCCCGTCGGGAGGGGGCGAGGGTTGACCGGCCAGGGTACCGGCGGGGTCCCACCGCAATCCGCTCAATTCCGCGCTGGCCCACCGTGGGGAAGCGCTAGGGTGTGCCGCCCCTGCCCTCGTAGCTCAGGGGATAGAGCATCGGCCTCCGGAGCCGTGTGCGCAGGTTCGAATCCTGCCGAGGGCGC
>JAHDCV010000087.1:6874-13130 GCA_020629695.1 Acidimicrobiales bacterium | reverse complement strand
GGCACCGTCTGCCAGGCCGAGTAGCCGCCGATGATGTCGGACACATCGGCGAAGCCGGCCTCCCGGAGCACGCTGGCCCCGACCGACGACCGGTAACCGCCGGCGCAGAACACGACCGTCGGCGCCGCCGGGTCGAGCTCGTCGAGGCGGCGCGGCAACTGACCGACCGGGATCGCCCCCGCACCCTCGATCGAGCCGAGCGCGACCTCGCCGGGGTTGCGGATGTCGACGAGTTGGAGCCCGACGATGTCGGCACGCCGGTCACGGAACTCGACCGCGGTGAGTCGTGATGCACGCTCGACACGGGCAGGGTGGGCGGCCATCACCTCGAGTGGTCGGGCGAGATGTCCGACGACGCGGTCGAAGCCGATCCGGGCGAGCCGGTTGCGGGCCTCGAGCTCGTCACCGTCGTCGACGACGAGCACGATGTCGACGTCGCTCGGCACGACCGAGCCGGCGAACTCGGCGTAGCGACCGGCGAGTCCGACGTTGATGGCGCCGCGCAGGTGACCGGCGGCGAAGTCCTCGGGTGAGCGACCGTCGATGATCATCGCTCCGGCTGCGACGACCCGGTCGACGGCGTCGAGATCGAGTGCGGGCGGCGGCGTGAACTCGTCGAGTAGGGGCCGGTCGAGCTTGTTGAGGCCGGCGTCGTAGGCGAAGTACGCCGGCGCTGGCGGTTGACCCTCGGTGACGAGCGCGATGAAGGTCTCCCGATCCGGTGCGAGCAGCGCATGGTTGGAGCGCCGCTGCTCACCGATCGTCGACGACGTGTCGGTCGAGAGGTTCTTCCCGCAGGCGGAGCCTGCGCCGTGGGCCGGGTAGACGATCGTCTCGTCCGGCAACGTCAGCAGCTTCGTGTGGAGCGAGTCGTGGAGCTGCTCGGCGAGCTCCTCACGGGTCACGCCGACCGAAGCCAACAGATCGGGCCGGCCGACGTCGCCGATGAACAGCGTGTCACCCGTGAGCACGGCGTGCGGCGCGCTGTCGGCCGTCGGGTAGACGACGACACTCATCGACTCGGGCGTGTGGCCCGGTGTGTGGCGGAACTCGAGGTCGACCGTCCCGAGCGAGATCCGCTCCCCGTCGGCGACCGGGCGCACCGGGAACTCGGGCGAGGCGACCGACGAGTAGACGATCTCCGCACCGGTCGCCTCGGCCAGCTCGAGATGACCCGAGAGGAAGTCGGCGTGGAAATGGGTCTCGATCACCAGCTCGATCGTGAGGCCGGCGGCCTCGGCATCGGCGACGTACTCGGCGATGTCGCGTCGTGGGTCGACCACGACGGCACGACGGGAGGTCTCGTCAGCGATCAGGTAGGACGCTTGCGAGAGACAGTCCAGGTAGTACTGGGTGAGGATCATCGTGCCGCCTCCATGGCGAGCATGCCGCCGGCGAGGTTGACGACATCGACGAACCCACACGAGGCGAGGAACTCGGCGGCCTGGGTGCTGCGCCCGCCGCTCCGGCACAGCACCACGACCCGACGGCTCGGATCCAGCTCGGTCACGCGGCTTTCCAGGTCACCGAGCGGGATGTTGCGGGCACCGGGCAGGGTGCCCGCGACGACCTCGTCGGGTTCGCGTACATCGACGAACTGCGCATCGGCGACCACGCTGAGGTAATCGCGGACGGGGTGATCACGGTGGGGGGTCATCGGGTCTCCATGGCGTGTCGGGGGTCGGGGTGTTCGTCGACGCCGGAGCGTCGGAGATCGGTCGGTCCACCACAGCCGTCGGCGATGGCCGCGACGGCGTCGTGGCTCGATGTATGGATCCGGATCGCCAGGCGATCCCAGAGCTCGCACCGACGTAAGACGTCGCGGACCGGGCCCTTCACGTCGGCGAGGTGCAGCGCGATCCCACGTTCGCCGAGGTCGTCGATCAGGGCATCGAGCATGTCGGCGCCCGTCGCGTCGAGATCGTTGATGCCGGATGCATCCAGCACGAGCGCACCACCACGCGCGGTCGACGCGGCGTGGTCGAGCAGTCGTCGACGAACCGCGGCGGCGCTCACGAACGTCACGGGTGCATCGATTCGGAGCACGCACACACCGGGGGTGGTGACGGCCTCCGGGAATCGCTCGACGTTCCGGTAGCTGGTCGTGCCGGCCACGTGACCGAGCACGGCGTGGTGTGGACGGGAGAGTCGGGCGACGATCACCAGCAACGACGTCACGACCGCCACGGCGATGCCGAGCTCGATGCCCAGGGCCAGTGTTGCGACGAAGGCGGTGACGAGCGAGATCAGATCGCTGCGTTTCACGGTTGCGATGTGGCGCATCTCGGCGACGTCGACGAGGCCGATCACGGCGCTGACGATGATCGCACCGAGCGTGGCGAGCGGGAGCGGGGCGAGCAGCGGCGTGAAGAACGCGACCGTGGCGACGACCAGGAGTGCAGTGACGATGGAGGCGAGTGGCGTCCGGGCGCCAGCGGCATCGTTGACCGCGGTGCGGGAGAACCCGCCGGTCACCGGGTAGCCACCCGAGACCCCGGCGGCGAGGTTGGCGGCACCGAGGCCCAACAGCTCGCGGTCGGCATCGAGCTCGTGCCCGTGCCGTCGGGCGTAGGTCTTGGCCACGGCGATCGACTCCATGAAACCCACCAGGGTGATCACGGCGGCCGGGGCGAGGAGGGACGGCAGCGATCCACCGTCGATCGCCGGGAGTCCGAGCGATGGCAGGCCCTGCGGGATCTCGCCGACGACGGCGACGCCGCGGCCGGCGAGATCGAAGGCCCGAGACACCACGATGCCGAGCACGACCACGGCGAGGGCGCCGGGGACACGCCGGAGCCATCGCTTCGAGCCCAACACGACGGTGAGCGAGGCCAGACCGACGACCACGGTGGTCGAGTGCACGTCGCCGAGCGTGTCGAGCAACGCCGTGACGGTTTCGTGGAAGTGCTCGTGCCGCTCGATCGTGACGCCGAGCAGGTGCTTGACCTGCGAGGTCCCGATGATGATGGCGGCCGCGGCGGTGAACCCGACGAGCACGGCGTGGGACAGGAGATCGACCAGAAAACCGAGCCGAGCGACCGCCAACACGATGTGGATCACACCCACCAGCAGCGCCAGGACGCCGGCGAGTGCCAGGTAGGCACCGACATCACCGCCGGCGAGTGGCGCAACCGCTGAGGCCGTCATCAGGGACACGATCGCGACCGGACCGACCGCGAGCTGACGGGAGGTGCCGATCAGGGCGTAGACGAGGACCGGTGCGATCGAGGCGTAGAGCCCGACCTGGGGCGGCAACCCGGCGAGCAACGCATAGGCCATCGCCTGGGGCACGAGCATCGCCCCGATGGTGAGGCCGGCGACGAGATCGGGACGGAGCGCCGACCGGTCGTATGGCCGGCCCCAGTCGAGCCATGCAGGTGCGGTTCCCATAGGTCCGAATGTACGTACTTTATGCCCGGCGGTCAACCCTGCGTGACGACCGACACGCCGAGAGATCAGGTCGTGGCCACCGGCACGACATCCGGTTCGGGATCACGGTGCTCACCGTCCCCCACGTGCACCCCACCGGCCGAGCGACGTTCATGGAGTTGCAGTCCGAGAAAGATCCCCGGAATGGCGACCAGACCGAGCCACGCACCGGACGACACCATCACGAGGGCCGGCGCTGGGCAGGTGCCGGCGATCGCCCAGCCCAGCCCGAACAGCACTCCCCCACGGATGTGGTGACGCTCCGGCATCGAACGGGACAACTCGAGCCGACCGCCGAGCGGCGTCGTCAGACCTCGACGTTCGAAGAACCAGAGCAACGGCAACGACACGGCGATCGCCGAACCCATGAACCAGAAGACGTCGAACTCGTCGAACCGCAGCATCGCATGGATGGTGTCGTATTCGTGCAGATCGGATGCCGCGAGGACGCCGCCGAAGCAGATCCCGAACACGAGGCCGATCAACTGCATCCGCATCACAACGCACCCCCGGTGAGCACCCGGAGCACGAACGTGACCGCGATCGCCGTCGCCATGAACGTCGCCGTGACTGCCACACTCGCCGGCGACCGCTGGGCGGTACCGCACATGCCGTGGCCGGACGTGCACCCGCCGGCGGTCGCGGCGCCGTAGCCGAGGATCGTCGCCCCGGCGAACACCATCGGCACCACGGCCCAGAGCGGGAACACGGCCCGCATCGCGTCGTACCCCGATCGCACATCGTCGCCGGAGCGCAGCACCTGCGTGACGAGCAGGCCACCGAGGAACATCCCGGCGAAGTACCACACCCGCCAACGGGCGACGTCGGGCCACCCACGCACGAGGCGGGAGGTCTGCACGTAGGCGCCACTGGCACCGAGTGGTTGGTTGGCGATCACGAACATGCCGACGATCAGCAGTCCGAGGATCGGGCCGCCGATGAACCACGGCAGTCGATCGGGCAACAGGTCGAACACGGACATCTCCTCCCGCAGGGACGATGCGACACATGCACACCGCCCACACCATGAATGCCCGAATATACGTACATTTCGACGACCCGTCGACGGCAACCGCCGATTTCCCCCGAAGGAGCGGGATCGACGTGCCCGATCCCGGCGATGATGGAGCCCATGCCCGAACGCTCACGGACCCACACGCTTCCCGG
Organism: Acidimicrobiales bacterium; assembly: GCA_020629695.1. Classification (GTDB taxonomy): domain Bacteria; phylum Actinomycetota; class Acidimicrobiia; order Acidimicrobiales; family SZUA-35; genus JAHDBV01. The sequence goes on along the minus strand of JAHDCV010000087.1, from coordinate 8,534 downwards.
TGGCGGCCACTGGATCGACCACGATCTCGATGTCGTGGAGATCGAACGCCTGGCTGACCTCCACGACCTCCCCGATGCGGCCGTCGAAGACGTGCTCGACATCGAGCAACTGCCGAAGCGCGAGCAGCACGGTGACCAACTCTTCGTCGTGTTCCACGCACTCACGACGGGACCCGACGACCGTCTCGACACGATCGAAGTGGACTGCTTCGTCACCGGCGACTCCCTCATCACCATGCACCGCAAGGCCGTGCCGAGCATCGACTGGCTCTGGGAACGGCTCGACGAACACACCCACCTCGCTGCCGACGGCCCGGCGACGCTGCTCGGCCATCTCGCGGAGCTGATCGGTCGGCGGTACCTGAGCATCATCGACGAGTTCGAGCGCCGCATCGACGAGTTGGCCGACGATGCGCTCGTCGCCGCGCCGCACGTCCTCAGCGAGATCCAGATGCTGCGCCGAGAGGAGTCGACGATCCGAACGATGCTGAATCCGCAGCTCCGGGTCCTGGACGACCTGATCAGTCGCACGGTCGAGCTCGTCGACGATCCGGCGCGACGACAACTCGTCGACGCCTATGACGCCCACGCGAAGGTCGTGTCGTCGCTCGGAACGGCCCGTCAGCTCATGACGGACACGCTCGACACCTACCGCGGGGCGGTCGCCGAGCGACAGGGGCGTGCGGCGAACCTCCTGACCGTCTACGCAGCGATCGTGCTCCCCATGACCCTCATCGCCGGCTGGTACGGAATGAACACGCAGAACCTGCCGGCGTCGGATCGACCGTGGGGGTGGGTCGTCGTGACGGCTGTCATGGTCGCCGTCGGGGTCGTCTCGTGGCTGTGGTTCGCTCGCATCGGCCTCGTCGGGCGGCCGCGGCTCGCCGCGCCCGTCGGCCGGAGCCTCGCCGCGGCCGCCCGTGCCCCGATGCGTCCCGTGACCATGCTCCGCCAAGCTCGAACGACCGGATCGCGGGGCACGGGCCGGAGCAACATCGGCCGCTCTTGAGCGATCCGCTCAGGTCCGACGCCCAGGCAGACGATGAGTCGATCATGACCGATCGAGTCGCCCCTCATCGATCCGAACCCATCTTCGACGCCGAGGCCAGCCTCGCCGAGCTGTACGGCAAAGCGCCGACGGCAACGGCGACGGCGCCGACGCCACCCGTCGGGTTCGAGTCGCCACCCACACCCCGGACCGCCGGCGTCGCCCACTTCCAGGCGAAGACGGACTTCGTCCCGTCCGCCGGCCAGGCCTGGCTCCTGGGTGCGGGCCGGATGAGCCGCCTCCCCTACTTCTTCACCACCGTGATGGCCTGGATCGTCAACCTGGTCGCCGTTGCGACGCTGCCTGCGCTCCTCGCGCTGGTGATCGTGCTCGGCACCATCTGGATCTCCATCACCGCCGGCATCCGCCGACTCCACGACCGCTCGATGAGCGGGTGGTGGATGTTGGTGCTCTTCGTGCCGATCGTGAACGGCCTGTTCAGTCTGTTCATGTGCTTCGCGCCGGGTGACGTCGGGCCGAACAAGTACGGCCGCTTCTGACAGGAGCACACGAATGACCGGTGTCGATCTGCTCGCCGTCCTCTTCGGCGTGTGTTTCGGCGGCTACCGCTGCTTGATGCTGTCGCACCGCCGGGTGGAACGACACGACCAC
>JAHDCV010000087.1:0-6774 GCA_020629695.1 Acidimicrobiales bacterium | reverse complement strand
CGGCGGCTACCGCTGCTTGATGCTGTCGCACCGCCGGGTGGAACGACACGACCACTCGTCGTCGGGCTCCTCGGCCAGGGCGCGGTGCTCGCCGAGGCGATGGCCTCCGCGCTCTGAGCGTCACCAAAGCCACGCGAACGTCGCGCCCGCGGCGAGCAGCGCGAGGAACACCGGCAGCGCGACGATCGCTCCGTATCGCTCGTAGAGCCAGACGGTGAAGGACCACCCACCCTCGAACTCCGGCTTGTGGCGTTGCTTCATCCGGGTCGACACCGCAACACACGGGCATCCGAGGAACGCCAGCTGCACCACGACGACCACGGTGATGATCGCGACGAACACCGGACCGCCGAGCACCGGCCATCCCGCGACGATCAACGCGATCACCAACGGCAGGTGGACGATGTCGAACACGTGCCCGGCGATCCACCAGCGGCGCGTGCTCGAGGACGTCTCGACCGGCATGGAGCGAGGCTAACTCCCACCCGAGGTCGGGCCCGGGTCGAACGTCGACCCGGGCGTCGACCATCAGGGGTCGAGGCGATAGGCCGAGGGACTGGGCTTGAGCGGTCGGGCATACCAGAGGGGACGACGGAGCCCGGCGGCACCGGTCGCCGTGGCGGTACCGGCAGGACGGGTCTTCGACATCCAGTCCAGGTAGGCCTCCCGTGACTTCCCGGTGTCGACGACGACGTCGCCGTACTCGTCGCCGGCTTCGGCCGGCGTCACCCGGACCCGCTGATGCCAGCACTGCATGCCCGAGATCGGATCGGGTTGCACGCAGAACGTCGCGTTCTGGTGCACCCCGGTGTCGTTCCACCAGATCCGGCCGGTGTCACGGTCACCCTGAGGCGATGCCGAGCTGTCGTAGGGCTCGTTGCCGTGTTCCCGCTTGAGCTTCCAGATGGTGCCACCGTCGGGTCCGGCTTCGCTCTTGATCGACGCCTTGCCGGCGCCCCACGAGCGTGCCTTGTCCTCCTCGAGGCGCCACCGACCCATGTGATGCGACGCTGCGACCACACCCGGCCGGATGCCTTCGGTCCGCCACGCCTGGATGACGAAGTGCCCGATCCGGGTGGTGATCCGGACCAGACCGTTCTCCTCGATCCCGAGGACCTCGGCATCGGACGGATGGATCCACAGCGGATGCCGGTGGCTGATCTCGTTGAGCCACTTCGAGTTCGCCGACCGCGTGTGGATGAGGGTCGGGATCCGGAACGTCGGCAGCAGGATGCGCTCGTTGCCGATCGACCCGTCCGCGGGGGCCATGTCCATGTCCTCCCAATGCACGTGGCTCGGGATCCACGTCGGGGTGGCGTATTCCGGCCAACCCCAGTCGGCGAGGGTCTCGGAGTAGAGCTCGAGCTTCTTCGACGGCGTCGGGAAGCCCTCCTTGGCCTCACCGGCGATCCGGACCGCCGGCGAACCATCACCGAGTGGCTGGAGCTTCAGATCGTCGAGCGTGTCGAGCGAACCGTCCCAGGCACCGGCGGTGCCGGGCTTGCGGAACACACCCCGCTCGTCGACCTCACAGCCGTCGAGGGCATCGTCGGCCACGCCACGTTCATAGGGTTCGTACGGGTCGGTGGGCACGGCGAAAGCGGACCGGTCCCGCATGTACTCGAGCGGGCTCTGACCGGCTTCGGCGGCGGCATCGGCGAGGCCGGGCACGTTCTCGGCGAACATCTTCGCGTAGTACTCGTCGATCGTGAGCGGCTTGCCCGGGTGTTCCTCCGACTCGAAGAACTCGCGCACGCCGAGGGAGCCGTCCGGGTCGATCCGCCAGGACAGGTCGATCCAGAACTCGTTCTCCTCCCAGACCTCCCCCACGTTGTAGTCGTAGCTGCGGGCGTCGGGACCGAGCTCACCGGTCCCGCCGGCCTGCTTGTCGCGGATCTCGGCGTACCGCCGATGGATGGGCTGGCGGAACCCGATCCACCGTCCCGCGTGGGTCTCGTAGGAGTGCACGTCGTGCCGCTCGGTCGCCACACCCATCGGCAGCACGTAGTCGGCATACCAGGCGGTCTCGGACCACGTCGGCGTGAGTGCGACATGGCACTTCACCTTGTCGGTGTCGGTCAGCGCCTCCATCCAGGTGAAGCCGTCGGGGTTCGTCCAGATCGGGTTGTAGACGCGGCTGAAGTAGACATCGAGCGTGCCCCGGCCCTCGTTGAGGAAGTGCGGGAGCAGGATCGACATCTCGTGGTACGCCAGCGGGAACTCCTGCGGCCACTCCAACTCGTTCCAGCTGGTGATGCCCGGTGCCGCCATCGGCGCCGCCGGCTTGAACTTGTTCATGCCGTTGCCGGCGGTGCCGCCCTTCGTCGCGACCGAGCCGGTGAGCACGTTCAGGAAGAACAGGCACCGGGCGACCTGCCAGCCGCCGAGGTGTCCGGCTCCGGCGGCGCGCCAGTTGTGCGACGCGAACTTGGTCGGGTTCGCGCCGATCAGCTCGGCGATCTCGCGGATCGTCGCGGCGTCGACGCCGGTCTTCTGTTCGGCTGACTCCGGCGTGTACTCGGCGTAGTCCTCGAGCAACGCGGCACGGACCTCGCCCCACTCGACCGGACGGTCGGGATGCTTGTGCTCGAGGTAGGTCTCCCAGTTCGTCCACCGCTGCATGAACTCGGCGTTCCACGTCTCGGACTCGATGAGGAGCCGGGCGATCGACAGCAGCAGGTAGGGCTCGGTGCCCGGCCAGGTCGGCAGCCAGTAGTCGGCCTTCGCCCCGGTGTTCGACAACCGTGGGTCGCAGGCGATGATCTTCGCCCCGTTGGCCTGGGCCTCCATGATGCGCTGTGCATGCGGGTTGAAGTAGTGGCCCGACTCCAGGTGGGCCGAGATCAGGAAGATGACCTTCGCGTTGGCGAAATCGGACGACGGGCGGTCGTGACCCATCCAGCTCTGGTACCCGATCCGGGCGTTCGACGAGCAGATGTTGGTGTGGGAGTTGTGACCGTCCACCCCCCAGGCCTTGAGCACGCGGTCGGTGTAGCCGTCCTCTCCGGGCCGGCCGACGTGGTACATCACCGCGTTGCGACGGTCGTTCTCGAACGACGCACGGATCCGCTCCCCGACCTGATCGAGCGCCTCGTCCCACGAGATGCGCTCCCACAGCCCCGAGCCACGCTCACCGACTCGCTTCATCGGATACAGGACGCGCTCCGGGTCGTCCATCTGGTTGAGCGTCGCCGGGCCCTTGGCGCAGTTCCGACCCCGGGAGCCGGGGTGTTCGGGGTTGCCCTCGATCTTCGCGACGTCACCGGTCTCGTTGTCGACATAGGCGACGAGGCCGCATCCGGCTTCGCAGTTGAAACAGGTCGTCGGCACGAGGGTGTAGTTGCGCTCGACCTTGTCGGGCCAGGCCTTGGCGTCGAGCTCGGTCCAGTCGTGCCACTTGTCGAACGGGGGGTATTTGGAGAGTTCCATGGGTGGGTCCTGGTCAGGCGGCGGAGCGAGGGCGAGGTGACGCTGCGGAGCAGAGCGAAGCAGCAGCAAGCGGATGACTCGGATCGGGCGTAGCCCGGCCGAAGCGACCGTGAGCGAAGCGAAGGCGAGCAGACGCCATTAGCTGAGCGGGACGGACTGGCCGGCCCGGACGAACGCGGTCTCGGAGAAGAACATGCCGACGAGCGCGAGCACACCGGCGACGGCAGCGAGTGCCGGGCTGCCGACGTCGGCCGCACGATCGACGATCAGCAGGGCCGCCGGCGCGACCAGGCCGGCGGCGACGCCGGTCCAGAAGAAGGTGGCGTTGTCGCCCTTGACCATGTTGTGCACGGCGAGCTCGACATGGCGGCTGCCGTGCGAGGCGGTCTCCATCCAGGTCAGCACCGCGACAGCGGCGATACCGCCGAGAAGCGCCCACCGCATGGCAGCGGCGTCGGGCACGTCCATGGCCAGGTCCATGACGACATAGGCGGCACCACCGGCGACGACGGCCCGAGCGAGCAGCGTCGGCAGCAGCAAGGGTGTCTGCCAGAGGTCACGACCCTCGCACTGGGCGAACAGGAACGCCGAGTACCCGGCCGTTCCGAGCCCGAGAAGGGCCGCTGGTACGGCGAGCACCCGCAGCACGCCGGGACTGTCGGCGAGCCCGCCGATCCACCACAGACCACAGACCGCGGCGAAGGCCATGAGCACGTAGGCGCCCTTCACGAGCCACGACGACCAGTTGCCCTTCGTGAGCAGGTAATAGAAGCGGCCCGGCTGCTTGAGGTCGGCGATCAGGAGCGCACCCGTCGCTGCGAGGAAGATGCCGGCGATGATCGGTGGCACGACACCGACGGCGGCCTGTTCGTCGGCGTTGCCGAGCAACACCTGAAGTGCGGCCATGAGCATCACACCACCGGCGATCGCCTTCGTGACGAAGTAGCCCGACACCTTCTCGCCCCAGGTCACCGAGTGCGAGGTCGTGTAGGCCGTGCGGGCGACCACACCGTTCTCGGACTCCGGCTTCTTGCCGAGCGTCACCGGGACCGTCGGATGCCGCGTGCCGTTCTGATCCCGGAGCGTGTCGGCCCAGACCATGCCGTCGTTGGCGATGGCGGTCCGGGTCGGATCGAGCGACGCCTGGTCGGCGCCCCGGTAGTACACCTTCGGCTTGGTGTTCTGCTCCGGAGCCCGGACGGCGACGTCGTCGCGGGCGATGATCCGGGAGATCTCCGAGGTGGGGTCGTCGAGATCACCGATCTTGATGGCCTCGGTCGGGCAGACGATCTGGCATGACGGCTCGAGTCCCACCTCGATGCGGTGGTTGCACATGTTGCACTTGTGCGCCGTGTTGGTCTCGGGGTTGATGTAGAGCGCGTCGTAGGGGCAGGCGTTCATGCACGACTTGCAACCGATGCAGTCGTCGTCCTGGAAGTCGACGACGCCGTTGTCGGCCCGGTAGAGCGCCGAGGTCGGACAGATGGTCATGCACGGTGCGTCGTCGCACTGGTTGCAGCGCATCACCGAGAACTTCCGTGCCACGTCGGGGAAGGTGCCCGTCTCGATGTACTTCACCCACGTCCGGTTGACGCCGAGCGGCACGTCGTGCTCGCTCTTGCAGGCCACCGTGCAGGCGTGACAGCCGATGCAGTTGTCGCTGTCGAGCAGGAATCCCAGTCGGGCCATGTGCTCGTTCTCCCTCGTTCTCGTGCCGTGTCGGCTCGCTCAGTTGGCCTTCTCGTGCGCCGCATCCCAGGCGCCGTAACCGCCGAGCAGATCCGACACATCGTCGAAGCCGTTGGCGATCAATTGACTGGCCGCGATGGACGAGCGGAAACCGCCTGCGCAGTAGACCACGGTCGGACGGCTCCGGTCGAGGTCTTCCATCAACTGGTTGAGACGCGTCAGCGGCACGAGGATCGCACCGTCGATCACCCCGCCCTCGGTCTCGCCGGGCTGGCGGACATCCACCAGTTGGAGGTCGGCGATCTCGTCCATCCGGCCGCGCAGTTCGTCGACGTCGAGCCGGCTGCTCACCGCGACGACCTCGGGACGGGAGGACAGGGCTGCGGAGGAATCCGACAGGGCACCGACGACACGATCGAACCCGATCCTGGCGAGGCGGTTCTTGGCCTCGAGCTCACGGCCGGCGTCGGCCACGACCACGATCGGGCGCTCGGGAGTGATGACGCCACCGGCGAACTCGGCGTAGCGGCCCGCCATGCCGATGTTGACCGATCCGACGAGGTGACCGGTCGCGAAGTCGTCCGGACCGCGGGTGTCGAGTACCACGGCCCCGTTGGCCTGTGCCTCGAGCACGTCGTCCAGGTCGAGTGCCGGCGGTGGGGTCGACTCGTCGAGGAGCGGGCGTTCCATGCGATTCAGCCCCGCGTCGTACGCGAAGTACGCCGGTGGTGCGGTCTGGCCGGTCGTGACCACGTCGATGAAGGCCTCGACCGTCATCGGGGCGAGGGCGTAGTTCGACTTCCGCTGTTCGCCGATGGTCGACCAGGTCTCCGACGAGAGGTTCTTGCCACACGACGATCCCGCGCCGTGCGCGGGGTACACCCGTGTCTCGTCCGGCAACGTCAACAGCTGTTCGTGGAGCGAGCGGTGGAGGTCGCGGGCGAGATCGTCCGCCGTCACCCCCTTCGACGACAGCAGATCGGGCCGGCCGACGTCGCCGACGAACAGGGTGTCGCCGGTGAGCACCGCGTGGGGTGCCCCGTCGGCGCCGCCGTCCCAGACCACGATGCTGATCGACTCCGGTGTGTGTCCCGGGGTGTGGCGGATCTCGAGCACGACATCACCGAGCTCGATGCGCTCACCGTGGGCGAGCTTCTGCGATGCGAACTCCGTGACGGCTCGGTCTCCGTAGGCGATCACCGCACCCGTGGCCGCCGCCAACTCCAGGTGCCCCGAGAGGAAGTCGGCGTGGAAGTGGGTCTCGATCACGAACTCGATGGTCAGACCGTGCTCGGCCGCGCTCTCGAGGTACGGCGCGATGTCACGACGGGGATCGACGACGACGGCACGTCCCGTGGCCTCGTCGCCGATCAGGTACGACGCCTGCGACAGGCAATCCAGATAGTGCTGTTCGAAGATCATCGGGCGCCCCTCTCGCACGGGCCGCTCGTCGACCCGCGCAATCGAAATGTACGGTCATTTCGAAGGTGCGTCAACGACCACGGCATGGCGGTGGCGGTGGCGGTGGCGATGACGATGACGATGACGATGACGATGACGATGGCGTTGACGGTGGCGGACCGCCGGGTCTCCGGCCGTTGCGAGCGACCTCAGATCGCGGTCGGGCGGAGATCGCTCCGGGCGCCGACCGACCAG
>JAHDCV010000016.1:25881-68481 GCA_020629695.1 Acidimicrobiales bacterium | reverse complement strand
GCGCCTCAGGCTTCGCCTTCGGCTGGGCTGTTGCGCCTCAGGCTTCGCCTTCGGCGGTGGCCGTCTCGCCGGCGGGGGCGGTCTCGGTCGCGTCATCGGTGTTGAGCCCGAGCTGGTCACGCAGCTCTGACAGACGAGCCTGCGCCTCGATGTTCACCGACGCCTGCTCGACCTCGAGCATGCGGGTCTCGACCGACGCCTCCTGGAGCTCGGCGGCACCCTTGGCCTTGGCGTATCGGGCTTCGACCTTGTCGCGGACCTCGTTGAAGGTCGGCACATCGTCGCCGACGGTCTCGGAGAGCGACGACATGGCGTCGTTCAGCTGCTCCTGCATCTTCGCCTGATCGAGCTGGCCCATGAGCTTCTGCTTCTCGGCGAGCTTCTTCTGCAGCATCGCCGAGTTCTGGTTCACGGCCGACTTGGCCTGGTCGGACGCCTGGGTCGACTGCAGGTGCAGCGCCTTCAGATCCTCGATCTCACGCTCCATCGCGATCATACGATTGGCGAACGCCTCGGCGGCCTGGGTGTACTCGGTCACCTTGGCCGTGTCGCCCCGCTTCTGGGCGTCGTCGGCCATCTTCACGGCCTGGCGTGCGTTGTTGGCGACCTTCTCGTAGTCCTCCATCGTGCGATTGAGGCGGATCTCGGTCTGCTTCTGGTTGGCGATGACGTTCGCCGCCTGCTCCTTGAGTCGGCGGTGTTGATCCTGGGCCTCGGCGATGGCCTGCTCGAGCTGGACCTTGGGGTCGGCCATCTCGTTGAACTGACCGGTGAGCCTTGCGGTCAGGTACTTCCAGGAACGACGGATCAGCTTGATCATGCGGGGGATCCTAACGCCCGGAGCGCCGCTGATCGGACAGCCCCGTCAGGTCCGTGGCCCGACCGCAGCCGGGTGCCGCCGACGCCCCGATCTCGGGCGGAACCCCTGGAAGCGGAGCGCCCCGACGTAGAGCACGATCACCGAGACACCGGCAACGATGCCGTCGAGCACGACCGGCAGATCGGTGAGCACCCGCACCGCGATCGTGACGACGATCGCCAGCAACATCGAGGAGCCGACGCCGAGGCCGTATCCCGAGGCGACGGTGCCACCGAGCTTGCGCTCGAGTCGACGTTGGAGGAGGAAGAACTCGACCCATGCGGCCACGGTCGACCCGATCCCGAGCCCGACGATGCCCATGCGGGCCTGGCCCTCGACGGTCCGGACGTCGTCGGGCAACCGGTCGAAGAAGTGGCCGAACCCCAGATCGCCGAGCCCCACCAGGGAGCCGTCGATCCACTGGAGATGATCGAGCGGGAACATCACCAGCACCGAGACCACGACACTCACGCCGAGTCGGACGGCGGCGATCTGTGCCGGACCGCGGACGTCGGCGAGCGCGTACAGCGCGTTCTGCGAGATCCGCGCCCGCATGGTCGCCGGAAGCCCGAATGCGAAGGCTGCGAGCGTCCAACCGATCACGATGCTCTGGTCCGAAGACAGCGAGCTCCGTCCGATCAGGTCGTTCGGCACCGCATACAGCGTGCCGGCGATCGCCGAACCGCCGGCGATCAACGCCGCTGCGCACAGGCCTGCGGGCAGCACCGTCTTGCGGAGTCCCAGCCGGACGCGGCCGCGTACGACGTTGATGCGGTCCGACGCCCGGCTCATCTCGGTGAGCTCGGCGGCAGCGATCGAGAACCCGAAGACCGAGACCGGGAGGATGTGGAGCGGAGCGGCGAGGGCGAGCAACGCGATCGAACCGGTCGTCAGCAGCGCTGCGAGGCCGAGGTCGATCCAGGAGCTGAGCTGGATCACCCCTCGAGCCCCCACGGCCGGACCGAAGCGATCGAGGACCCGACGCACGTCGCCGTCTCGACGGGTGTGGGGAACCACCCCACCGACGAGGCTCGACACCACCGGCCACTGCACGGCGACCTGCCCGATCGAGCCGATCACCATCGCACCGGCGAGGAACCACACGGTCCGCCCGTTGTCGAATCCGCCGATGGCGGCCACGGCCAGAGCGAGGATCTGTGCGAGCGACCACACCACCGGCGCGACGTAGGCCCGGAAGTACTCCCGGTGGGCGTTGAGGATGCCGATGCACCAGGCCGACACCGCGAGGAAGGCGATGCCGACGGTCGTGAGCCGCATGAGTGACACGGTCAGATCGAGCCGCTCACCGGTCATGCCGCCGAAGGTCAGGACGATCGCGATCGGTCGGGCCGCCACGATGAAGACGAGCGCGATCGCCACGATGAGGAGCCCCAGCAGGCCGAGCACGCCGTTGGCCACGCGTCGGGCGTCGACCTCGGCACGATCCTCGATCAACTTCGCATAGACGGGCACGAACGAGGCGCTGAGGGCGCCCTCGCCCAGCAGGTTCTGCAGCAGGTTCGGGACCCGCATCGCCGCCCGGAAGGCGTCGCCGTGTACGCCGGCGCCCAACACGGCCCCGATGGCCACCTCCCGCACGAGTCCGACGACCCGGCTCAGGCCGATACCGGCCGCAGCGGGACGCGAGCCGCTCATGGCGAGGTCGGCTCGTCGACGTCCGCCGTTGCCTCGGCGGGCAGATCCTCGGGCCGCAACGTGCGGAGGTCGTGGTCGGTGGGTTCGGCGATCTCGGTGACCCGGGTCGCATGTCGGGCGACGGACTGCTCGAACAGGTTGCGGGCCAGGCGGCCGTTGCCGAACCCGACTCCACGGGCCTGATCGGAGAACCACGCCCGGGCGGCGTCCCGGGTCGCATCGTCGAGGTCGTACTCGGCCGCGGCGGCCAGGAGTTGGAGAATGGCGACGAGTTCGTCGTCGTCGTAGTCGGGGAAGTTGATCGTGGTCGGGAACCGGCTGGAGAAGCCGGGATTGGCCGCCACGAGCTCGGCCATCTCGGCCGGGTATCCCGCCAGGATCACGATGAGGGAGTCCCGGCGGTCCTCGACCTGCTTCACGATCGCATCGATCGCCTCGCGTCCGAAGTCCTTCTCGCCGCCGCGGATGAGGGAATAGGCCTCGTCGATCAGAAGCACGCCGCCGTCGGCCCGATCGAAGACCTCGGCGACCTTCGTGGCGGTCTGGCCCACGAACCCCGCCACGAGACCCGATCGGTCGACCTCGGTGAGGTGGCCACGTTCGAGGATGCCGAGGGAGCGATACAGCCGGGCGAGCAGCCGGGCGACGGTCGTTTTCCCGGTGCCGGGGTTGCCGGAGAAGACCAGGTGACGATTTCGCTCGACCGTGGCGAAGCCGCGCTCGGCCCGCAGTGCCTGCACCCGCAGCATCGCCGTGAGGAGTCGGACCTGCTCCTTGACCGCATCGAGTCCGATGAGGCGATCGAGCTCGGCGAGCACGTCCTCCACCGGTTCGGCCGGCGGGAGCTCGACCTCCACGGTGGCATCGGCCCCGGTCGACGATTCGGCATCGGTGGTGGCGTCGGTCGGCCGACGAGGTCCGCCGGCATCGGCGGCCCGAGGTTCGGGCTGGGCGGGCAGATCGGCTCGGAGCCGCCGGCCGTAGTCGGCGACCGCCCGCATCTTCGACGAGGTGGCGTAGGGGTCCAGGGCCGTGACGACGTGGGCGAGCCGGACGGCCTCGTCGGCGTAGGTGCGGGCGAGGGAGCCGCCCCGCCGGCGGTCGAGGTCGGCCAGGGTCGTGAACATCTCGGACGGTCGCTGGAGCCAGGCGGCCTTGCCGTCGACGAAGCCGGACACCCGGAGGTCCCGGGGGAGCGCGGCGGCCGGGACCATGTCGTAGCGACCGAACGTGGCGGCGAGGGCCCACAGCTCCTCGTCGGAGTGGGCGCGGTCCACGTCGATCACCGAGGTGCACAGGTGGAAGGCCTCGAGTGCGGCGTCGCGGCGGAGCTGCCCGCTCGGCACCGACGTGCCCCGGGCGGCGATGATGAGTGCGCCACCGACCGCGTCGGCGAAACGCTCCACGGCAGCGGCGAGACCTCGATCCATCACCGGGGCAGGCTAGCTCTCGGGGGTCGGTTCCCCGGGGACGGCCGAGGCGTCGAATCCGGGGTCAGAAGCGGCGCCAGGGGTGGTTTCGCTTCGGGTCCGCCGTGTCGACACACCACACGTGGCCCTGGCCGGGTTGGTCGTGTCGTCGAGCGATGTCGGTGCCGGTGAGAGCACACCACAGCAACGTGCCGACACCGCCGTGGCCGATCATCAGCACCCCGCCCGGCTCGTCGACGGCGGTGGGCGGCCACCAGGGCCGGACGGCGTCGAGCATCCGCCGCTGCGCGTCGAACGCCGGCTCCCAACCCTCCGCCGAGCGCTCGGGTTCGGCGAAGAGGCGATCGGTCAGTTCCTCGTGTCGTTCATGGGGCACGAAGCCGGTGGCCGATCGATCGATCTCGCCGGTCTCGGTGATCACCAGCGGTTCGAGACCGAGCGCGCGCCCGATCGGATCGGCGGCCTCCCGAGCCTTGGTCTCCGCCGAGGTGATCACGACCCGGACCTCGTCGAACCACGTCGGCGGGTTCGACACCAACCGCTCGATCCGCGCGACCGCCTCGCCTCGCAGCGACCATTCGGGAACCGGGACGGACGGATCGATCACGACCTCGGGGTGCGACAGATAGCGGATCCAGGCCATGTCGCCACGGTAGATCCGCACCGCGGCCGCACGAACGCATTTGACCGACCGGTCAAGTCGGTGGGTATCGTCGGCCGCCATGAGCCACCGCTTCGAAACCGTCGACGAGGTCCGTGGCGATCTCGCCAAGGTCGACTATCTCGCCGATGACGCCATCGCCGGCATCGTCTACCTCGCCGATCGCCTCGGCAAGCCCATCCTCATCGAGGGGCCTGCCGGCACCGGCAAGACCCAGCTCGCGAAGTCGGTGGCCGAGATGTCGGACAGCCGCCTGATCCGCCTGCAGTGCTACGAGGGCCTCGACGAGTCCAAGGCGCTGTACGAGTGGAACTACAAGAAGCAGCTCCTCCGGATCCAGACCGAGTCGGGCGAGGACGAATCCTGGACCGACATCCAGGAGGACATCTTCTCCGACGAGTTCCTGCTGACCCGGCCGCTGCTCGAGGCCATCCGTGCCGACGATCGTGTGGTGCTGCTGATCGACGAGGTCGACCGGGTCGAGATCGAGACCGAAGCGCTGCTGCTGGAGGTCCTCTCGGACTACCAGGTCTCGATCCCCGAGCTCGGCACGCTCGAGGCCAAGCAGATCCCGCTCGTGTTCCTCACGTCGAACAACACGCGGGAGCTCTCCGAAGCCCTCAAGCGGCGCTGCCTCTTCCTCCATCTCGACTACCCGACGATGGAACGGGAGAAGGAGATCGTGCTCACCAAGGTGCCCGACATCAACGAGCACCTCGCCGACCAGGTCGCCCGCATCGTTCGATCGATCCGTTCGCTCGAGCTGAAGAAGCATCCGTCGGTGTCGGAGACGATCGACTGGGCCCGCACGCTGATCCTGCTCGGCATCGAGCAGGTCGACGAGGCGGTGGCATCGGAGACGATCAACATCCTGCTGAAGTACCGCTCGGACATCGAGAAGGCCCTGAAGGAGTTCAAGACGAACTCCGCCCAGGTGTTCACCCCGGCGAGCTGAGGGGCTCGGACCCGCGATGAGCGACACGGTCAGCAACGGAGCGGTCGACGACCTGGAGTCGGAGAAGGCAGCGGTGGCCGCTGCCTCGCCCATCTTCGAGTTGCTCAACGGCTTCGTGACCGAGCTCCGCAATGCGGGGCTGCCGGTCTCGCTGTCGGAGAACCTCGACGCGATCGAGGCCGTGCGCCACATCCCGCTGGAGGACCGCTCGGCGTTCAAGGCGGCCCTGGCTGCCACCCTCGTCAAGAACCACACACACTGGCGCTCCTTCGAGACGTTGTTCGAGGTGTTCTTCTCCCTCCGCGGCGCCGAGTACGCCCTCGACGGCGACAGCGATGACCCGTTCGGCGACATGGACATGGACGACCAGGACGGTCCGCCGGGCGCCGAGGGGCAGGGCCAGGGCGGCGGTGGCGGCGATGGCCTCACGCCCGAAGAACTCGCCGAGATGCTCTTCCAGGCGATGAAGAACAACGACCAGGCGCTGCAGCGCGCACTCGCACGCCAGGCGGTGAAGCGCTACGCCGGGATGGAACCGGGGAGGCCGGTCGGAGGTACCTACTACCTGTACCGCACACTGCGGAACCTCGACCTCGACGCGATGCTCGAGCGGCTGATGAACGAGGCCCGTGAGGACTCCGGCGGGCTCACGCCGCTCGAGGAACGCCTCGAGCGCGATGAGTACGAGACCCGGATGGACGCGCTCCGCAAGGAGATCGAAGCCGAGATCCGACGCCGGCTCGTCGCCGATCGTGGCGCGGAGGCCATGGCGAAGACGCTTCGCAAGCCGCTGCCCGAAGACGTCGACTTCATGCACGCGTCCCGGGAGGAGATGACGAATCTCCGCCGGGCGATCTATCCGCTGACCCGCAAGCTCGCCGTTCGCCTGGCTCGCAAGCGACGCCACGGGCGGAAGGGTCCGCTCGACTTCCGCAGCACCGTGCGGCACTCGTTGTCCTACGGCGGCGTGCCGGCCGAGCCGAAGTTCAAGTACCCGAGGCCGTCGAAGCCCGAGATCATGGTGATCGCCGACATCTCGGGTTCGGTCGCCGCCTTCGCTCGCTTCACGCTCCACCTGGTGTACGCGATCTCCGGCCAGTTCTCGAAGGTGCGAGCGTTCGTGTTCATCGATGGGCTCGACGAGGTCACGAGTTACTTCGATGGCGTCGAGGACATCGCCGAGGCCGTGCATCGGGTGAACACCGAGGCCGATGTCGTGTGGGTGGACGGCCATTCCGACTACGGCCACGCGTTCGAGGTGTTCTGGGAGAACTACGGCAACGAGATCAACTCGAAGACGACCGTGTTGATCCTCGGTGACGCCCGGAACAACTACCACGCCTCGCAGGCGTGGATCCTCAAAGAGATCGAGCATCGGGCACGGAAGCTCTTCTGGCTGAACCCGGAGCCGAAGGCGTACTGGGACACCGGCGATTCGATCATCGGCGAGTACGGCTCTCACTGCGATGGTGTGTTCGAGGTGCGGAATCTCCGCCAGCTCGAGCGATTCGTCGACAATCTGGTCTGACGCAGCGCCTGACCTGACGCGCAAGATTTCCTTGCGTCGTGCATCCATCCCCGGGGTGAGGTGCGAATCCCCGGGTGATGACGCTGCTCGAGATCACGCTGCCGCCCCCGGTTCGCCGGGGCCACGGGGTCCCGAACGAGGCGCGCCCGGCTGGGTATCCTGCAGCGATGCCAGCGACCGAACAGACGCTCGAGCAGCGCTTCGTCGCAGGTGACGAGCGAGCGCTGGCCGAGGTCTTCGCCGAGCACTCCGGCATCGTCCTCGGCCTCGCCCGGAAGTCGGTGGGTGCCGAGGCCGACGACGTCGCACAACAGGTCTTCGTCGCTGCTTGGAAGTCCCGTCACCGCTTCGATGCCGAGCGGGGTTCGCTCCGCTCCTGGCTGATCGGCATCACCCGATTCAAGGTCGTCGACCATCTCCGTGCCGCCGGTCGGCGGCCGACTCCGGTCGTCGACGACGGACCCGAGCCCGTCGAGCCGACGCAGGCCGCCGAACATCTCGCCGATCGGCTGGTGCTCGCCGAAGCCCTGGCGTGCCTGCCGGAAGAACGGCGGATCGTGGTGGAACTTGCGTTCTACAATGATCTCACGCACCATGAAATCGCCGAGCGGACCGGACTCCCGCTCGGCACCGTGAAGAGCCATGCCCGACGAGGGCTCGCGGCGCTGCGAACCGAACTGGAGGTGAGCCGTGACGAACTTCGATGAACCCGCCTTCGACGCCGAGCTCGCCGACCTGCTTCGAGCGGGTGCGCCCGACCTCGACACGACGCCCGGCTCGGCGGCGCTGTTCGCCTCGATCCGGGGCGAACTCGGCCTCGATGCCGATGGTGCGCCTGAATCCGAGGTGACGGTGGCGACCGACGAGCAGCTCGCGCCGGTCATCGACCTCTCGAGCCGGCGGCGCTTCGGTGGTCCGGTCGCCATCGCCACCCTGGTGGCCGGGATCCTCCTCCTGGTGGCCGTGCCGCTGGGCCTGGCGCTCGGCGGCGGAGACGACCCCGTGGAACTCGCCTCGGCCGATCTGGCCGTGCTCGAAGCAGCTCCTGGCGCGGTCTCGTCGGCCACGCTGCTCGACGACGGCGGCGACGTCTCGCTCGACATCGACACCGGCCTCGCCGCTGGTGGCGGCGAATTCCTCGAACTCTGGCTGCTCGACATCTCCGACGACGGGGAGCTGGTCGACCTGATCTCGCTCGGCGTCGTCGACGGCTCCGGGAGCTACGACGTCCCGGACGACCTCGACCTCAGTCGCTTCGACGTCGTGGACATCTCGGCCGAACCGGACGACGGTGACCCCTCCCACTCCGGGGTCAGCCTCGTGCGGGGCGAACTCGCCTGACGGTCTCAGTCGCTCCGGAGGAGCTCGGAGACCTGGAACGCGAGATCGAGACCCTGGCGGCCATTGAGGCGGGGATCACACATCGTCTCGTAGCGCTTGCCGAGGTCGGCGGTCTCGACCGGGGTGGTGCCCCCGAGGCACTCGGTGACGTCCTCGCCGGTGAGCTCGACATGCACACCGCCTGCCCAGGTTCCCGCCGCCTGGTGCGCAGCGAAGAACCCCTGGACCTCGCGCAACACCGCGTCGAAGTGGCGGGTCTTGTGGCCGCTCTCGGAGGTGAACGTGTTGCCGTGCATCGGGTCCGATGCCCACACCACGGGGTGACCCTCGGCCTTGACGGCCTCGAGGATCGGCGGCAGCCCGTCGACGACGTTGTCGGCGCCCATCCGGACGATCAGGGTCAGGCGACCCGGTTCGCGGTCGGCGTTGAGTGCCTCGCAGAGGCCGATGACGTCGTCGGCTGTGGCCGTCGGGCCGATCTTGCAGCCGATCGGGTTCTTGATGCCGCGGAAGAACTCCACGTGTGCGCCGTCGAGCTGCCGGGTGCGCTCACCGATCCAGACCATGTGGGCCGAGCAGTCGTACCACTCGCCGGTGAGTGAGTCCTTGCGGGTGAGTGCTTCCTCGTAGGGCAGGAGCAGCGCCTCGTGACTGGTGAAGAAATCCGCCTCGTGGATCTCGGGATGATTCGACGAGACACCGCATGCCTCCATGAAGCGGAGCGCCCGGGAGATCTCGGTGGCGAGATCGGCGTAACGCTGCCCCTGAGCGGACTCGGCGACGAACTCCTGGTTCCAGGTCTGGACCTGGTGCAGATCGGCGAACCCGCCCTTGGTGAACGCCCGCAGCAGATTCAGCGTGGACGCCGACTGGTGGTAGGCCCGCAGCAGGCGACCCGGGTCGGGGCGGCGGTCGCCGGGGGAGAACGGCAGGTCGTTCACCATGTGGCCGAGGAACGAGGGAAGCTCGGTGCCGTCGATGGTCTCGGTCGGCTGAGACCGTGGTTTGGCGAACTGACCGGCGATGCGGCCGACCTTCACCGCGGGCACCCCTGAGGAGTAGGTGAGGACGACGGCCATCTGGAGGATGACCTTGAGCCGGTCGCGGATGGCGTCGGCTCGGAAGCCGTCGAATGACTCCGCACAGTCGCCGGCCTGCAGGAGGAACGCCTCTCCGTTGGCGACGCGGGCCAGTCGTGCCTTCAGATCCCGGGCCTCACCGGCGAAGACCAGCGGTGGGAGAAGGCTCAGTTCCTTCTCGACACGCTCGAGGTCACTCGAATCCGGCCAGACCGGCTGATGGAGTGCCGTCTTCGAACGCCATGAACCGGGATCCCACTGCTGCATCCGGAGAGTCTGGCCTCCCCACGGCGGAACCGGCAACGTGTTATGTGTCGAACCCCGACCCGGACGCGGCGACGCCGCCTACGGAATCCGCAGGCGGCGTCGAGCCGGAACGTTCGGTTGTCGGAGCCGATCAGGCGGCGTCGAAGTCCGTGACGGTCGAGCCGGCCTGGTCGCGCACGGCACTCACGGCACGCTTGACGAGGCGGCGCGCCGCCTCGGCGGTGACTCCCAGCTCTTCCCCGACCTCACGGTAGGAGCGCTTGCGGCCGTCGTTGAGGCCGAAGCGCTGCTCGACGGCGTAGCGGGCCCGGGGATCGAGGATCTCGAGCAGACCGGTGACCATGGACTCCTCGGCCCGGTGCATGACCTCGGCCTCGGGGCCGGGGTTGGAATCGGGGAGGAGGTCGACCAGCTCGTTGGAGTCGTCGTCGCCGATGGTGCGGTCGAGCGAGGTCGGGGTGGTGAGACGGTGGAGCCGAGCGTGCTCGTCGTCCAACTCGTCGCCGTCGCCCGACACCGCACGGAGGGCGGCACGCAGCGAGGCCGAGCGATCGCCGGGCAGGCGAACCAGGCTGGCCTTCTGGTCGAGCGCCCGGCCGATGGCCTGGCGGATCCAGAAGGTGGCGTAGGTGGAGAACTTGAAGCCCTTCCGCCAGTCGAACTTGTCGACGGCGTGCTCGAGGCCGAGGTTGCCTTCCTGGATCAGGTCCAGGAGCTCCATCGACGGGGGCAGCGGATAGCGGCGGGCGACGGAGACGACCAGGCGGAGGTTGGCCCGGATGAACCGGTCCTTCGCTCGGGCGGCCTGGCGGACCGCACGCCGGTTGGCAGCGGAGTTCTCGCCGGCGTCGATGCGCTCCTGCGCATCGCGGCCTCGCTCGATGATCTGGGAGAGCTCGCGCTCTTCGTCTGCGGTGAGCAGGGGAACGAGACCGATCTCGTTCAGGTACTGGCCTACGGAATCACTCATGGGACGCGCCTCGAAAGTGGTGGGTTCAGGTGGGAACAGGGGCAGGGGGGATTCGGGGGGGGAGTGGGACCCGGGCAGGGCAGCTAGCCTCGGTGCATCATTGCGACGATGACGGCAAGCAGTGACATCACTACCTCACGAGTATGTGGTGAGGGCGAATCGTGTGCAGTTGTGTCTGTGCGACCTTGGCGCTGGCGTGGCTCGGCAATCCGACTTTCGACATTAGACCGAATGGCCCAGGGCGTTCAAGTGAAACTCGTCACGTCGGGGTGGTTTTTCGCTGCGACTCCTGGTAGCTCGCCCGGTTTCGGCCGATGAAGCGGGTCGGCCTGCTCGGTGGCACCTTCGATCCACCTCACCTCGGCCATCTGGTGGTGGCCGTCGAGGCTCTGGACCAGCTCGGCCTCGACGAAGTGAGGCTCGTCGTCGCGAACGATCCGTGGCAGAAGTCCGACGAGCGCCGCGTGACCCCCGCCGATGTGCGGTTCGCGTTGGTCGAGCGCGCGGTCGAGGGGTTGTCCGGGGTCGTGGCGAGCGACGTCGAAATCGAGCGAGGCGGTGCCACCTACACGATCGACACCCTGGAGCGACTCACCTCGGTCGAGCCCGACACGTCATGGTCGGTCATCGTCGGCGCCGACGCGGCCGCAGGGCTCGAGACGTGGCACCGTGCCGACGAGTTGCGTCACCGGGCGGAGTTCGTCGTGGTCAACCGGGGCGACGACGAACGCGACGCCCCGGCCGGATGGCGCAGTGTTCGCCTCAGCATTCCCGGTATCGACATCTCCTCGACGTTGCTCCGCGGTCGGGTCGCCGACGGCGTCGGCATCCGGCTGCTCACCCCTGATGCGGTCATCGCCGATATCGATCGACGCGGGCTCTATCTTCGGGCAGCGTGATCCGGCCGCTCGTCACCACGGTCGACGAGCCCGCCGACCGATCACCGATGATGATCTTCGCGGCCGTGCAGCTCGTGTTGCTCGCCGCCATCCCGGTGCTCTCGTGGGTCGGAGCGAACAGCGTGCTCCAGTCTCGCGACGGGCGTTTCGTCGAGCAGCCGCTGCCCGGTGAGCCCGGCTGGATCGCCGATGTCGATCCGACCCCGACCGCTCTGGCTCTCGTGGTCGAGAACGGCGTGGTCGTCGGGGCGGTCGCCGTCGCGGCGCTCGGTTCGGACACGAGCGGCGGCACGATGATCCTGCTTCCACCGAGCACACCGGTGGGCGGCGTGCGCCTCGGCGACCTCTCGCCCGTTCGGGCCGGGCCGGAGCTGGCAGCCGAGCTCGGCTGGACCTTCGGCGAGATCGACGTGCTCGATGCGGTCGTCTGGGCCCAGGCGATGGGGAGTGGCACCATCACGTTGGACAATCCCGACCCGGTGCTCGACGCCGAAGGTGTGCTCGCCTTCGCGGTCGGGACCGTCGAACTGGATGCCGCGGCGATCGGGCCGTATCTGGCCGGGCCGCTCGGTGCACCGGGAGCAGCGGCTGCGACGGCCGGCGCCGAGGCGTTTCGTCATCGCCTGTTCTGGTCCGCGCTGCTCGAGGACGGCCTGGCGCGGCCTGCGGTCGTCAGTCCGGTGCTCGCGGCGGCGCTCGACACCACAGCGATGGCGGCCGGGTCGACCGATGCCCCGGGCACGGTGTTGGTCGACCTGCCGGACGGAGACGAGGCGAGAGCGTCGCTCTGGCGGTCGTCGCTCGGTGTGCTGGCACCGTCGGCGCAGCACCCGGCGGTGATCGTGACGCTTCCCGCTGGCGTCGTGTCGGTCGATGCGGCGCTGTCCGAGATGACCGCCGCGGGTCTCGCCGTGCGACGGGTCGAGATCGAGGACCGTCCGGCCGGAGACGGGCGTGAGGTCGTGGCCGGCGACGATCTCGAAGCGGCCGCCGAGGTGGCGGCACGGCTCGGGCCGGCGGTGTCGGTCGTCGACGACGGAGAAGCGGCATCCGAGGCCGGGCTGCGGTCCCTCTCCGCTCCGCTCGTACGCTTGTCGCTGGCCGCGCCGTCGCTCGGCTGATCCGCTCCCATCGGGAGCTCGTGCCGAGAGAGATCGAATGTCACCTGCCGACCGGCCCAAGCGGGGCCGCACCCTCATCACCACGTCGACCCTGTCCCCGGACGCCGTCATGCCGGACGAGGCCGCCGCGTCCATCGACCGGGACGATCCCGATGCCTGGGTCTCGGTGGCGATGGACGCCGCCGAGGACAAGCTCGGCGAGCGGACGGTCGCCTATCGGGTCGGCGAGGTCATGGGCATCGTCGAGTGGTTCGTGATCACGACCGGACGGAACGAACGTCAGGTCCGCGCGATCGCCGATGACGTCGAGTTCCAGGTCGGACGCCGTGGCGGGCCGAAGCCGATTCGGGTCGAGGGGCTGGAGGATGCGAGCTGGGTGCTCATGGACTACGGCGACATCGTCGTCCACGTCTTCTCCGAGACCGCACGCGAGTACTACGACATCGATCGGCTCTTCAAGGACATGCCGCTGTTCGACCGCTCCTGAGCGAGCCGATCGACGGGATGGCCGATCGAGAACGGGGAGCGGTCGACCTCAGACGACGAAGTTGACGAGCTTCGGCTGGCGCACGATCACCTTGCGGGTGCCGGCGTCGAGCTGCCCGGAGTCGGCCAGGGCCGCACGAGCCGCCGTCTCGGCCGCCGCCTCGTCGATGTCGGGAGCGACCTCGACCTTGGCCCGGACCTTGCCGTTGACCTGCACGACCATCGTGATCTGATCGACCACGAGCATCGCGGGGTCGGCGACCGGCCAGGTGCGCTCGTGCACGTGGGCACCGTCGTGGCGGCGGGCCCAGAGCTCGGCCGCGATGTGCGGCGTCGTCGGAGCCATGAGCTCGAGCAGGGTGTCGATCGCTGCCGCGAGCGTGGGACCGTGCGGGCCGTCGTCGGACTGGACGTACTTGTAGAGGTCGTTGACGTAGCTCATGAAGCCGGCGACGGCGGTGTTGTAGGCCCAGCGCTCGAACTCCCCGGTGATCCGGTCGATCAGCACGTGGCGGGCTCGTTCGATGCCGCGGTCGGCATCGGTCGGCTCGCCGGAACGCATCCCGGTGAGCAGCTCGGAGTCGGGGACGGCCAACCGCCACACCCGCTTCAGGAACCGCTCGCAGCCGTCCAGCTGGAAGTCTTCGAAGTCGACGTCTTCGGCCGGCGGCTTCACCTGCAGGATCGCGAGCCGGAGGGCATCGGCACCGTGTTCGGCGACGATCGCCTCGGGCGCCACCAGGTTGCCCTTCGACTTCGACATCTTGCCGCCGCCGAGACGCACCATGCCCTGGGTGAACAGTCGCTCGAACGGCTCACGGAGATCACCCGGAACATGGCCCAGGTCCGACAGCGCCATGGTGAAGAATCGGGCGTACAGCAGGTGGAGCACGGCGTGTTCGACCCCACCGATGTACTGGTCGACCGGCATGAACTTCCGGACGGCGTCCAGCGTGAACGGCACATCGACCGACCGATCGTCCTGGCAGTAGCGCAGGAAGTACCAGGAGGAGTCGACGAAGGTGTCCATCGTGTCGGTCTCGCGCTTGGCCGGCCCGTCGCAGTCCGGGCAGGTCGTGTTGAGGAAGCCCTGGTGGTAGGTCAGCGGAGATTCGCCGGTCGGCCGGAACTCGACGTCGTCGGGCGCGACGATCGGCAGCTGGTCGTCGGGTACCGGACGCAGGCCGCAGGTCTCGCAGTAGACCATCGGAATCGGGCAGCCCCAGAAGCGCTGGCGAGAGAGCAGCCAGTCACGGATGCGGAAGTTGACCTTGCGGTCGCCGAGTTCCCTCTGGACCAGCCACTCGATCGCCGTGGCCTTCGCCTCGGCCACACCCATGCCGTTGAGATCGAGGGTCATGGACGCGGAGTTGATGGCCGGTCCGTCGCCGGTGAAGGCCTCACCATCGAAGTCCTCCGGCGGGGCGACGGTGCGGATGATCTCGAGACCGTGGGCGGTGGCGAAGTCCCAGTCGCGCTGGTCCTGGCCCGGCACGGCCATGATCGCCCCGGTGCCGTAGGTGGTCAGCACGTAGTCCGCGAGATACAGCGGGATCGTCGTGCCGGTGAAGGGATTGACGACGTGGGATCCGGTGAAGACCCCTCGTTTGTCGGAGGCACCTTCGGTCGACAGGCGATCGATCTCCGAGCGGGTCGAGACCTCCGCTCGGAACGCAGCGACGGCCTCGGCCTGGTCCGGTGTCGTCAGCTCGTCGACGCGCGCATGTTCCGGCGCCATCACGGCGAACGTCATGCCGAAGCTCGTGTCGGGCCGCGTCGTGTAGACCGCCAACGGCTCGACGTCGTTGCGGGCAGTGCCGTCGTCATCGGCGATCGGCAGCCCGAACTCGGCACCCTCCGAGCGACCGATCCAGTTGCGCTGCATCGTCTTGACCCGGTCGGGCCAGTCGAGGCCGTCGAGGTTGTCCAGCAGCTCCTGGGCGTAGTCGGTGATCTTGTAGAACCACTGCGTCATGTCCCGCCGCTCGACCGGGTCGTCGGACCGCTCGCATCGACCGTCGACGACCTGTTCGTTGGCGAGCACGGTCTGGCAACCGGGGCACCAGTTCACGGGTGCGGTGTCGCGGTAGGCGAGTCCGGCCTCGTGGAAGCGGAGGAAGATCCACTGCGACCACCGGATGTAGTCCGGGTCGTGCGACGAGACGATGCGGCGCCAGTCGTAGACCGCTCCGATCCGGGTCAACGACGCCGAGAGCTCCTCCATGCGGGCCGCGGTGTACTCACGGGGATGCACGCCGGACTTGATCGCCGCGTTCTCGGCGGGGAGCCCGAACGAGTCGTACCCGATGGGGGACAGCACCCCTCGGCCGTTCATCGTGTGGAAGCGGACGAGGAGGTCGCCGAAGGTGTAGTTCCGCACATGGCCGATGTGTGCCGGTCCCGACGGGTACGGGTACATCGACAGTACGTACCGGCTCTCGCGCGGGTCGTCGTTGTCGATCTGGTAGAGGCCCGAGTCGCGCCAGTCCGCCTGCCAGCGGGGCTCGATCTCGTCGGGGCGGTAGGCCGCAGTCATGGGGCGAAGGGTAACGAATCACGAGGTTGTGACCCCGTGTGTTGTCGCTAGTCTCTGTGGTCCGCCCGTCGGCTCGCCGACGGTTCGGGGCTATAGCTCAGTTGGTAGAGCGCTTCCATGGCATGGAAGAGGTCAGGAGTTCGATTCTCCTTAGCTCCACGGTCTCGAACCCCGCTCACCACGAGCGGGGTTTCGTCGTTTTGCGACGACGAGCACACGGCGCTCGTGGGAGCCGCGCGATGATGCGCCATGGAAGCGGTGAGACACCTCCGGCGGGCCGGGCCCGACGTGCGTGCGCTGATGGCGGCGTCCGGGCTCGCCGCGGTGATGGAACACGGCGGCTGGCTCGCGTTGATGTTCATCGCCTTCGAGCGGGGCGGTCTGACCGAGACCGGTCTCGTGGCGTCCTTGGTGTTGGTCCCGGCGGCCGTCCTCGCTCCGCTCGTCCTCGGCGTCGCCGATCGACGCCCCAGGGGTCCGCTTCTGACCGGTGTGTTCGTGATCCGATGCGTGGCCATGGCGGCGACCGCGATCGCGGTGTGGGCCGACCTCCCGAGCGGCGTCGTCTATGGGTCCGCCGCGGTCGGGGCACTCGCCGAAGGCGCGACCCGACCGTTGGTCGAGTCGATCGTGCCGGGCCTCGTCGCCGACGAGCAGGAACTGTCGGCGGTCAATGTGGGTATCGGGGTCGCCGATGCCGTCGGGTATCTCGTGGGTCCCGTCGCCGTCGGTGTGGGCCTGGCCACGATCGGTGTGTCGCCGGTCCTGCTGCTCGGTGCCGGACTCGGGGCGGTCGCTGCGGTCGTCGTCGTCCGGGGTGGGGCCGGCCGGGTCCGGCGGGTGGTCGATCCCCACGAGCTCGCTCCCGACCTCGGCTTCGTGCGAGAAGGAGTGCGGGCCGTGGTGGAGCGCGGGCCGGTCCGATGGTTGCTGGCGTTCGCCGTCGTCGTCGGCCTCATCGGTGGCGCCCACGACGTCGCGACCTTCGCCGTGCTGGTCGACCACCTCGGTCGGGATGCGACCGACGCCGGTCTGATGGCCGGCGCACTCGGCTTCGGAGGGGTCATCGGAACGGTGGCGTCACTCGGTCTGGTCGATGCCCGCCTCGGACGATGGTTGATCGCGACGGTTGCGTGGAGCGGGTCGGCCCTGGCGATCGTGCCGGCGACACGTTCGTTCGTGCTCGTGATGGTGCTGTTCGCCATCTCGAGTGCGGCGACGGTGGTGGCCGAGATGCTCGGCCGGATCCTGGTCCAGGCCACGGTCGCCGATGAGGTCCTCGGACGGGTGGTCGGGGCCATGGAAGGCGCCATCATCGCCTCCGTCGCCGTCGGTGCGCTCGGTTTCGCGGTCTCCGTCGACCGTCTCGGTCCGACGGCGACCCTCATCGGCCTCGGGGGGTTGGCGGTGCTCGCGGCAGCCCTCGGGGCCCCGCGGATCGCCGCCCTCGACGAGGGGCGCTCCACGGTGGATCGGCACGAGCTGGCCGTGCTCCGGACCGTGCCCGTCCTGGCGCCGCTACCGGCAGTCAGCGTCCGGGTCCTCCAGTCGCGGGCCGAGCGACGGAGGTTGAGCTCGGGCGAGATCCTGTTCCGGCGGGGCGACCACGGCGAACGGATCTGGGTGGTGCTCGACGGTGAGGTCGAGATCCGGACCGCTGACGGGCGGGTCGTTCCCATGGCCGCAGGGGAGAGCTTCGGCGAGATCGCGGTCGTCGGCGACGGCCGACGGACCGCGGACGCGGCGGCGGGTGCCGAAGGGGCCTCGCTCGTCGGGTTCCGGTCGCACGACATCGGCGATGCCTTCAGCGTCTCCTCGCTGGCGCGCGGCCGCCTGGGCGCCGTCGCTTCCGAGCGCCTGGCGCTGGACGGCGGAACCGATCCCGGCACCCGATGACCGACCGCCTCCTCCGTGGGGTTTCATGGTCGGATGGCTTCAGTTGGAGCATCCCGCTCGCCGATCTCTCCTGGCATGGTCCGTTTCCGGAATCTCGGTGTCCTTCGAACGCTCGGCGTCGTCGCCGGCCTCCTCGCCACCGCGATGGTGTCGGTCGCCGTGCAGCCCGACGAGGCACAGGCGGCGACCTGTGGTGCGCCGCCGGACAGCGCGTTCGAGTCGGTCGTCGACGCCGACCCCGACGCCGCCCAGATCTGGCGCCTCTATCAGGCCCACTTCCTCCGGCAGCCCGACGATGTGGGCTTCGCCTATTGGCTGGGCCTGAAGGACTCGGGCATGGACCTCACCTCGATGGCACGCCTGTTCCAGGAGTCCGAGGAGTTCCAGCTGCGCTACGGCTCGCTGTCCGATCTCGGCTTCGTCAACCTGATCTACGACAACGTGATGTGTCGCGCGTATGACGAAGCGGGCCGCAACTACTGGGTCGGGGAGCTCGGCTCGGGCCTGTCGCGACCCGGCATGCTCCTGTACTTCTCGGAGTCGGAGGAATATCTGAACCGCACCGGCACGCGGTTCTCCGCCACCGCTTCGCCGAGTGATGCGACGTTCGGTGCCGACGGCTACGAGATCGTCTCCGTGCCGGGTGGCCAGGCCATCCGACTCGACTCGTCGATGGTGGAGGTCAAGACCTCGGCCACCAGGTGTGGGGTCGCTTCGATCAACGCGAACTGGTTGACGCCGGCGGACGCCGCGAACCCGACGCCGATCGGACTCGCCGTGATCGACGGTGTGCACGTGCCCGGCTCGGCCGATCGACACGACCGGGGCGTGTTCGGTGTGCGGAAGAGCCAACACGCCGCCAGCGAGAACTTCATCTGGGACTATCAGGGACTGTTCCCCATGAACGCCCGGCTGGGGTCGATGCAGGGCGGGCAACTCGAGTCGTGGGCCATGTGGGTGCACCCGAACTTCGGCGAGTTCGCCGTCGCCTCGGAGTGGCAGTGGGCCGCCGCCGGGTTGCCGCTGATCCTCGACGGTGAGGTGTGGCACGGCCTCGTCGACATCCCCCGCTCGGACTACACCCACGGCACGTCTCGCCACAGCTTCCTGATGATGAATCCCGACACCGGCGTCATGATGTTGGGCTCGACGACGGGCATGACGTCGTGGGACCTCATCGACTACGCACAGGCGAGCGGTTTCTCGGAACTGATCAAGTTCGACGGCGGTGGTTCGGTCGAGTTCAACATCGGTGGCCAGGTCGTCGTGGCCGGCACACCACGGGCCATCCCGGTCTGGCTGGGTGTGGGCTGCTGACGCCCAACGCGAGGAGTGAGATCTCGCGCTCGGAGTGAGATTTTTTGAAGGTGGCGTAACCAACGGACGAGTTTCCCGGTCTACTGGGACCATGAACGCGAGTTCCTTTCCCAGCGCGCCCGGTGCCACCTCGTCGGTGGTGCTCGAGCGGATCGAAGCAGCGGCCCAATCGGGGCGCACCATCACCTTCGTCACCGGGGAAGCACCCGTCACGATGACCTATGCCGAGCTCCACGAGCGGGCCAAGGCCACCGCCGCCGAGCTCCAGGCCCGCGGCATCCAGAAGGGTGACCGCGTCGCCCTGCTCGGCCCGACGACACTCGAACTCGTCACCTGCATCCAGGCCGTGTGGCTCGCGGGGGCGACCCTCGTCGTCCTGCCCCTGCCGATGCGACTCGCCTCGATCGAGGAGTTCGCCAACGCCACCAAGACCCGGATCCGCCTGGCCGAGTGCGCTGCGGTGCTCGTGGACTCCGATCTCGCACCCTTCGTCGAGGCCGGTCCCGACGATCCGGCGCTGCACAACATGAGCGAGCTCATGCCGGGCGCCTCGCAGCGCTCGGCGGCGGACTACGTGCGTCCCGAGGTCTCGGCCGACGACCTCTTCGTCCTCCAGTTCACGTCCGGCTCCACGTCCGAACCGAAGGGCGTGATGCTGCCGAACCACGTCGTGGCCGCGAACCTCGACGCCATCATCGGCGCCGCCGAGGTCGATCCGGACGACGAGGTCATGGTCTCGTGGCTGCCGCTGTACCACGACATGGGCCTGGTCGGGTTCTGCATCCTGCCGCTGTCTGCCGGGCTCAACCTCGTCCTCGGCGCCCCGCAGGACTTCCTCGCGAAGCCGGGCCGTTGGATGGAGTGGATCTCCACCTACGGCGGCACCGCGACGGCCGGCCCGAACTTCTCCTACGTGCTCGCGACGCGGGCGCTGAAACGATCGAAGGAGACCCTCGATCTGTCACGCCTGCGGATCGCGCTGAACGGTGCGGAGCCGGTCGACCCCGCGTCGGTCTCGGCCTTCGTCGAGGCCGGCGAGCGTCACGGCATGCGCCCCGGGGCGGTGTTCCCGGCGTTCGGTATGGCCGAGGTGGCCATCGCCGGGTCGTTCC
This sequence comes from Acidimicrobiales bacterium, assembly GCA_020629695.1. Lineage (GTDB taxonomy): Bacteria > Actinomycetota > Acidimicrobiia > Acidimicrobiales > SZUA-35 > JAHDBV01. The sequence goes on along the minus strand of JAHDCV010000016.1, from coordinate 48,368 downwards.
CGAAGCCACTCACCGGCCTCGTCACCGACACGGTGGACGCGGAACTCCTCGAACTGGAGCGGATGGCCGTGCCCGTGGCCGGCGATCATGCCAACGCCCGGGCACTCGTTCGTCTCGGCAAGCCCGTGCCCGGGCTCGAGTTCCGGATCACCGACCCGAAGACGGGTCGGGAGATGGCCGAGCGTGAGGTCGGTGAGCTCCAGATCCGGGGGACCTCGGTCACCACGGGCTACTACCAGCGTCCCGACGCGAATCTCGAACTGTTCGACGGCGACTGGCTCCGCACCGGCGACCTCGCCTACATGGTCGACGGCGAGATGGTCATGTGCGGGCGGATCAAGGACCTCATCATCGTCGGTGGCCGCAACGTCTATCCGCAGGACATCGAGCGGGCGGTCGGCGAGGTCGACGGCATCCGTGCCGGCAACGTCATCGCCTTCGGTGTGCCGGGCAAGTCGGGCAAGGAGGGCGTGGTCGTCGTGGCCGAGACCCGCCTCGACGACGCCGGCGACCTCAGCGACACCCTCTCCGGCGCGGTCGTCGACGCCGTCGGCGTCCCGGCGAAGGACATCGTGCTGGTCCGTCCCGGAACGCTTCCGAAGACGAGCTCCGGCAAACTCCAACGAGCGCTCTGCAAGGAGCAGTACCTGAGCCAGGTGCTGACGCCGGCCTGAGCCGGCCGAGTCAGACCTCCTGAAGGGCCTTCATGATGGGCCCCCAGCGCTCGGGCGCGGCGTCGTACGGCGCATAGAAGCTCAGGCGCTGGACGATGTCGCCGAAGCGCGTGGTGAGTTCGGGTGCGAGGTGTTCCGGTTCACCGACGACGGCGAACGCATCGAGGATCTCCGGCTCGATCAACTCGGCCATCTCGACCCATTTGCCCTGCTTCGACAGGCCGTTGAGCTGCTCCTGGAGCCCACCCCATCCGTGGAGGTCGAGCACCGCCCGGTAGGCGGGCGTCGAGCCGTAGAAGGCGATCTGTTGGCGCGTCGCCTGATTGTTCTTCGCCATCTCGGCCTCGTCGTTGCCGGTCACCACGAACGACGGCCCGACGATCTCGAAGGCGTGTTCACCGTCTGCGCCCGCATCGTCGATCGAGGGTCTGCCCGCCTTCGCCCGGCCCCGGTTGAGGGCGGGGATCGTGACTTCACGGAGATACCGCTCGGTGGTGAAGCCGTGGCAGATGAAGCCGTCGCACACCTCGCCGGCGACCTCGGTCATGAGTTCGCCGACACCGGCGAGGAAGACCTTCGGCTTGCCCGCGGGATTCGGGCCGGGATCGAAGAACGGGGTCATCAGGGTGTGGGTGTAGAACTCGCCGCGGAACTGGAGGCGGTCCCCGGTCTCCCAGCAGTCCCAGATGGCGTGCAGCGCCTGGACGAACTCCCGCATCCGGGCGGCCGGCTTCGACCACTCCATGGAGAACCGCTTGGTGATGTGTGGTTTGATCTGCGAGCCCAGGCCGAGGATGAAACGGCCGCCGGAGTAGGCCTGGAGGTCGTAGGCGGTGTTGGCGAGGGTCATCGGGTTGCGGGCGAACGCAACGGCGATCGACGTGCCGAGCTCGATGGTCTCGGTGTGCTCCGCGGCGAGCAACAACGGGAGGAACGGGTCGTGGCTGGTCTCGGCGGTCCAGAAGCCGGCATAGCCGGTGGCTTCCTGTGCCTTCGCTGACTCGGCGACCTTGTGGAGGCCCCCTCCGAGTCCGAATCCCCCGTCGATCTTCATGCTGTGCTCCCTGGTGGTGTCCTTCCAGCGAACCTAGACCTGCCGGGCGGGTCGGGGCGATGCGGCGGGCAGCAGAGCCGCGAGGACTCGTCCGATGGCCCGGAGCCGAAGCACGCCGGCTTCGTTTCTCGGATCCATGGCCGTACCCTCGAACCCGATGATGATCGATGTCACCGACGCCACTTTCGAGACCGACGTACTCCAGCGGTCGATGGACACCCCCGTGGTGGTCGACCTGTGGGCGCCGTGGTGTGGGCCGTGCAAGACGCTCGGGCCGATCATCGAGAAGGTCGTCGACGAGACCGAGGGTCGGGTCGTTCTCGCCAAGATCAATGTCGACGAGAACCCCGGGGCCTCCCAGGCGTTCCGAGTCCAGTCGATCCCGGCGGTCTACGCCATCGACAAGGGTCAGGTGGTCGACGGGTTCATGGGAGCCCAGGGTGAGGACGCCATCCGCGAGTTCGTCGCCACGCTGCTCCCGTCCCCGGACGACCTCGCGATCGCCGAGCTGATGGCTGCGGGCGACGAGGCGTCGTTGCTCCAGGCGCTCGAAGCATCTCCCGGCAACGTGGACGTGATCACGATGTTGGCGGCGCTCTATGTCGAGACGAGCCGTTTCGACGAGGCCCTCGCCATGCTCGAGAAGATCCCCGAGACCGAGCTGACGCGCCCACTCGCCGCGCAGGCCCGTCTCGGCATCGAGGCGGCCGCATCCGAGCACGCCGAGACCGAGGCCCGGCTCGACGCCCTGTTGCCGCTGGTGAAGGCCGACGACGAGGCTCGCCAGGAGTTCGTCGACCTGCTCGAGGTGCTCGGTTCCGACCACCCGAACACCGGGCTCTGGCGTCGAAAGCTGTCGACCCAGCTCTACTGAGCCGACCCGGCTCGACTCGCCCGACATCGGGCCGCATCAACCTCGGCTTCCCCCGAAACACGTGCACGGCTGCGGCCGGATGACCACGGAGTTCGGCGATGCTCGACTTCCACGATGACGGCGACGGTGTCTCGGCACGTCTCCATGGCCTGCTCGATCGTTGGGATCAGTTCCGATCCGCGCCGCCGCCGGTCGTGCGGCTCCTCGCCGCGGTGGGTGCGGTCGTCCTCGTCGGAGTCGTCGGGTGGCGATCGTTCCGTCCGGCGCCGGCCGCCGTCGACGTCGCCGAACGGATTCCGATCATCGGACTCGACGTCACCACCACCTCGGCGGCGCCGCAGGCGGTGCTCGTGCACGTGGTCGGAGCGGTCGCCCGTCCGGGCGTGGTCGAGCTGGATGCCGATCGACGGATCGCCGACGCGATCGAGGCCGCGGGGGGAGCGGCCGACGACGCTGATCTGGCGGGGTTGAATCTCGCGGCGCCACTCGTCGACGGATCCCAGATCGTGGTCGGACGTGTGGGTGACGATCGATTCCACGTCCCGGTGGTGACGATCGGACCGGCCGGCGACGCCGACGGCTCGCCGGCGGGACCGGTCGATCTGAATCTGGCCACCGCTGCCGATCTCGAGCGCTTGCCGGGCATCGGTCCGGCGACCGCGGCGAACATTCTCACCTGGCGTGAGACGTCGGGTCCGTTCCGCGCCGTCGACGACCTGCTGTCGGTTCCCGGCATCGGTCCGGCGAAGTTGGCGGCCCTGGTCGACGAGGTCATCGTGCGATGACCGTGCGGAGCGATCCCGGGAGCGTCGAGTGGTTGGCGCTCGGCACCCTCGCCACGGTCTGGCTCGCCGCCTCGTTCGGCGCCGCCGCATCGGCGCACATCGATCGTGTGGGTCAGATGGCGCTGCTGGCCATGGGTGCGGTGGTCGCGCTCGGACGTGGAGGTCTCGGGCGCCCGCATCGTTGGTTGCTGGTGGTGGCGTCGATCATGATCGCCGCCGGTGCGGCCGCCGATCGGCGATGGGTGCCGGTGGAGCGCGAGCCCTACGTCGGCGAGGTGGTGTTGTCGACCGATCCGCGCGGTGGTTGGCCGGTCGTGTGGGCCGAGGGGACACTCGCCGATGGTCGACGGGTCGAGGTCCGGGGCACGGCCGAGGTCGCGTCGGCGCTGGAGTCGGCCTCGGCCGGGGACCGGCTCCGGATCGACGCCGATCTGGCGCCGATCGACGACACCGCCCACCACCGGTCTCGCCACCTCGTCGGTCGCGCCTCGATCAACACGTTGCATCAACGGCTCGGGCCGGCTGGTTGGCGCCGACCGGTCGAGTGGGTCCGTCAGGTGGTCGTCGACGGGGCGCCGATCCACGACGAGGCGGCCGCGGCGCTGTATCTCGGGCTCGTGGTCGGCGACGACCGGGCGCAGGATGTGGTGCAACGATCCAGGTTCCGCGCCGCGGGACTGACCCATCTGCTCGCGGTGTCGGGTCAGAACGTCGCGTTCGTGTTGGCCGCCGTGTCTCCGGTCATCCGACGTCTCGGCCGGCGCTCGCGACTCGGCGCCGTGGCGCTCGTGCTCATCGTGTTCGCCGTGGTGACCCGGCTCGAACCCTCGGTGCTGCGTGCGACATGGACGGCAGCGGTCGCCACCTGGGCGCTGCTCACCGGCCGAGCCTCCACGGGTGTCACCACGGTGTCCGCCGCGGTCTCGCTCGTCCTGCTCGTCGATCCGTCGCTCCGGCTGTCCCTGGGGTTCCGGCTGTCCGTGGCGGCGACGCTCGGCATCCTGGTGCTCGGCCCGCTGTGTCTGGCGCGACTCCGCGGCCCGAGCTGGTTGCGGGCGGCCGTGGCGGTCACGGTGTCCGCACAACTCGGGGTGCTCCCGTTGCTCGATCGCACCTTCGGACCGGTGCCGCTCGCCTCGCTGCCGGCCAACGTGCTCGCCGGGCCGGCGGCGGGGGCGGTCATGACATGGGGGATGACCGTCGGTCCACTGCTCGGGTTGTTCGGTCCTGCCCCGGCGATCCGCCGGCTGGCCGAGCTGCCCGTCCGACTCGCGCTCCGGTGGCTCGACGGTGTCGCGGCGTTCTCGGCCGATCTGCCGCTGCCCGGCATCGACGTGCCTGCACTGTTGGTCGCCGGCGGGTTGTGGGGGCTCATCAGCCTGGTCGTCGGGCCGCGAGGTCGTCGGCCACTGCTGGTGATCGTCGCCGTCGCGTCGGCCGTCGCGATCGTCCGGGCGCCGACGCCGCCGCCACCGTGGATCGAGCTGACGCCCGGGGCCGAGCTGGTCCGGCTCACCGATGGCGACGACGATCTGACGGTGTTGGTGCTCGACCGGCCGGCGATGGTCGATCTGGTCGACGCCCTGGTCTCGAGGCAGACGGGTCACATCGACCTGCTGATCGCCCTCCACGGTGGGCGAGCGACCCGGGATGTCGTCGCCGCGGTGCGCGGCGTGGCAGCGAATCCGCTCGTGCTCGCCCCGGCTCAGCATCGGATTCCCGGCGCGGTCCGGATCCAGGCGCCGGTGGTGCTCGGCGACGGCCCGACGGGCCTGCTGATGCAGCCGGCGGCGGGAGACCGACTCGAGGTGGTCGTCACAGGTCGCTCGGCCCATGTCATCACCGAGGGTTGGGGAAAATTGCCCGACGATTGAGCCATCTGACCTCCCACGGTGGTGGGTGTGCACTCTCAGTGGCACCCTGTTGGGGTGGCGAAGGAGATGCTGGTGGATCGCCGACGATGTTCGTACCGTCGGGCGGGTCGATCGTTGCTCGCGCTCGTCTGCCTCACCGCCGCCGTGGTCTCCGGCTCGGCGGCCTCCGGGCTCGTGGCCGCCGCGCCGGTCGCCGGAGCCGACGGGGCATGCGGGGTCGGCGCGCCCGCCTCGGCATTCCGGGCGACGGTCGACGACGATGAACAGGCCGCCCAGATCTGGCGGCTCTACGCCGCGTACTTCCAGCGTCAACCGGACCCGGCGGGCTTCGACTTCTGGCGAGGGCAGCATCGCGTCCTCGGCGGCGAAGCGATCGCCGATGCCTTCGCCGACAGCGAGGAGTTCCGTCAGCGGTTCGGTCGGCTCGGCGACGACGCGTTCGTCGAGCTGGTGTACGCCCACGTCTTGTGCCGCCGCCCCGATGCCGCCGGCCGGACCTTCTGGCGGTCCGAACTGCGCCGTGGTGTCACGCGAGGTTCGTTGATGCTGGCGTTCTCGGACTCGCTGGAGTTCAGGCTCCGGACCTCGACGGCGCCGAACCCGGTCGCTCCGATCTGGTCGGAGGAGTTCGACGGGGGCGGGGACGGTTGGGCCGGTCTCCGGACCGATCGCTGGTCCGTCGGCACCGGTGTGCTCGGCGGCCACAACGGTGAGTTGCAGTGCTTCCGGCAGGAGAACGTGAGAGTCCGTGACGGTGTGCTGCACTTGACCGCGCGCGACCAGCAGGTCAACTGTGACGCCGGACCGCGGGCCTACACCTCGGGTCTGATCACGACCGACGGCAACGCCTCGTGGACGTATGGTCGCTTCGAGGTGCGCGCACGCTTCCCGGCCGAGTTCGGTCTCTGGCCCGCCATCTGGATGCTTCCGACCGACCGGACCTTCGGCCCGTGGCCCAACTCGGGTGAGATGGACATCGTCGAGGCCATCGGGCGGAGCCCCGACCACGTGGTCGGCACCGCCCATTGGCTCGGCCCGGACGGGGCGCAGATGTCGAACGGCTGGTACGTCGGGGGCGGGGAGTACATCGCCGACTGGCACACCTACACCCTCGAGTGGTCCCCTCGACGTCTGGTCTGGTCGGTCGACGGGGTCGCCTACCACGAGGTCTCGGACTGGAACAGCGTCGTCGGTGGTGCCGGCGCCCCGTTCGATCAGCGCTTCCATCTCGTGCTCTCGCTCGCCGTCGGGGGTGGTTGGCCACAGGCGCCGAACGCCACGACGGACTTCCCGGCGACCATGGAGGTCGACTGGGTCCGGGTGTATCGGGGCTGACACGCCGAGCCGAACAGGTGCCACGTTCGCTGTCGGAGCACGCCGGTAACGTCGGGGGTGATGAGCATCACCGTCATCCGGGGCGACGACCTCACGCTCGTGGCCCAGGCCGTCAAGACCACGGTCGACGAGTTGCTCGGGGACGGCGATCGGACACTCGTCGTCGACGAGGTCACCGAGACCCAACATCACGGGGCCGCCAGCGAGCCGACGCTCGCCGCCCTGGTCTCGGCCGCGCACACGCCGCCGTTCCTCACCGATCGGCGGATCGTCGTCGGACGACACCTCGGTCTCTTCACCCGGGCCGACCAGGTGGCCGAGCTCGTGGCCTACCTCGGGGATCCGATGCCGACGACCGACCTCGTCCTGGTCTGGGAGAAGGCGACCGGGCAACAACGCCTCGGTGCGCTCCCGAAGTCACTGAAGGAAGCGCTCACGGCGGCCGGAGGGACGACGATCGACGCGGCTCCCTCGGGCAAGGGCCGTCGCACCCTCCTCGACGAGAAGCTGATGTCGGCGCCCGTGCGCCTCGACGGATCGGCCAAGCGTCTCATCTCCGACGTCGTCGGTGATGACGTCGGGCGGATCGATCCGCTCCTGGAGCTGCTCGTCTCGACCTATGGCGAGGGCGCCCGCCTCGGCCCCGTCGAGGTCGAGCCGTTCGTCGGACAGGCGGCGGACGTGCCGCCGTGGGAACTCACCGACGCACTCGACCGGGGCGACGTCGCCGGTGCCCTCGAGAAGCTCGACCGCATGATGCACGGCGGGGAACGTCATGCGCTCCAGGTGCTCGCGACGCTGCACGGCCACTACCAGCGCGCCTTCGCCCTCGATGGTGCGCCGGTGTCGAACGATCGTGACGCCGCGGCACATCTCGGCATGAAGGGTTCGACGTTTCCGGCGAAGAAGGCGCTCACCCTCAGCCGGCGGCTCGGCTCGGACCGGCTGCGACGGATCATCGGCTTGCTCGCCGACGCCGACCTGGCGGTGCGTGGTGGATCGGGCGTGCCCGATGCCGCGACACTCCAGGTGCTGATCGCCCGGCTTGCCCGTCTGTCCGCCTAGTCCGAAAACGACGAACGCCCGGCCGGAGCCGGGCGTCGATCCGAGTCCGCTCCCTGCCGGAGCGGGAGCGTTCAGCTCTCGGCGGATGCCGCTTTCACGGCCTTGACCAGCCGAGACTTCTTGCGTGCCGCGGTGTTCTTGTGGAGCACACCCTTCTGGGTGGCCTTGTCGATCCGCTTGAGGGCGGCCCCGAGGGCCTCGGCCTCGTTCTCGGTGCCGGCGGCCTCGAGAGCGGTCTTTTCACGGGTCTTCATTTCGGAGCGCACGGCGCGGTTCCGCAGACGAGCCTTCTCGTTCTGCTTGTTGCGCTTGATCTGGCTCTTGATGTTTGCCATCGGGAGATCCTGGACTGGTCGATCGGAGTTCGGCCGGAGTGGCCGCAGCCATCAGAGTGTAGAGGGCACTCGGGCCGTCGCCACCGCTTCCGGTCGGTCTCACGCGGGTTCACCAGCGGTAGCGTTTCGCGGGTCATGGCCTCCGGAAAAGCCTCGAAGTCGCCGTCGATCGATCGCATCCGCAATCTGTCGATCATCGCCCACATCGACCACGGCAAGTCGACCCTCGCGGATCGCATGCTCGAACTCTGTGGGGCGGTCGAAGCCCGCGACATGCGCGCGCAGTATCTCGACTCGATGGACCTCGAGCGCGAGCGCGGGATCACGATCAAGCTGCAGTCGGTCCGCCTCGACTGGCGCGACCACGTGATCAACCTGATCGACACGCCGGGGCACGTGGACTTCGGCTACGAGGTCTCACGATCGCTCGCCGCGTGTGAAGGCGTCGTGCTCGTCGTCGATGCCGCGCAGGGCATCGAGGCTCAGACACTCGCCAACACCTACCTGGCGATGGAGAACGACCTCGAGATCGTCGCGGTGCTGAACAAGATCGACCTCCCTGCGGCCGAACCCGACAAGTACGCCCAGGAGATCGAGAACGTGCTCGGCATTCCCGCCGAGGACGTGCTGCGGATCTCGGCGAAGACCGGCGTCGGTGTCGACTCGCTGCTCGACGCCATCGTCGAGCGCATCCCGGCGCCGATCGGTGACGCCGACGAGCCGCTCCAGGCGTTGATCTTCGACTCGCACTTCGACAACTACCGGGGTGTGATCTCGTCGATCCGCGTCGTCAACGGTCGGCTGACCACCAACGAGAAACTCTCGTTCATGCAGGCCGGGGCGACCCATCCCGCCGAGGAGGTCGGGGTGCGTCGGCCGGCCAACAGCCCGGTCGACTCGCTCGGGCCCGGCGAGGTGGGCTACCTGATCGCCGGCATCAAGGACGTCCGCGAGGCCCGCTCGGGTGAGACCGTGACGACCGCGTCGAACTCGGCCGACGTCGTGCTCGACGGCTACCGCGAGCCGCAGCCGATGGTCTTCACCGGCCTCTACCCGGTCGACGGCGACGACTACGAGAACTTCCGCGACGCCCTCGACAAGCTCCGGCTCGACGACGGCTCGTTCACGTTCGAACCCGAGACGTCGACGGCGTTGGGCTTCGGGTTCCGTTGCGGCTTCCTCGGTCTGCTCCACATGGAGATCGTCCGCGAGCGCCTCCAGCGCGAGTTCGACCTCAACCTGATCGCGACGAGCCCCTCGGTGCAGTACGAGATCACGCTCAACAACGGCGAGGACATCGTCGTCGACAACCCCTCGATGCTGCCGGTGTCCGGGGACTGGACCGAGATCCGGGAGCCGATGCTCAAGGCCTCGATCATCACACCGTCGGACTACACCGGCACCCTCATGGAACTCTGCCAGGCGCGCCGTGGGCGGATGGAGAAGATGGAGTACCTCTCGACCGACCGGCTCGAGATCTCCTACACGTTGCCGCTCGCCGAGGTGGTCGTGGACTTCTTCGATCAGATGAAGTCCCGGACACAGGGATATGCCTCCCTCGACTACGAGGCGGCGGGCTATGAGGCGGCGAACCTCGTGCGCGTCGACATCCTGCTCGGCGGGGAACAGGTCGACGCCTTCAGCTCGATCACCCACAAGGACAAGGCCTACGAGTACGGCAAGGCCATGACCGAGAAGCTGAAGGACATCATCCCGAGGCAGAACTTCGAGGTCCCGATCCAGGCCGCCATCGGCGGCAAGATCATCGCCCGCCAGACCGTCAAGGCGTTCCGCAAGGACGTCACGGCGAAGCTCTACGGCGGCGACGTCACGCGGAAGAACAAGCTGCTCAAGAAGCAGAAAGAGGGCAAGAAGAAGATGAAGGCCATCGGCCGGGTCGAGATCCCGCCCGACGCCTTCATCCGGGCCCTCCGCCTCGACTCCGACTGACGCCCGTGAGCAACGCACCCGTCGTCTTCTGGTTTCGTCGTGATCTGCGGCTGGCCGACCATCCGGCGTTGGAGGCAGCGGCCGCGCACGGACCCGTCGTCCCGGTTTTTGTGCTCGACCCGTCCCTGCTCGGCCCGTCCGGGGCGAACCGCACCGCGTTCCTCGCGGACTCGTTGCGAGCGCTCGATGCCGACCTCGCCGAGCAGGGCACGCGGCTGATCATCCGACGAGGCGACCCGGCGACCCGGCTGCACGAGCTCGCTGCCGAGGTCGGAGCGAATCGGGTCGTGGCCACCGACGATCTCGGGCCCTACGGGCGCCGACGCGACACCGCCGTCGGCGAGCACCTGAGTGGGCTCGGCATGGCCGTCGACTTCGTCGACTCGCCCTACGCGATCCCGCCCGGCACGGTCGTGACCGGTGGTGGCACGCCGTATCGCGTCTTCACGCCGTTCTTCCGCGCCTGGAAGGCGCATGGCTGGCCCGGCGCGTCGGGCCCCGCCGAGGTCGAGTGGTTCGACACCGGCGAGTTGCCGAGTGCCGCCCTGCCCGAGCCCGCGCCGACCTCGGGCCTCCTCCCGGTGGCGGGGGAGCGGGCCGCGTGGGACCGGCTCGAGGCATTCCTCGCCGACGATGTCGCCGAGTACGACGAGGCTCGCAACGACCCCGGCGCCGACCGCACGAGCCGGCTGTCGCCCTACCTGAAGTACGGCCAGGTGCATCCACGGCAACTCCTCGCCCGACTCGACGAACTCGACGATGCGTTCCCCGACCGGCGGGTCGCCCATGATGTCTGGCGGTCCGAACTCGCCTGGCGGGAGTTCTACGCCGAAGTCCTCTGGCATCGACCCGAGACCGCCCGGCACGCGGTGTCGCCGAAGATGGCGGCGATGCGGATCGACGAGGGACCCGTCGCCGACGAACGCTTCGCCGCATGGTGCGAAGGTCGCACCGGCTATCCGATCGTCGACGCCGGCATGCGCCAACTCGTCGCCGAGGGGTGGATGCACAACCGGGTCCGGATGATCGTGGCGTCGTTCCTCGTGAAGGACCTCCACCTGGACTGGACCCGAGGCGCCCGGTTCTTCATGGAACACCTCGTCGACGGTGACCTCGCGTCGAACCAGCACGGCTGGCAATGGGTCGCCGGCACCGGCACCGATGCGGCGCCCTACTTCCGGATCTTCAACCCGGTGTCGCAGGGCAAGAAGTTCGACCCTGGCGGTGTCTACGTGCGGCGATGGGTTCCCGAGATCGCCCACCTGTCGGACCGGGACCTCCACGAGCCGTGGAGCAGCAGGGCCGGCGCACCGGCCGGGTATCCCGGCCCGCTGGTCGATCACGCGGTCGAGCGGGCCGAGTCGCTCGCCCGTCTGAAGGAGCTCACACCCGGCTAGGCCGGGTCGGTAGGCTCTCCCGCAGTCATGACCGAGACCCTGGACGACCGAAAAGCAGCGATTCTCCGTGCCGTGGTGCAGGAGTACGTCGAGACGGCCATGCCCGTCGGCTCGACGGCCGCGGCCCGGAGTGCCTCGTTGAACGTGTCACCTGCGACCGTCCGGAACGACATGGCCACGCTCGAGGCCGAGGGATATCTCCTCCAACCGCACACCAGCGCAGGGCGTGTCCCGTCGGAGAAGGGCTACCGGTACTTCGTCGACCAGATCGATCGGGCTCGTCTCCAACCCTCCGATCGACTCCAGGTCCAGGAGTTCTTCACCAACGTCCGCGGCGAGATCGAGGATCTCGTCCGTTCCACGGCCGGCCTGTTGTCCGGCTTGACCGACTACGCCGCCGTGGTCGTCGACCGGGTCGACGACGTCGCTGACGTGCGGTCCTTCCAGCTCGTCCATCTGGGTGATCGACAGGCTCTCGCCGTGTCGGTGTTGTCCAACGGTGCGGTGCACAAGCAGACGATCGAGTGGGAGCGCGACGTCGACGCGGACGAGGTGGCCGCAGCATCGGCCGCGCTCGCCGCGGTCCACGAAGGCCGGACCTACGGCGCACCCGGGCCGATCGACCGGTCGTCCCGGTCGGGGGTGGACGACGCGGCCGTCGAGGCACTCGTCGTCCGAGCTGCGGCCGAGCTGGTGAGGGCGGTCGAGCCGGACCGCGTCTACATCGACGGCACCTCGAAGGTCGCCGAATCGTTCGAGGCCATCGAGACGGTCTCGACCGTGCTGTCGATCCTCGAACAGCAGCTCGTGGTCGTGTCGCTGCTCTCCGACGTCGTCGAACGCGGTCTCGGCGTCGCGATCGGCAACGAGACCGGGCTCGAGCCGCTCGCGGACTGCTCGATCGTGGTGGCACCCTATGAGGTCGACGGCGCGGCGGCCGGCTCGATCGCCGTGCTCGGTCCGACCCGAATGAACTACCCGCAGGCGATGGCCGCCGTGGCCGTCGTGAGCCGACAGCTCTCCCAGCGTCTGACCGACGGCTGAGTGCCTGACCGAAGGATGACCACCAACCCGTGAGTGATCACTACCAGACCCTCGGGGTCGACCGCGGCGCCAGCGCGGACGAGATCAAGAAGGCGTACCGGAAGCTGGCCCGCCAGTACCACCCGGACGCGAATCCCGACGACGCCGCGGCCGAGTCCAAGTTCAAGGAGGTGGCCGAGGCCTACGAGGTGTTGTCCGACGACACCAAGCGTGCGAACTACGACCGCTTCGGCTCGGCATCCGGGCCGGGCGGCGGCGGTTTCGGCGATCCGTTCGGCGGTGGCGGCCTCGGCGACATCTTCGAGCAGTTCTTCAACATGGCGGGCGGCGCCGGCGGTGGCGCCGCGTCGGCGACCCGCGGCCTCGACCTGGAGGTCGTGGCAGACCTGGATCTGGCGGACGCGATCACCGGAACCGACACCGACGTGACCGTGCGGACCGCCGTCGGTTGCGAGACCTGCGACGCCACCGGTGCCGCCGAAGGTGCGACCGTGCAGACCTGTGCCCAGTGCGCGGGGGCCGGCCAGGTCCGACAGGTGCGCCAGAGCATCCTCGGTCAGATGGTGACCACCGCGGCCTGCCCGCGCTGTCGAGGTGAGGGCCAGATCGTCACCGATCCCTGTCGGACCTGCAATGGCGAGGGGCGGACGATCGAGGAGCGCACCTACACCGCGTCGATCCCGGCCGGCGTGGGGACGGGGACGACGCTCCGCCTCGGCGGGCGTGGTGCGGTCGGCGTGCGTGGCGGCGAGCCGGGTGACCTGTACGTCCAGGTCCGGATCGCTGATCATCCCGTCTTCGAACGGCGGAACGAGCACCTCCACGCCGATCTCCACGTGGCCATGACCCAGGCGGCGCTCGGTGCCACGATCGAGTTCGAGACGTTCGACGGCCCGGTCGAGGTCGAGGTGCCGTCGGGTGTGCGTTCCGGGCACAACATCCGGCTGCGCGATCTCGGGGTCCCACGGCTCCAGGGCCGGGGTCGGGGAGACCTGCGGCTCAACGTCGTCGTGGACACCCCGCGTGACCTCGACGACGCACAGGATGCGCTGCTGCGACAGCTCGCCGAACTCCGCGGCGAGCAGGTGGACGAACCGAAGGCGGGCTTCGCGTCACGTCTGCGGAACAAGTTCAGCTGAGCGGACGTGGACCCCGGGCTCCGAGATCGCCCCCTGGTCTATGTCGACGACCTGGACCATCCGGTGTTGCCCGACCGCGACCGGCGACATCTCCAACGGGTCCGTCGGCTCGATGCCGGGGCACCCGTCACACTCGCCGACGGTGTCGGTCGTCTCCGAGTGGCGCGACTCGGCGACGCCCATCTCGAGGACGTCGGTCCGATCGAGCACACCGCGGAGATCGACGACGAGGTTGCGATCGCCTTCGCCCCGGTGAAGGGCGACCGGCCCGAGTGGGTGGTGCAGAAGCTGACCGAGCTCGGCGTCGACAGGATCGTGATCCTCGAGACGGAACGCTCGGTCGTTCGCTGGGACGACGTCCGTTGGTCGAAACAGGAACGGAAGCTCCTCACGACGATCCGGACGGCGGGCGCGCAGAGTCGACGCCTCCGACTGCCGGTCCTCGACGGACCCTGGTCGCTGGATGAGGCCCGACGCCACCTTCCGGCGTTGCATCTCGCGGAGATCGGCGCGCCGTCCCCCGGCCGGGACCGTGGAGGGGTTCGCGCCATCGCGATCGGCCCCGAGGGTGGTTGGAGCCCCGGCGAGCTCGACGGAAGCCGCGTGATCGGTCTCGGCGGGTCGGTGTTGCGGGCCGAGACCGCCTGTCTCGCCGCCGCGGCCCTTCTGACCATTCGCTGACGGTCGGAACCGATCTGTCGGACCGCGGCCCCGAATCCCGCATCGTTCAGCCGTTGTCGGCGGCCCTTCAGGAATCGACCGCCCTTCGTGGTTGAAGTCCTCATCATCGACGCCTAGCGTGGCCTTCCCACGTCGGACGGGCGCCGACGTCTGTTGGAGGGTTCCCGCATGGCCGAAGAACTGAATGAAGCTGCCCAGGCGTACGCACGCCGGGTCGGCGACCGGCTGCGTGTGATCCGACGTCAGAAGAAACTGTCCCTGCAGGACGTCGAGGCGCAGTCGAGCCAGGAGTTCAAGGCCTCCGTCCTCGGCGCGTACGAGCGTGGTGAGCGGGCGATCTCGGTGCCACGGCTCGAGCGGCTCGCACGCTTCTACACGGTGCCGGTGGACCAGCTGCTGCCCCGGTCCTCACCCACGGCCGACGGCGTCGTCGATCTCACCGATCGCACGGGTCGTGCCGCCGGGGTCACGCTCGATCTGACCCGGCTCGACCAGGTCGTCGGGCCCGAAGGCGAGATGCTCGGCCGGTACCTGTCGATGATCCAGGTCCAGCGCCAGGACTTCAACGGTCGGGTCCTGACCGTTCGTCAGGACGACCTCCGGGCGATCGCCTGCATCCTCGGCACCGTGATCGACGACACCGTCGACCGGCTCCACGATCTCGGTCTGGCCCAGCTCAAGAGCTGAGCGGCACCTCGACCGAGCCCGCGACCCCGGTTGCTCGGACACGGGCGCAGTCGACCATCTCGAGTCCGCTCGCACCGGGCACGATCGCGGCGGCGTGCACGAGTGGCGCGTCGTGCCCGCCGGTCGGGAGCTCCGTCCACCAGATGTGGCCGGACGACGGTCGGAGCACCACGATGATCGGTGTGGCGCAGTCCCTCGGACTGACGGCGAGATCGCCGGTTCGTCCGACCCGATAGCGGATCCCCTCGACCACGATCTCCGGTCCGTCGATCGGGCGCGGTCCGGCCCGGTCGAGGAGCGGCAGGGCGGCGAATCCGACGAGTGCCGTCGTCGCCGCCAGGAGCAGACCACGCCAGGCCGGTGCGCCGCTCGGGGCGCGGTCGTCGGTCGGGTTCGTCGGCCGCGTTTCGCGGTCATCGGGGGCGAGCCGTTCGGCCAGCGTTCGTGCCCGCCGGAGCGGGAGCGGCTGATCGGTGTCGCCCAGGCGGAGCCAGGCCGGATCGGGCTGTCGAACCGGTGAGGACGTCCGCCATCCGGTGAGGAGCTCGTCGACGATCGTCGCGATCGCGAGCGCGTCTCGCCCGCTGCCGGGATCGTCGTCGGCCGTCGGGTCGCGCAACGTGACGGTCGGCGGCCGGACCTCGTCGTCGACGACGATGACCTCCGCACAGAGCGCGCCGTGGTCGGCGCCGTCGGCATCGAGTCGTTCCAGGATCCGCAGGGTCGCGACGAGCACGGCCGCGGCCTCGGGCGGTGCCAGGTCGAGTGATCGCAGCGACCGACCGGGGCTCGGCGCCGTACGGATCACCCCGGCGGGCAGATCATGGTCGAGCGGCCGCTCGACGCCGTCGCCGCCGTGGCGGGCCAGCCAGGCCGCCCGCTCCGCCGGAGCGCCGAGGGCAGGATCGGGCGGTGCTTCCCTCGCGACGGAGCCATCGGGTCGGGTGTGGAGTCGGGCCATGTCGGCTCCTCGGGAACGAGCCTCGGCATGAGGCGGGATCGTCGAGGCCGTGGGCCCGAGTGGTGACCGGCCAGCGGTCGCCGGCGATCAGACTATCGAGCGGCGACCGGACGACCGGCAGCGGTACGATGTGGTCCTCATGTCGTCTGCCGTGAAGATCCTCGTGCCGGGCAATCACCTCATGGTCGGGCTTCTCGGTGAGCGCGACCGGTACATGCGCGTGGTCGAAGACGCGTTCGATGCCGAGATCCACGTGCGTGGCAACGAGATCTCGGTCGAGGGCGACGACGCCGCGACCGCCGCCCGTGTGATCGAGGATCTCGTGGTCGTGCTGGAGTCGGGCCAGGTCATCGAGCCGGCGGTCGTCGCTCGTGCGATCGACATGGTGCGCGACGACACCTCCGCGGCCGACATCCTCACCGACCGGTTGCTGACCACCGCACGCGGCAAATCGGTCCGGCCGAAGACGGCCGGTCAGAAGCGCTACCTCGACGCGATCCGGACCAACACCGTGACCTTCGGGATCGGTCCGGCCGGAACCGGGAAGTCCTGGCTCGCCGTGGCCGCCGCCGTGCGGGCCCTGCAGGCCAAGGAGGTCCAGCGGATCATCCTCACCCGACCGGCGGTCGAAGCGGGCGAGCGGCTGGGGTTCCTTCCCGGCGATCTGATGGCCAAGGTCGATCCGTACCTCCGGCCGCTCTACGACGCATTGCACGACATGGTCGGCGCCGACGGCATGGCGAAGTTCATGGAGCGCGATGCCGTCGAGGTCGCCCCGTTGGCCTTCATGCGTGGTCGGACCCTGAACGACAGCTTCATCATCCTCGACGAGGCCCAGAACACCACGCCGGAGCAGATGAAGATGTTCCTGACCCGCATCGGCTTCGGGTCGAAGTGTGTGATCACCGGCGACCGCACCCAGGTCGATCTCGGCGGCGGCCGGTCGGGACTGTCCAGGCTCGAGCCGATCCTCGGCGGCGTCGACGGTGTGTCGTTCGTGCACCTGGGTTCGCGCGACGTCGTCCGGCACCGGATCGTGCAGGACATCGTCGATGCGTATGAACGGTCCGAGCTGTCGAATGACGGCTGACTTCGGCGAACCGGCGACGATCGCCGGTGAACGGGTCGAGGTCGAGCTGGATGACGGCGGTCCGATCGGACCCTCCTCGTCGATCGCCGAGACCGTCGCCGGGGTCGTCATCGAGGTGATCGAAGCCGAGTCGGACCGGTCCGGTCTCGTCGAGTTGTCGTTCGTCGACCGGGCGACGATCACCGAGATGAACGAACAGCACCTGGGTGGGGTCGGCGCGACCGACGTGTTGTCGTTCCCGCTCGACGCCGAGGACATCACGGACGACCCGTTCGCCGGACTCGACACGGGCGGCCCGGTCATCGGATCGATCCTCATCTGCGACGAGGTCGTCGTCGCCCAAGCCACCGGCCATGTCGGTGACGTGATGGGGGAGCGGTTGTTGATGGGGATCCACGCCGCGCTGCACCTGCTCGGCCATGACCACGTCAGCGACGACGAGCGGGTCGAGATGCAGGCGATCGAACGACGGCACCTCGAACGCCACGGCGTGGCTCATCCCGGGGATCAGGCGCCGTGACCACGCTCGCCATCGGCATCGTGGCGGCGGTCGTGCTCGTCCTCCTCGGTGCGCTCGTGACGCTCGCCGAGACCGCCCTCAGCCGTTCGAGCGAAGCGAGGGCCGAGTACCTCGAGGACGATCACCCGGTGCGAGCCGAACGGCTCGGTCAACTGCTCGCCGAACCCGAGACCACGCTCAACCCCCTCCGCCTCGTCGGGTTGGTGTTCCTCGTCGCCGAGGTCGTCGTCGTGACCGTGTTGGCCCGTCGGCTCGACAGCTCGTGGGCCCTGCTCGGGATCTCGGTCCTCAACGTCGCCGTGCTGTACGTGGCGATCGAGGTGATGCCACGGACGTTCGCGATCCTGCACACGGATCGGGTCGGTCTGGCCGCGAGCCGTCCCGTCGCCGCACTGGTGCGCTCGCCGTTCGTCGGCCTCGTCGCCCGGGCACTCATCCGCTTCTCGAATGTCGTACTGCCCGGTGAGGGCCTCCGCTCGGGGCCCTTCGCGAGTCCGGAGGAGTTCGTCGCACTCGCCGACGCCGCCGTCGCCGACGAGGTGATCGACTCCGACGGTCGGGATCTCATCGAATCCGTGCTGGAGTTCGGCTCCACGATCGTTCGTGAGGTCATGGTGCCCCGTCCCGACATGACCACCATCCCCGCCACCGCGACCGTCGACGAGGCACTCGCAGTCACGTCGGCCGCCGGGTTCTCCCGAGTGCCGGCCGTCGGCGACGACATCGACGACGTGCTCGGGCTGGTCTACGTGAAGGACCTGATCCGAGCCGAGCTGGCCGATGGAGCCGACGACGCCATCTCCGGCCTGTTCCGGTCGTCGCACTTCGTGCCCGAGACGAAGAAGGTCGCCCAGCTCCTGCGGGAGATGCAGACCGAGACCTTCCACATGGCCGTCGTCGTCGACGAATACGGCGGGATCGCCGGCCTCGTCACACTCGAGGACCTGATCGAGGAGATCGTGGGCGAGATCGTCGACGAGTACGACGTCGAGGATCCGCTGGTGCAGCGACTGGCCGACGGTTCGGTCCAGGTCGATGGCCGGCTCCTCATCGACGAGGCCAACGACCTGATGGGTTGGGACCTGCCCGAGGGCGACTTCGACACCGTGGCCGGGCTCATCCTCGATCGACTGGGGACGCTGCCCGTCGTCGGTGTGACGGTCACCGAAGCCGACCTCGTGCTCCGTGTCGCCCGAGTGCAGGGCCGGCGGATCACGAAGGTCACGATCAGCCAGCAGCCGAAGCCGGCCGACGACGACTCCGAGGACGCATGATGAACGACGCTCGATCCGACACCGAAGCGGTCCCCCCGCCGCTCACCCCCGTGGACGGCTTCCGGTCCGGGTTCGTCGCCCTCCTGGGACGCCCGAACGTCGGCAAGTCGACGTTGCTCAACCGGTTGCTCGGCACCAAGGTGACCATCACCTCCAACAAACCCCAGACGACCCGCCATCAGATCCGGGGAGTGCATCACGGCGACGGGGTCCAGATCGTGTTCGTCGACACGCCCGGGATCCACAAGCCCCGGTCCGCACTCGGGCATCGCCTGAACGAGACGGCGACCTCGGCGAGTCGCGATGTCGACGTGCAGTGCCTCCTCATCGACGGTCGATCGGGGTTCGGCCGTGGCGATCGCATGCTGGCCGAGCGGCTCGATCCGGTTCGCACCGTGATCATCGTGAACAAGATCGACCACATGGACGCCGAGGCCGTCCTCGCACAGCTGACCGAGGTGGCGCCGCTCGACGCCTCGGCCTACTTCCCGGTCTCGGCCCGTCGGGGCACCGGCGTTCCCGAGCTCATGGACCACCTCCGGAGCCGGATGCCGGAGGGACCGCCGTGGTATCCCACCGACATGACCACCGACACCGCCGATGAGCAGTGGGTCGCCGAACTGGTCCGTGAGCAGCTGCTCCGGGTGACCCGGCAGGAACTCCCGCACTCGATTGCCACCCGCGTGACGGAATGGATCGGTGATCGCATTCGTGTCGAGATCCTCGTGGAGCGTGAATCCCAGAAGGGCATCGTGATCGGCAAGGGTGGCCAGGTCCTCAAAGACGTCGGCACCAAGGCGCGGGCGTCGCTGCCGAAGGGCACCTTCCTCGAGCTCGTGGTCACCGTCGACGACGGCTGGCAGCACAACGCGGAAGCGGTCGAACGCCTCGGCTACTGATCGGCGGCGAGCCGAGCCAGCAGTGCGCCACCGAGCACTGCGGCCCAGAGCGCGGTTTCCGGACCGTGGACGAGGCCCCACGGGTTCGCCGGATCGAGGACCGAGAACACCCAAGCGGCCCCGACCGCGCTGATGATGGTCGCCGCCGTCGCCCAGATCCGATCGGGTGACCGCGGCCGGATGACCGCCCACGCAACCGTCGTCGGCAGTCCGATCAACGGCACGTAGAGCAGCGCCAGACCTGCGGCCGGTGCGAGCCCGGTCCCGCCGAGGCCGAGTCGGCGTTCGTGGCCGCGCACGACACGCACCATCGTGCCGACGGTGACCGCAGCGCCCGCCCACAGGGCCAACGACTCCCAGACCCGGAGGACCTGGGAACTCAGGAACCCGACGCCGGAGCTCTGAGTGAACTCGCTGCTGCCGGGTGCGAGCGCGTCGACCGCGGTCCACACCGTCAACGAGACGGCCAGGGTGGCGGCTGTCACGGCCAACGCCCGGGCATCGGCGGAGCGCAACCGACGGACGGCCTGGTCCTGCACGATGACGCCGGTCGTGAACGAGGCGAGCACGAGCGGGCCACTGAGGGCGGTGACGAGTTCGACCCCGCGGAGCACTCAGCGACCCTCCGCCGACGCCGCCGCATCGAGTGCGCGGAGCTCGGTTCGCACCTCGTCGAGCTCGCCGGTACGGCGCATCGGCGGGAGCGCCTGGATGAGTTCCCACCGGTAACTGCGCTTCGTCGCGAGCCGGGAGTCGAGGATGGCCACGACCCCCCGATCGGTCCGACGTCGGATCAGCCGTCCGACCCCCTGGGCGAGCAGTGTCTGGGCGCGCGGGAGGTCGACGTCACGGAAGGCGAACCGCCCGGCACGGTCACGTCGGGCCTGTGTGACCGGTTCGTCCGGCCGTGGGAACGGCAGCCGATCGATGACGACGAGGGAGAGCGTCGGGCCGGGCAGGTCGATGCCTTGCCAGAACGACATGGTGGCCACGAGCACCGAGCTCGGTTCCGAGCGGAACTGCTCCACGAGCACCGCCTTGGACGCATCTCCCTGCATCAGGACCGTGAACCCGGTGTTGTCCCGGAGGTGGTCCGCCGCGGCCTGCATGGCTCGCGAGGCCGTGCAGAGGATGAGCGCCCGCCCACCGGCTGCGTCGACGAGGTCGGTGAGGCGTCCCAGCATCGCGGTCCGGTCGGGGTCGTTGCGCGGCTCGGGGAGGTCTGCGGCGCAGTAGAGCAACGCCTGAGCCGGGTAGTCGAAGGGGGACTCGACCCGGGTGACCTCGACGTCATCGAGCCCGAGCTGGCCGGGAACATCGTCCGCCAGGGTCGCCGACGTCAGGATCGCGGCTCGCGCACCCCAGAGGCGTTCGGTGAGGATGTCGCCGAGGTCGAGCGGGGTGAGGCGCAAGACGGGGTTGGACGGCGACCCGTCGACCCAGGTGACGTCGTCGTCGTCGGCGGCGAACAGGAGGTCGATGGCGCCGATCACCGCGGTGCAGGACGTGACCGCGCGACGGAGTCGGGCCGCCGTCGTGTCGTCGCCGTCGGGGTCGGCGCGGTCGATCTTGCGAAGCGCCGCGAGCCCGGTGTCGGCACGGTCCCGCGCGGTCACGATGGTCGCCAGGAGTTGTGCGTCGAGGTCGAGGCGTTCGCCGACATGTGCCCGGAGCCCGTCGTCGAGTGCGATGGCGGAGGCATCGAGATGATCGGGCAGATCGGTGCCGGCGAGCACCGCGCGGAGCCGACGGGCCAGCGAGCGGAGCCGGGTGCCGGACAACTCGGTGCCGCAGGTCGCCCCGAAGGTCTCGGGGAGGTGATGCGCCTCGTCGAAAACGACGACGTCGTGCTCGGGCAACAGGGTGCCACCGTTGTCGATGTCCAGCCCGTAGTAGTGGTGGTTGGTCACGATCACGTCGGCCTCGGCGGCCGCCTCGCGGGCACGCTCCGCGAAGCACCGCCCGCCGGCCGGGCAGCGTGCGGCACCCGGGCACTCGTCCGGACCGACCGACACGGCGCTCCAGAGTTCGGAACTGGGCGACGGGTCCAGCTCCTCCCGATCCCCGGTCTCGGTCTCCTCGGACCAGGCACGGATCTCGCCGATCTCGTCGGAACGGTTCCGGCCGGCGGTGAGCTGGAGCTGCTCGGTGAGGGTCGCGGCCGTCAACTCGTCGAGCCGCTGCTGGCAGAGATAGTTCGATCTCCCTTTCAGCAGGACGGCGTCGATGGGGCGTCCGAGCGCCTCGGCCAGCGCGGGGAGGTCGTGCTCCATGAGCTGGGACTGCAGGGCGATCGTCGCCGTGGCGACCACGACACGGTCGGCGCCGGTGATCGTCGGCGTCAGATACGCAAGCGACTTGCCGGTGCCGGTGCCGGCCTGGACCAGCACCGTCTCGCCGGCCGAGACCGCCGACGCGATGACGCGGGCCATCTCGAGCTGTCCCGGGCGGATCTCCCCATCGGACATCGACCCGGTCACCTGCGTGAGCAGGTCGATCACATCAGGCACCCGGTCACCGTAACGAGTAGTCTCTCCGACGGGGCTCGGGCATCCTTCCACGGTTGTTCTCGTTGCCGCGCGTCTGCGTGGCCCGAGGGCAGCCCGACGAACACACCCCCTTTCGATGACCTCCACGCCTCCCTCGATCAGCGCTGACGCCGCCGCTGCCCTCGCCGCCTTCCTGCTCGGCGACGGTCCGGTGCTCGACGTGCGCGCCGATGAACCGACCATCGACCTGGCCGAGCCGACCGGGCCAGCGTCGCCGGCACGGCGAGTGCCGCCACTGCCGCCGGCCGATCGAGTGGCGCCGCCGTCGATTCCGGCGCGGCCGTCGCCCCCGCTGGCGCT
>JAHDCV010000016.1:22650-25781 GCA_020629695.1 Acidimicrobiales bacterium | reverse complement strand
GCGAGTGTGGCCACCCCCGCCCGCGTGCCGGCTCCACCGCCGAGTCCGGTTCGACTCCAGCTCCCCGGGCGCACAGCCGCATCGGTGGAGGCGCCCGAACTGGTCCTGCCCGTGACGCCGCCTGCGGCCGTCGGGGCCTCCCCGTCGGCAGGACCGGTCGTCCATCTCCCGGGTAGCAGCTCGATGGTGTCATCGGTGACGTTCGTCCCGGCGGTCGAGGTCGACGAGGACAAGGAGCGTCGGCGTCGGGCCGTGCTGCTGACCGTCGCGTTGGTCGCCATCGGGTCGGCCGGGTATCTCGCGTTCCGCGAGCAGGGTGAGACGGCGCTCGGCACGGCGGGTCGGACCGACGACGTGGCGACGCCGACCACGGTCGATGCCGGAGGGAATCCGCCCACGACGACGGGTTCGATCACCCCCGACGAGCCCGATGCGGGTCCTGCGTTGATCGAGACGAGTTCGACGACCGATGGCTCGACGACGTCGATCGAGTCGTCGACGAGCTCGGCGACGACGGAGACCACGGTCCCGGCCTCGGTCGCACCCGTCACGACGGTGCGGACCGCCACGACCCGGGCGATCCCCACGACCTCGACGACTCGACGGACCACCACGACGTTGCAGACGACGACGACACGCCCGTCGACCACCGCCACGACCGCACGCTCGACCACGACGACCACCCGGCTGACCACGACGACGCGGCTCACGACGACCACGACCCGTCGGACCACCACGACGGCTCGCCCGATCACGACGTTCACGTTCCCGACCTTCACGACGACCACCACGCGGCCCACGACCACGACGACCGAGGCGACGACGACCACGACCCGTCGGACCACCACGACGGCTCGTCCGACGACCACGTTCACGTTCCCGACCTTCACGACGACCACGACGACGACGCAGCCCACGACGACCACGACGCGGCCGTCGACCACGGCGTCGACCACCACGACGCGGCCGTCGACGACGGCGTCGACCACCACGACCCAGCCGTCGACCACGGCGTCGACCACGTCGACCACCGACGCACCGACGACGACGGAAGCGCCGACGACGACCGAGCCCCCGACCACGACGGCGCCCCCGACGACCGCGACGCCGACCACGGCACCCACCACGGAAGCTCCCGCCGCCGTCGAGTGAGTCCGGGCCGGGGGAGCTGGGCGATCGTCCGCAGCTCCGTGCCCACCAGACGGTACGGTCGCCCGGATGGAGCTCTCCGCCGTCGATCTCAGCCAGGTTCCGGGCCACGTGGCCTGTGTCATGGACGGCAACGGCCGCTGGGCCGAGCGCCGGGGCCTCAAGCGGACCGACGGTCACGCCGCCGGCGAGGAGGCGCTGTTCGACGCCGTGCACGGCGCGTTGGAACTCGGGATCGAGTGGCTCACCGTCTATGCGTTCTCGACCGAGAACTGGCGTCGACCGGTCGACGAGGTCCGATACCTCATGCGGTTCAACGAGTCGCTCCTGCTCCGTCGCGTCGACGAGCTCGATGACCTCGGCGTCCGGGTTCGGTTCGTCGGTCGCCGCGACTGGCGGGTACCGAAGCGTCTGATCGACCGGATGGATTCCTCGATCGACAAGACGGCCGGCAACTCCGAGCTCACGCTCACGATCGCCTTCAACTACGGGGGTCGCGCCGAGATCGTCGATTCGGTCCGTCGCCTCGTCGCGGAGGGCGCGGGCCCGGACGACATCACCGAAGCGGCGATCTCCCGACATCTCTACGACCCCGAGATGCCCGAAGTCGACCTGATGGTCCGCACCTCGGGCGAGTTCCGGATCTCGAACTTCCTGCTCTGGGAACTCGCCTACTCCGAGCTGGTCTTCGTCGACACGCTCTGGCCGGACTTCCGGCGCCAGCATCTCGCCGACGCCGTCGCCGAGTTCCAGCGCCGGACCCGGCGCTTCGGAGGCCTGTCGGGGTGACGTCATGAGCCACGTCCGCGACGACGCGATCGTGCTCCGGGCCTACAAACTCGGCGAGGCCGATCGCATCATCGTCATGCTCACCCGCGGGCGCGGTCAGGTGCGGGCGGTGGCGAAGGGCGTTCGACGGACGAAGTCGAAGTTCGGGTCGCGCCTCGAGCCGGGTTCGATCGTGCACGTCCAGCTCTACGAGGGACGCGGCGATCTCGACATCGTCACCCAGGCCGAGACCCGGGAACGCCTCCCGTCGCTCCGCTCCGACCTGTCGCGCTATGGCCGACTGTCGGTGATGCTCGAAGCGGTCGACCGGATGAGTGCGGACCGCTCGCCCGATCCGGCACTGCACAAGTTGCTGCTGGGAGCGATGCGTGAACTCGACCGATCGGGCCATCCCCTCGTGGTCGCCGCCTTCGTCGTGAAGCTCCTGACGCTGGAAGGGCTCCGCCCGTCCTTCGACGGCTGTGTGACCTGTGGGCGCTCGGACGAGCTGGTGGCCTTCGATGTCCGAGCCGGTGGGGCCACCTGCCGCGACGACCGTCAGGGAGAGCCGCTGTCGCCCGAGACCTTCGGTGTGCTCGCACTCGTCGCCGAGGGTCGGATCCGGGAGGCCATGGCGGCGACGGACGAGCTCCAGGCGTCGCAGCTCGAGATGCTGTGCTCGACGATGCTCGAGCATCAGCTCGAACATCGTCTGAAGGCGCCGGCGGTGGCGAGGAACCACCTGTCGGCGAACTGACGCCTCAGGAGATCGGAATCCAGACGTTCCGCTGAGGCTCATGGCGCAGCCAGCGGGATGCCTGTGGGTCCCAGTAGAGCCAGGCCTGCCACTGATCGTTCCACACGACGTCCTCCGGGTCGGGGGCGGGTGCGTTCGTCGTGGCCGGTGCGGTGACCGCCGGGGTCGGCTCGGTGGAGAAGTCGGTCGGTGTCGGGTCGACGCCCGGGGTCCACACCGGTGCCGCCGAGGCGACCGGGGACTCGTACTCGGTGATGGCGGGTGCTGCGGCGGGCGTCGAGGCCGAACGATGTTGTGGCGGTGTGCGGTGTTGCGGTCGGGGTGCCCTCGCACGGGGAGCCTCGGCGTCAGCGTCGGCGATGCCGAGATCGATCGCGAACGGCGGCGTCGAGTCGCCGACGGTGATCGCCGGCTCGGCGGGCTGCTCGAAGGTCGCCGCCGATGGCTCGAAGGTCGC
>JAHDCV010000016.1:0-22550 GCA_020629695.1 Acidimicrobiales bacterium | reverse complement strand
GCCGATGGCTCGAAGGTCGCCGCCGGTGGTTCGAACGTCGCCGCCGGTTGCTCGAACACGGCGGGTTCGGCCTGTGGAGCGACTGCGTCGAACGGTGAGGGCTCGAAGGCCACGGCCGGATCGAAGGTGCCGGCGGCGTCGAAGTCCGGTTCGGGGAGTCCGCCGGGAGGGTAGGGGTCGGCGACGTCGACACCGGACTCGTCGCTGGAGAGTCGATGCCCCAGATCGACCATCGAGTCGAGATCGGCCGACGACGGTGCGTCGGCGGCGACCGCGGCGGCCTCCTGTTGCTGCTTGCGGCGCTGCTGACGTTGCGCTCGGGCTTCGAGCGTCGCGGCGTCGACGAAGGTGATCGGTGCGCGGGCGTCGATCACGAGTGTCTTCGCGACCCGGTCGCCGAGGCGTCGATGCTGCACATCGTTCCGTGCGATCAGCCAGCCGAGCAGGCCCGGCAGGAACCACGGGAACCCATCGACCACGCCCACGACCGTGCGGATGGCATGCGAGGCGAGCCCGATGTCGTCGCCGCTCTCGTCGACGGTCCGGAGCCGGAGCAGCTTCTGGCCCGGCGTCCACCCGGCGTTCGCCGGGAGCAGGAGGAACACCAGCGCAGCGGTGAGCAGCGTGACGAACGCCAGCAGGATCAGGCCGGTCTGGCCGATCACGTTGACCGTGTCGCCGCCCCACGGCATCAGCCGGTTGAACTGGCCCCGGAGGACCTCCATCCGGTCGAAGTCGGCTGCGGAGAAGATCGGGTCGCCGCTGATCGCGTCGGTTCCGGTCGGTGTGAACGACTCGATCTGGGTCCGGGCCACGAACGCCGAGACGAGTCCGACGAGTCCGACGTCGATCAGCAGGGCGAACACCCTGCGGCGAAGGACATCGGTCAGCGACGGTGACAGCACCAAACCATTCTGGCCGCGATCGCGCCGAGAATCACTCATCGGCTCCCGATCGCATTCGTTACCCTCGCGCCCATGGTCAAGAGCGCGGCCGACGAGGCCACCCCCGAGCTGTTCGACACGATCGTCAACCTCTGCAAGCGGCGCGGGATCGTCTTCCCTTCGGCCGAGATCTACGGCGGTTTCCGCTCCACGTACGACTACGGGCCCATCGGTGTGCTGATGCTCCGCAACGTGAAGAACGAGTGGTGGCGGACCATGGTCCAGCGCCGACGCGACGTGGTCGGTCTCGACGCCGCGATCCTCTCGCCCCCGCAGGTCTGGGAGGCATCGGGGCATCTGGCCAACTTCACGGACCCGCTCGTGGACTGCAAGAACTGCGGATCCCGCCATCGTGAGGACAAGCTCGACGACCCCGAGGTCTGTCCGACCTGCGGAGAGCGTGGCCAGTTCACCGAGCCCCGGCAGTTCAACCTCATGTTCAAGACCCACGCCGGGCCGGTCGAGGGCAGTGGGCACGAGGTCTACCTGCGCCCCGAGACCGCCCAGGGCATGTTCGTGAACTTCGGAAGCGTCCAGTACGCCAGCCGGAAGAAGCCGCCATTCGGCATCGCCCAGATCGGCAAGAGCTTCCGGAACGAGATCACCCCCGGCAACTTCGTGTTCCGAACCCGTGAGTTCGAGCAGATGGAGATGGAGTTCTTCGTGCCGCCGGCCGAGGCGGAGGAGTGGTACGGCTACTGGTGCGAGCAGCGCATGCAGTGGTACCTCGACCTCGGGATGTCGCCGGACAAGATCCGTCTCCGGGCTCACGGCGCCGACGAACTGTCGCACTACTCCTCGGGCACTTCCGACGTCGAGTACCTGTTCCCCTGGGGGTGGGACGAGCTCGAAGGCATCGCCAACCGGGGGGACTTCGACCTCACGCAGCACTCGAACCATTCGGGCAACAAGCTCGACTACTTCGACCAGGCCACGAACGAGCGGTACACGCCGCACGTGATCGAGCCGGCCGCCGGGGCGACCCGCACGATGATGGCGTTCCTGATGGACGCCTACGACGAAGAGGAGCTGAACGACGGCAAGGACTCCCGCGTCGTCCTGCGCCTGCATCACCGCCTCGCTCCCTACCAGGTGGCCGTGCTGCCGCTGTCGAAGAAGCCCGAACTCTCCGGCGTCGCCGGTGAGGTGTTCGATCTGGTCTCGGGTGCGCACATGTGCGACTACGACGAGACCCAGAACATCGGCAAGCGCTACCGCCGCCAGGACGAGATCGGCACGCCGTTCTGCGTGACGGTCGACTTCGACACGCTCGAGGACCGCGCCGTGACGGTCCGGGAGCGGGACTCGATGGCCCAGGAGCGGGTCGCGATCGACCAGCTCCCCGGCTATCTCGCCGAACGTCTGGCCTGACGGCCGATGTCCGGCGAACACCTGTTCGTCGTCCGGCCGCGCTGGTAGGTTCGGGCGATGGGGATCGTCGACGATGACGTCGCGAAGGTTCGGGACACCACCGACATCGTCGCGGTCATCTCGCAGTACACCCAGCTGAAGCGTTCGGGTTCGCAGTGGATGGGCCTGTGCCCGTTCCACGGGGAGAAGTCACCGTCGTTCTCGGTGAACGGTGAGCAGGGCGTCTACTACTGCTTCGGATGCCAGGTCCGAGGCGATGCCATCACCTTCGTGCGTGAGAAGGAGCAGCTCGACTTCGTCGGCGCGGTGGAATGGCTCGCCAACAAGGCGGGCATCACCCTCACCTACACCGACAAGTTCGAAGGTGAGGACCGCAAACGCAAGGCCCGGCTGTCGGAGTCGGTCGAGCGGGCGGTCGACTGGTATCACGACCGGCTGCTGACGTCGGCCGACGCCGGCGCGGCCCGGAGCTATCTGCGGACCCGCGGCTTCGACGGCGAGGCCGTCCGGCACTATCGGATCGGCTGGGCCCCGGACGGGTGGGATCAGCTCGCCCGAGCGTTGAAGCTGAACGACGCCGACCTGACCGACGCCGGACTGGGCTTCGTGAACCGACGGGGGCGTCAGCAGGATTCGTTCCGCAACCGGGTGCTCTTCCCGATCTTCGACGCACAGGGCGCCGCCGTCGGCTTCGGCGGGCGGATCCTGCCCGGCGGGGACGGACCGAAGTACAAGAACTCCGCCGACAACCGGGTGTATCACAAGTCCCGGATCCTCTACGGGCTGAACTGGGCGAAGACCGACATCGTCGAGGCGGACGAGGTCATCGTCTGCGAGGGCTACACCGACGTGATCGGGTTCGCCCGTGCCGGCGTGCCCCGGGCGGTGGCGACCTGTGGCACGTCGCTGACCGAGGATCACGTTCGTCTGCTCCGACGCTTCGCGAAGCGTGTGGTGCTGGCGTTCGACGCCGATGCCGCCGGCCAGACGGCGGCCGAGAAGTTCTATCAGTGGGAGAAGGCCCACGATCTCGACGTGGCGGTCGTCGACCTCCCCGACGGGGTCGATCCGGGGGAGCTGTCGTTGTCGGACCCGGCGAGGTTGGCCGCCGCCGTCGCCGAATCGAAGCCGTTCCTGGCCTTCCAGGTCGAGCGGGTGTTCGACCGTGCCGATCTGTCGACGGTGGAGTCGCGGGCGAAGACGGCGGAGTCGGCGCTGGGGCTCGTCGCCGAGCACCCCGACCCGCTCGTGCGCGACCAGTACGCGATGGACATCGCGACCCGGTGCCGGCTCGAAGTCGAGTTGGTGCGGCGGTGGTTGGCCGAAGGCCGATTCGATGCTCGTCCGGCACCGGCGAGCTCCCGTCGCGGTTCGAATCCGGCCCCCGACGACGGCGGTCAGCCCCTCGACGACGCCCCGCCACCGTGGGAGACCGGATACGGGGGCGCGGCCGATCGTGGTGGGCGGTCACGCCTGCTGCGGCGCACGACGCCCGAGCTCGAACTGAAGGCCCTGCGAGCGGCCATCCAACAGCCGGAGGAGATCCTCTCGCTCCTCGTGCCGGAGTTGTTCACCGACGAGATCGCCGCCGAGTTGGCGGTCGTGGTGTCCAGCAGCTCGTCGTTGCACGACGTCGTGGCCGCCGTCGGCGAGGATCACGCCGCGCTCGTGCACCGCCTGGCGACGGAACGCATCGACGATCCGCCGCTCGAAGTCGCCTGCATGTTGTGGCGCGGATACCTGGAACGAGAGGAACGCCACGTGGCCCGATCGGTCGCAGACCTCGCCACGGCCGGGAACTATCAGCGGTGGATGCGTGAGAAGCGCAACGCCCTCGTCGACCTCGACGAGGCGCGACGGGCGGCGGTCCTCGACGAGTTGCTAGTTTGGATCACTGGCCCCGATCAGGAAGGGGAGGGATGACCGAGCAACCAGTAGCAGTTGCCGCACCGGAGTTCACCGACGAGCACCGCGATCGCTTGCGTCTCCGAGCCCGAACCGGTCGTGCCATCACCCCGGACGACGTCCTCGCGGTCATGCCGCGTACCGAGCTGACCCCGGACGTGCTCGCCGCCGTCCGGACGTTCCTGGCGGAGGAGTCGCTCGCGTTCGACGAGACGCCGATCGAGCCGCCCGTCGTGGCCGCGGGTCCGTCGGGTCGTCGGCGCGGACGCAGCGACGCCGCCGCGATCGCGGCGACGGCGATGGCTCGTGCCTCCGGTTCGGGTGATCCCGTGCGGATGTACCTCAAGGAGATCGGCCGGGTCCCGCTGCTGACCGCGGCGGAAGAGGTGTCGATCGCCCGTCGGGTCGAAGACGGCGCGGCCGCGGCGGCCGAGATGAACGATGCGGTCCAGTCCGGTGCGTGGCCGTCGATGCCGCTCGAGGAGCGGCGGGCCCTTCGGCGACGCTCGGTCGACGGTGAGCGCGCCCGCGAAGAGCTCACCTCGGCGAACCTCCGGCTCGTCGTGTCGATCGCCAAGCGCTACGTGGGACGCGGGGTCGCCATGCTCGACCTCATCCAGGAGGGCAACCTCGGACTGATGCGCGCGGTCGAGAAGTTCGACCACTCCAAGGGGTTCAAGTTCTCGACCTATGCCACCTGGTGGATCCGCCAGGCGATCACCCGGGCCATCGCCGATCAGTCCCGCACGATCCGGGTGCCGGTGCACATGGTGGAGTCGATCAACAAGGTCGTGCGGGCCCAGCGTGCGATGCTGCAACAGCTCGAGCGTGAGCCGACGATCGACGAGCTGGCCGAAGAGGTCTCGATGTCGCCGGACAAGGTGGCCGAGATCCTCCAGATCGCTGCCCAGGACCCGTTGTCGCTCGACACGCCCATCGGTGGTGAGGACGACACGTCGATGGCGGACTTCATCGCCGACAAGGGGGCGGCGCCACTCGACATCGCCGCACGGAAGTTGCTCGCCGAAGCCGTACGTGACGTCCTCCAGGATCTGAACGAGCGTGAGGCCGAAGTGGTGGCGCTCCGATTCGGCTTGACCGATGGTCGTCCTCGGACGCTCGAGGAGGTCGGCAAGGACTTCGGCGTGACACGTGAACGGATCCGCCAGATCGAATCGAAGACCCTGGCGAAGCTGCGCCATCCGCTCCGGTCGGATCGTCTGCGGGACTACCTCGACTGACCCCGAAAGTGATGGGACAGCCGTCGCGTTCTGCTATCGTCCGCAATCGCCTTTCGGGGGTAGCTCAGCTGGCAGAGCGTCGGACTGTTAATCCGCAGGTCGTGGGTTCGATCCCCACCCCCCGAGCCAACAACGCCGAGGTCGACGACCTCGGCGTTTGTCGTTTTGGTAGCCTGGACGGGTGCTGACCGAGACCAGGCCGATGCCGGACCGCTCCAACGGTGACCTGCTCATGCGCAAGGTCCTCCGGATCGACGATGCCGCGTCCGAGTCGAACGAGGAGGCGCAGTCCGCCTTCCAGAAGTCGATCCTGATCTCGGCCATCCGGTGCACGTTGACCTACGTGCTGATCCCGTTCGTGGTTCCGGTTCTCGGCTTCGCTGCGGCGGTCGACGCTCCACTGGGCATCGCACTGTCGCTCGTGGCGATCGTGTCGGTGACGTACTCGCTCCGGAAGTTCTTCGGCTCGGATCATCCCCGTCGCTGGCAGTACGCCGCTCTGGCCGGCGTACTGCTCGTGTTCGTCACGGCGCTGTTGATACGTGACGTGCTGCGACTCGTCGGTTGACCGTCGGCGCACAGCACGCACCCCCGGGCCAGTAGCTCAGTGGTCAGAGCGCGGGACTCATAATCCCTTGGTCGTGGGTTCGATCCCCACCTGGCCCACCACGCTCGACCGGTCGCTCAGAAGCTGCGGACTTCGGCTGCCGATTCCGTGGCCGCCCATGCGTGGCGTGCTCGGGCGAGGTGCTCTCGACGTTGCTCGGCCATGTGGTCGGCGAACGTCTGGACGCGGTCGCGGAAGTCGGCACTCGGGTTGCGGAACCGCACGTGGAGCCGGAACGAGCCGTCGGGTCGTCGCGACATCGATCGCAACTCGATCGGGCTCGACGAGGAGCCGAGGTGCATCGTGAGGTCGCCGCCGTCGCTGGGTTTCCACTCGGCGAGTTCGATGGCGGCGCCGTCGAGCGAGAGATCACTCAGCAAGCCGTCGAGCTGTACCCGTTTGGTTCGCAGCGCGCCGCGCCGCACGTAGGACACCCGCACCGGTGGTGCGGGGTCCAGTGAGAAGCGCTCGAAGAGACGATGGTCGACTCCGCCGGGGGGCATGCGGGGTGCTCCGATCTAGACGTTTCCTCGGGTATCGGCGCAAGGGCCCCCAGAATTGATGAGTCGATCGGAGACCCGCTCATGGGTCTCGTGGCTCAGGTGGCGCCGGCGGCGGTGGCGTCGCGGCGATCCGACGGGCCTCGACGGCCGCGGCGCGTTCGGCCGATCGCCTGCGGAGCCGGCGCACCACGAACCACACCACCGGAACGAGCCAGATGAACGGCAGCACGAATCCCAGCAGGACGGCGACCGTTCGTCCGACCGCGGCCAACGTCGACAGACCGGCATCGAGGCCGTCGTCGAACCCGGGGGCTTCGGTGGGTTCCTCGACGAGGATCGTCAATTCGTCTCGAGCGGTCGCTCGGGCGAGTCCGAGCGGGCGGCCGTCACCGTCGACCGGCACCGCGGTCGCCCGGACCTGGGTCCGCAGGGTCTCGGTGAGGGCCCGCTCGGCCACGTAGGTCCGGGTGTCGCCGGGCTCGAACGGCGTCGTGACGTCGCCATCGACGAGGACGAGGTCGTCGACCCCGATGTCGAGCACCTCGTCGCGGAGTTCGACATCGGCCAAGGTGACGTCGCCGACATTCCGCACCGTCAGACAGATCGTGACCTCCTGTTCGTGCTCGACGACCAGTTCGTCCGATCCGGGACAGGTCAGTCCCTCATCGTGCCCCGGGTAGGCCGTCTCGGTGACGCTGATCGCTGGTCCGGGCAGGTCCTCGATGAAGCGGATCGTGATGGTCGCGAGGGCGACCTGGTTCTCGAGGGTGCGAACCTGCCCACGGAGCAGCTCGAGGTCGGTCTCACGTTGGAGGAGCTCCCGTTCGAGTTGTGCGATCGTCTCGAGTTCCGATGCGTCGGCGAGGAAGGCCCGCAGGCGCTCGACCGAGGCTTCGGCGGTGATGATGCGGGACTCGAGGTCGACGACACGCTCGGTGACGTCATCGGTCGTCACCGTCTGCGACCAGACCTCACCGAGCCCGCCGAGGCGGGCGAGCGCCGTCTGGAACTGATCCGGCGGCACCTTGAACACGAGCGTGGTCGTCAGGCCCGAGTCGCTCGTGGTCTCCTGCCCGAAGAGCAGGCCACCGAGCCCCTCGATCGTCTGGAGTGCCTCACCGGCCGCTCGATCGACATCCTCGACGCCGACGTCGGTCGATGCCCGGAAGATCAACTTCCGGCCGGTGTCGACCGGTTGGAGCGCCGAGGTCTCGCCCTGCGCCGGCACCGCCGAACCCGTCGCGGCTCGCTCGGTGTCGGCCTCTTCGGCCTCGCCGGCGTCGAACACCATCGTGGTGGACGGGGCCGTCGACTCGACGAGCGCGCCGGCTGCCGCGACGGGCGACGCCTCCTCGGCGGCGTCCGACGTGGTGGCCGAGTCGTCGCCACCCCCGCTACACGCGGCGAGCAGGAGGGTGAGGGTCAGCGCGAGGGCGAGAGCCGCCCGGAGTCGATGGTCCATGCCGGGTCAGACGACGCGCGCCGGCCACGGTGTCCCGGCGTCACCGCACTGTCATGAACCGGTCATCTGGTGACCGGCGGACCGGATCAGGTCCAGGCGAGCGTCTCGGCGTCGACGATCGTGCGGTAGTAGCACCCCGGACGGGTGTTGCCGTGCTCGTCGGTTGCATGACACGCGCCGCCGCCGTTGCGTCGCACGAGGT
The DNA here is from genome assembly GCA_020629695.1 of Acidimicrobiales bacterium. GTDB lineage: Bacteria > Actinomycetota > Acidimicrobiia > Acidimicrobiales > SZUA-35 > JAHDBV01. The sequence continues at coordinate 14,315 of JAHDCV010000016.1, read as the reverse complement.
ACAGCAACGAGTTCTGCTCACAGTTGATGCGGACCTCGACCACGCTCAGGGTGTCGCCCGAGGTTGCACCCTTGTGCCACATCGTGTTGCGAGAGGTGGAGTAGAGGACCGCCTCGCCGACCTCGAGGGTCTGGCGGAACGCGTCCTCGTTGGCGTAGCCGATGAACAGCACTTCGCCGGTGTCGGCCTCCTGGAGGACCACGGGGACGACCTGGTGACCGGCGGCACCGATCGAGGCGATCTTGCCGAAGTCGATGGTCGTGTTCAGGCCGTCTTCCAATTCTGCGCTCACGCCTGCAGGCTAGGACGGTGCCCCATCAACCGCCCACGCCGTTTCCGGTCGTTCGTCGCGAACTCCGCGACGCCTGGACCGCGATCGAGCGGGCCACGGCCGGCCACTCCGAGGCCCCCGGTGTCTTCCTCCGGTTCGTGGCCGAGCTCCAGTGGGTCTGGCGGCTCGTCGGCGATCCGCCACGGGTGATGCCCACGGCAGCGGAAGCCCGCGACGGTGTGCGGACGGGGGCGGCGGCCATCGCGGATCGTGCGACGGACGATCTGGTCACGTTGGCTCGGGCACGGGTGGACGCGCTCGTCGGTGCGTTGGATGGTCCCGATCGGGAGATCATCACACCCGACGGTGCCCGCTCCCTCGGGTCGGTCGTCGCCGCGGTCGCCGTGCGGGCCCACCTGACGGCCACCGCCCTGGATCCGGGCCACGAGCCCACGAATCCGGCGGCGGTCGTCGCGCTCGCCCGTGCGGTCGAGGGTGCCGGGCGCGGCCCGTTCGCCGCGGTCTCGGCCCGTCGGCTCTCGTGGCGTCAGCGGCGGGCGCCCTGGCCGGCGTTCGTCGCCGCGAGTCGCACCGGTTCGAGCACCGACACGTAGTCGACCAGGCGGCTGGCGATCTCGAAGCCGAAGTCGGGGTCGTCGAGGTCGTCGTCGAACCACACCTCGCTGAGTCGGCGCCAGCTGTCCCGACCCAGGAACGCCCCGGCGACGGCCTCGTCGCCCAGCTCGCGGCGCCAGGTCTCCGATGCCGCTTCCAGCACCTGCAGCTCGGCCTCGTTCTCGGGCTCCTTCGAATACTCGGCGTGGAAGCCGATCTCCAATGCGGACCGACGTCCCGCTCCGCCGGGAGCGAGCCGCAGCGGCAGGACCTGGGCCTCGTAGTGGGCCCTCGGCGGCGTCGACGTGCCGAACCAGATCTTGATGCCGCGTCGGTGAACCCGGCAGTGGAGATCGCCGAGTCCGTCCGGCGTCATCGACTCGACGGCGTCACGCACGTGGTCGAACAGGTGGGGTTCCGATGCGGCGATGGCGCAGAACCTATCCTCACGGCACCCGCCCGCTCGCCGACAGGACCGTCGTGAAGCAGACCACCGCCGACTCCCACGCGCCCGCGACCGACTCGTCGTGGCTCACGCCCTCCCGTGCCCTGGGCGCGGCGGCGATCACCTTCGCCGTGCTCGGTGTCATGATCGCCATCGCCCGGCCGGCGTCGGCCCCGGACGATCTGAGCGTGCTCGCCGCCGTCGTCCTCGGCCTGGTCGAGGGGTTGACCGAGTACCTGCCCGTGTCGTCGACCGGACACCTGCTCGTGACCAACGAGCTGCTCGGACTCGGCGGTACCGAAACCTCCGATGAAGCACTGGACGCCTACGCGATCATCATCCAAGCCGGGGCGATCCTCGCCGTGGTCGTCCTCTATTGGAGCCGTCTCACCCAGATGTTGGCCGGCCTGTTCGGCCGGGACGAGGAAGGTCGCACCGTCCTGATCGGGGCCCTCGTCGCCTTCATGCCCGCCGCCGTCCTGGGCGTGCTGTTCGACGAGTGGATCGAAGAGCAGCTCTTCAGCCCGACGACGATCGCGATCGCCTGGTTCGTCGGTGGTCTCGTCGTGATCTGGTTGTCCCGGACGGGGCGGATCCGTCAGGCCGGACAGGCGCTGTCGGAGATCACCGTCCGCCAGGCACTCGTGATCGGCTTCGTCCAGTGTCTCGCGATGATGCCCGGCACCAGTCGCAGCCTCGTCACGATCCTCGCCGCGGTGCTGGTGGGTCTGTCGCTCGCCGCCGCGGTCGAGTTCTCGTTCATCCTCGGGCTCGGCACGTTGCTCGGTGCCACGGTCTACAAGGGTGCGCAGTCGGGTGAGCTCGTCATCGACACCTTCGGCTGGGGCACCCCGGTCATCGGCATCGTCGTGGCCTTCGTGTCGGCCGTCGCGGCGGTGCGGTGGATGGTGGGGTGGCTCCAGCAGCAGGGTTTCGAGATGTTCGGCTGGTACCGACTCGTGATCGGTGTGCTGGCCTTCGGCGCCATCGGTGCCGGCTGGTTGTAGGCCTCGTCCGGCTCAGATCTCGTTGCGATTCGCCTCGTCGAACAGCGGCGCCATGTCGAGGGCCGCAACATCGGCGTCCATCTCCGCGTCGGTCGGAACATCGCCGAGTTCGGCGCGTGCGGCCGAGTCGAGCAGCAGCGGCAGGAGCCGAGCGTCCGAGCTCGTGTTGAGGAACAGATCGCTCCGGCCGAGGACGTAGCGGACCGCTCGGTCGATCGGGTCGGCGTCGGTCAATGGCTCGTACCAGGAGAAGTGGCCGACCGTTCGATCCGCCCAGTTCCGTCGGGCGATCGACTTGATGGTCTGCACCGCGACGCCGCGCTCGGCACAGGAGGCCAGCAGCGTCTCGACGTCGGCGCGGTACTCGGGGAACGCCCGCATGGTGTGGTTGTAGGGGAGGAGCACCGCGTCGAAGGCGAAGGCGTCGAGGCTCTGCTGATGACGTGCCGCGACGTCGAGTCCGTGACCGGTCACGCCGATGAAGCGCGTGAGCCCCTCGTCCCGAGCGGCGGCGAGCGCCTCCACGGCGCCACCCGGCGCGAACGCCGTCGACCAATCGTCGGGGTCGACGAGGTTGTGGAGCTGGATCATGTCGACGTGGTCGACCCCCATCCGGACGAGTGAGGTCTCGAGTTGGGCCCGGGCGGCGGCGCCCGATCGTTCGCCCGTCTTGGTGGCGAGGAAGTACTCGTCGCGATGGTCGGCGAGGAACGGGGCCAGGCGGTCCTCGCTGGCGCCGTACGACGCGGCGGTGTCGATGTGGTTGATGCCGGCGGCGTGGACGGTCGCCATCGTCGCGTCCGCCCGCTCCTGACTCATCCCGCCGAGCGCGGCGGCACCGAAGATGACCCGGGTCGAGTCGTGGCCCGTGGAGCCGAACGGTGCGATGGGCAGGGTCAGCGTCGAGCTCATGACCCGACGCTAGTCGTTAGGGTCCCACGGTGACCGGTGTCGAAGTGCTGATCGTGGTCGGTGCGACCCTGCTCGCGGGCTTCGTCAAGGGCGTGACCGGCATGGGCCATCCGCTCGTGGCCGTTCCGATCGTCTCGTTGTTCCTCTCGGTCGAAGAGGCGGTGGTGCTGGTCGCTCTGCCGAACCTCCTCAGCAATCTGGTGCTGTGCATCGAAACGCGGGCATCGATCCCCGAGACCCGTGATCTGCCGAGGTTCCTGGCCGCTGGTGTCCCGGCTGCGGTCGTCGGGGTCTGGGTGTTGCTCGCGGTGCCACCCGACGCGTTGCGGGCCGTGCTCGCCGTCGCGATCTTCGTCTTCGTCGTGCAGAAGATCCGCCAACCGGACCTCATGATCCCGCCGGCCACCGCCACCCGCTTCGCCCCTGTGGCCGGCGCGGCGACGGGGTTGTTCCAGGGCGGGATCGGCATCTCCGGGCCGATCGTCGCCCCGTGGTTCCAGTGCTACCGGCTCGCTCAGGCGCCCTACATCTTCTCGATCGCCGCGGCGTTCGGGGTGACGGGTGCGGTGCAGATCGTCGTGTTGGCGCTGCGTGGTGGCTTCGACGGGCGCGTCGGTCTGGCGGTGCTCGCCATCCCGAGTTCGCTCGCCGCCATCTGGGTCGGCTCACGCGTGCGCCGACGGCTGTCGGGCCCGACGTTCGATCGGTTGGTGCTGGTGGTGCTGAGCGCGTCGGGGCTCGCCCTGATCGCTCGGCTGGTGACCTGACCGGAAGCCGTCAGCCGTTCTGGAGTCGGGCCTGGATGATGTCGAGCATCTCGTCGAGGTCCGCATCGGAGATCACCAGCGGCGGGCAGATCGCGAGCCAGTCGTCGACGCCTCGGAGGACGAGCCCGTCCTCGATCAGCCGACTCTTCAGCTCGGCGGCATCGCCGTCGACGGTGAGCGCCCAGAGTGCGCCGGCACCGCGGAAGCCGGTGATCAGACCATCGGCCTGCATCGCCGACGCAGCGGCGGTGATGCGTTCGCCGATGCGGTTCGCCCGGTCGACCAGCCCCTCGTTCTCGATCACGTTGATGTTGGCGATGCCGGCCGCGGCCGACATCGGGTGGCCCGAATAGGTGTAGCCGTGGCGCAGGAGGAACTCGGGTGACTCGAGCTCGTCCGAGATCTCACGGCTCACGATCACACCCGAGAGCGGCTGATAGCCGGACGACACCCCCTTGGCGAAGGTCATCATGTCGGGGGTGACACCGAAGGTCTGCGAGCCGAACCACGAGCCGGTCCGACCGAACCCGCAGATCACCTCGTCGAAGATCAACAACGAGCCGTTCTGATCGCACAACCGTCGCAGGCCCTCGAGGTACCCCTCGACCGGCGGGTGCACGCCGCCGGCGCCCTGGATCGGCTCGGTGATGAGCGCGGCGATGCGTTCGCCGTGCTCGGCGAAGACCGACGCGGCGGCCTCGATGTCGTCGCCCGGGATCTCGACGAAGTGCGGCACGAGGTCGCCGTAGCCCTCACGGTTGAGATGGAGCCCCTGCGCGGTCGTGCCGCCGAAGTTGGTGCCGTGGTAGCCGCGGGTGCGGCGGACGATGATCTGGCGATCGGCGGGCTCGGCGACGGTGCCGCCATGGCGGCGCTGCTGGACCAGACGGGCGATCTTCAGGGCGGAGTCGACGGCTTCCGATCCCGAGCAGCCCAGGAACACGCGGCCGTCCGGATGTGGTGACTTCGACGCGATGAGGTCGGCGACCTCTCCGGCGGGCCCGTTCGTGAACGGGTCGAAGGTGTGGAAGCTCACGAGCTGTTCCATCTGCGCCCGCATCGCATCGAGCAGTTCCGGGCGGCCGTGACCCACCTGGCAGTACCACAGGCTGGCGAGACCGTCGATGTAGCGCTTGCCCGTGTCGTCCCAGAGCGAGGAACCCTCGGCCCGCACGATGTTGATGAAGTCCGACTCGGCTTTCGCCGGCATCGAGAAGGAGTGGAGCAACGCCGAATTGGTCATCCCTGCATCATCGCACCACAAACGTCACCGGGGAAGCAGTTCGAGGGCCCCGGTGTCGAGGATCGACGCGGCGGAACGTTCGAACATCGCGAGCATCAGCTTCTGCCCACGCTCGGGCAGCTCGGGGAAGGCCTGGAACGACGACACGCCGTAGATGAAGCAGTGCACGAGCACGATGCGGTATCGATCCCAGGCGGCATCGCGGTCGAGGTCGACACCGTGGGTCGCCAGGCCCGAGAGGTACCGGTCGATCAGCTCCCGATCGCGCCCGGTCCGGGTCTCGGTGGCCATCGACTGGGCGCAGAAGTAGCCGACGTCGTACATCGGTGCTCCTTGACCCATGATCTGGAAGTCGATGACACAGATCTCGCCGCCGTCGAGCAGGAGGTTGTCGGCCCGGAAGTCGCCGTGCAGCAGCGTGATCGGCGACCTGCCGATCGACGCGAGCAGGAACGGCACGAGCTCACCCCACCGGTCGCCCAACTCCCGGATGGCGGGATCCATGGCGTCGCCACATTCGGCGACGCAGTTCTCCCAGCCGCCCGCGAAGACACCCGGGAGTGCGGCCCGATAGAGGTCGTTGTCGATGAGCGGGTAGGTCGCCTGCATCGATGGCAGGTCGTCGTGCTCCCACCACTGGGCATGGAAGCCGGCGAGGGTGTCCATCGCGTCGAGGGCGATGTCGAACGGCACGCCGTCGATCTGATCGATCGGGTCGAGATGTCCGAGGTCCTCCATGACGAGCACGAAGTCGGTGGAGTCCTCGGCCTGCGCGGCGAGGTGGCAGCCGGGGATGCGGAACGGTGCGGTGGAGGCGAGATCGTTGTAGAAGCCGATCTCGTGGCCGTACAGCCCGAGCACGTCCGCGGTGCCACGCTGGAGGGGATCGAGCGTCGGGAACTTCACGACCACGGTCGCCGGCCCCTCGCCGCCGTCGTAGGTGAGCGAGAGCCGGAACAAGAGGCTGAGCAGCGCGACACCGTCGCCGAGCGACTCGGCGGTCACGGAGGCGACCGAGGTCGAGTCGTCGATCGCCCCACTGCCCCGGAGGACCGTGGTCATCCACTCGGGGGAGGCGGCATCGACGGAGGAGATCAGCTCGGCGGTCATCGATCCAGTGTCGCCGATGTCACACTGTCGAGTCATATGCGGATCTTCCTCACGCACAATCCAGAAGACCTGGTCGCCTACTACGGGCGGGCGCTTCCGGAGCTGCAGGCGCTCGACGACGTCGTGGTCGTCACCAATCCGCTCGACCGTGATCTGACCACGTCGGAGTTGATCGAACACGCCACCGGGTGCGATGTCGTGGTTGCCCATCGAGCGACCGCTGGTGAGGCCGCCGTGTTCCCGGCGATCCCGGAGCTGCTCGCGTTTCTGAGGACGGCGGTCGACATCTCGACGATCGATGTCGACGCCGCCAGCGCGGCCGGTGTGCTCGTCGGCCACGCCGACAAGAGCTTCGTCCCCTCGACCGCGGAGCTCGCCCTCGGCCTACTCCTCGACGTGGCCCGTGGGCTCAGTGACTCGACGGTGGACTACCGCGCCGGCATCGAGCCGCCGCAGCGGCCGGGGTTCCAACTCCTGGGCAAGACCGTCGGCATCATCGGGTACGGCGTGATCGCCCGGCACCTCGCCCCGATCCTGCGTGCCATGGGGCTCGTCGTGCTCGTCGCCGACCCTTACTCCGATGCCAGCGCCGACGGATTCGAGGCCTGCGCCATCGACGAGCTGCTCGGACGGTCCGACATCGTGATGCCCCTGGCCGCCTCGACCCCCGAGACCGAGAACCTCATCGATGCGGCGGCGCTCGAACGGATGCGGCCGGGGGCGGTGCTCGTGAACGTGAGCCGGGGCGAGTTGCTCGACGAGGCAGCCGTCGCGGCGGCGCTCGACCGCGGGCGTCTCGGGGGTCTCGCGATGGATGTGGGGCGAGCTGCGGACCAACGCCCGTCGATGGCGCTCGCGGCACGTGCCGGCGTCGTCGCCACGCCACACCTCGGCGGCTTGACTCCCGAGAACGCCGATGCCCAGGCTCGGAGCTCGGTCGAGCAGATCGCCGCGATGCTCGCCGGGTCCGTGCCGCCCCGCACGGTCAATGTGGATCATGCGCACCGGCTGCGCACCTGGTGGTCGGCCAGGTGAGCGGGATCTCGTTCCCGGCGGGAGCGTGCGACACCCACATGCACGTGTACGACGGTCGGTTCCCGACGGCCGCCACGGCGACCATGACGCCTCCCGACGCCTCCGTCGCCGATTACCGGATGGTGCAGCGGGAGCTGGGGCTCGACCGTGTGGTGATCGTGCAACCGACGACCTACGGCCTCGACAACACGGTGCAGCTCGAAGCGGCCTCCCGCGTCGGCGAGCGGGCCCGCCTCGTCGTCGTGGTCGACGAGCACACGCCGATCTCGGAGCTCGAGCGTCTCGATGCGTCGGGGGCCCGGGGTGCCCGCTTCCAGATGCTGCCCGGCGGTGCACTCGACTGGCCGTCGATGGCGCCGGTCGCCGAGCGGATCGCCCCGTTCGGATGGCATGTTCAGCTCCAGATGGACGGCAATCTGCTGCCCGACAGGATCGACGGCCTGCTCGCGCTACCGACGCCGATCGTGGTCGATCACGTGGGCCGGTTCATGCCGCCGCCCGAACCCGAGAGCGAGGCGTTCGCCGCGCTGCTCTCCCTGGTCGACACCGGGCGGTGCTGGGTCAAGCTGTCGGCGCCGTACGAGTCGACCCACGACGGAGCGCCGCGCTATCCCGCCGTCACGGCCCTCGCCCGTGTGCTCGTCGAGCGCCACCCCGATCGGCTGTTGTGGGCGACGAACTGGCCCCACCCGGGTCAGGCCGACCCGCTCACGGTCGACGAGATCCGCGCCCTCACGCTCGACTGGTTGCCGACACCCGAGGTGCGCCAGCTGGTGCTCGTCGACAATCCGGCGCGGCTCTACGGCTTCTGAGCGTCAACGATCGGGATCAGCCGGCCCCGGGTCGAGGTGCACGACCTGCTGCGGGAACGGGATCTCGATACCCGCAGCGTCGAGCGCCTTCTTGATGCGCTCGCGCATGATCCGGGCCGTCGTCCACTGCTCGGCCGGCTCGACCTTCAGGACGAGCCGCAGCGTGATGGCCGAGTCGCCGAGATCCTCGACGCCCCACATCTCGGGTTGTTCGAGGATGGTGGCGTTGGGTATGTGCTCCTGCCAGAGCTCGGTGGCGGCGTCGAGGATGATGTCTTTCGCACGGTCCAGATCGGTGTCGTAGGCGACGCCGATGTCGAGCACCGTTCGAGCCCACAGCTGGGAGTAGTTCCCGACACGGGTGATCTCGCCGTTCGGGACGACCCAGAGCACGCCGTTGACGTCACGAAGCCGGGTTGCTCGGAGGCTGACCGTCTCGATCGTGCCGGTGGCCGGTCCGACGTCGACCACGTCGCCGACGCCGAACTGATCCTCGATGAGGATGGCGAGCCCCGCGATGATGTCGCGCACCAGGTACTGCGCCCCGAAACCCAGCGCGACCCCGACCACGCCCGCGCCGGCCAGCAACGGTCCGAGGGTGATGCCGACCTCGCCGAGCACGAGCAGTGTGCCGACCACGAGGACGGTGATCGAGACGAGACCGGACAGGACCCGCCCGATCGTGATCGTGCGTTGGCGGTCCCGTTCCGCCCCGGCGCGACGTCGGGTGCCGGCGACGGGCGTCCGGGCGGCGAGGTCGTCGGTGAATCGGTTGATCGCTCGCCGAGCCACCCAGCGCACGACGATGACGAGCACGAGGATCAGCGCGATGCGGGCGAGCGCATCGGAGGTTCCGTCCGGGAGATCCAGGAAGTCGGGCATCAAGACTCCGTCGGCGGCGGTGAGGTGATCAGTAGGTCTCGTCGAGCCAGATGGGGGAGCGGTCGAGCAGGAACTCGCTCACGGCGTGACAACGATCGAAGACCTCGCACAGTGACTCGCGGTGGAGGAACACCTCGCCGAGCTCGATCTCGATCCGGGCGGTGATCGACAGGGTGCGCTGGGGTGCATCGGTGACCTCGGCGGTCGAGTCGATGGCGGAGATCTGGAGCGGAAGGTCGGGCCCGCCCACGCCAGCCAGATCGGTGGCGAGCAGGAGCAGGTCCGGCCCGGCCACGAGCGGCGGCATCACCCAGGTGAAGGTGAGTGGCATCGCGAACCCCGTGGGTGGGTCGGCCTCCTCGCCGAGGTCGAGCATGGTGTCTTCGAACGCGAGCATCGTGCGCGGTTCGAGTTCCAGGGTCAGGTGGAGGTCGAGCGGGCCACCGCACGCGGCTTCCGGGTGGAGATCCACCTCGAAGGCCTGCCGCATCGAGTACGTCTCGACGAAGTGTCGTTCGTCGTGCACGTGGAACCCGTGATCCGCAGCATGGTCCTTCAACTCGGTGACGAAACCCGGAACGTCGATGATGGCCACACCCAAGCCTGCCACGTCTGCGGGGTCGTGCCACCTCGTCGCCGGGTACCGTCCGGCACATGCAACCCGAGGCGATCATCCGGCGGTTCGACGAGCTGACCGACGAGCTGCTGGACGCACTCGGCGAGCTGGACGATTGGGGTCTGGCGGGTGTCGCCCACGAGTCGCAGTACCACCACGACATCGTCGCCGACGAGGTGATGCTGGAGCCGCTGCTGGCCGACGGATTCCGGGTGTTGTCGGAGGAGTCGGGGCTGACCGGAGACGGTGAGATCACCGTCGTGGTCGACCCGGTCGACGGGTCGACCAATGCCTCACTCGGCCTGCCGTGGTTCGCGGCATCGTTGTGTGCGGTCGATGCGGCCGGCCCGCTGGCCTCTGTGGTCACCAACCTGGCGACCGGGGAGCGATACGCCGCGATCCGCGGTGGTGGGGTCGAGCTCGACGACGGTGCGGCCACGATGCGCCCGCCGATGCCGATGGCCGACGCCATCCTGTCGTTCTCGGGCCTGCCGCCCGAGGCCGGCCCGTGGGCGCAGTTCCGCCAGTACGGGGCCGCCGCACTCGATCTCTGCTCGATCGCGGTGGGCCGCTTCGACGGGTTCGTCGAGATCGGTTCGCACCACGGACCGTGGGATTACCTCGGTGCGATGCTGGTCCTGATCGAGGCCGGCGCGGGCATCGTCGACGGCCGGGGTCGGGACCTGGTCGTGCTCGACCACGCGGCACGACGATCGCCGATCGCAGCGGCACACCCGCAGCTGCTCGATGAGCTCGTCGCCATGCAGGCGGCGTGGCTCGACTGATCCGAGGTCAGCCGCCGAGGCCGAGCGGTGGGTCGTCCGGCCGTTCGGTCGAGCCGTTGCAGGCCGAGCGGCGTGCTCGGATCGCCGACCAGGGGCCAGGGATCGTTCGACACCCGGTCTCAGGTCGGGTGGGAAACCGCCCGATGACGCGGGGATGCGCTCCCGCTCACCAATCGCTCTGCTGCTCGCGTTCGGGCTGGCGGCCACTCTGCTGTCCGCCGCTCCGGTGTCGCCGGCCGCTGCCGAGCCCGACCCCGGGGCACGGTGGGACTCCACCCCGACCCTCGGCGACGGTGTGGAGGGACTCGACCCCAACCGGTCGACGACGATTCGGTCCGAGGTGTGGGCCATCGAGGAGGTCGGTGGCCTGATGCTCGTCGGCGGGGCGTTCACCCATGTCCGCGATCGGTCCACCTATGAACGCATCGGGCGGCCCTATCTGGCGGCGTTCGACCCCGACACGGGCGAGTACGTCCCGTGGTTCTCGACGCAGACCGACGGTCCCGTGTACGACATCCTGGATCTGGGCGACGGCCGTGCGGCGCTGATCGGCGAGTTCTCGTCCGTGAACTCGGTGCCCGGCACCGAAGGCCTGGCGGTCATCGACGTCGCGACCGGCCGCGTCGACACCTCGGTCTCGGTCGATCTGGGTGGCGAGGGCATCATGCGGGCCGGCGCACTCCGTGGCAGCCAGCTCCACCTCACCGGCTCGTTCACCTCGGTCGACACCGGCCAGGGCAGGATCACGGCGTCCGGCCTCACGAGGATCGATCTCGGCACCGGCGTCGCTGATGCGAGCTGGACACCCAGGCTCGAAGGCGGCGGTGGCTGGGGGATCGGCATCGCCTCGGGCGGGCGGGTGTTCGTCGGTGGCTACTTCAGCTCGGTCAACGGCGTCGAAGACACCGAGACCCTCGTGGCCCTCACCCGGGCAACCGGTGCGGTGGTGAACGGTTGGAACCACGGATTCCCGCACAACCGCTGCACCGACGGCTGGAGTGCGAACTGCGGCGCCGTGAACGGGCTCGCCGTGGTCGGCGACACCGTGTTCGTCGCCGGGGCCAAACACTTCTGGGCGGCACTGTCCACGGTCGACGGCACGATCCTCGCCGACAAGGTGATCTCCAACGACGGCCAGTCGGTCGATGTCGTCGGCGATCGGATCGTGATCGGCTGCCACTGCTCGAGCGGTGGCTCCGAGGAGTTCCCCGGCGTGCTGAACCGATACCACCGGGTGATCGATCCGGTCACGCTCACCGAGGTCGAGAGTCCGACGGTGGATTCCCGCGGCGGCGCCGGCGGCTGGGCTGCTGCGCTCGCCACCGACGGCTGCCTCTGGGCCGGTGGCAACCTGAGCTCCTGGGTGAGCCCCGCGGAGGTCAACGTGCCGGCGTGGAGCCTGCTGCGGTTCTGCCCGCAGGCGGGACGAGGTGCGGGCGACACGCTGCCCGGCCCGGCGGGCACCGACACGACGCCGCCGACCGAACCCGGCACACCGACGACCTCGCAACGAGGGGCCACGATCGACCTTCGCTGGAGCGCATCGAGCGACGATGGCGGCCAGGTCGGCTACGTCGTGTTCCGCAACGGTGTGCCGGTCGCCAGGACCTCGGGCACGTCGTACTCGGACGTCTTGCTCCCCGAGCGGTCGACGTATGTCTGGCAGGTGGCCGCCTTCGACCCGGCGGGCAACCTCGGTCCCCTGTCGGATGTGTCGGCGCCCGTCCGGATCGGTCGTCGCGTGAACGTGGCGCCGTCGGGCACCGTGTCGTCGTCGACGCCTGTCGACGGCCACGGTCCCGAGTTGGCGATCGACGGTGACACCAATGGCGACATCGACGGTGGTTCGCTCTTCCGTGGCGACCTCGACCCCGATCCGATCGACCGGCCGTGGTGGGGGATCGATCTCGGCTCGGTCGTGCACGTGGACGAGCTCGTGATGTACCCCCGCACCGACGCCAGCTGGGCCGAGACCAACAACCGACTCCGGGCGTACCACAACACCTCGCCGATCTCGGGTGCGAGCCTCCCGGCGATGGCCGGCAACCGGGTCTACACCGGCGAGAAGTTCAACCCGGACGGTCCCCGGATCGAGACGTACCCCATCGCCGAGCAGATGCGCTACCTGCGGTTCTTCAACAACTCCGCGCGGCTGTCGCTGGCCGAAGTGCAGGTGCTCACCACCCTGCCGGCCGCGACGCCGGCCGCTCCGGCGGCCGACACGAACGACCCGACGGCGCCACCCTGGAAGGCCGTGCGCACCCGGGACGGCATCGCCGTGCTGCACTGGGGTCCGGCGTCGGACGACACGGGTGTGGCGTACTACGAGATCTGGTCGGGAGCGACCCGCGTCGCCACGACGACCGAACGATCCTGGGCCGTCGGCGATGCGCCACAGCTCTCTCGTGACTTCACCGTCGTCGCGGTCGACGCCGCCGGCAACCGGTCGCTGGATCTCCAGACGCCGGTGACGGTCGGCGTGTGCGGCTTCACTCGCGACGGTGCGGCCATCGAGGTCGAGTTCGGTGAGGGTGCCGACCCGACCCGTTGGGTCATCCGACGGCGGGTCGACGGTGGGACCTGGTTCTGGCGGGCCTCGGTCGACGGTCAGCAGCGGGCATGGACCGACGCCGACCGGCCGGGTGTGCTCGAGTACCAGGTGAGTGCCGTGGTCGGCGCCGCCGTCACCGACACCGCCGAGTGCGAGGATCGCACCGTCGGTGGTGCACCGGCGCCGGAGATCACCCGGATCGAGGCGGCGCTCGTCGTGCTGAAGTGGCCGCAGACCGACGTCGAGATCGAACGCGACGGTGTCGTCATCGCCACCGATGACGACGGTTGGTACACCGATCGGACCGTGGTCGGTGGAGCGACCCACTCGTACCGGATCCGTCCGGTCGGCGGTGCGGAGTGGTCCGAGGCCGCGACCGCCACCATCCCCGGTGGTGCCGATCCGATCGCCGCGTGCGCCGTTGTCGCCGATGGCAACCAGCTCCTCGTGACGGTCGACGGTGCGGCGGATGCTGATGCCATCGTCGTCGAGCGCAGCGTGGACGGCGGTCTCTGGTGGTGGCGCGGCCGGATCGAGGACGGCTCCGGCCGGTTCGTCGACTCGACCCGCGAGGGCGCGCTCGCCTACCGGACGAAGTTGCCGGGTGGTGATCCCGTCGCCTGCTCCGGACCGTGATCGACCCAGGGCATCATGACGCCGTGACCGACGGGACGACCCCACAACTCATCACCTACGTCGACCGGCTCGCCGGGGACCTCGTCGGCCTCGCCGAGATCCTCGACGGACCCGTCGGAGCGGCCTTCGGTGGGGTGCACCTGCTGCCGTTCTACGACCCGATCGACGGGGCCGATGCGGGGTTCGATCCCGACGATCACACCGCGGTCGACCCTCGGCTCGGCACGTGGGCCGACGTCGGACGGATCGGTGCCCACGGCTCGTTGATGGCCGACCTGATCGTCAACCACGTCTCGGCCCGCTCGCCCCGCTTCGTCGACTGGCTCGAGAAGGGCGCCGACTCGGAGTTCGACGGCATGTTCCTCACCGAGGACCGTGTGTTCCCCGATGGGGCGAACGAGGCCGACCGGGCCGCGATCTACCGGCCCCGGCCGGGGCTGCCGTTCACGACCTACACGGTCGCCGGGGAAGAGCGGCAGGTCTGGACGACCTTCACCGACGAACAGATCGACATCGACGTCGACCATCCCGCGGCCTGGGCGTATCTCATCGAGGTGCTCGACCGATTCGCCGAGGCCGGGGTCGACATCGTGCGGCTCGACGCCGTCGGCTACGCCATCAAGAAGGC
>JAHDCV010000086.1 GCA_020629695.1 Acidimicrobiales bacterium | reverse complement strand
CGCTCGTGCCGCCGGTGGCGGCCTCCTCGTCGTCCGCCTCGGGAGTGGTGTCCTCCTCGGCCTGCTCGATCTCGGCACCGGGTGTTTCGGCCGCAGGCTCGGATTCGGGTTCCTCGTGCGATGCTTCGATCGGGTTCGGTAGCGCCGTCGCGTCGGCGGCGTCGCTCTCGTCGGGTACGGCGTTCGTCGCCGGTGTGGTGTCGTCACTCATGTCGATGGCGTCCTCATCGTGGCCGCCACCTCATGGCACGCAGCGAAGTGGCCCAACCCTAGAGCGTGGTTCCAGCGCTCGTACCGGGGCGGATTCGCCTGCCCCGTGACTCAGGTCACCCGATCTCAGCCGCCGCTCGATACGAAGCCGGCGATCTCGTCGGCGATCCGTGCCCACATGCCCGGGGGGAGGTCGTGGCCGAGGCCCTCGACCTCGACGAGGCGGGCGTCGGGGATGAGCTCGGCGGTCCGGCGACCACCCGACGGCGTGAGCAGCGTGTCGGCCGTCCCGTGAATGACGAGTGCGGGCACCGTCAGCCGGCGGAGGCCGTCCTCTCGGTCGTTGCCGAGCAGGGCCCGGTATTGGCGTGCTGTGCCGTCGTCGTCGACGCCGTGAGCGAGCATCGACTCGGCCTTCGCCCGCACCCATGCGGGGTCCCAGAGGTCGGGCGACGCCCAGATCCGCTCGGTCTGGAGTCGATGTGCGATCCAGCCCTCGTGATCGTCGGGCGGGCGCGACAGCAACGCCTCGGCGGCTTCGGTGGTGGGTTTCCCGTACTCCCTGTTGCCGGTGGACGACATGAACGACGTCAGCGAACTGATCCGGTCGGGATGGGCGATGGCGAGCTGTTGGGCGATCATGCCGCCCATCGACTGCCCGACCACGTGGGCACTCGACCAGCCGACGGCGTCGAGCACGGCGATGGCGTCGAGGGCCATGTCGCCGAGGTCGTAGGTCGCCTCCAGTGGACGATCGCCGACGACCCGACTCGAGTGGCCGGTGTCGCGGTTGTCGAACCGCACCACGGCGAGGTCGCGGGCGGCGAGCTCGGCACAGAAGCCTTCCTGGAACGCGACCCGGTTCGAACCGAGACCGTTCACGAGGAGCACAGGATGTGTCCCCTCACTCATCACGTCGTAGGCGAGAGAGATCTCCCGCCCGCGGTCATCGGTCCGGGTGGCGACACCTGTGCGGATCGGCTGGCTCATACGGCTGAGTCTGTCAGTCTCGACCCTCGATGAGGAAGCTCGTGATGTCGGTCGTCGACTCGAGGCGGATCGCCTTCGCCTCGGCGTAGGCCGGGTCGTCGAGCCAGGCCGTCGCTGCGGCAGCATCCGGGAACTTCACGCCCACCACATTCTGCTTGCCCTCGCCCCGGAGGAAATCGGCCGGGCCGCCGAAGATGACCGATCCACCGTGCGCTGCGATCGTCTCGCGAATCGCCGGGAGCGAGCCGGGGTTGTAGTCGGCGAACCGATCGGGATCGGAGATGTCGTAGCTGAGGATGAGGTAGGCGGCCATGACGGCAACGTAGAGCGTCGCCGGCGTGGGCGCAGCTGCTGGGCCTCAGCCCGAGGCACCCTCACCGGGCATGTAGGCGGCAGCGACCGCGGCGGCTGCCTCGTCATCGACCTCGTGGCTCCCTTTTCGGCCGGCTCGTTCGGCCCACTCGTCGGCGGCGTCTTGTCGGTCGGCGCGGGTTGCGTCGGCCAAGCGCTGGCGGAGGTCAGCGATCTGTTCGCTGAGCACGAGTTTCGCATCGAACGCCGAGGCCGGCAGCGCATCCCGCGCCCGAAGGGTCGCCACGAGTTCTTGTCGAAGTTGGTCGGACATCACACACCACCGTCGTCGGTCGGGTCGATGTTGTCACCAACGACGAGCCGGCGCGTCGGAGTTCCCGGTGCTTGCTGGAACTCGAGCGAGGACACGACGCCTGGGGTCGCCCGAACTCAGGTCACCGGGGCGAAGGTGAGGCCGGCGAACTCGCCGTCAGAGCGCCAGCCCTGGATGTATTCGAAATAGGCCATGGGCCCATCGGGGTGCCCGAGCCCGGCGAAGTTCGACGTCTCGTCGTAGAGCATGCCCTCGTTGTTGTAGTAGCCCGGTGTGCAGTCGACGGAGTTGAGCAGCGACGCCCGCCCGCTCCCGAGCACCTCGAGCCAGGCCTGCTCGGCCTCGGCCGTGACCTCGACCCTCGTGGCGCCCGTGTCGGCGGCGTGGCGGAGGATCGCGGCGATCGTCGCGCCGGCCTCGACGAAGTTGTGCGGCACGTTCGAGATCAGGTTGGCACCCTGAGCCGGAGCGACGATGTAGAGGTTCGGGAAGCCGTGCACGTGGATGCCGTGCATGGTCCGCATGCCACCGTCCCACGCCTCGGTCAGGCTCACGCCGTCGCGGCCGTAGGTCTCGTAGCCGGATCGTCGGGCGTAGTCGGTGCCGACCTCGAAGCCCGAGGCGTAGATGATCACGTCGAGTTCGTACTCCTCGCCGTTGGCAACGAGTCCCTTCTCCGTGATGCGCTCGACACCCTGGCCGTCGGTGTCGACGAGGGTGACGTTCGGCCGGTTGTACGCGTCGAGGTACTGGTCATGGAAGCACGGTCGCTTGCAGAGCTGGCGGTACCACGGCTTGAGGGCGTCGGCCGTCTCAGGGTCGCGGACGACCTCGTCGACCCGCTGGCGGATCTCGGTCATCTTCTCGTCGTCGGAGGCGTGGTAAGCGCGCTCGCGGAGTTCAGGGGTCGGCTCGACGCCGTCGAACTCCTCGGGGTTGGCCATGACCTCCTCGACGATCCGATCACGAATGCGCTTCGACAGATCGGTCCAACCGTCCATGGTGAGGTCCTCGTCGGTGAACCCTCCGGTCTGCAGCGTGGTGAAGTTCTCGAGCCAACGCTGCTGCCAACCCTCACCGAGAGTCATGAACCAGTCGGGATCGGTCGGTGCGTTGTTGCGCACGTCGATCGACGACGGCGTGCGCTGGAAGACGAACAACTCGCCGGCGTCTCGGGCCAGGTTCGGCACCACCTGCACCGAGGTCGCGCCGGTCCCGACGATGCCGACGCGCTTGTCGGCGAGTCCGGTCATCGGCGCGCCGAATCGGTCGCCGCCCGTCTTGTCGTAGTCCCATCGGGAGGTGTGAAAGCTGATGCCCCGGTAGTCGTCGATGCCCTCGAGGCCCGGCAGCTTCGGGCGATGCAGTGGGCCGGTGCCCATCGCGACGTGGCGGGCCCGGAGTTCATCGCCGCGGTCGGTCCGGATGAGCCACCGTCCGGCGTCGTCATCCCAGCGGAGCTCGGTGACCTCGGTGCCGAGAATGGCCTGGTCGTACAGCCCGTAGTGCTGAGCGATCCGCTGCGAGTGCTCGAGGATCTCCGGGCCGTGGGCGTACTTCTCGGTCGGCATGTGGCCGGTCTCTTCGAGCAGCGGCATGTAGACGAACGAGGTAGTGTCGCATTGGGCGCCGGGGTATCGATTCCAGTACCAGGTTCCGCCGACGTCGGATCCCTTCTCGATGATCGTGACATCGAGGCCCGCTTCGCGGAGCTTGGCACCGGTCACGAGACCGGCGAAGCCACCACCGATGAAGGCGATGTCGATCTCGTCGAAGCGGGGCTCACGCTCGGGGACCGAGCCATGCGGATCGTCGAGGTACTCGGGCAGATCGGCGACGTTGATGTACTGCTCGTTGCCGTCGTCACGCAGGCGCTTGTCGCGCTCCTCCAGGTACTTGGCTCGAAGGGCCTGGGTGTCGATCTCGGTGGCCGTCATGGCCTCGTTTCTAGTGCTGGCCTGCTTCGGCAGAGAAAACGACGTGGCGAGGTGCCGATCGATCTACTTCGAGTAGCCGCCGTGGTAGGTCAGACCTGGTCCGGCCCGGCCCACGTCTAGCGTGCGCCGGATGGTGCAGCAGTCCACGGCGACGAAAGGGATCCTCCTCGCCGCCGGAGGCATGGCGATCATCTCGACCGAGTCGGTCTTCGCCCGGTTGGCCGACGCCGACGGCTTCGACATCACCTTCTGGGTCGGGGTGTTCACCGTGCTCGTGACCGGGACGCTGACCACGGTGCGCGACGGCAACCCGCTGCCCCGGATCGCCGCCCAGGGCCGGCCGCTCTGGATCTCGTCGGTGCTGCAGGCGCTGATGACGACGTTCTTCGTGCTCGCCGTGACCAACACGTCGATCGCCAACGTCGTCGTGATCATCGCCGCCGGCCCGCTCTTCGCCGCGCTGTTCTCGTGGCTGCTCTTGCGGGAGCGCACGTCGACGTCGACGTGGATCGGGATCGTGTTGTCCGCCGTCGGCATCACGATCGTCATGTCGGGCTCGTTCGGTGGAGGCTCACCGCTCGGGGACGTGCTCGCGCTCGGGGCGATCTCGGCCTACAGCCTGGGTGTGGTGCTGCTGCGCCGACATCCGGAGATCGACGTGACGCTCGTGGTCGGCCTCGGCGGTGGACTGATGTCGCTGCTCGCCGTCGTACCAGCCGAGTTGTTCGGGCACGACCTCGTCGCGTGGCTCGCACTGTTAGCCATGGGCGCGATCACGGGGCCCGCGGCGCGGATGATGCTCGGCTCCGCACCCCGACACATCCCGGCCGCCCAGGTCGGGCTGTTCGCACCCATGGAGACGGTGCTCGCGACCCTCTGGGGGTTCCTCTTCTTCGCCGAGGCGCCGGCCGCGACGACCTGGATCGGTGGCGCGGTGATCCTCGCCGGCCTGCTCTACGCGATCTGGCCGAGACCCGGCGACCGTTCGGCGGTGCCGGCTGCGGCCACCTGATCGGTGCCGGGGCCGCTCGTCCGGACACCTTCGGAACCGACACATCTGCGTCCCACCTCGGAGCGAATCTCGACCGCAGCATCTCGAGGCATTCGCTCTGAGGTGGGACGGTGGTGGCATCGACGGCGCCTCAGCGGGCTGGCCGACGTGCCGATGATGACTCCATGGGTGGACATCGCACGTACGGACTCCTGGTCGCCATCGGACTGCTGACCGCAGCCTGTGGCGGTGGCACCAACACCGAGGCAGCCGTTGCCGAGGCGGTCACAACGACGACGGTCGACACGTCGACGACCACGGTGGTCGAGACCACCACGACCACGGAGGCCCCGACGACCACCACGACGGCGCCGACCACGACCACGACGACCGTGCCGCAGCGCTGCACACCCGCCGACCCCGACACCGAGTCGGTCTGGTTCCTGCCCGAGTGGGTTCCGGGTGACACCCACCTCTATGTCATCGAGACCGAGCGTCGCCGCCCCGACGGCGGCTTCGAGGGCACGGCGTCGACCCGAGCCGTTCTCGAGGTGATCTCACGCGACGCCGACGGTGTGGAGCTCCTGTGGGACCTCGGCACCACCGACCTCACCCAGGTCGGGATCCCCCCGTCACTCGCCGCGCAGGTCCGCGACGCCCTCCGCGACCTGCCGGAGCAGCGGGTGGGGTACCGCCTCGACGAGAACCGGGTCTTCGACAAGATCACGAACCGCGAGGAGATCCTCACCGCGATGGATCAGACCTTCGACGTCCTCGTCGGCTTCTTCGCCGACGTCGATCCGGAGACGGCCGAGGTGTTCGAGCAATCGCGGGACCTCCTGGACAACGACGCCGTCGTGCTCGGCGCCGCCGACGAGGTCAGCCTGATCCACTCGTTCGAGGCGTTCGAGCTCGAGGTGGGGGAGCGGGTCGTGTTCGACGAGCCGATTCCCGATCTGTTCGGGACCGACACGTTGGAGGCCGTCTCGGAGATCGGGATCGTCGAGCTGGTCGACGCCGCCGGATGTGTGTCGGTCGAGTACCGCCAGACCCCGACGCCCGAGAGCTTCCTCACCTTCATCCAGTCGGTGATGGCCTTCACCGGCGACGGAGAGACGCCGGACGAGCTCGAGGACGTCGACACGTCGGAGTGGTCGATCGAGTACATCTCGACCGGGCAGTGGGACGTCGAGACCGAGCAGTTCATGAGCGTCGAGCTCCGGACCGAGCTCACGATCGACGGTGAGCAGGGCGGCGACTCGACGCGATTGGTGCTCCTCGACTGGTGATCGAGACGACACGGCCTCGCCGGCGGTCGTTTCATCGCGAGATCGTCCGCAGCCGGGTTTGTCGGCTGTGGCGCCGGGGTACCGGACGTGTGACCCGTCCGACGGGTCGTGTCCCCCGAACCGCCGGTGACGCATCACCGGCCGCACAGAAGGCGATGTAGCCGATGACCGATGTCCAGACCGCCGCCACCCAGTCCGCCGCCACTCCCGAGTCGGTGATCACGTGGCTGGCCGACGGTGCCGATCGTTTCGCCACCGGCGCAACGGTCGAACGCGACCTGTTGGCGCAGGTGCGCGCCACGGCCGACGGTCAGTATCCGTTGGCGGCGATCGTGAGCTGCATCGACAGCCGGGTCCCGCCGGAAACCGTGCTCGACGCCGGTGTCGGCGACGTCTTCGCGGCCCGGACGGCGGGCAACGTCGTCGACGACGACGTCCTCGGCAGCCTCGAGTTCGCTTCGGCCGTCGCCGGCGTGAAGGTCATCGCGGTCGTCGGCCACACGGCCTGTGGTGCGGTGAAGGGAGCGTGTGACGGGGTGGAGCTCGGCTTCCTCACGGGCCTGCTCGCCAAGATCGCGCCGGCCGTGAAGGCCGCGACCGGCGAGGAGACGCCGGGGAGCGGCGATCCCGCCGTCGTCGACGCCGTCGTCGAGGCCAACGTCAAGGTCCAGATGGCCGCCATCACCGACCGCAGCGAGGTCATCGAGCACCTCGTCGACGACGGCAAGGTGGCGATCATCGGGGCGGTCTACGACATCGCCTCGGGCAAGACCCGCTGGCTCTGAGCCATCTCCGGCGGTCGCTCGCCGGATGCACGACATCCGTAGAAGCCGCACGACGCCCGGAGTCCGCCCCCGGGCGTCGACACGACCCGGGGCGCTGGATCAGAGGCCGGCGCCCACTTCGTGTCGGTCGGCGTCCATGATCTTCGTCCAGGCCTGGACGAAGATCGACACGAAGCGCTCGGCGCCGTCGTCCGCAGCGAAGTGCTCGACGATGTCCCGGAGCTGGAGGTTGGAGCCGAACACGAGGTCACATCGCGTGGCGGTGTGTCGCACGGCGCCGCTGTCGCGCTCGACGAGATCGAACCCGCCGTCGTCCCGGGCCTCGGCTCGGAGGTCCATCGAGGTCAGCGTCGTGAAGTAGTCGGTCGACAGCACCCCGACCCGGTCGGTGAACACGCCGTCGGTCGAGCCGCCGCTGTTGGCCCCGAGGACCCGCAGCCCGCCCGTGAGCGCCACCCACTCGGGTGCGCTGAGGCCGAGGAGTGCCGCTCGATCGAGGAACAGGCGCTCCGGCTCGACGCCCTCGGCGTAGCCCGGCTCGAGGTGGTTGCGGAAGCCGTCGGCTCGCGGCTTCAACCACTCGAAGCTCGCCTCGTCGGTCTGTTCGGCGGTTGCGTCGGTCCGTCCGGGCAGGAAGGGCACCTCGACGGGCGTGCCGGCCAGATCGGCGGCTCGTTCGACGGCCGCCGATCCGCCGAGCACGATCAGATCGGCGAGGGAGATCCGCATCCCGTCGTCACGACCGGCGGAGAACTCGTCGCCGATCGACCCGAGGGTGGTGAGGACGTTCGACAGACGCTCGGGATCGTTGACCTCCCATTCGTTCTGCGGGGCCAGCGCCACGCGAGCGCCGTTGGCGCCACCGCGACGATCGCTGATCCGGTAGGTGGACGCCGAGGCCCACGCGGCCGACACGAGATCGGCGATGTCGAGCCGATCGAGGATCGTCGCTTTCAGCTCGGCGATCTCGGCGGAGCCGACCACCGGGTGGTCGACCTCGGGCACCGGATCCTGCCAGAGGAAGTCTCCTGCCGGGACCTCCGGACCGAGGTAGCGAGCCTTCGGACCCATGTCCCGATGCGTGAGCTTGAACCACGCCGTGCTGAACGCCTCCGTCAGCGCATCGAGGTCGTCGACGAAGCGTTCACAGATCGCCCGGTACTCGGGGTCGACCTTGAGGGCGATGTCCGAGACCATCATCATCAGAGGGTGGTCGACCCCGTCACGATGGGCATCGGGCGTGCGGGGCGCTCCGTCGTCGGCGGGGTGGAACTGGATCGCGCCGTTGGGGCTGCGGGCTTCGACCCAGTCCAGGCCGAGCAGATTCTCGAGGTAGGTGTTGTCCCATGTCGTCGGGTCCGGCGTCCACGAACCCTCGATGCCGTTGGTCATCGTGTTCTCGGCGTTGCCCTCGCCGACGTCGTGGAGCCAGCCGAGGCCCATCGCCTCGAGCGGCGCGCCGTCGGGCGGCGGGCCGACGGTGTCCTCGGCGGAGAGCGCACCGTGGCTCTTCCCGAAGGCGTGGCCGCCGGCGATCAGGGCCACGGTCTCTTCGTCGTTCATCGCCATGCGCCCGAACGAGATCCGGATGTCCCGGGCCGAGGCCATCGGATCGCCGGAAGCGTAGGGGCCTTCCGGGTTGACGTAGATCAGCGACTGGTGGGTGGCGCCGAGGGGATTGTGCAGCAGGTAGTCGTCGTCCCCGTTGGTCCCCTGCCACCTCTCGTCGCGGGTGACCATCTCGAACTCCGGACCCCACCAGGTGGCGTCGTCTGGTTGCCACTCGTCGCGGCGACCGCCACCGAACCCGATCGTCGGCATCCCCATCGAGTCGAGGGCGCAGTTGCCGGTGAGGACGATCAGGTCCGACCACGACAGTGCGGCGCCGTACTTGCGCTTGATCGGTGCGAGGAGACGACGCGACTTGTCGATGTTGCCGTTGTCCTCCCACGACGCCAGCGGGGCGAACCGGTGCAGGCCACCACTGGCCCCGCCTCGGCCGTCGGCGATGCGATACGACCCGGCGGCGTGCCACGCCATCCGGACCATCTGTGGGCCGTAGTGGCCGTAGTCGGATGGCCACCAGTCGACCGAGGAGGTCAGGAGCGCGGTGATGTCGCGCTTCACCTCGTCGAGGTCGAGCTTCGTGAAGGCGGCTCGGTACTCGAAGTCGGCTTCGAGCGGGCTGGCCGCCGGGGTCGATCGGTGGAGCAGCTCGACGGGGAGCCGGTCGGGGTACCAGTCCTGGAGCCGAGGGCGGGAGCCGATCCCGCCAGTGGCTCGGGAGCCGGTGAAGGGGCAGGCGCTCAGGTCGGGTTCGGACATCGTGGGACCTCGTCTCGTTCTCGGGGGCTGGGCGCGGGCACGCCCGCCGGCGGGCCCGTACCCGTTCTCGACGACCGCCAATCGTTCGAAACCGCTCGCCGTCAGGCTTCCACCCCGGTGGAGGCTGGAGCTCGCGCTGCGCTCCAGCGTGATGCGGCCCGGGAATCGATCGCGATCTTCGGTCGCTCCGGGTCGCCTCGAACCCCGGGTTGGTCTGGGGGAGCAGGGGAGGTGCGTGGCGTGGCGCTCGCCGTGACCTCAGCGGCGGGTGACGACGGTCGGCGGGTTTCGGTCGAGCAGCCGGCCATCGGCGCCGAGGAGGCGACGGGCCGGGTGGAGGGCGAGCAGTCGACGGGCCCGTTCGAGATCGACGGTCGTTGCGTCCCTCGGCTGACAGGTCGGGCACCAGGCCGTCCGGCGACCCCAGGTCGTCTGCTCACCGTTTCGGCGTTGGAGACGCTCGCCGCACAGCGGGCATCGCCGTTTTCCGCCCGACAGCACCCAGTGCTCGCTCCGCTCCATCCGGCGCCCCGTGGTGTTCTGTGGGCCGAGGCGGGCGTTGGTGCGGATCAGGGCTGCACCGATCCCGACCAGCGCGTCGAGGTCGTCGAGCGTCCCGATCGGGGCGAAGGGCGGGAGGCCGCACAGGAACGGCGTCTCGACCGCGTAGATGTTGCCGAACCCCGCGACGAGCTGCTGATCGAGCAGGGCGCCGGAGAGCGGACGGTCGCCGGCGGTCGCCAGGTTCGCGACCGCCCGGTCGTGGTCGTAGGTGCCACACAGGTCCGGACCGAGGTGCCCGACCAGCGATGACTCCTCCGCGGTCGGCACGTGGTGCAGGAGCGGGATGTCGACCCCGACCATGCGGCCACGATCGAGATGGAGCTCGAACCGGCGGCGCTCGGGTGGCACGCCGCCGAGGCCACCGAAGCGGACCCGGCCCTGCATGAGGAGGTGGAGGTGGAGCGTGGTTGCGTCGTCGAAGCGGCACAGGAGGTGTTTGCCGATCGCGTCGGCGTCGAGGAGCCGGCGACCGGTGAGGTCGAGCAGCGCCAGTCGGGGATGCCGGAAGACGCTCCGCTCGACCATGCCGCCGACCACCTCGTCGGTCACCCGGGCAGCGAGGCGTCGGAGGGTGTCGCCTTCGGGCATGGGACGAGGATGCCGTCGCAGCCACGGCGGCGAGACGCTCCACCTGCGGAGGTTTGAGCGGACGCGGCGAGGGTAGGGCAGGGCGAACCATTCAGGAGACGACATGTCCGACACTCGTTCGTTGCCACCCACCCGGAGTCTCCGGGGTGATCTGACCGGTGGACTCGTGGCCGCCGTGGTGGCCCTCCCGCTCGCGCTGGCGTTCGGCGTGCAGTCGGGCCTCGGCGCCGAAGCCGGCCTCTACGGCGCGATCGGCGCCGGCATCGTGGCGGCACTGTTCGGCGGTACCCCGACCCAGGTGACTGGTCCGACCGGCCCGATGACGGTCGTCTCGGCGACCGTGGTCAGCCTCGCCATCGCCCGGGCCGGCGACGTCGACTCCGCACTCGGCATCATCCTCCTCACCTTCCTCCTCGCCGGTGTGATCCAGATCGTCTTCGGCTTCGTCGGCGTGGCGAAGTACGTCCGCTACTTCCCGTACCCGGTCGTGTCGGGATTCATGAGCGGCGTCGGTCTCATCATCGTCGTGCTCCAGGTCTGGCCGTTCCTCGGCTCGGACTCGCCCAAGACCACCCTCGAGGTCTTCACCCGGATCGACGAGCCGCTGTCGAACATCGACGGCGCCGCCGTCATGGTCGGTCTCGTGACCGTCGCCGCCTTCTACCTGCTGCCTCGCCTGACGAAGGCGATCCCGGCCGCCCTCGGTGCCCTCGTGATCGGCACGCTCGTCGCCCGCTTCGCCGGTCTCGACGTCCCCGTCATCGGCGACATCCCCAGCGGCCTCCCGGCGCTCCAGATCGGCGAGATGTTCTCCGTCGACCCCAACGCCTGGGCCCTCATCCTCGAGTACGCCCTGATCCTCGCCATCCTCGGCTCGATCGACTCGCTGCTCACCTCGGTGATCGCCGACAACATCACCAAGGACCGCCACGATTCCAACCGGGAGCTGATCGGCCAGGGCCTCGGCAACGTCGCCGCCGCCCTCATCGGCGGCCTGCCGGGCGCTGGCGCCACCAAGGGCACGGTCGTGAACATCGACGCCGGCGGCACCACCCGGATCTCGGGCGCCTTTCACGGCGTGCTGCTCCTCGCCATGCTCCTCGGCCTCGGCTTCCTCGTGTCCGACATCCCGCTGGCCGTACTCGCCGGCATCCTGATCCCGATCGGGTTCGCCATCGTCGACACCAAGGGTCTGAAGCACCTGCGTGACGTGCCCAGGGCCGACGGCGCCGTACTCCTGCTCGTACTCGGCATCACCGTGTTCGGCGACCTGATCGTCGCCGTCGGCGCCGGCGTCGTGCTCGCCTGTGTTCTGTTCATGAAGCGCATCGCCGACCTCGGCGAGGAGCGCAGCGTGCTCGGCATGCTCCAGCAGCCCGAGAACGACGATTCGGAGATCATCGCCCTCGACGTCGACGGCCCGGCACCGACCTTCGTCGTCAAGCAACTCGACGGCCCCCTGTTCTTCGGCACGGCCACCGGCTTCCGCGACCTCGCACTCGGCGTGCCCGAGGGGTCCGAGACGGTCGTCATCGACCTCGAGAAGGTCCCGGTCATCGACCAGTCGGGTCTCTACGCCCTCGAGGAGGTCGTGCTCGACCTCGAATCGCAGGGCATCCACGTGCTGCTCGCGAACGTCGATCCGCAGCCGCTCGACATGCTGCGTCGGGTCGAGCTCGTCGGCGCCCTCATCCCCGAGCACGAGGTCTTCGACTCGGTGACCGAGGCCTACCTCGCCTCGGCGGTCGCCGCCGATCCGACGGTCGACGCGACCGTCACCGACGACGGTGGCCCTGACCGGGGTCGACCCACCCCGATGCCCACGCCCAGCGGCCCGGCGTCGGGCGACGACCTCGGATGAGCGGGGAGACCCTCGCGCCCGACTGCCGGGTCGGACGCACCGGATGACCGGAGCGTTCGTGCTCGGCGGTGCTGCGTTCTGAGGAGGACATCGCGTTGGAGATCGGCTGGTTGTTCCTCGCCGGTGTGGCGTTGCTCGGCATGGCCGTCCTGCCTCGGCTGCTCGCCGGTCGACCGCTGACGCTGCCGATCCTGTACGTCGCGATCGGATGGGCGGCCGTCGAGTTCGTCGAACCGATCCGCGGCCCCCGGGTCGGTCCCGGGCCGGACGACGGTCTCGTGCTGGCGGTCTCGGAGCTCGTGGTCATCATCTCGCTCGTCGCGGTCGGGTTGAGCCTCGAACGACGACCCGGTCTGGTGTCGTGGGGGGCGGTCTGGCGCCTGCTCGCCGTGGCGATGCCGCTCGGGATCGGGCTGATGGCCCTGGCCGGTCAGCTCGTGCTGGGGTTGGGCGGCGCCGCGGCGATCCTCCTCGGCGCCGTGCTCGCCCCGACCGATCCCGTGCTCGCCGACGACATCCAAGTGCCCGGTCCGGGTGACGAGGAGCCGCCGGAGCCCGACGAGGTCCGGTTCACCCTCACCGCCGAGGCGGGCCTCAACGACTCGCTCGCCTTCCCGTTCACCCATCTCGCACTGGTGCTTGCGGCCGTGGGGTGGTCGGACGGGTGGGTCGAGTGGGTCGCGGTCGACGTGGTACAGCGACTCGCCATCGGCACGGTCGCCGGCCTCGTCCTGGGTCGGCTGTTGACGTCGATGCTCCGACGATTCGCCCATGTCGCTCGGGAAGGGGCGGGGCTGGCGGCGTTCGTCGCCGGGGCCACGCTCACCGTTTACGCCGTGACGGAGCTGCTCCACGGCTACGGCTTTCTCGCGGTGTTCCTGGCTGCCCTCTCACGCCACGACGAGATCGAGGAACTCCGACCGTTGCTCCACGCTGTCGCCGACCAGTTCGAGACGGTGCTCGTGGCGGTCATCCTGATCGGGATCGGAGCGGCCGTGGCGGAGGGCGTCCTCGATCCGCTCGGCTGGGAGGGCGCCCTCGTCGCCGCCGGCGGGGTGCTCGTGCTCCGGCCCGTCGTGGGCGTGGTGAGCCTGTGGCGGTCGCCGCTGCCCATGCGGGAGCGGGCGGCCATCGGCTTCCTCGGGATCAAGGGGCTCGGCACGGTGTTCTACCTGGCCTATGCCACCGTCGACGGGGCGATCCCCGGCAACGAGATCGGCCTCGTCTGGGCCGTCGCGGTCGCGACGATCCTCACCTCGGTCGTGGTCCACGGCCTCACCGCCACTCCGATCGTCGACCGCCACAACCAGCGAGATCCTCAGCGCGCGTGACGCTCGTCGTTGCGCCGTCGTCGCCGCCGGCGGTGCGCTCGTGCTCCGGCGAGTGCGCTGTTCGCTTCGGGCTCACCTGCGTAGGTCGCGCTCCAGGAACTCGGCGTCGTTGCGGGCCTCGTCGCCCGCCCGCTGGTTCTCCTGGCCCTTGAGCTCGACCCGACGGATCT
>JAHDCV010000085.1:8562-13901 GCA_020629695.1 Acidimicrobiales bacterium | reverse complement strand
GGACCGTCCACATCGGCGGTGTGCCAGTCGCCGGGTTCGTTGATCACGTACTCACCGGGCTGCAGCGTCATCACGACCTCCGGTCCGTCCGGTCCGCCCTTGCGTTGGATGAGCGTGATCGATCCCTCGGTGCAGAGCACCACCTCGGTGCCGTGGGGATGGACCTCCCAGACGTCCCAGCTCGACGAGAACGAGTGCATCGTCACGAGCCGGCCCTCGGCACCGTCATCGGCGGTCCGCTGGCCGTAGCCCATGTACCACTCGGGTGCGCCGGTGAACGGCGGTTGGACCTCGGCGGTGGCGCCGAGGCCCAGATGGATGGGGTCGGTGTTCAGATTGTTCGGCACGGTGACTCCTTCGTCGCGCCCTGATCCTCGCCCAGTCCCGGGCCGACGTCGATCAGTTCGCCGGCCTCGCGGTCTCGAACGACGCCGACGAGGCGGCGATCTCGACCCGGAGGCGATCGAGGATCGCATCATGGCGGCGGTCGTTCCGGCCGGTGCGCCAGCAGACGTGGTGGCCGCCGTGTCGTCGTTGCACGATGGGACCGACCGGCACGAGCAGCCCGCGCTCGACCAGGTCACTCAGCAGGTGCTGCCATCCGAGGGCGATGCCGTTGCCGGCGAGGGCTTCCTGGATGACCGTCGGATACGCGTTGTAGACGAGCCGCGGGGTGCGGGGAGCGAGCGACCCGCCGGCTTCGGCGAACCACTCACGCCAGGTCATGTTGGGTCGGCCCACGTCGTCGATGTGCAACAGGTTGTGCTCGACCAACTCGGCCGGCTTCGTGGCGGGGCCGAGCCCGAGCCGATCGGCGAGACTCGGCGCGGCGAACGGGCGCACGGCTTCGGCGAACAACATCGTCGAATCCCACCGGGGCCAGCTGCCGGTGCCCGGCACGATCGCCATGTCCCATTCGCTGCTGTCCAGCTCGGCGCTGCGCTCGAAGATCCTCAGCCGGATCTCGCAGGCCGCCGCCGTCTCGAGCTGGTCGAGGAGCGGCACGACCCACGACGTCGCCATCGCGGGCTGCACGGCGAACACGAAGGCCTCCGGGTGATCGTCGAGTTCGGTGAGCGCCCGCTCGAGCGTGGCGAAGGCCTGGTCGACGGCATCGGCGAGGGTTCGCCCCCGAGGTGTGAGTTCGAACGAGCGCCCGGATCGGGTGAACAGGTCCACACCGAGTTCCCTGGTGAGCGCCGCCATGTGGCGGGAGACCGCGGGTTGGCTGATCTGGAGCTCCCGCGCGGCGGAGGTGAAGTCGCCGGCCGCCGCGACGGCGTCGAACACCGCAAGGCGCTGGAGTTGGGGCACACGTCGGGCGAGAGGGCGCATGCTGGCACGCTACTCATAACCTCCGGTTATGGGTGCAGTACCGCTTTGTGTCTTGTGCGGCGTGGGTGCGAGGTGGAGGATGCAGCCATGAACGCCGCCTCCCACGAGAACTTCCCCCGCCGAGCCCGCGTCGTGGTGATCGGGGGTGGTGTCGGTGGTGCGAGCACCTTCTACCACCTGACCACGCATGGATGGAGCGACGTCGTCCTCATCGAGCGGGACGAATGGGCCTCGGGCACCACGTGGCACTCGGCCGGCCAGGTCACCCAGTTCGGCACGGTGCAGACGATGGTCGGTCTGAAGAAGTACTCGTGTGAGCTCTATGCCCGCCTCGCCGCCGACCCCGACCGTCCGATCACCTACCGCAGCCACGATGGCGGCATCCGTCTCGGCTACGACCAGCAGGATCGGGACGGGTACGAGCACTTCGTCGGCATGGCCAAGGGCATGGGTGTCGATTTCGAGGTGATCGGCCCGAGCGAGATGGCGGAGCGTCATCCACTGCTCGACGTGACCGGTCTGACCTGCGGTCTCTGGGATCCGGTCGACGGCGACATCGATCCGACCGGGCTCACCGTCGGGCTCGTGCACGCCGGCCGCAAGAACGGCGGCCAGGCCTTCCGTTTCACCGACTGCGAAGGCCTCACCCAGACCGACGACGGTTGGATCGTGCACACGAACCAGGGCGACATCGAATGCGAGAAGATCGTCAACGCCGGTGGCTACCGGGTCCACCAGGTCGGCAACTTCTACAGCCTCGAACACGCCGTCTCCTCCATGGAGCACCAGTTCTTCCTCACCGAGGAGCTCCCCGAGCTCGAAGCGCTCGGCCATCGGGTGCCCCTACTGCGCGACCCGGGTGACGACTTCTACAGCCGCCAGGAACACCACGGCCTGTTGGTGGGCATCTACGAGCAGGGGTGCAAGACCTGGGGTCGGGATCACATCCCGGTCGACTTCGCCAACAAGCTCGAACCGCCCGACCTCGACCGTCTCGCCGACAACATGATGCGGGTGTTCGATCGTCTCCCGGTGCTCGGCGACGCCGGGATCTCGTCCGTCGTGAACGGGCCGATCACGTACTCCGGCGACGGCGTCCCGCTGGTCGGTCGGGTGCCCGGCCGTCGCAACGCCTACTGCATGCTCGGGCTGCGGGCCGGCGTCGGTGAGGGCGGCGGCCTCGGCAAGGTCCTCGCCGAGATCATCGTCGACGGACAGTCCGAGTGGGACACCTGGGTGCTCGACCCGCGCCGGTTCACCCAGTACGCCGACGAGTCCTACGCCTCGGCCAAGGCGGTCGAGGAGTACCAGCGGGAGTTCGTCTTCGACCATCCCGATGAACACCGGCCGGCCGGTCGCAACGCCAAGACGACCCCACTCACCGAGGTGCTGCGCGCCGCCGGTGCCGAGTTCGGCGCGATCAACGGCTGGGAACGGAGCCTCTACTTCCATCCCGACGGCGACGCGGACTTCGAACACGTCCCGGCGTTCCGTTTCTCCACCCATCACGAACAGGTCGGGCGTGAGGTCGCGGCCGTTCGTTCCAACGTCGGTGTCGTGGAGATCAGTGGCTTCACCCGCTTCCTCGTCGAGGGCGACGGTGCCATCGAGTGGTTCGACGGGCTCACCGCCGGTCGGATACCCGCCGTGGGGCGCAGCACGTTGGCCTACGTGAGTGACGACCGGGGCCGCTTCCTGTCCGAGTTCACGATGTCACGTCTCAGCGACGACAGCTTCTGGCTGACCAGTGCGGCCGCCGCCGAGTGGCACGACCTCGACGTGCTCACGGATGCGAACCCGCCGTCGACGGTCACGATCACGAATCTCACCCACGACCACAACGCCGTGATGGTGGCCGGACCGAACGCACGCAGGGTTCTCTCCCGCATCACGGACCATCCGCTCGACAACGCGTCGTTCCCGTGGCTCGGGGTGCGTCGGCTCGTCATCGCCGGCCACGAGATCATCGCGCTCCGGGTCAGCTTCACCGGCGAACTCGGCTGGGAGCTCCACATGCCGATGGCTGCCTCGGTGCCGGTGTGGGAGGCGATCCACGCTGCCGGCGAGGATCTGGGCATCGTGGACTTCGGGCTGCTCGCCACCGAGTCGATGCGGATCGAGAAGAACTATCCGGCGTGGAAGAGCGACCTGCACACCGAGTTCACCGTGCTGGAGGCCGGCCTCGACCGGTTCGTGAATCTCGAGAAGGACTTCCGGGGCCGCGACGCCGTCGTGGCGCAGCGCGACGCGGGGCACCGTCGGGTGTTCACGGTGCTCGACGTCGACAACCGGATCGCCTCGGCCCACACCGGCGATCCGATCCTCGTCGACGGTGAGATCGTCGGTGTCGTCACGAGTGGCGCCTACGGCCACCACACCGGCCGGAACATCGCCATGGGGTACGTCGATCCGGCCCACGCCGCCCCGGGCACGCCGTTGGTGGTCCGTATCATCGGCGACATGACCCCGGCGGTGGTGAGTGCGGATCCGATGTTCGACGCACCCCATGAGCGGACACGCGCCGATGCCTGACCCGGTCGAGGCGCGGATCGCCGAGCGGGCGCTGCGCTACGTCGTCGATCCACCTCGCGATCTCGACCCGGTCATCGAGTTGGCGTCGCCGGCGGAGCTGCAGGCCCGGTTCGCCGCGGCGGTGCCGTTGGCATTCGACGACGTCGCCGCCGCCCACACCGACGACGCCGTGCTCGATGCGGTCGATCTGGTGATCCGGCACTCGGTCCACACGAGCCATCCCCGGTTCGTGAATCAGAACTTCGCCGGGCCGGACCCGGTGGCCGTCGTCGGGGACTGGCTCGGCGCCGCGCTCAACACGACGGGTGCGACCTACGAGGCCGCACCGGTGTTCACTCTCATGGAGTCGGCGGTGCTGTCCAAGCTCGGCCGGATCGCCGGTTACGTCGAAGCGGACGCCGATCCGATGCCGGCCCTGCCGCCCGGACTGTTCTGTCCCGGCGGCTCGTCGGCCACGCTCTACGCGCTCCAGCTGGCGCGTCACCGCAAACGTCCCGACGTGCGCCGCACGGGCGCGACGGGGGAGCGACTCACCCTCTTCGTCTCGGCCTCGGGCCACTATGCGGCGACGAAGTCGGCGGCGCTGCTCGGCATCGGGACCGACGCCGTGATCGAGGTCGCCTCCGACGACGGCGGCGCCATCCTCCCGGATGCGCTCGACGCCGCGATCACGGCCTCGGTCGATGCCGGCGACGTGCCGTTCGCGGTGATCGGGACCGCGGGGACCACCGTCACCTCGGCTTTCGACGATCTCGACGCACTGGCCGACATCACGGAGCGGCACGGACTCTGGCTGCATGTCGACGGTTGCTACGGCGGGTCGGCGCTGTTCTCGCCGGCCGAACGGCATCGTCTGGCCGGGGTCGACCGATCCGATTCGTTCGTGTGGAACCTCCACAAGATGATGGGGATGACGCAGCAGTGCACGGCGTTGCTGGTGCGCGAGCCCGAGCTGCTGGCGCCGTGTTTCGCCAACGGCGCCGACTACCTGTTCCAACCGGACAAGCTGCACGCCGAGTACGACTCGGGCGACCGCACGTTCCAATGCGCCCGACGGATCGACGTGTTGAAGCTCTGGCTCGCGTGGAAACATCACGGTGACGCCGGGTTCGCGGCCCGGGTCGATCACGCCGTGGCGATGGCCGACCACACCCGGTCGAGGATCGCCGCCTCGGACGGTGCCTTCGTCCCCGTCGCAGGCACCTTCACGAATGTCGTGTTCGCCTGGGTCCCTCCCCACCATCGGCCGCTCGAGCTGTCGCCGGCGGTCATCCCGACACTGCCGGTCGAGGTGCACACCGAACTCCACACCCTCGCCCCGAGGATCAAGGCCCGCATGCAGGCCGAGGGCACGGCGATGATGGGGTTCCAGCCGATCGAAGGGCTCAACACCTTCCGGCTCCTGTTCATGAACCCCGACGTGACCACCGATGACGTCGACGCCATGCTCGGCTGTGTCGCTGAGTACGGGG
>JAHDCV010000085.1:0-8462 GCA_020629695.1 Acidimicrobiales bacterium | reverse complement strand
CGCTGAGTACCGGGCCGCTGAGCCGGACGGAGCCAGCTCATGGCGTTGACGTACGTGAAGCGCCGATCGGTGGCCGAGAACGTCGACACGGCCGACGTGTCGGACGCAGTGGCGACGATGCTCGCCGACCTGCGCACCGGCGGGGAAGGCCACGCCGCCGAGCTGGCTCGGCGATTCGACGGCTGGAACGGGCCGATCGTCGTCGAGCCCGACACGGTCCGGGCCGCCCGGCGTGACCTGGCGCCCGGTCTGCTGGACGACATCACGACGGCCCATGCGAACATCGCCGCGTTCGCCCGAGCCCAGCGTGCCTCGCTCCAGCCCTTCGATCTGGAGGTCCGCCCGGGGCTCGTCGCCGGGCATCGGCTCGTGCCGGTCGGAGTCTCGGGGTGCTACGTACCGGCCGGGCGGTTCGCCCACATCGCGTCCGCACTCATGAGCATCACGACCTCGAGCGTGGCGGGGGTCGAGACGGTGATCGTGGCCTCGCCGGCCCGGGACGATCGGGGCGGTGTGCACCCGGCGATCCTCGCTGCGGCCGACATCGCGGGTGCCGACATCGTGCTGGGCCTCGGCGGTGTGCAGGCCGTTGCCGCTCTCGCCTTCGGGCTCTTCACCGAACGACCGGCCGACATCATCGTCGGGCCCGGCAACGCCTACGTGGCCGAGGCCAAACGCCAGCTCTTCGGTGAGGTCGGCATCGACGTGATCGCCGGACCGACCGAGTCGATGATCGTCGCCGACGAGACCGCGGACCCACACCGGGTCGCCACCGACCTCGTCGGTCAGGCCGAACACGGACCGGACTCACCGGTCTGGCTCGTCACGACCTCGGCCGAGCTCGCCGACGCCGTGGCCCGGCTCGCGCCCGAACTGGCCGGCCGACTACCCGAACCGGCTCGTTCGTCGGCCGTGGCCGCGTGGAACGGGCACGCCGAGATCATCCTCGCCGACACCCGCGAGGAGGCCGCCGCGGTCTGTGATGACTACGCCGCCGAGCACCTCCAGGTGATGGCAGCCGATCTCGGCTGGTGGCACCAGCGACTCCGCAATTACGGCTCGCTGTTCCTCGGCCCCGAGGCGACGGTGACCTTCGGCGACAAGAGCGCCGGCCCCAACCACATCCTCCCGACCCGTCGGGCCGCCCGGTACACCGGCGGCCTCAACGTGTTGAAGTTCCTCAAGCAGCTGACCTATCAGCAGCTCACGCCCGAGGCGGCGGTCGAACAGGGCAGACTCTCGGCCCGCATCTCTCGTGAAGAGGGCATGGAGGGCCACGCCCGGTCCGCAGATCTCCGTGTCGATCCTCCCGCCGGAGCGCAGGGAGCACCTCCGCTCGCCTTGGACTTCACCGCCCAGGAACCGCTGCCCGAGGCCGCCACGCGGCGGGCCACCGAGTTGCTCTCGTCGGGCAAACTTTTCCGCTACGGCGAAGGCGGCGCCGAGGAGATGGACGCCGCGCTGCTGGAGCAGGAGTTCGCCGCACTGGTCGGTCGTCGGTACTGCGTGGCGTTCAACAGCTGCGGGGCCTCACTCGCCGCCGCACTGATGGCCGCGGGTGTCAGGCGTGACGAGCCCGTACTGATGAACGCCTTCACCCTGGCGCCCGTGCCGGGATCGATCGTCCATGCCGGTGCTCGTCCGGTGTTCGTCGACATCACGGCCGACTACCACGTCGATCTCGACGATCTCCGCCGCCAGCACGCCGCCACCGGCGCCCGGTTCCTTCTGCTGTCGTACATGCGCGGGCACATCCCGGACATGGATCGGGTGATGGCGGTGTGCGACGAGCTCGGCGTGACGGTCATCGAGGACTGTGCCCACACGATGGGAGGGAGCTGGGACGGTCGACCCACCGGCACCTTCGGCGCTGCCGGCTGTTTCAGCACGCAGACCTTCAAACACGTCAACTCGGGTGAGGGGGGTCTGCTGGTCACCGACGACGAGGATCTCGCCGCACGGGCGGTCCTGATGTCGGGGTCCTACATGCTCTACCGCCAACACGGGGCTCGACCCGACGATGCGGTGTTCGAGCGTCATCGGCTGACCACGCCGAATTTCTCGATGCGGATGAGCGCGCTCACCGCCGCGCTGGCCCGGCCCCAGCTCGAGCTGCTCGACCGGCGGGCCGGCATCTGGAACAGCCGCTATGCCGAGCTGGCCGCACGGCTCCGGGCGGTCGATGGTGTGCGGGTGCCGGAGCGTGACGCTCGCGAGGGGTACGTCGCGTCGTCGATCCAGTTCGACGTGGTCGGCCGGGATCTGGCCACGGTGGTGGCCCACGCAGCGTCGGCGGGCGTGGCGCTCAAGTGGTTCGGCGCCGACGACCCGACGGGGTTCACGAGTCGGTTCGACCATTGGCGCTACGCCGACGAGCAGCACCCGCCCCGTGCGGGGCAGGTGCTCGCGTCGTTGGTCGACATGCGGATCCCGCTCACGATGTCGTCGACACAGGCGACCCAGATCGCCGAGATCATCGACGCCGCCGTGGCTGCGGGCTGACGTCACCGACCCGGCTGCAGGCGGCGTGGATCAGGGGTTGGCGACTCGTGCCCCGCGCTGCGCGGCACCGTTGGTGCACGACGCCGCACCATTGTCGGCGACGGGCCAAGGGCCGCTGAATCCGGGCGATCCATCCAGGTAGAGCGACGCCGGGAGGTCGGTCGGGGCCTGTCCCGATCGGGTCCACGCACCACCGATCCAGTTGCGGTGGTTCAGGGTGCCGTCGACACCGGCATCGATCAGCAACCGGCTGCCCGTGCGGACGAAGATGTTGCCCACGACGTTCTGGCGGTCGGAGTCGTACGAGATGCGGAGTGAACCCGAGTCGTTGCCGCGAACCGGGCGGATGCAGTTCCGGAAGATCGTGTTGCCCGGGCCGACCCGCCCCCACCAGTCGGCGATGTTGATCTGCTGGACGACGTTGCCCTCGACGAGGTTGTGATTCGCATGGTGGCCGTGGAACGACAGGTCGGCGCGGTCGCCCTCCGGGTGCACGCTGTCGGTCGAATGGTTGTAGGCGTAGACATTGCCGGTTGCTCCGACGTGGAGCAGGGTGGCGTGCCGCATGCCGCTGATGACGTTGTTCTCGACGAGACAGCCCGTGGAATGGCGCTGGATGCTGAAGCCGTAGCCCTGCCCGCCGTTGCCCGCCGCTGAGGCGTTGTGGAGGTGGTTGCCCCGGAGCTCGCAACCGAGGGACACGAAGACCTCGACCTGGGCCCGACGGGCACCCGACATGTCCACGTCGGTGATCCAGCTGTCGGCGGTGTGCTGGAGTCGGATGCCGTAGCCGACCGAACCGTCGGGCATCCGGATCGAGAGTCGCTCGACACCGGCGTTGCGGGTCAGATCGATCGGCCGGATCCGGGCGCCGTCGGCGGTGGCGAAGGCCAGGTTGAGTCCGGTGGCGATCCGGATCGCGCCGTTGTCGACGCCGACCACGCGCACCAGCTGTCCTCGGGTTCTCGTGCGCCAGGTCTCCGCATTCGGGTCCGGCGGCTGTGACCAGCCGTTGTTGCCCGGCGCGGCCTCCCAGAGGTTGCGCATGTCCAGTTCGGCGAAGCCGCCGACCCGGAAGCGGTCGGGATCGGCGACCCGGATGGTGGTGGTGCCCCGAGCGGCGTCGGAAGGCAACGCCCGCCAGCCGTTGCCGGCGTTCACGTTCTCGCCGATCGCGATCGCGGTGTCGACGCCACCGTTGAATCGAAGTGTCGTGCGCGAGGCGCCGACACCGCGGAGCACGACGTCGTCGGAGAGCTGGATCTGTCCGGACAGGTCGTAGGTGCCCGCCGGGATGGACACGACGCCGCCACGGCCTCGGACCGAGTCGATGGCGGATCGGAACGCCGCCGTGTCGTCGCGACCGTCACCGGGTTGGGCGCCGTGGTCGAGCACGGAGGTCGAGGCCCCTGCGTTCGGGATCGGCGTCGGTCGCCCGGCGGTCGACCAGTCGATCGACCGATCGTTCGGAATGCGGTAGACCTCGCCGACGGGTTGAGGCACGGGAGCAGGTGCCGGATCCGGCGCCGCTGGCGGTTCGGGATCCGGCGCCGGGGCTGGGGCGGGATCAGGTGCCGGTGCGGGGGCCGGTACCGGTGCGGGATCGCGTGGTGCCGGTGCAGCCACCGGGTTGGCCACCTCGGGCATGGGGCGGAGCTCGGCCGGGCCGGCCGCGACGATTCGGTCGTCGCCATCGCCCCCGATGAGTTCGGCGTTGGCGCCGTCTGGCGCCTCGTGTAGTCGGTCGTCGCCGTCGAGTCCCTCGGCCCGCCCGCCGTCGGTCCCCACCATGAGCACGTCGTCGCCGTTGGTGCCGATCAGCAGGTCGACACCGGGCCCACCGCCGAGCACGTCGCCGTCGTCGGTGGGGCGGTAGCGGCCACTGATGGTCTCGCCGCCACGCACGATGTCGTCGCCTTCGCCACCGTTCGCCTCGTCACGGTCTCGGCCGCCTTCGATCAGGTCGTCGCCCAGATCGCCCCAGAGTCGGTCCTCGCCCTGAGCTCCGAGCAGGGTGTCGTCGCCGGGTCCGCCGCCGAGCACATCGTCACCGAGCGTGCCTTCGAGGTGATCAGCCCCCGGGCCGCCGAAGATGCGATCGTCGCCGCTTTCGCCGACCAGCACGTCATCACCGTCGCCGCCGTAGATGACGTCGTCGCCGCCACGACCCTCGACGCGGTCGTCGCCGGCACCGGCGCAGATGACGTCGGGCCCGCTCGTGCCGATGAGCACGTCATCACCGCTCGTGCCCCGGATCGTGCAGGAATTCTGTGCGGCCGCGCCGACGGGCGCGAGCCCGGTCACGACCAAGCCGGCCGCAACCAGTGTTCTGAATCGCATCGCCCAAACCTCCACGACCAGTGGAGTGAACGTGGGCCCCGGTCGACAGTGCCGAGTCGCCCGGGCGGGGGGTCCCGACTGCCCAGGAAGCGGTGGGCGGAATCACCCCGAGGTGCCCGCACCGTTCAGCCTCGGCAGGTGACCTCGATCAACACGCCGTTCGGTTCGCGGAAGAAGATCTGCCGCACGTCGCTGCCCGGCAGCCCACTCGTGCGGTGATCGAGGCCGCGCTCGGTCAGCTCGGCGACGAGGCCGTCGAAGTCGTCGCTCGCGAACGCAACGTGGTCCAGCGCCCCCGCCGGCGCCGGCACCTCGGCGTCGACGCCGATCAGATGCAGGATGGCCTGGTCGCCGTGGAAGAGCCAGGCGCCATCGAAGCCGAAGTCCGGGCGGTCGGCGGGACGATTCTCGAGGCCGAGAACCTCCTCGAAGAACGCGATGGTCTCATCGAGTCGGTTGGTCCGGAGATTGACGTGGTCCAGCC
The DNA here is from genome assembly GCA_020629695.1 of Acidimicrobiales bacterium. Lineage (GTDB taxonomy): Bacteria > Actinomycetota > Acidimicrobiia > Acidimicrobiales > SZUA-35 > JAHDBV01. Next base: position 3,136 of record JAHDCV010000085.1, on the reverse strand, counting down.
CGGTGATCTGCGCCATGGGATCACGGTAGGCGCGCCATTAGCGTGCCGGCATGTCGACCCGCGTGACCGTCACCGGAACCGGCACACCGTTGCTCAGCCCCGACCGGGCCGGCGCCGGATGCCTGGTTTCCATCGATGACCTCCATCTCCAGTTCGACGTGGGGCGATGGACGATGCAACGCCTCGCCAGTCTGGACGTGACACCCTGGGACCTGGACGCGATCTTCCTCACCCACTACCACTCCGACCACCTGCTCGGACTGCAGGAGATCGCCCTCACCCATTGGACCGCGGCCTTCCGGGACGACTCCGACTGGCTGCCCGTCGTCGCCCCGCTCGGGCACACGACGGCGTTCTGTGACCGCATGCTCGACGCCTGGGATGCCGACCTCGCGGTCCGCTCGCTGCACAACCACCGTGAACCCGTACCCCGGATCGACGTGCGAGGGTTCGCCGTCCCCGAGGCACCGACCGAGGTCTGGTCGAGCGGCGACGGCTCGGTCCGCGTGCTCGCTGGCCCGGTCCGTCACGAACCGGTGGAGGGCGCCGTCGGGTACCGCATCGAGACATCGGACGGCGTCGTCGCGGTCTCCGGGGACACGCTGGTCTGCGACGAGTTGCGCCCGTTGTTCACCGGCGCCGACGTGGTGGTGGTCGAGGCCATGCGGATGGATGTGATCAACGAACGCCCGCCGCATCTCCGCTACATCACCGAGTACCACGCCGACACTCGCCTCATCGGCGCACTGTGCGCCGAGCTCGAGATCCCGACGGTGTTGTTGACCCACATGATCCCCGCGCCGGAGACACCCGAGCAGAAGCAGGCGTTCGTCGACGAGGTGCGCTCGGGCGGTTTCGAGGGTGAGCTCGTCGTCTGCGACGACCTCGACGGTGCCGTGATCGCTGACGGGGCCGTCAGGACGTCGGTGGGATCATCTTTCCCGGATTGAACACGTCGTCCGGATCGAGCGCCCGCTTCACCGAGCGCATCATCGCCCATTCCAGCTCGGACTTCTGTGGGCCCACCCGATCGCGGAGCAGGAGCCCCACCCCGTGCTCGGCAGACAGCGTGCCCTCGAGTCCGAACACCAGCCGGTCGACTTCGTCCGACATCTCCTGACGCACCTCCATCCACGGCGCCACGGCATCATCCGTCGTCGGAAGGATCATCATGTGGAGGTTGCCGTCACCGACGTGGCCGAAGGCGTAGGCGAGCGCCATGGGCGCGATCTCGGCCGCCGCATCCAACACGGACCGGATGAAGGTCTCGATCCGGTCGACCGGTACGGCGGTGTCGAGCTTCAGCCCGAGGTGCTGGTGCTCGAGGTAGCAGAAGGTCGGTGGGGCGTGGTCGCGCAGCGACCAGAGGTTCTCCGTCTGGTCGGGCGTGCCGGCGACGACGGCATCGACCACGAGGCCGGCGTCGGCCCCGGCACCCAGGAATGCAGCCACCTGATCGTCGACCGGAGCCGAGCTCGCCAACTTCACGAGGACCGAATACTCGGTGCCCGCGTCGAGCGGACGAACCGCGTCGGTGATCGACACGACCCGCTCGATCGCCACCTGTGGAAGCAACTCGAACGCCGTCACCGAACCCGGGGCGTGCGTGTGGGCGAGTTCGAGCAGCGGCGCGAGGGCATCGAGCCCGGTGATCGCCGCCAGAAGGGTGGCGGTGTGCGGTGTGGCCGGACGCAGTTTCAGCACGGCGGAGGTGACGATGCCGAGCGTGCCCTCCGCCCCGATGAAGAGCTGCTTGAGGTCGTAGCCGGACGAGTCCTTCACGAGCGCCCGCCGGCCGTCCCAGATCGAGCCGTCGGCCAGCACCGCCTGGATGCCCATGACGTTCTCCCGCATGTTGCCGTAGCGGAGGACGTTGATCCCGCCGGCGTCGGTCGCGATCGCACCACCGACCGTCGCGGTGCCGCGGGCGCCCCAGTCGGGAGCGAAGACCCGGTTGACCGAGCCGGCCGCCTGCTGCACCGCTTCGATGCTGACACCTGCCTGGGCGGTGATCGTCCAACGGTCGGGATCGATCGACTCGATCCGATTCAGGCGCGAGGTCGTGAGCACGATCGATGGGCGGTCCGTCGGCGACTCCGTGCCGTGCGACAGGCCGGTGTTGCCGCCCTGGGGCACGATGGCCACGCCGTGCTCGACACAGAGTCGAACCGTCGCGGCGACACCGTCCACGTCTGCCGGTCGGACGACGACCGCCTCGTCGGCCGTCGGCAGATTGCGGCCGTCGATCAGGAAGCCGGCGCTGTCGTCCCCGGTGAGCACGGCACGGTCGTCGAGCGCGTCACGCAGCGCTTGGATGACGGCATCGGTGGGAACGGTCACGGTCGCCACCCTGCCACGTCCTCGGCGCTCAGCCCAGCCGGGGGCCACAGGTCGGCGCACCCGGAATCACCATATTCTGCTCCTCGCTTGTCAGTGCCTTGCCACTCGACCCGGAGGCTTCGGTCATGCAGCAAGCAGCCGAACCGTCCCACCCCGGTTCCGTCCGAGCCGTCAGCCGCCCACTTCCGGGCACCTCTGTCCCTGCCATCCGCCGACGCCTCGCCGAAGTCCCCGCATGGGCTGCTGTCACCGAGATCTTCATCGCACTCGGCTGGCTGCGAGCCGCCGTCGAAAAGGTCGTCGATCCGTCCTGGTGGACCGGTGAGTACCTGTCCACGTTTCTCGTCGAACACGACGGGGCCGTGCTCGAGTGGTTCCAGCCCTTCATCGACGTGGTCGTCGAGCCGTGGTGGTGGGTGATCGTCACCCTGGTGCCCCTCGCGCAGTTCGCGCTCGCGGCCGCGCTCGTGCGTGGCGGATGGGCCCGGGCTCCGGGCCTGGCCGTCGGCATCGCCTTGAACCTCGTGTTCATCGCCGCCGGCGCGGTGAACCCGTCGATCTTCTACATCCTCCTCCAGGGTGGGGTGTTGCTCTGGCTGGTCGAGCGGGATCGCACGGGCCGGAACACCGCCTGGCTCGACATCGCCGTCGGCGTCGCGGGCTTCCTCGGTTCGGCCAGCATCTTCTCCATCGGCACCGTCGCCCCGGCCGGTGCGGTCGACGATCCGGGCCTCATCATGGTCACCCTCGCCGGGCTGACCCTGCTCGCCCGCTTGGTGATCGGCGCCCGGCGATC
>JAHDCV010000084.1 GCA_020629695.1 Acidimicrobiales bacterium | reverse complement strand
TTGTCGGGATTCCGGGCGATGAGGGTCAACTCGGCGCCGCCCTCGGCCATCATCCGGGCCGCCGCCAGCCCGAGACCGGACGTCGGTCCGGTGATCGCGACCCGGCGACCGTGGAGGACGACGTCGTCCCAATCGAACACCCGGCGCCGGATCGCGGGCCCGAGGCGGGTGAAACTGGGGATGACGAGTCGGTCGAGCAGATCATCTGCCGTTGAGCGGAAGTCCATGGAGGGTCCTGAAGGCTGGTGAACGGTCTTCCCGTGGGCCCAGCCCACGGGTAGGTTCGAGACGGGTTCGGGTGGGGAGCGTCGCCCCTCCTCACCCGGCCCACCCATTCGGCGGGCGGGCCGGTCGGTACTACGGTGCAGATGATGTCCTCAGACGTCGTGCCCGTGTCCCATCCGGACGATGTGACATCCGACTGGTTGGCCGCCGTGCTCGGCCAGGACCCGGAAGCGCTCCTCTCTGCGACAGGCAGCCCGATCGGCACCGGCCAGGTGGGGGAGAACCTCCGCTACGACCTCCGGTGGGACGACGGTGTCGAGGCTCCGGCGACGGTGGTCGTCAAGTTCCCCGCGTTCGACGAGACCAGCCGGGCGACCGGGGTGGCGACCCACTCCTACGAACGGGAGGTCTGGTTCTACCAGCTCCTCGCCCCGACGGTCGATGCCCCCACACCCATGTGCCATCACGGTGCCGTCGTGGCCGGCACGGCGCAGATGGTCCTCGTGCTCGAGGATCTCGCACCCGCCGAGCAGGGCGATCAGCTCGCCGGTTGTGATCTGGCCGACGCCCGGCTGGCGATGGAAGCGGTGGCGGGGCTCCATGCGCCCCGGTTCAACGACACCACGCTGTTCGACCTCGACTGGCTCAGTCGGGCCACCCCGGAACGGAGCCAGGAGGTGTCCGGCATGTTCGAGCTGCTCGTGCCCGGGTTCATGGCTCGCTACGCCGATCGCCTCGACGACTCGGTGATGCGCTGCGTCGAACGGTTCAACGCGGCTCGCAGCGACTACTTCATCCCGTGGTCCGGGCCCCTCACCCTGACCCACGGCGACTACCGGCTCGACAACCTGCTCTTCCGGCGCGACGGCGCCGGACGACCGGTCTCGGTCGTCGACTGGGGCGGGATCGGCCACGGTCGACCCGGCGCTGATGTCGGGTACTTCCTCGGGGCCGGACTCCTGCCCGAGGTCGCGGCAGCACATGAGCTCGAGCTCGTCGAGCACTATCACCGGACCATGGTCGACTCGGGGGTGGAGGGGTTCGATCTCCAGGAGTGCCAGGACGACGTCCGCCGCGGCGCGTTCAGCGGTCTCGTGATGGCGGTGGTCGCCTCCCAGATCGTGCGTCGCGAAGCTCGCGGCGACGAGATGTTCTGTGTCATGGCCGAACGCCATGCCGCACAGATCGAACGGCTCGATTCCTTCAACGCCCTCTGATCGGCTGCGACGTTCGATCCGATCCGACGCTCGTGGCAGGATGCGAGCCCGACCCGGAGGTTTCAGCATGGGCGTCTCGTTGGCCAAGGACTCGATCGATCTCGGCATCGTCATCACCGACTCGGAGGCTTCGCTCGCGTTCTACGTCGGTGTGCTGGGGTTCGAACACGTCGCCGACACACCGATGCCGATCGGTGGTGGCGGCACGATGCACCGGCTGCTGTGCGGCACGTCGCTCATCAAGCTCGTGAACCTCACCGAGACCCCGCCGGCGGCAGCCGGTGGCGGTATCCCCGGGGCGACCGGGCTGCGCTACTTCACGATGATCGTCGACAACCTCGTCGAGATCACCGCGGCGGTCCGGGATGCGGGGTATCCGGTGCACATCGACGCGGCCGAGATCCGGCCCGGCGTCACGATCTCGATGGTCGGCGACCCGGACGGGAACTGGGTCGAGTTCGTGCAGACCGACGACTGATCCGGCTCGCTGGGATGGCCCCGACCCACGTCGCGTTCCTCCGTGGGATGAACGTCGGCGGGCACCGGATCACGAACGACGACCTGACGGCGCACGTCGCCGCGCTCGGGTTCGCCCACGTGGCGACGTTCCAGGCGTCGGGCAACGTCGTGTTCGACGCAGGTGACGGGGACCCGGCCGAGGTGGAGGTCGAGCTGCAGCGAGGACTGGAGGCGGCGCTCGGCTACGCGGTCCCCACCATCGTCCGGTCACTCGACGACGTGCGCCGGTTGGCGGCGGCCGATCCCTTCGACGGGTGGCACGCCCCCGACGGCGGGAAGCTCCAGGTCACGTTCCTCCGCCCGGCACCCGATGACGAGGTCGCCGCGGAGCTCGCCGCCTGCGTGCCGAAGGGGGACCGGGCGAGGCTCGACGGCGACGTCTGGTGGTGGCACCCGGTCGGTGGTCTGAGCACGAGCGACTTCGACCCGCAGGCGGCGGCGAGGCTCGTCGACGTCTGGACGATGCGCACCCAGGGCACGCTCCAGCGGCTGGTGAAGAAGTTCGGCTGAGCGCCCGGCTCGACAGTCGAGCCATCAGCTCCAGGGGTAGGGCGAGTTCGAGACCGGGTGGAGCTCACCTTCGGCGTAGCGGGCGTACCGGAAGGGGCGCAGCAACGCCTGCGGCTCTCCGTCGACCTCTGCGGCCACGAGCTTGCCGACCCCGATCATCTTCCACCCGTGGTTCGAGTCGGCGATCACGTGACAGTTCTCGGCGAAGGTGTCGAAGATCGGGAAGCTGTCGGGCGAGAAGCAGCCGAGACCGCCGGTCTTCTCCCGCTTGATCAGGTGCGCCTTGCCTTCGAATCGACCATGGCAGTGGGCGAGAGCTGCGGTCCAGGTGCGGTAGAAGTCGTCGCCGACCACGAAGTCGGGCGATTGCGGACCATACGGATCGACCGCGACCTCGGCGGCCGGCTTGTCCACGATGTAGGGCACGTAGCCGCCCTGGATGCCGCCGAAGTGGTCGTCGGGCTTGTAGTAGATGCCCCACGGACCCTCGGTGACGAGTTCGCCGGCGTCGTCGTACAACGGGGCGTCGGTGTCGACGTGGATGACCGGGGGCCGGTCGCCGGCATCGGTGAGAAGGGTGTCGGGGTCGACGCCGAGCGTGCCCTCCTGCAGCGCCCAGTAGATCCACGTCGGGCGCTCGTGCACCACGCCGTCGGCGCCGAGGATCTTCGTGGTGGTCGGCAGGTCGAGCATGTCCCAGAACCGGGCGACCCAGGGCCCGACACCGATCACCACGTGGTCGCACTCGATCGTGCCCTGGTTCGTCACGACGGCGTCGACCGCGCTGCCGGGGCGACGGAGCTCGGTCACCTCGACGCCGGCGTGGATCTGCACACCGAGCGCCTCGGCCTTCGCCCGGAGCCCGGCGAGGCCGGCCTTGTTGTGGCAGTAGCCGCCCCGCTTCTCGTGCAGGACCGAGGTGATGCCCTGTGCGCGCCAGTCGGAGAACATCGCCTTCATGTAGGCATCCGACTCGGCTGCGCCCTCGATGAAGACCGACTCGTAGCCGATGGCCTGCTGCTGCTCGTAGATCGATCCGACGTCGTCGCGCATGCCCTCGTGGCTGATCTGCATGTAGCCGACGGGGTGGTAGTGGAAGGCCTCGGGGTCGGTCTCCCACACACCGACCGAATGGGCCATGAGCTCCCGCATCGCCGGCTGGAAATAGTTGTTGCGGACGACCCCGCATGCGATGCCGGAGGCCCCGGCGGCCGAGTCGGTCTTGTCGACGATCACGATCCCGGCGCCGGAACCCCGCCGTTCGGCGAGGTGGAAGGCGGTCGAGAGACCGTGGATGCCGGCACCGATGATGACGGTGTCGGCGCTGGTGGGGAGCGTGCTCATGCGGTGAGCTCCTGGTCGATGGCGGGAGGATGGGGGTTGGCGGCCGTGCCGAGACGATGGGCCTCGTCGGTGACGTCGTCACCAGGGGGCATCGTCATGCCGGCCAGGGTCGGGCGGGTCATGCAGTCGGCGAGCAGGTTCTGGAAGCGGTGCAGCGGCTCCTCGAAGCGGGGAGCGAGGGGCCCGGCCGGCACGGCGCCACGGGTGAGCCCACGCTGGCTGCGCTGCACGATGTCGATGTCCTCGTTGTTGACGTCGATCCAGAAGTCGAGTGTCGGGGCGACCGCTTCGTCGGGCACGTCGCCGGTCGACGGCGGCAGCAACATCGTGCAGGTCTCGTGGGTCACGCCCGGGGCGACGGGATCGAGCCGCATCACCCAGACGTGGTTGGGCAGCACCGACAGCAGCACGTTCGGGAAGATGGCGACGAACCGACCGCTGACCGCGTCGGAGTCGTCGAGACCGTCGGCGGCGGGCAACGCGAGCCAGTCGTCTCGTTCGTCGCCCGAGACCGGCGTGGTCGTCTGTCCGCAGTAGGCGCCCGGTCCCTGGTAGCGGTAGTGGTCGGCGACCCGACTCACCTTGGCGAGCTCGGGGTGGACCCAGGTCAGGTGGTAGTACTCCTGGAAGTTCTCGCTGATCAGCTTCCAGTTGGCGGCGATGTCGAGCTCGGCGGTGGTGCGGGTGCGCCACTCATCGAGGTCGTAGCCGGCCATCCGTTCGGGTAGGTCGCCGAGCCACTCTCGCAGCGGCGGCGTGTCGGCGTCGAGGCAGGCGAAGAGCAGCACACCCCAGGTCTCGACCCGGACGGGCACGAGCCCGAAGTCGGCCCGGTCGAAGGTCTGGCGGGGCACGTCGTCGAAGAACGGCGTCGACATGAGGCTGCCGTCGAGTCGGTAGCCCCAGCGGTGGTAGGGGCAGCGGATCGTTCCCGCGACGTCGCAGTCGGCCTCGGCGAGTTCGGTGCCGCGGTGACGACAGGAGTTGAGGAACCCTCGGACGATCCCGTCGTCGTCCCTCGTGATCACGATCGATCGCGAGCCGAGCGATCGCACGAGCAATCGGCCGACGCGGGCCTCGTCGGCGATACCGACACACACCCAGGCCCGCTCGAACACGCGGGCCTGCTCGAGTTCGAACATCTCGGGGTCGGTGTAGGCCCCGGGATGAAGGCCGGTGGACGTGCGGAGCTCGGCCCGGGTGCCGGCCCACGTCGCCTCGTCGGTCCAGTCGATGGTCATCGAGTGCTCGACGTTGCGCGATGGCGCGACGTCGGGCGTCGTCGAGGCTGAGACTGTCGTCATGCGACGCTCCAGAAGACGTCGTCGTCGGCGACGCGATGGCCGAGGTCGGTGGAGACCGCTCGGGCGGCGCGCCGAACGCGGTCGGCGATCCAGCGAGGCGACCCCGGTCCGACGTCGGTGCTCGGGAAGCGGAACGACGGCCCGTAGGTGTAGATCGCCGCGACCGCGGTGGCGTCGGCGTCGAGCACGGGGGCCGCGACCGAGGCGATCCCCTCGACGTACTCGCCGTCGGTCCAGAGCGCGTGGCCGGCCCGCAGCGCCTCGATCCGGCGACGGATCTCGGTGGGATCGGTCACGGTCATCTCGCTGCACCGGTCGAGGTCACCCTGCAGGTACCGGTCGATCTCGTGGTCGGACCAGAACGCCATGGTCACGAGCCCGACCGAGCCGGCGTGCATCGGCACGACGGTGCCGGTCCAGTCCTCCGCACGGATCGGTTTCGTGGTGTCGATCTGGTCGACCGTGGTGGTGGTGACGCCGTCGACCAGGGTCAAGGCCACGGCCTCGCCGAGTTCGCTCGCGAGGCGCTCCAGGTGAGGGCGGGCGGTCGCCGGAACGGATCGGGCGTCGGCCCCGCCGACCAACGAGCGGATCGTCGGCCCGATGTGGAACACGCCCTCGGCGTCCCGTCGGACGGCGCCCTCGGTCTCGAGGGTGGTGAGGATCCTCGCCGCCGTCGAGGTGGCCAGGTCGGTCCGTTCGGCCAACTCGACCATCGTGGCCGGACGCTCGCCGACCGAGCGGAGCACGGCTAGGGCCCGGCTGATGCTTCGGATCTCGGTCACGGACGGGAGATTCCCACGCAGCGGGTGAGCCGTCAATCGTTCCCGCTCCATGGGAATCGGGCGAGCCGTGGTCGTGGGAGGGGCTCCGCACAGGGGAGCTCGTCGTCATAGTCTCCCCGGATGCACACGAGCCCCCGGCTGATGCTGGGCATCGACACCGGCGGCACCTACACCGATGCGGTCGTCTACGACGAGGCCGCCGATCGGATCGTCGCGACGGCGAAGTCGCCGACGACCCATGACGACCTCGCGGTCGGAGTGGCCGGCGCCATCGACGCCGTCCTGGCGAACGCGGCCGAGGTCGGCTCGCCCGTCGATCCCGCCGAGCTCGCCCTCGTCTCGATGTCGACCACACTCGCGACGAACGCCCTGGTCGAGGACAAGGGCCGGTCGGCCGCGATCGTCCTCGTCGGGTTCGACGACCGGTCGCTGGATCGGGCGGGCCTGCGCGAAGCGCTCGGCGCCGACGACCGGGCGATCGTGGTCGCCGGCGGGCACACGTCGATGGGCACCGAGCGGGTGCCGCTCGACGAGGACGCTCTGCGGGCTGCCATCGCCGAGCTCCCGCCGAGTGTTCTGGCCGTGGCGATCACGGCGGAGTTCTCGGTCCGGAACCCGGCGCACGAGGAGGCCGCCCGGGTGATCGTGGCCGAGATGTGCGACCTGCCGATCACGCTGTCGCATCGGCTGTCGAGTCGTCTGAACGGGCCGAAGCGGGCGCTGACGGCGTTCCTGAACGCCCGCCTGGTCGCCTTGACCGCGGAGCTGGTCGACACGACCGAACGGTTGATGGTCGAGCGGGGCATCGTGGCGCCGCTGACCGTTGTCCGGGGCGACGGCACACTCGTGGCCGCGGACTTCGTGCGGGACCGACCGGTCGAGACGATCCTGTCCGGACCGGCGGCTTCGGTCGTGGGGGCGCGGCACCTCGTGCAGCTCGACGATGCGGTCATCTCCGACATGGGCGGCACCACCACCGACATCGCGGTGATCCGGGGCGGTCACCCCGTCGTGAGCGACGCCGGCGCGACGGTCGGTGGACATCAGACGATGGTGACGGCGGTCGACATGCGGACCCATGGCCTCGGCGGCGACAGCCACGTCGACCTGCCCGCCGACGCCGTCGGGCCCGCCATCACGCTGGGGCCCCGACGGGTGATCCCGGTGTCGCATCTCGCCGTCGAGGAACCGGGGCTCGTCCACCGGGCCCTCGACGCCCAGCTCGCCGACGAGGTCTCGCGATCCTCCGACGGCATGTTCGTGCTGCCCGCACGACGACCCGACGGATACGAGCCAGACCGGAACGAGATCGCGGTGTTCGAGGCGCTGGCCGACGGACCCGCACCGCTCGGAGCGGTCGCCTCCACTGCCGTTCGGACACGGGTGCTCCAGCGACTCGCCGGTCGCGGCCTGATCCGGATCGCTGGGTTCACGCCGACCGACGCCGCGCACACACTCGGTCTCCAGGCGACCCACGATGCCGACGCCGCGGCCAAGGCGGCCGCCTTGTTCGCCCGCCGCTACGACGCCAAGGGTGTGCCGATCGCCGAGGACGGCGTGGCCTTCGCTCGCATCGTGGTCGACCGTGTGGTGCGTCGGTCCGGCGAGCTCGTCCTGGGTGCGGTCTTCGAACACGACGGCCTTCCCGCGGCCGAGGTCGACCGGCCGGTGGTGCAGGCGGCGCTCGACCGGCGGACGGGTGCGGCGGCGCTGCAACTGCGGGTCGAGCGTCCCATCATCGGACTCGGCGCGCCGGCATCGACCTATTACCCGGCCGTCGGCGACCTGCTCGCCGCCGAGGTGGTCGTGCCGATCGAGGCCGGCGTCGCCAACGCGGTCGGCGCCGTCGTCGGGCGGGTGCGGATCGTGGCGGAGGTGACGGTCGGCTCGCCCGAGCGCAACGTCTTCGTGGTGCATGCCGACGGGGGCTCGACGTTCGGCGACCTGGAGGCGGCGCGCATCGCCGCACGGGAGGCCGCGTCGGCGGCGCTCGACGCCGACATGGCCCGGGCCGGCGCCGACACCTTCGAGGTCGAGGAGGCCTGGGACGTCACTTCGGCCACGATCGAGGGTGCCGAGGTCGTGGTCGAGGCGACGATGCGCTTGATCGGGACCGGTCGCCCCAGGCTCGCCGGCGGCTGAGCGTCAGACCAGCTCGGCGATCTCGCCGAGCTGATGCACGACGTGGTCGACCGTCGGGTCGGTCGGAGCGGGTGCGGCGTGCCGGTTGAACCAGATCGACCGGATCCCGGCATTGGCCGCACCGGCCATGTCGCTCGTCAGGCTGTCGCCGATCATCACCGCATCCGCGCTGCCGACCGAGTGCCCGAGCGCCGAGGTGAGCTCTGCGAAGACGTGATCGAAGATGGCCGGGTCGGGCTTCGAGACGCCCAGTTCGCCCGAGATGGCGACCGCAGCGAACGTCGAGGCGAGGTCGAGACGCTCCAGTCGCCGTCGCTGGACCTGACCGATGCCGTTCGTGACGAGTGCCAACGTCGTGCGGGCGGCCAGAGTGTCGAGCAACTCCCGGGCGCCCGGGTACAGCTCGCCGAATGAGGCGAGTCCGTCCACGAAGTCGTCGGCCATCGCGGTCGGGTCGGCATCGAGCCCGGTGGCTGCATTGAACTCCGCGAATCGTCGGACCTTCACCTCGTTCGGGCTGATCTCGTGGCGTTCGACCGCAGCCCACAGTCGGCCATTGATCGCCCGATAGGTCTCGAAGTGGCGACCCGGGTCGTGGAGGCCGGCATCGGACATCGTGCGGAGGTAGGCCCGGCGCTCCGACTCGTCGGAGTCGAGAAGCGTGTGGTCGAGATCGAACAGGCACACCGGGGCGGTCACCGGTGAAGTCTGCCGCCCCGGTTGAACGTTGCCGTTCACCGCGATTCACTGAGCCGCCGTGAGGTCCTCGGTCGACAACCTGCCACGAGGGCCACGCCTGCAGCGCCGCGTGGCCATCGGTCGCTGGTTCGCGCTGGTTGCGTCGGTGGCGACCGTGGGCGTCGCCGTGTTCGTGGCACCGGTGACCGCACCCTCAGGAGCGTCGTCGAGTGGCTCCGCCGAACGGCTCGCCGCCGTCGACGATGCGACGATCTCGCTCGAGCCTGCGCCGCTTTCGCCACCGACACGGGTCGAGGAAGCCGCCGTGGCCTCCACCGTGACCGCCGCCGCCCCCGTCACGGCGGCGCCGATCCGGCTCGCTGCGGCCGCCGACGACGCCGTGGCCCCGGCGATCGCATCGGGGCCCGTCGACGACCGTGCCGCTGCTGGTGCGGGAGCGGTCGTCGCGGTCGCTCGCCCCGACCGGATCGCGCTCGGTGCACCCAGCGGCCCGCCCGTGGGTCGTGTGATCGCCGGTACCGACGGTCCGATTCTCCGGGTGAGCGTGGAGGTCGAACCGGGCTTGCCGATCGATCTCGAGTCGGCACGACGGGAGGTGGAGCGGATCCTCGCCGACTCGAGAGGCTGGACCGCGCCCGGCACGGTCCGCTTCCAGGTGATCGACGAACCGGCGTCGGCCGATGCCCGGATTCGCATCGCCTCGCCGGCCACCGTCGACGATCGCTGCTGGCCGCTTCAGACCGTGGGCCGGCTCTCGTGCCGCAACGGCGGTGCCCTCAACATCAACGCGGAGCGGTGGCAGGGCGCAACCGACTTCTGGGACGCACCGCTCGCCGAGTACCGGGCCTACGTGATCAACCACGAGATGGGCCACCTGCTCGCCCGCCCGCACGAATGGTGCTCCACGCCGGGGGAGCCGGCACCGGTCATGCAGCAGCAGACCAAGGGGCTCGCCGGTTGTGCCGGCAACGGCTGGCCGTATCCGGACCTCTGAACGTCAACCGTCTGCGCCGGTGAGCGCCGGCACGCAGTCGCACCCGATGGGTGCGTACGCGGTGTTGTCGAGTGCGGTGCCGCCGTGTGCGGTGTCGCCGTGGCCGACGCCGTCGAGTGCCGTCGGGGTGCCGACGATGAAGCCGGGGTCGGACGTCAGCTCGATGAGGGCGTCGACGACGCGCGGGTCCCACTGTGACCCTGCGTGCTCCCGGAGGATCTCGTGGGCGACGTCGGCCGGCCGTCCGTCGCGATAGTGGCGTGACACGGTGATGGCGTCGAAGGCGTCGCAGGCCGAGACGATGCGGGCGACGAGCGGGATGTCGTCGCCGGCGAGGCGGTTCGGATAGCCGCCGCCGTCGAGGCGTTCGTGATGGCTCTCGACGAGGTGGGCGAGGTCCTCGAGCCCCGGCGCAGCGGCGAGCATCTCGCAACCGGCGGTGGTGTGGGTCTTCATGACGGCGAACTCGTCGTCGGTGAGGCGGCCCGGCTTGGTGAGGATCTCGTCGGGGATCGTGATCTTGCCCACGTCGTGCAACAAGCCGACGAGGCCGGCCCGGCGGACGTCGGCGGCGTCGAGCCCGAGCTTCAGCGCCACATCGACGGCGAGTGCCCCCGAGCGGATCACGTGGTCGCGGGTCAGCTCGTCCTTCGCTTCGAGATCGGCGACGAAGGCGTGCACGACGGGGGAGAGGCCGACCTCGAGGGCAGCGTGGGCATCGACGGCGACGATCGGCGCCAGCACCCGGCGGGTCGAGCCTTCCCGGAGATAGACGACGACCCCACCGATCGTGGCGAGGAAGACCCCGAAGATGTCGACGGCGTGGGCGAGCCAGAAGTGGGGCGCGAACATCGGGCCGCTCAGGAACACCAGGACCGAGCAGGCGATCAGCGTGAAGCCGAACGTGATGACGAGCGGGCCGGGGCGTTGCGCCACCTCGGCGAGGCGGACGTGTCGCCAGCCGAGCGCGATCGAGATCGCGGCGAAGCCCGCACAGGCGATGGTCGCCGTCGCCGACCCCATCGCGGGCACGGGCACCAGGTTCGGGTCGGCGAGCATCACCCCGCAGAGGGCGAGCACCCCGAGGTACGAGCCGACGGTCCAGGCGAGCCAGCGGTCGCTGAGACGTCGGCCGAGCGCGGTCGACCGGAGCACCGACGGCGCCATCGCGACCGTCGCCACCGGCACACCCCAGAAGACCGACGCCGCCGTGGCGGTGTTGTCGGCGTAGAGCAGCCCGGGAGTCGTGAGGCCGTGGACGACGGCCATCGTCGAGATGGCCGCGTAGAACGAGCCGACCAGGCCGAGTTCCGCCTGGTTGTTGCGGCGGGCGATGCCGATCAGCACGACGGACGTGACGACACACAGCGAGGCGGCCACGACGACGATCCAGAACAGCAGCGTCGGGTGCACCCACTGCTCGCTCCGCAGGCCGAACGTCGCGGCGAGCTGCACACCGACGAGCGCGGCGATGCCGAGCGCGACTCGGGTGCGGAACGCAGTCATGTCCTTCTGCATCGGGTGCGATCGTCGACGCCTTGATCAACGTGCGGTTTCGGGCGAAACCCGACCGAGCGCCGTCGAGGTGACCACTACGCTCGGCCCGATGGGGTCGGACGACGGGCAGCCACTGATCGAGGCCCGGGGCCTCCGGAAGCGCTTCGGTGACTTCGAGGCGGTGAAGGGCATCGACTTCGAGGTGCGCCGCGGGGAGTCATTCGGCTTCCTCGGCCCGAACGGCGCCGGCAAGTCGTCGACCATGCGCATGATCGGCGCCGTCTCACCCGTGACGGGCGGGGAGCTGCGGTTGTTCGGGCTCGATCCGGCGACCGATGGCAAGTCGATCCGGGCCCGGCTCGGGGTGGTGCCCCAGCAGGACCAACTCGACGAGATGCTGAACGTCGAGGACAACCTGGTCATCTACGGCCGTTACTTCGACATCTCCTACGCCGAGTCCCGCAAGCAGGCCCGCAAGCTGCTCGAGTTCGTGCAGCTGGAGGATCGGGCCTCGAGCAAGATCATGCCGCTTTCGGGGGGCATGAAGCGTCGGGTGACGATCGCCCGGTCGTTGATGAACGACCCCGAGATCCTCCTGCTCGACGAGCCGACGACGGGTCTCGACCCGCAGGCCCGGCACGTTCTGTGGGACCGGCTCTATCGGCTGAAGCAGCAGGGCGTGACGCTCGTGCTGACCACGCACTACATGGACGAGGCCGAGCAGCTGTGCGACCGGCTCGTGATCATGGACGAGGGCCGGATCGTGGCCGAGGGTCCACCGGCCGAGCTGATCCGTGTCCACTCACCCCGTGAGGTGTTGGAGCTGCGGTACCCGGCGGGCGCCAACGCCGAGCAGGGACCGGCACTCGAGGGCATCGGAGCCCGCCAGGAGGTCCTGCCGGACCGGGTGCTGGTCTACGCCGACGACGGTGAGGCGGCGCTGTCGGAGGTGCATCGGCGTGGGGCGTCGCCCGAGTCGGCGCTCGTCCGACGCAGCTCGTTGGAGGACGTCTTCCTCCGCCTGACCGGCCGGACACTGGTCGAATGACGGCGACACTCCCGGAGCGCCGCTCCCTGCTCGGTCCCGCCGTCCGGGTCTTCGAGCACCACCTGCTCGTCTACCGACGGGTCTGGAAGTCGAACGTGCTCGGCTCGGTCATCCGACCGCTGCTCTACGTGCTCGGCATGGGGCTCGGTGTCGGGTCGCTCGTCGACGACGGGCCGCGTGCCGACACCGCGCTCGAAGGGCTCACCTACTTCGAGTTCTTCGCCCCGGCGATCATGGCGACGACCGCGATGCAGATCCTGACGAACGACGCCCTCTGGCCGATCCGTGGCGGCTTCGTCTGGTTCGGCACGTATCACAACCAGCGGGCGACGCCGATCGACGCCGGTGACGTCGTGACCGGTGTGCTCCTCTGGCATCTCGCCAAGGGCGTGCTGTCGGCCGGTGGTGTGGCGGTCGTCTTGCTGCTGTTCGACGGGACCCGGACGGCGGCGCTTCTGCCGGCGGTCGTGTTCGCGGCCTTCGCCGGCATCGCCTACTCCGCGCCGCTCATCGCCTTCTCCGCCTCCCGGGAGACCGACCTCGCGTATCCGAACATCCAACGGTTCGTCATCGTCCCGATGTTCCTGTTCAGCGGCGCGTTCTATCCGATCGATCAGCTGCCGGGCTGGATGCAGACAGTCACCCGGCTCACGCCGATCTGGCACGGAGTCGAGTTGTGTCGGGGTGTGGTGCACGGCTCGCTCGAGTTCGTGAACGGTGCCGGGCACCTCGCGTATCTGCTGGTCTGGCTCGTGGTCGGCTACGTGCTGAGCCGCCGGGTCTTCACCGCGAAGTTGGGGGTGTGAGATGACGACCGCGTCGACTCGCCCTCGTGCGACCAACGCCCAGCGGGCCTTCCCGTTGACGGCGATGCTGCTGCCGCCTGCCTTGCGTCAGGCACATCGTCCGTTCCGGATCCTCGAGCGTCACTGGTTCGTGGGGAAGACCTCGTTCATCTGGATCATCCTCGGTGGCTTCTTCGAGCCGTTCTTCTTCCTGATCTCGACCGATCTGGGATTCGGTGGGCTCATCGACGACATCGATGTCGGCGGCACGCTCGTGCCCTATGTCGAGTTCGTGGCGCCAGCGTTGCTGGCCGCCTCGGCGATGAACGGGGCGATGTACGAGACGATGAACGTGTTCTTCCGCATCAACTTCGACAAGACGTACGAGTCGATGCTGGCGACGCCGGTGACCGTCGGCGACGTCGTGATCGGCGACGTGTTATGGGCGACCCTTCGCGGCGCCATCTACTCCGTTGCCTTCATGGGTGTGATGGTGGCGATGGGGATGACGTCGTCGTGGTGGGGGTTGCTCATGCTGCCCGGTTCGATCGTGATCGCCCTGGCCTTCGGTGGGATCGGTCTGACCGTGGCGACGATGCTGCGCTCGATCGAGGACTTCGAGTACGTGCCGACGGCGTCGCTGCCGCTGTTCCTGTTCTCGGCGACGTTCTTCCCGGTGTCGGCCTACGGCAGCCTCGGATGGATCGTGAACCTGAGCCCGCTCTACCACGGGGTGGCGTTGCTCCGGGCGCTCAACCTCGGGCAACTGTCGTGGGGCCTGCTCGGTCATGTCGCCGTGTTGCTCGCGATCGCCGTGCTGGGCGTGGGCGTGGCCGCCCGCCGGATCGAGCAAACGCTGCTGACCTGAGCG
>JAHDCV010000083.1 GCA_020629695.1 Acidimicrobiales bacterium | reverse complement strand
CGACCACGACCGAGGAGCCGACGACGTCGACGACGCGGCGGACCACGACGACGACCGAGGAGCCGACGACGACCACGGAATCGCCCACGACGATCGCTCCGACGACGGCGGCTCCGCCGACCACCGCGGCCCCCACGACGGCGCCAGCGACCACGGAAGTCCCGGTGACCACCGAGGCGCCACCTTCGGTGTCCTGAGTTGGGTCAACTCACCCGAACCCGCACGAATGAGCGGTCGGCGAATTAGAACAACACCCTGACGCCTCAGATGGGCGTCACGGTTCCCATGTTGATGCAGCTTTTGAGGGAGATGCTGGCGTCGCCGAGGCTTGGCCTCGCGGTCGTCTTGTCGGTACTGACGGCCTCCGTGGTCGCCGGTCCTCTGGCCTGGCGCGCCCAGGTCGCCCCGGTCACTTCGGAGCTCGCGGTGACGTCGTCGACGTCCTCGACCGCCGAGGCGGATCCGGGGGTCGATGTGGCCGGCGTGGTGCAGACGGCGACGTCCGTGGTGCTCCCGACCTCGCTCGCTCCGACGCTGCCCGACGCTCCCGGCGACACCGCCGTCACGACGGTGTCGGCGCCGACGACGCTGGCGGCGCCGAGCGTCGACACCGATCCGGCCGTGACCACGACCGAACAGGTCGCCGCCGTCGAGTCGACCACCACCATCGCCTCGACCGTGCCGTCGACCGCCGTGCCCTCGACCACCACGCCGCCGACGACGATCGCTGCGGTCTCCACGCAGCGAACGACGACCACGGTGGGCCCGGACGAGTCGACGACGACCGTCGCCGACTCGACGACCTCCACCAGTAAGGCGACCACGACCTCGACGAGCGAGCAGGACCGCACATCGTCGACGTCCACCCCTTCGACCACCGAGGGGGACGACGGGGCCACCTCGACCACCGAGGTCACCACGCCGTCGACCACGCTCACGTCGCTGCCAGCGGACGTCACCACCACGACGATCGACACGAAGACACCGCCGTCGACCCGCAATGGCGTCGGCAACGGTCAGGTGGACCAGCCGAACTGACCCGCGTACCGCCTTCTCCACCCGCCCTCCGGGGTGCTAGGAGAGAGACGTGACCTCGACCACGGCATTCCGAACCTGCCCACTCTGCGAAGCCGGCTGCGGCCTCCGACTCGACTTGGCCGATGGACGGGTCACGAGGATCCGCGGTGATCTCGAGGATGTGTTCTCCGCTGGTTTCCTGTGCCCGAAGGGCACCGTGCTCGGTCACTTCCACGAGGATCCGGACCGCCTCCGTTCACCGATGGTCCGAAGCGACGGCGAGCTCCGACCCGCGACGTGGGCCGAGGCCTACGACCGCATCGCCGAGGGACTCGAGGGTGTCTGGCGGCGTCACGGACGCGGCGCCCTCGGCGTGTATCTCGGCAATCCCATGGCACACAACCTCGACGGCGCCATGACCTCCCGCACGATGCTGCGGTCGCTCGCCCCCGGCGCGGTGTTCAGCGCCTCGACCGTGGATCAGCGACCGAGGGAGCTCGCGAGCGGCCTGCTCTACGGCCAGTCCGGAACCATTCCGGTGCCCGACATCGACCGGACCGAGTTCATGATCATGCTCGGAGCGAATCCGCTCGTCTCGAACGGTTCGCTCGCGACGGCGCCGGACTGGCCGGGACGTCTCGCCGCACTGCGGACCCGGGGCGGCGAGCTCGTGGTGGTCGACCCGGTCCGCACCAAGACCGCCGAGATCGCCGACGATCACCTCGCGATCGTGCCGGGAACGGATGTCCTCTTCCTCGCCGCGCTGGTCACGGCGCTCGTCGACGGACAACACGTCGACCTCGACGTCTTGCCCGACCACTTCCGGGGTCTCGACGTCGTGGTCGCCGCTCTCGCCCCGTTCACTCCCGAAGCGGTCGAGGGGCGCTGTGGCATCCCGGCTCCGGCGATCCGCGACCTCGCGGCGCGCTTCGCTGCCGCCGATCGGGCCGTCGTCTACGGAAGGATCGGCACGACGGTGACACCGTTCGGCACGACGGCCAGCTGGTTGATCGACGTCGTGAACGCGGTCACGGGGAATCTGGACGCACCGGGTGGAGCGATGTTCAGCCGGCCGGCGTCGGGCTCGGCCACGACGCGGGGTCGACGCGAGGACGGTCGATCCCGGCGTCCGTTCAGCCGGTCGACCCGGGTCGACGAGTTGCCGATCGTGCTCGGTGAGTATCCGGCGGCGGCGATGGCCGATGAGATCCTGACCGAGGGGGAGGGGCAGCTCCGGGCGATGTTGACCGTGGGAGGCAATCCCGTGCTGTCGTGCCCCGATTCGGAGCGGTTCGACACCGCGTTGGCATCGCTCGAGTTCATGGTCGCGGTCGACTGCTACGTGAACGAGACGACGCGCCACGCCGACGTGATCCTGCCGGCACCGTCTCACCTCGAGAAGCCGCACTACGACGTCGCTCTGCTGGGGCTCGCGATCCGCAACGTCGCCAACTACTCACCCCCGGTGCTGGAGCTCGCCGATGACGCCGACCGCGAGTGGCAGATGTTGCTTCGGCTCGCCGGCCTCGGGTTGGGCATGGGCATGGGTGACGAGGTCGTGGCCGCTCTGGACGACGAGGCTGCGGCTCGATCGATCCGGTCCGCACTCGGTGACCCCGCCGCTCCCGACGGTCTCGACGCCGTGGAGGCCAAGGCGATGGTCGACGTTCGCCAGGGCCCGGAGCGGATGCTCGACATCCAGCTCCGGACGGGGCCCTACGGGGATTGGTTCGGAGCGAATCCGGACGGGCTGTCACTCGACGTCCTGGAGGCAAATCCTCACGGGATCGACCTGGGCGCCCTGGAGCCCCGGCTTCCCGCTGCCATCCGGACGTCGTCGGGCGATGTCGAGTTCGATCAGGAGGACCTCATGGCCGACCTCGATCGGGTCCGGCACCTGCTTCACGAGGCGGAACCACCGTTCGTCCTGACGGGCCGCCGGACGCTGCGCTCGAACAACTCGTGGATGCACAACATGCGGACGCTCGTGAAGGGCAAGGCCCGATGCACGCTCCAGGTCCACCCTGACGACGCCGCATCCTTGGGACTCGTCGCTGGTGGCGCGGCTCGTGTGACATCGCGGAGCGGCTCGGTGATCGCGCCCGTCGAGGTCACCGATGTGGTGCGTCCCGGTGTGGTGTCACTTCCCCACGGCTGGGGGCACGACGCCGAGGGCAGCCGACTGCGGGTGGCGGCGGAGCACGCCGGCGTGAACTCGAACATCTTGACGCCGGCCGACGTCGTCGATCCGTTGTCGGGCACGAGCCAGCTCACCGGGATCCCGGTGGAGATCGTCCCGGCGTGATCGACAAGCAGACACTGCGAGAGCAGCTTCGCTCGACATCGCCCGAGATCGACCACGAGCGCATCGTCCGTCGCGTCGCCGCCCTGCTCGATGGGTCCGAGGGCTGGGTCGTCACGTACCGCGCACTCGGGCACGAACCGGATCTCGTCGGCCTGGAAGGCCTGCCTGGGCTCGGTCCGTTCGCGCTCACCCGCACCCCCGACGGAGCGGAACTGCTCACGGTCCACCCGGTCGACGCGCCGTCGGAACGGCATCGGTACGGGTTCGATCAGCCCGTGGCCGACGCACCGATCGTGCCCCGGGCTGACATCGCGGCCGTGATCGTGCCGGGGCTCGCCTTCGACCGGAGCGGCGGACGGCTGGGGCACGGACAGGGCTGGTACGACCGCTGGCTCACCGAGTTGGGCCCGACGGTGCTCCGGATCGGCGTGGTCACTCGTCAGCGACTCGTCGATCACGTACCGACCGAACCCCACGACGTTCCCATGACCCACGTCGTCACCGAGGACGAGACGATCGTCGTCGGCTGACCACCGGACGGCATGGAGCCCGACCACGTCGATGACCTAGGTTCCCCGCCATGCCCGTCAAGTCCGACATCGCGCCCATCGTCGACGCCATCAACGCCGCCGCGGCCGACGCCCCTCCCCTCGCCGAGCAGACCGTCGCAGAGCGTCGCGAGGCCTACGTGGCGCTCGCCGGGTTCCCGGGAGAGGGACCGGAGGTGGCCGACGTGCACGACGCCGAGATCGCCGGTGTCCCCGTGCGTCGCTACCGACCCGAGGGTGCGCCGTCCGGTGCAGCGATCCTGTTCTTCCACGGCGGTGGTTGGGTCATCGGCGATCTCGACACCCACGACCATGTCTGCCGGCGACTGGCGGTCGACAGTGGTCACGAGGTGATCTCGGTGCACTACCGCCTGGCGCCCGAGGCGCCGTTCCCCGCTGCGGTGGAGGACTGTTGGGACGTCACTCGAGCCGTCGGTGCCGACGGATGCAGGCTCGTCGTGGCCGGGGACTCGGCCGGGGGCAATCTGGCGGCGGTCGTCAGCCAGTTGGCGGTCGCCCACGGCGGCCCGGAGATCGTCTTCCAGGGGCTCGTCTACCCGGCGACCGACATGGGCCAGGACGCCGAGCGGTATCCGTCGCTCGAGCGCAACGCCGAGGGGTATGTGCTCTCACTCGAGACGATGCGGTGGTTCCGCAGCCACTACGTGCCGGACCTGTCGATCGTCGGTGACTGGCGGCTGAGCCCGATCCGGGGAGATCTGAGCGGGCTTCCGCCGGCGATCGTGATCACGGGCGAGTTCGATCCGCTCCACGACGAAGGTGTGGCCTATGCCGACGCCATGGCGGCTGCGGGTGTCGAGGTGGAACACGTCGACTACGACGGGCAGGTCCACATCTTCTTCCAGTTGCCCGGCATCACTGCCGACGCCGACGATGCACTGCGGCGGCTCGCGGCGGGCGCCGCCGCACACCTGGCCGGCTGAAGCCGCCGGAGGTCCGGCGGGTCAGGTGGATCGGCGGTTCGGCCTCAAGCGAGACCGGCGTCGGCCCAGGCCATCCAGCCGCCGCCGAAGTCGGAGACGTCGGTGAACCCGTTGGCCTCCATGAAGGCGGCGGCGTTGGCGCTCCGGCCGCCGGCCTTGCAGTAGACGAGGTACGGAACGTTCCGATCCAACTGGCCGACGCGATCGGGGAAGTCCGGCTCGTGGATGTCGATCACGAGCGCGCCGGGCAACGTGCCATCGGCGACTTCCTCTGGCGTTCGTACATCGAGCACCACGAGGCCCTGCGGTGGGGAAGCGAGCATCGCCTGGGTCTCGGCGAGAGAGAGGATGTTGGCCATGGCGCACACTCCGTGGTCGTCGATCGGTGTCGCAGAATGCCACACCGTCGTGGCCTGGTGGGTCCTCTGCCGCAGACGGACTCCACGTGGTCGCGGCGGCCCTGCGGTGGCAGGATGTCGAGATGACCGACCTGACCACCGCTCCCGTGATCGACCCCGTCACGACCGACGGCGGCGATCACGAGAAGTTCAGCCACTACGTGCGCAAGAGCGAGCTGCTCCCGAGCGCCGTGGAAGGCACGCCGGTGCGAGCACTGTGCGGGAAGATGTGGGTCCCGAACCGTGACCCCGAGAAGTTCCCGATCTGCCCCGAGTGCAAGGACATCTACGAACATCTGAAGGACAAGTGAGCGGTCGCCCGAGGCTCATCGTCGACTGCGACCCCGGGCACGACGATGCGCTGGCGTTGGTGCTCGCCGACGTCCGGGCCGATCTGGTCGGCATCACCACGGTCGGGGGCAACGCCCCGCTGATCGACGTCACCCGCAATGCACTGATCGTGTCGCAGGTCTACGGCATCGACGCCCCCGTGCACGTCGGCTCGGCTCGTCCGCTCGTGGCCGAACCACGCAACGCCCTCGAGATCCACGGCACCCACGGTCTCGCCGGACCGGTTCTGCCTGCGCTCGAACGCACCGTCGCCTCCGACGCCGCCGTCGAATGGATCATCGAGACGACCCGGGCCGACGAAGGCATCTGGCTCGTTCCCATCGGGCCGATGACGAACATCGCGCAGGTGCTCCGTCTCGCCCCCGATGTGGCGGATCGGATCGCCGGTGTGTCGTTCATGGGTGGTTCGGGTGGGGTCGGCAACCACGGGCCGGTCTCGGAGTTCAACGCTCTCGTCGACCCCGAAGCCCTGCATGTCGTCCTCACGTCGCCCATCGCCGAGGTCCGGATGGCGGGGCTCGATCTCACCCATCAGTTCGTCGTCGACGATGCGCTCGAACGGGATCTCCGGGCGATCGGCGATGTGGGCGGAACGTTCGCCGCCGACATGATCGCCTCGTATCTCGAGGCGATGGTCGGTCGGAGCGGTCGCCGGCAGGGTGGCCTGCACGACCCGTGTGCGGTGCTCGCCGTCACCGATCCCGACGTCATCACGTCGACCCGGCGACACGTCGGTGTCGAGTTGCGCGGCGAGCTGACCCGCGGGATGACGGTCGTCGACCAACGGGCTGGTGATCGGGCCACGAACGTCGCCCACGGGCACACACTCGATCACGCTGCGGCGCGTCGCATCATGCTCGATGCCGTGGCCGCACGAGCCGACGTGACCGGTGGTGGTTCGTGACCGGCCGAGTGATCGTCGTCGGATCGATCAACGTCGATCTGGTCGTCGCTGTCGACGAGCTGCCCGGGCCCGGCGAGACGGTCATCGGCGGTGAACTCGTCGTCCACCAGGGCGGCAAGGGGGCCAATCAGGCGGTCGCCGCGGCTCGTCAGGGGGCGGATGTCGTCATGCTCGGCGCCGTCGGTGGTGACGATCTCGCCGACGGAGCCCTCGACGCACTCGCCGACGAAGGGGTCGATGTCTCCCGCGTGCTGGTGTCGGCCGACGGCACCCGGACCGGCACGGCGCTGATCGCCGTCTCCTCCGAGGGCGAGAACCAGATCATCGTCGCCCCCGGAGCGAACGGTCAGGTCCTGCCCGAGGTGCTGGAGACCGTCGATCCCGCCGTCGGTCCCGGCGACGTCGTCGTGGTGCAGCACGAGGTCCCGGTCGATGTCGTCGAGCGGGTGATCCTCGATGCCGCCGCCTGCGAGGCCACGGTCCTGCTGAATCCGGCACCCGCGCGTGCGGTCTCGTCGGCGGTGCTGGCGCATGTCGACGTCGTCATCCCGAACGAACACGAACTCGCCGCCCTGGTCGGTCGTCCGGTCCCGACCGACCGTGACGGGCTCGCCGAGGCCAGTCAGGCCCTCGGTGGGCCCATGCTCGTCGTGACCCTCGGCTCGCGAGGTGCCGCTCTCGCCATGTCCGGCACCGGCGGCGACGTGAACCTCTTCCCTGCGCCCGAGGTCGAGGTCGTCGACACCACCGGTGCCGGTGACACGTTCGTCGGAGCGCTGGCCGCCGCACTCACCCGAGGCGAGCCGATCGAGCGGGCCGTCGACACGGCGGTGCAGGCCGCCGCGATCTCGGTCACCGGTGCCGGCGCCCGTGGCGGCATGCCCCGCCGACCGAGGACCTGAGACCCGTTCGGCCGACTGCCGACTGGACCGCTCCGATACCGCAGCCACCGCTCACGCTGCATCCCGATTCGGTCTCACGTCGCGTTCTTGCGGCGTCAGTCGCCGGCGGGCGCGTCCTTGAAGCCGTAGGGGTGCTTCGACTGCCAGTTCCAGGAGTCGGCGAGCATCGTCTCGAGGCCGCGATCGGCCCGCCAGTCGAGCTCGGTGTTCGCCCGGGTCGGGTCGGCGAGTGACGTCGCGATGTCGCCGGGACGTCGAGGTCCGACCTCGTAGGGCACGTCGGCCCCGGAGACCTTGGCGACCGTCTCGATCACCTCGAGCACACTCGATCCGTTGCCGGTGCCGAGGTTGAACTCGCGACAGCCGTCGCTCAGGTGGTCGAGCGCGGCGAGGTGACCCATCGCGAGGTCGATGACGTGGATGTAGTCGCGCACGCCGGTGCCGTCGGGGGTGTCGTAGTCATCGCCGAACACGCCGACCTTCGAGCGCCGACCGACTGCCACCTGCATCACGTAGGGCACGAGGTTGTTCGGGATGCCCTGCGGATCTTCGCCCAGATCGCCGGAGGGGTGGGCGCCGACGGGGTTGAAGTAGCGGAGCAGCGAGATCCGCCAGCGGGGATCGGACGCCGCGGCATCCCGGCAGATCTCCTCGATCATGAGCTTGGTGCGGCCGTAGGGGTTCGTCGCTCCCGTCTTGGCCGTCTCGGGGATCGGGAGGACCTCCGGGTCGCCGTAGACCGTCGCCGAGGACGAGAAGACGAGTTCGAACACGTCGTGCGCGGCCATCTCGTCCATCAGGTTCAACGTGGAGAGCAGGTTGTTGCGGTAATAGGCGAGCGGCATGTCGACGCTCTCGCCCACGGCCTTCAGCCCGGCGAAGTGGATCACGGCATCGATCGCGTGCTGCTCGAACACCGCGGCGAGGGCGTCACGGTCGAGCAGGTCGATCTCGTGGAACGACGGTGCCCTGCCGCCGAGTCGGGCGATGACGTCGACCGCTTCCTCGCTCGAGTTCGACAGGTTGTCGACGATGACGACGTCGTGGCCGCGTTCGAGCAGGGCGACGCTCATGTGGCTGCCGATGTAACCGGCACCGCCGGTCACGAGAATGGTGCGCGAGGACATGGACACCCCATCGGCCCGGCGGGACGCGGGTTGAGCCGGGCCGATCTCCCACGCTAGCTCTGGGGGTCGGCCGCCCTCGGGCCGGTTGTCGGATTCGGCCCGGACCGTTGACTAGTGTCGGCCTGCGTTCGATTGAGGGAGAAGCGCACATGACTGACAACGCCGGCATGCAGCCCGCAGGGTGGTACCACGCCGAGGGCGATCCGCCCGGCACGCAGCGGTACTGGGACGGAACCCAGTGGCAGGGGGGTCCACAGCCCGTGGGCGGCGCCCCGCAGGCGATGACCGCCATGGGTGGTGCCGGCGAGAAGGTCGAGTACGGCACTCGTGCCGTGGCCTTCCTGATCGACGTCGGCATCGCCATCGCCATTCAGATCGTCGTCGCGATCCTGGGCTCGATCTCGGACATCCTCGGCCTGATCGGGAACCTCGGCTATCTGGCCTTCGCCATCTACAACTGGATCTACCTCCAGGGCACCACCGGTCAGACGATCGGCAAGAAGCAGCAGGGCATCAAGCTCGTCGCCGACGCCACTGGTGGTCCGGTGGGGATGGCCATGGCCTTCGTCCGCGGTCTCATCGGCTCGGTGCTGTGGGCGCTCTGCCTGCTTCCCGGCCTCATCGACTACCTGTTCCCGCTGTTCGGCGACGACCGCAAGCGTCTGACGGACAAGATCCTGTCGCAATCGGTCGTCAAGGCCTGAGCCGTACGCTGATGCTCGGAGGACCCCGGCCGTCGCCGGGGCCTCCCGAACGAAGGACGACCCATGACTGACAACGCTGGAATGCAACCGCCCGGCTGGTACTACGCACAGGGCGATCCGCCCGGCACGCAGCGGTACTGGGACGGCACCCAGTGGCAGGGCGGGCCTCAGCCCGTCGGCACGCAGTACGTGGCCGCCGGTGCTGGCCTGAACCTGGCCGAACCCGGTGTCCGCCTGCTGGCCAGGCTGCTCGACTCGATCGGCTACATCATCGTCAGCGTGATCGTGTCGATCCCGTTCGGTGTCGGAGCCGCGCTGGCGGGCACGGGGGACGGCATCGGGATCGGGGCGAGCATTCTCGTCGGGCTGATCGGGCTCGCCGCGCTGTTCGCGAACGAGGTCCTCGCGACCGATCGTCTCGGTGGCACGGTCGCCAAGAAGATGCTCGGCCTCAAGGTGGTGAACGCCGACGGCAGCGATGTCGATCAGAGCGTGGCCCTTCGTCGGGCGTCGCCGTATCTCGGTCTGAGCGTGCTCGGCCTCGTGCCGGTGCTCGGATTCCTCGGGGGTCTCATCTCGTTCGTGCTCGCGATCGTCGGTCTCGTCATGCTGTTCAGCGACGACGAGCGTCGGCTTCCGTGGGATCGTCTCGCCGAGACCCGTGTCGTGAAGGTCTGAGCGATGGCTCGTCAACAGAAGGGGAGCGGTCGGGTCACCCCCAAGTCGACGGCACCGGCCGACGACTGGGTCGACACCGGTCCGCCGACACTTCGTGAGCGCAGCCCGCTGCGGTTCTGGCTGGTGATCTTCATCGCCATCCTGCTGGTGCTGTCGCTCGTCGCCAGCCTGTTCTGATCCGGCCCGACACCGGTCCCACTCGCGAGGGTGGCGTCCGGGTCGGGCCGTGCCATGCTTAGGGGTCCGGTACGGCCGTCGGCGGCCGGGCGGAGAGGAAACGATGTCGTCACCGTTCAAGAAGGGCGATCGGGTGGTCTACCCCCACCACGGCGCCGCCATCATCGAGAAGACCGAGAAGCGGGACCTGCTCGGTGAGACGGTCGAGTACTTCGTGTTGAAGACCGTGCACGACGAACTGACCGTGCGCGTGCCGATCGACAAGGCCGAAGAAGTGGGCATGCGTCCGCCGATCTCGCTCGAGGACGTCGAAGACCTCTTCGAACTGCTGGGCAAGAAGGACGTGCGTGAGCCGGCCAACTGGTCCCGCCGCTTCAAGAACCACCAGGAGAAGCTGAAGTCGGGCGACGTGTACCAGGTCGCTGAGGTGGTCCGGAACCTCGCCCTGCGGGAGTCGGCCAAGGGCCTCTCCGCCGGCGAGAAGAACATGTACACCAAGGCCCGCAAGATCCTGGTGTCCGAACTCTCGTTCTCCCTCGATGTGTCCGAGGACGACGCGACCGAGAAGGTCGACGCCCAACTGGGCTGACGATGCTCACCGCCCCCGCCCCGTCGACCGGATCGGTCCGACCCGGTGGGATCGAGGGCGTCCATCATCGAACCACGTGGCTCGGCGCGGCGGTGCTCTCGTCCATCGGTCTGGTGCTGGCCGGGTCGACCGGCGAGGTCCCGGCGGACGAGGGGTTCGTTCTCTGCCCGTTCCGGCGTTGCACCGGCGGGTACTGCCCGGGCTGCGGAGCGACACGTGCCACGGGGGCCCTGTTCCGGGGTGACGTGGTCGGATCGATCCGTCTGCATCCGCTGATCGTGGTGTGGTTCGCCCAGATCGCCATCATGGCCGGCTGGCTCGCCCTCGGTCCCCGTGCGGGACGAGTCACTCGTCTCCGGCAGGGCTGGGCGCGCTGGGGTACCGGGCTGTTGCTCGCCAACACCGTCGCCGCCGTCGTGGTCTGGATCGCTCGCGTGGGAACCGGATCGATTCCGGTGGCGTTCGGATGGTCGTGAGCAGACGATGACCGACCAGCCTCCCTACAACGGCCCACTCGGCGGCACGCCGCAGGGCGGCGCGCCCCAGCCGCCGGGGTATCCGCCGGGCTACGCACCTCCGCAGGTCCACGCCCAGGACCATCCCAGCGGGACAACCGTGCTCGTCATCGGCATCTTGAGCCTCGTGCTCTGCCAAGTGCTCGGCCCGATCGCCTGGATCCAGGGCAACAAGGCGCGGCGTGAGATCCAAGCCCGCCCGGACGTGCTCTGGAAGAACGAGGGGATGATCACCGCGGGGTGGGTGCTCGGCATCATCTCGAGCGTGCTGCTCATCCTGACCGTGCTGTTCGTGATCGGCTTCCTGGTGATCGGGGTCTTCTTCGCAGCCTCGGCGTCGATCGAGGGCATGGCCCTCGCTGGCTGATCCGGGTCAGGTGAAACCGAGGAGCCGCAGGTAGCTGTCCGGCACGTCGGCGTCGCCGTGGGCGAGGCGGAGGGCGCGCTCGCAGTTCACGCCATCGAAATGGCGGTCGGTCCAGCCCTCCCAGGGACCCGACCCGATCGCCGACGGATCCCCGTTCGAGGCGACCACGGCAGCGAGGTACTCGGCCAGGCCGACCAGGTCGCCGTGTCCACCCGGCGTTCCGTGCCCGGGCACGATCGTGGAGCCCAGCTCGGCGAGTCGGCCGAGCGACTGCAGCCAGGCGGCCGGGTCACCGGCGAAACACAGCGGTGTCACCCCGAACGAGGCGAGCGCGCCGGCGAACACGACGTCGGCGCCCGGCACCTGGATGATCAGGTTCATCAGGGACTCACCCGGGAGGGGCACCGCGATCATGGCCGGCGTGAGCTGGACCTCGGCGTCGATCACGTGCGACACCGGTCGGGTCCGGAAGTCCTGGTGATAGTGGGCGGCGAGGTCGGGAAGCAGCCGGCGGAGCGCTTCGGTGTTGGCGGGGTGGTCGAGATCGTCGGAGGTGACCTCCGACCCGATGATGAAGGAGTTCCGCAGCGGTTCGGTGCCGCCGCTGAACGGCACCCTCGACGACGTCAGGACCAGACGTCGGAGCGGGAGTTCCAGCTCCGCCGTGAGCTCGAGCACCTCGCGTTGGGCTTCCCGGCCGACGGTCGGTGTGGGGCCGGCGTCGATCAGCGTGAGACCGTCGGCGTCGATGACGAGTCCGAGGTTGCTGTGGCCGAACCCCGTCTCGGGGGCGACGAGGGCGAACACGCCCTGGCCGAGTTCGTAGAGGTGCACGACGACGACGCTAACCGGCGCGTCCGGCCCCACCCGGACCCGCTCGCGATGGTGCTTGCTGGCTAGCATCCGGGCGTGGCCGACTACACACCTCCGCTCCGTGACATCCGTTTCGTGCTCGACGAGGTCGTCGATCTGGCCGGCCTCTGCGCCACCGACCGGTTCGCCCACGTCGACAACGACACGGTGCACATGCTGCTCGAGGAGATCGGCCGCTTCATGGCCGAGGTCGTCGCCCCGACCAACGTCGACGGCGACACGATCATGACGAAGTGGCAGGACGACGGATCGGTCGTCACACCCGACTCGTTCAAGAAGGCGTACAAGGCGTGGGTCGACTCGGGCTTCGGTGCGATTCCGTTCGATCCCGACTTCGGAGGCGGTGGCTTTCCCTGGATCGTCGGCCTCACGATCCAGGAACTCATGACCTCGGGCAACCTCGCCTTCGCCCTCGCTCCGCTGCTGACGCAGGGTGCGATCGACGCGTTCGAGCACCACGGCTCGGACGAGCAGAAGGCGATGTACCTGCCGAAGATGCTGACCGGGCAGTGGTCGGGGACGATGAACCTCTCCGAGCCGCAGGCCGGCTCCGACGTCGGAGCCGTCACGACCAAGGCCGAACCGGTCGGGGACGGCAGCTACAAGATCTCCGGTCAGAAGATCTGGATCACCTACGGCGAGCACGACATGGCGGAGAACATCATCCACCTCGTGCTGGCCCGCACCCCTGGTGCACCCCCCGGCACGAAGGGCATCACGATGTTCGTGGTCCCCAAGTTCCTGCCCGATGCCGACGGCAACCCGGGCGAGCGCAACGACGTCACGTGTGTCTCGATCGAGCACAAGCTCGGGATCCACGGTTCGCCCACCTGCGTGTTGTCCTACGGCGAGAACGACGGTGCCATCGGGTGGCCGGTCGGTGACGAGTTCACCGGCATGCGCAACATGTTCACGATGATGAACAACGCCCGCCTCGGCGTCGGCCTCCAGGGCCTGGCGTTGCTCGAGCGGTCGTTCCAGGATGGCCTCGAGTACGCCGTCGAGCGCAAACAGGGCACCGCGATCGGTGCTCCCCGTGGCGAGCAGTCGGCGATCATCGAGCACCCCGA
This sequence comes from Acidimicrobiales bacterium, assembly GCA_020629695.1. Classification (GTDB taxonomy): domain Bacteria; phylum Actinomycetota; class Acidimicrobiia; order Acidimicrobiales; family SZUA-35; genus JAHDBV01. The sequence goes on along the minus strand of JAHDCV010000083.1, from coordinate 603 downwards.
CGTGCGTCGGATGCTGCTCACGCAGCGCTCGTGGATCGATGCGATGCGGCTCCTCTGCTACGAGACCGCCGTCGCCCTCGACCACGCCAAGGCCGCCGCCTCCGCTGGTGACGCCTCGGCTGCCGAGGCGCACCGCGAGTACGGCGATCTGCTCATCCCGCTCACGAAGTCGCTCTGCACCGACGTCGGGGTGGAGCAGACCTCGACCACGATCCAGATCTTCGGTGGCATGGGGTACGTCGAGGAGACCGGCGTGGCGCAGTACTGGCGCGACTCCCGCATCGCGCCGATCTACGAGGGCACGAACGGCATCCAGGCCGCCGATCTGATCGGCCGCAAGCTCGGCATGCGTGCCGGTGGTGTCGTGCTCGATCAGCTCGCGGCCTACGAGGTTCTTGCGAAGGAGCTCGGTGAGGTCGAGGGCCTCGTCGCCGCCGGCAACGAGCTCGCAACGGCGGTCGACACGGCTCGCACCGCGACGTCGTGGTTGCTCGAGCACGCCACCGACCCGAATGCGTTGCTGGCCGGCTCGGTGCCGTACCTCCGGATCCTCGGCACGGTCGTGTGTGGTGGGCTCATGGCCCGCCAGGCGCTCGTGGCCGC
>JAHDCV010000015.1:30235-72935 GCA_020629695.1 Acidimicrobiales bacterium | reverse complement strand
CGCCGAACTGATCTGGGGCTCCGATCTCGAGGTGGACAACACGGTGCTGCTCCGCACCGTGGTCGGCTGACCATCGACTCAGGCGTCCGCCCAGTGGGGGTCACGCAGCAGCCGCTTCTTGAGCTTGCCGTGCGCCTCCCTGGGCAGGGCGTCGGTCACCTCGAACACCGCCGGGATCTTGTACCTGGCGAGGCGTTCGGCGGCGAAGGCCCGGACATCGTCGACGTCGACGGTGACTCCCGGCGGCGCTTCGATCACCGCCATGATCGACTGACCCCACTCGGGGTCGGGAATGCCGAACACCGCGACGTCGGCGACGTCGGCGTGCTCGATCAGGGTCGCCTCGATCTCGGCCGGATAGACGTTGGAACCACCGGTGATGATGAGATCGACACGGCGATCCGCGAGATAGAGGAAGCCCTCGTCGTCGAGCCAACCGAGATCCCCGACCGTGAAACGTCCGTCGGGGAGTCGGATGGACGCCGTCTTCTCGGGATCGTCGTGGTACTCCGGCGGCCCGTCGGTGCGTCGACAGTAGATCGTGCCGATCTCGCCCGGCGGCAGGTCGTTGCCGTCGTCGTCGACGATCGAGTAGGTGACCCGGGCCGTCGCCTTGCCGACCGTGCCGGGGTGGGTGAGCCACTCCTCGCTCGTGCACAACGCCGGCCCGGTGCCCTCGGACGAGCCGTACATCTCGTAGATCACCGGACCGAACCAGTCGATCATCGCTCGTTTCGCCCAGGCCGGACACGGAGCGGCGGTGTGGAGCACCCACTGGAGCGAGGAGAGGTCGGCGGCGCTGCGGATCTCGTCGGGCAGCTTCAACAGTCGGATGAACTGCGTCGGCACCATCGGCGTGGCGGTGATCCCATGCTCGGCGATGGCCGCCAACACCCCCTCCGGATCGAACCGGTCCATGAGCACGACCGGAAGCCCGCGCACGATCGAGGACGTGAACACCGCGAGGCCCAGTGCGTGATAGAGCGGCGTCGAGATGAGGGTGGGGCCGTCGGCGGGTTTCCGTACGAGATCGCCCCATCCGCCCCAGACCTTCGGCCAGTTCGAGACCGGTGCCGACTGGTCCGAGCGGGTGACGCCCTTGGAACGTCCCGTCGTGCCACCGGTGAACAGCATCGGCGAACCCGAGGCGCGGTCGTCGAGCGGTGTGTCGGGGTGCGCGCCGATCCACGCCTCGTAGTCGTCCACCACCCGGACGACCCGTTCGACGCCGGCCAGGGCGGCGGCCTCGTCGGCGAGTTCCTCCAGACCGGGACCGACGATCACGAGCGATGCCCCGCTGTCGCCGAGAAGGGCGGCGATCTCGACGGCGGTCAGGTGCCAGTTCAGCGGGACGAGACGCGTGCCGCTACGGGCCATCGCGAGCATCCACTCCATCCATTCGGTTCGATTGTGTGACAACACCGCCCACACCGCGCCGACGTCGAGGTCGGCGTCGAGCGCCGCCGCGAGCCGTCGTGCCCGGCGCTCGACGTCGTCCCAACTCCGGGTCTCGGGCCCGAGGCGGACCGCCGGGGCGTCTCGGTCGGCAGCGGGGGACAGTTGCATCGGGGCGAGGTCTCGCATCGCGTCATCCTCTCCGGCGGTCGGATGTGCGGCAAGTACGCCGGCGGTCGGGAGCCTCGGCGTTCCGGTCGGGTGATTGCCCGGCCGCCGGACCGGTCACTACGTTCGGGGCTCCACACCTGCGTCGGGAGACCAGCGATGAGCCAGCACGAGATGGTGATCAGGGGCGGCACGATCGTCGATGGGACCGGCGCCGCACCACGAACGGGCGACATCGGCATCGACGGGGGCGTGATCACCTCGGTCGGCGGGACGTGTTCGGGCGTGCGGGAGATCGACGCCGATGGCGCCCTCGTCACGCCCGGCTGGGTCGACGTGCACACCCACTACGACGGCCAGGTCACCTGGGATGACGAGCTCGACCCGTCGTTCTCGAACGGCGTCACGACCATGGTGATGGGTAACTGCGGCGTCGGGTTCGCCCCGTGCCCACCCGGCGAGCAGAACACCCTGATCGAACTGATGGAGGGTGTCGAGGACATCCCCGGCGTCGCGCTGCACGAGGGCGTGCCGTGGGGTGCATGGACCACCTTCCCCGAGTACCTGGACCATCTGGCGGGCCGCGAGTACACACTCGACGTGGCCGCCCAGATCGCCCACGGTCCGCTGCGGTTCCACGTGATGGGTGAGCGTGGGGCGAACAACGAGGATGCGAACGCGGAGGATCTCGCCGAGATGCGGCGGTTGGTGGCCGAGGCGACGTCGGCGGGGGCGGTCGGCTTCTCGACGTCCCGCACGATCTTCCACACCTCCATCGACGGCACCGCGGTGCCCGGCACCTACGCAACGCCCGACGAGCTGACCGCGCTCGTGCAGGGCATGGCCGACGGCGGTGGCGGGGTGTTCGAGGCGATCACCTCCAGTTCGATCGGGGACCTCGAGGCCTTCGGTGGGGAGCGCTTCAGCCAGGAGCACGAGCTCGACCTCCTCGCATCGATCTCGCGGGCGACCGGTCAGAAGATCACGTTCACGACGGTCCAGAACCGGGACCGGCCCGAGGACTGGCGCAAGGTGCTCGACTACGTGACGAGCGACGCCGCGAGCGGGGCTCGGCTGTTCCCCCAGGTCGCGAGCCGACCGATCGGGATCCTGTCGAGCCTCGCCGGCTACCACGCCTTCATGCGCCGCGCCGCGTACCTCGAGATCGCTCATCTCCCGCGCGCCGAACGTGCCGCGCGGATGCGCGACCCCGAGCTGCGGGCCCGGATCCTCGCCGATGTCGACATCGCTCCGGACGATCTGGGATCGATGGAGAACCTCTACGGGGCCTTCCTCGCACGGTTGCCGGACATGTACCTGATCGAGGGTGTGGTCGACTACGAGCCGGGAAGGGAGCGGTCGATGGCCGCGCTCGCCGAGGCTCGGGGGATCGACGTCCTCGAGGCGGCCTACGACCATCTCTGCGCCGGCGACGGGTCGAACGTGTCGTCGATGTTCGGTGCCGGCTACGTCGAGCGCAACCACGACGCTCTGCACGAGATGCTCGCTCACCCCTCGACGATCACCGGTCTCGGCGATGCCGGTGCTCACGTCAAGCTGATCTGCGATGGGTCCGCTCCGACGACCCAGCTCACGCATTGGACCCGGGACCGGCATCGGGGCCCGCAGCTGCCGCTCGAGTTCGTCGTCGAGAAGCAGACCCGGCGCAACGCCCGCCTCTACGGCTTCGCTGACCGGGGGACCCTCGAAGTCGGCATGCGAGCCGACCTGAACGTCATCGATCACGAGAACCTGGCGGTCCGGGCCCCCGTGGCTCATGACGATCTGCCCGCAGGCGGGATGCGGTTCCTCCAGCCCGTGACCGGCTACCTCGCGACGTTCGTGCACGGTGTGCAGACTCGGTCGAACGACGCCGACACCGGCGCCCGCCCGGGCCGTCTCGCTCGGAACCAGCACAGCGGATGACCGGGTTCGACGCGATCATCCGCAACGGGCGGGTGGTGGACGGGACGGGTGGGCCCGCTCGCACGGCCGACGTCGGCGTCGCGGCGGGCAGGATCGTCGCCGTGGACGACCTGTCGGCGGCACCCACGGCGGCGGTCGAGATCGACGCCGCTGGCAAGGTCGTCGCGCCCGGCTTCATCGACATCCACACTCATTCGGACCTGACCCACTTCACCGATCCGAGGGCCGAGAGCCAGATCCGCCAGGGGGTCACGACCGAGGCCGTCGGGCAGTGCGGTACGAGCCTGGGACCGTGCGTGCCCGAACATCGCGACGCGCTGTTCGCCGCGACCGGGATGCGGCCCCGGGGTAGCTGGCTCGCCTACGGCGAGCTGCTCGAGGCCATGGACGACGCCGCGATCGCCACGAACGTGGTCGGCATGGTCGGACACCGCGCGTTGCGCACGGCCGTGATGGGCCCCGAAGCGCCACGCCCGGCCGAGACCCATGAGGTCGAGGCGATGTGTGGTCTGCTCGCCGACTCGCTCGACGACGGCGCGTTCGGGTTCACGACCGGTCTCGAGTACCACCCCGGCAAGTCGGCGGAGTTCGACGAGCTGGCGGCACTGTGCCGGGTCACCGCCGCGGCCGACGCGATCTACGCCACCCACTCCCGCAACCGTGACACGAGGTACTTCGTCGGATTCGGAGAGGCACTCGATGTCGCTCGGGCGTCGGGTGTCCGGCTCCAGATCTCCCACATCAACCCGAAGTACGGGCGCCCCGCCGACGCGCTGGCGAACACGCTCCAGATGATCGAGTGGACCCGGGCCGAGGGCGTCGATGTCGCGATGGACATGATGCCGACCAACTGGAACCACACGAATGCCGTGTCGATGTTCCCCTCGTGGGCGTTCGCCCTGTCGAACGACGAGCTGCTCGCTCTCGTGCGTTCGCCATCCGGCCGTCGGCGCCTTCGGCACAACCCGTTGCCGATGTGGCGGCTCGTCGCCGAGGAGCGGTGGGACCGCGTCAGGCTGCTCGCCTGCTCGGCGAATCGTGAGCTCGTCGGGCGCACGATCGCCGACCTGACCGAGGCGCGTCGGGCCGATGATGGTTGGGAGACGCTGTTCGAGCTCCTCTCCGACGAGGGTGTCCGTCTGAAGGGGCTCATGCTCACGAGCGACGCCTTCGCAGAGGAGGACAATCGGCTCGCACTCGAACACCCGCTGTGTGCGGTCGAGTCCGACACGATGGCGGTCGCCACCGATGGACCCCTGGGTGGCCGGGTCATGAGCGTGCTCGGCTACAACTGGGTGCCCAGATTCCTCGGCCACTACGTGCGTGACGAAGGGGTGCTCACGGTCGAAGACGGAATCCGGCGCCTCACGGGTCTCCCGGCCGAGCGGCTGGGCCTGCGTGACCGCGGGACGCTCGCCGAGGGCTCGGCGGCGGACGTCGTCGTGCTCGATCTCGACGGCATGCGGGACACCTCGACCTTCGAGAACCCGACGGTCTACGCCGAGGGGATCGAGCACGTGTTCGTGAACGGTGCGCATGTCTTCGCCGACGGTGACCGGACCGGCGCACATGGCGGACGGGTGCTCCGCCCGACCGGCTGAGGGTTTCGAGAGGACAGGTGCGTCAGCCCTTGGCTTCCGACCACCGTTCGACGACCGAGACGTCGGCGACGAAGCGCACGCCCGGCGTCGGCGACCAGTAGTGCGCCGCCTCGTCGACGGCTGCGGCGACCATCGTCGCCGCGTCGTCGGCGTGCTCGGCGGGGACGTGGACCAGCAATTCGTCGTGGAGGCAGAGCACGACCTCGGCCCCGAGTGGCCGGCCCCGGCGGCGCACGGTGATCGCCCAGACCTTGAAGAACTCCGCCGCCGACCCCTGGACCACGGCGTTGCGGGCGTAGCGACCACGCGATGCCGCCACGGAGATCGCACGGTCGAGATCCCCCTCGGTCGACGGGTCATGCCACATCCGCACCCGCCTGCCACCCGCGGTCATCACGTCCTCGGCGCGACGGCCCGCTTCGGCGGCCTCCTCCAGAAAAGCCATCGCCACGGGGTAGCTGCGCTGCAGGCCGGCGAGCGCGCCGGCCGACGCACCCGTCGTGGCGCCGTACATCGCTCCGAGCACGGCCACTTTCGCGAGCTCCCGATCGACGCCGAGGCGGGCGGCGACCGGTCGATACAGATCATCCTGCACCGTTGCGTCGATCAGAGCCCGATCGCCCGAGACCGCGGCCAGGACACGCGGCTCGATCTGGCCGAGGTCGGCGCGCACGAGACGATGGCCCGTTTCGGCCCGCACGATCGGCCGCATCATCGACGGCAGGTTGTGGAGACCGGCGGATGCGGTCATCCGGCCCGCCGCTCCGTCCGAGCTCGCCCACTCGCCGCGGAGCCGGCCACCGTCGACGTGGCTGGCGAGCCACTCGTGGCCGTACGTCGTCGCGATCCGCTCGGCCTTGCGCCACGTGAGCAACGCATCGATCAGCGGGGAGCTCTCCCGCAGCTGCTCGAGCCGCCATGCCCGGGTGTCGGGGAGGTCGAATCCCTGCCGGCGCAACATCGATTTCACCTCGGCGGGGTTGCGGAGGTTCACCTCGCTCCGAGGGCGGAGCGCCGCCAGTACCGGCTCGTCACGCTCGGCCCGCACGGCGTCGGCGTCGGCTGTCGAGTGGGTCGGCGGACCGGCGAGGTCGGTGATGAGCGCCGTCGCCCCGGGCTCGTCGACCGGCAGCCCGTGGACGCTCAACTCGGCGCAGAGCAGGTCGGCCGCCGACTCCGACCGCGCACTCGATCGAGCTCGCTCGGGGTCGGGGAGGTCGCCGAGACGCTGGTCCTGCTCGATCGAGACCTGCAGTGCCAACGCGGCCCAGTCGGCGAGGCGTTCGGGTGAGGTCGTGAAGCCACCGTCCAGCCATTCCGGTCGGAGGTGGCCGTCGGGACGGACGGGGTCGTCCGGATTCCCCTCGTCGTCGGTGGCGCGCAGGAGGTCGAGCTGCCCCATCGTCGGCAGATCCTCGAGGGACAAGCCGTGGTGACGGGCCCAGAGCTCGCCGAGTGGCGTGCGCCAGCCGCCGTGCATGAAGCGGTGCACCGTGGCGACGTCCCAGCATCGGTCGATCGGGACCCGTGCCTCGGCGAGCAGTTCGGCGGTGGCTCGATCCCACCAGACCCAGCGGGGCGCCGACCGCTCGTGGATGCGGCGGAAGGTCGCGGCGGCGTCGATCGTGGGCAGTGACCATCGCCGATCCGAGCTGGCCAACCCGATCCCCACCCCGGGAGCCAGGGCGACCGCGACCGACTCCGATCGCTCGAAGACCGGCTCGTTCACGGGCGAGGTGTCACGATGTCGGGTCTGCGGGGCGACGACCGGTGCCCGGCACCGTGGCGTCGGGGTCGGCCCGCACCGAGGGATCGTCGTCCCGAGGGTCGGCGACATCGTTCCAGGTGCTCATGGGCGATGATCCTCGCGCATCCGGCCGCCGTTCACACCGAGCCGGCCGGGCCAGCCGGCGTCGGTCAGCCGCGCGGTCGGGTGTGGTCGGGGTCGTACACGCCGTGGGGGTGTCGTTCGGCTGGTGCGTCGTGCCCCCAGGCGTCGATCGTGAAGCCCTGCATCCGGTCGGCGAACCGGCCCTCGACGTAGCCGAGGCAGACTCGCTGGCCGGTCCGGAACCCCATCGACGCCGATGTCACGAACCCGACGGCCTCACCGTCGACCCGGATCGGTGCCGACGGTGGCGGATCACCGACCGGGCCAGGGGCACCGCGCATGTCGACCGTCCAGGTGCCGTAGCTCCAGTCGGCCGGTCGATCCGCCATCGCCCGGACGGCCTCGTGGCCGACGAACGCCGGCTTGCCGAGATCGACGAACCGCCCGATGCCGACGTCGAAGGGGGTGTACTCCACCCCGAACTCGCTGCCCCAGCCGTGGTATCCCTTCTCGATGCGCATGGCGTTCAGGGCGTACGAGCCGAAGTCCCGGAGTCCGAGGTCGGCGCCGGCCTCGTGCAGCGCGTCGTAGAGCAGGACGAGGTCGCGGTCGGCGACGTGGAGCTCCCAGCCGAGTTCGCCGACGAAACTGACCCGCAGCGCCGTGCTCACCACCCCGGCGACGGTGATCTCGGCGACCGACATCCAGGGCGCGCTCGCTGCCGAGAGGTCGTCGTCGCTCAGCCGCTCGAGCAGGATGCGCGACGACGGTCCCATGATCATGAGCGTCGACGTGTGGTGGGTGCCGAGCCGGACCTCGACGGAGTCGTCCGGTGTCACGTGGTGTCGGAGCCAGTCGAGATCACGCTCCCGAGCGGCGGTCGGACCGAGCAGCAGGAAGTGGTCGTCGGCGAGCCGGGCGATCGTCGCCTCGCTCCACACGGTCCCGTTCGGTCGGAGGAAGTAGGACAGTCGCACGCGGCCGACGGCCGGCAGGCGGGTGCAGGTCATGCGGTCCAGGAACGCTGCGGCGTCGGGCCCGGAGACCTCGTATCTCGTGAACCCGCCATGGTCCATCACACCGACGTGATCACGAACGGCCAGGCACTCCTCCGCCACGGCGTCGTGCCAGTGCTCGTCCCGATAGGACAGCGTCGAGTGGTGGTAGGGCTCGGCCCCGAACCAGAACGGCCGTTCCCACCCGGCGATCTGACCGAACCGGGCGCCCTGGGCGGCGAGCCGGTCGTAGAGCGGGGTCTGCTGCACCGGGCGGGCCGTGGTCCACATGCGGTGGGGGAACGGGGCGCCGTACTGGTGCTCGTACATCTCCCGCACCCGGGCGTTCGGGTAGCTGTTGCGGCCGGATCCTTCCGTCGCCCAGTCACCGAACCGTCGGGGATCCCACGGCCACACGTCCCACTCGGTGTCGCCGCCGGTGATCATCTCGGTGAGGACCTTGCCCGCCGCAGCGGCGTGGGTGATGCCGATCTGCACGCCGACGGCTTGGTAGAAGCCGTCCAGACCGGCGACCGGGCCGATGAGCGGGTTCATGTCGGGGGTGTAGGTGATCGGGCCGTTGACGAACTCGGCGATGCCGACCTCGCCCAGGATCGGAACGTGGGCCATCGCCTGCTCGGCGACCTCGACGATGCCGTCGGTGTCGGCGGCGAAGAGCGAGGAGTCGAACACCTCGGGCCGACCGTCTTCCCAGACGGTTCGGCCCTCGTGGCCGTAGTTGCCGAAGAGGAAGCGGTCGTTCTCCTGCCGGAGGTAGAACATGATCTCGGGGTCCCGGACGAGCGGGAACGGCTCGGTGACCCCGTCGAGCTGCGGGACGGCGCCGGTCACCAGATACTGGTGTTCGAGCACGGCGAGCGGTGCGTCGACGCCGACCATCGCCGCCACGTCGGCGCCGTAGAAGCCGGCGGCGTTGATCACGATGTCGGTCTCGATGGTCGAGGTCTCGCCGGCGTGCTCGACGTGGACGAGCCACCTGCTGTCGGCGCCCGCTGGTCGCCGTTCGATCCCGACCACGCGCGTGTGGCGACGGACCGTGGCACCGAGCGCCCGGGCCTTTCGGGCGAAGGCCTGCGTGAGGCCGCTGGGGTCGATGTCGCCTTCGTACGGATCCAGCAGACCGGCGATGACGGTGCCATCGTCCTCCCAGAACGGATGCATCGCGGCCATCTCCGCGGGGGAGACCAGCGCGAGGTCGAACCCCAGACCGGTCGCGATCGCGAGCAGGTGATGGAAGTGGTCGATGCGGTCCGGGGTGTGCCCCGGCCAGAAGGCCCGGGTGTGGCGGTAGGTGATCGGGTCGTCGGGGTCCGCGGCCAGCTCGGAGTAGAGCCGCCAGGCGTAGTTGCCCGCCCGTTGGCCGAGCCAGGAGTTCGAGAAGGTCGGCACGTTGCCCGCTGCGTGCCAGGTCGACCCGGCGGTGAGCTCGTGCTTCTCGATGAGGACGGCGTCGGATCGTCCGGCTTCGGCCAGGTGCCACAGGATGGACGCCCCGACGGCACCGCCACCGACGATCGCGATCTCGTGGCGTGCGCCGCTCATCGCTTCACCGCCTTCGATGCCGCGTCCAGCCCGAAGCGGGCGCGGATGGCTGCCGTGGTGTCGTCGTCGACGATCGGGTCCCGCTCGCGTTCGAGGATCTCGGTCACCCGCCGGCTCGCACGATCGAGGAGTGAAGGTCGGCCGGCGCCGATCCACTCGTCGACCGACGTCCGATCGCCGAGGCTCGGGTAGACGTACTCGCTCCGCATGAGTTCCAGGGTCTGCGCGTGGCCGAGGTAATGGCCGTCCCCGCCGACCACGGCCTCGGTGATCGCGAGATCGAGGACGGCGGGGGAGATCTCGATGCCGCGCACCGAGCGCAGGATCGCACCGCACATGTCGTCGTCGATCACCAGGGCCTCGGGGCTCGCGACCATGATCGATCCGAGCATGCCGACCGAGAGCTGCACCATCTCGGCGCCGGCCTGGGCGGCGAGGGCCACGGTGTAGCCCTTCTCGTAGCCTGCCTGGGCATCGGGCACTTTCGAGTCGGTGATGCCGGCCGACACCGCATGGGGAAGTCCGAGGTGACGGAGGAGCTGTGCCGCGGCGGCGCTCGAGACGGCGGCCTCTCCGCCGCCACCGATCATCGCCCCGGTCCGGAGATCGGACACGAACGGCATGAACGCATGGATACAGGGGTGGCCGGGGGCGATCGCATCCGCCATCACCACGCCGGCGAGGATCTCCGCGAGTCCCTGAGCGAGCGAGCCGGCGAGCGATGCCGGACTCGTCGCTCCCGATTGTCCGGCCGAACAGGTCTGGATGACCATGCCGCGCTCGATCGCCCGCACCATGATCTCGTATCCCTCCGGGGCGAATCGGAGCGGCGGCACGACATGGACCACCACGGCCATCGCATGGGGTCGACGGGCGAAGGCGCCGGGGGCACCGAGTGCCATGTCGAACAGATCGATGACGGGGTCGACGTTGTCGGCGCCGACGAAGCTGAGGCCGGTCGGCTTCCTCGTCTCGGTCGCGAGCGCGAACGCGGTGTGGAGATCGAGGAGCTCCGGAGCGACGTCGCGGGCCACGAGGGGGCGGAGTCCGTAGTGGATGTTCGGGCAGGCATCCAGCACCTGCATCATCTCGTGGAGGTCTGCCAGCGAGCTCTCCCGGAAGGTGCCGGTGTCGGCATCGAACCGTTGCACCGCAGCGCCGCCGGTCCCGATGTGGACCGGTCCCGGACCGCCGATCGTCAACCCGTGGTCGTCGTCCCGGCCCGGGAGTTCGACGATGGAGGGGGCACGCAGCAGCGCGGCCTCGACGAGCCCTCTCGGAAGGAGGAGCCGACCATCGCTCCGTCGGCTCGCCCCTGCGGCTGTGAGCGCCTCGGCGAGGGGCGTCGGCGCGTCGGCCATGCCCACGGTCCCGAGGATCTCGAAGGCGTGCTCGACGAGGGCCTCGCATTCGTGCGGCGCGAGCGGTTCGTAGCGGCCGCCGACGGGAGGCGTCGTGATCGCTGGTCCGCTGTGTTGGACGGCCCCACGGCGCGAGGCGCCGCGGCGTTTCGGGCGGGCCGTCATGACCAGGCAACCGAAGGTGTCGTGCGGCACGAACGCGGCATCGCTGCATCATCCTCGGCGCGGTCGCCTGCGGCAACCTCCGGAGGCGGCCGACCGACAACCGCGTCGATCGCGCACGGTTCGGACGTCGGACGTCGGGTCAGCTCGCGGCGAGTGGTCGGATGATCTCGGCGAGCATGTGCTCGCACTCGAGCGGATGACGGAGCGGGCGCTCGAGGTCCACCTCGTAGCGATTGCGGCGTCCCACTCGTTCGTGGCGCAGATAGCCGGCCTGTTCCAGGTCCTGGACGATCCGGTTCACCGCACCCGGCGTCAACCCGACGAGTTCGGCGATGTCGCGCTGGCGTGCGTCGGGGTTCCGAGCGATGACGACGAGCACATGGCTGTGGTTCGTGAGGAAACTCCACGAGGTGGTCTCGATGGTGTCGCTCATCGAGTCACTCCTCTCGTTGATGGTCGAACGTGTGTGATGTGGGATCGCCGTCCGTGGGCAACGGTCGTCGATCCTCCGGGTCGATGTCGCTCACGTCTCGGCGTCGGGGTGGTCCTGTTCGTGCTGTTCCCGGGCGACGGGCAGCCACAGGGGCCCGAACATCGCAGCGGCCGGCAGCCAGCTCGTCCACCGGTGGGAGCGAGTCGGGTAGCGGGCGGCGGCATACGCACCCGATCCGGCCCAGAGACCGATGACGACGATGAGCGTGTTCATGATTCGTTGTCTCCTTGGTTCGTTTGCCGATTCGTCCGGTCCGTCGGGGTGGCGGCGGTCTCCGTCGTCCGATGCACCGCTCGGAACAGCAGGTGCACCCCGAACGGGAGTGTGAGGGTCATGGCGGCGGCTGCGATGAGCAGCAGCGCTGCGCCCGCCGGGCCGAGCTCGAGCCCCGCGCCGACCGCGGCGGCGAGGAAGGCGATCGGGCTGGCCTTGCCCGCCGCGTGGAAGCGGGCGAAGGCGGAGTCGAACCGCAGGATGCCGACGCCGGCGATCACGGCGATGCCGGCGCCGAGGAGCAGGAAGATCGAGGCGATCACGGTCGTCAACGGTCCTTCTCCGGTGCGTCGTGATCCCACTCGATGAAGCGACTGGCCGAGACCGTCGCGGTGAAGCCGATGATCGCGATCACGATGAGCAGAATCAGATAGGTCGTGTCGTTCCGGGCCGCTGCGTCGACGGTGACCGCCCCCATGAGGCAGATGAGAGACATGTCGAGCGCCATGACCCGATCCGCCAGCGACGGTCCGATGAGCAGGCGATACACGCCGCAGAGGCCGGCGATCCCGAAGCCCACGATGGCGATGGTGAAGATCATGACCGGGCCTCCGGCGAGGGCAGCGCGTCGGCCGCGGCCCGGGCGAGGTGGTTGACGTGGGCAATGGTGGACTCGGTCTGATCGGCGTGCAGCAGATGCAGGGTCAGGATCCCGGTGTCCGCGTCGGCGTCGATGACCGCCGTGCCGGGCGTCAGGGTGACGGCGACGGTCAGGAGCAGCATGTGCTCCCGCACGTCGGGTCCGAGCGTCACCGCCACGACGACTTCGTCGGTGTGGTCGGTCGGGGTGAGGATCTCTCGAGCGACGGCGACCGTCGACTTCGCGAGGTCGACGACCACGATGCCGACCAGCCTCGCCAGCGCGAGCGGACGGATGGGTCCGTGCAACGGTGGTGCCGTGCCGGCCGTCGTCGCGGCGCCGGCGACGACCAGGCCACCAGCCACATTGGCGATGCTCACCTCTCCCCAGAGTGCACACCATGCGGCGGTGAGCGCCACCACGGCGCTGAGTCGGCGAGGCCCGAACGAGCTCATCGCAGCACCGCCGTCCGGTAGATCTCGGGGTCACGGAGATCCTCCGCGGCGTCCACGCTCAAGTCGAACAGCGGACCCGCCAGGGCCGAGATGGTGAGGGTTCCGGCGACGGCGATGCCGGTTGCGGCGAGCATCATCGGCCGGTTACCCGGCGGGCGACGGACCGACACACGGTCGGGATCGGCACCCCAGAACACACCGAGCCAGATCTTCGTCATCGACAACAACGTGAGCGCTCCGGCCACGAGGGCGAGCACGACCCACGGGGTGGCCCGGGCCTCGATGCCGGCGGAGATCACGGCGAACTTGGCGACGAACCCCGAGAAGGGCGGGAGCCCGGCGAGGCTCAGCGCGGGCACCGCGAACAGGGCGGCGATGAGCGGTCGACGCCGGGCGAGTCCGCCGGTGCGATCGAGGCGGCCCGTGCCCTGGTCGTTCTCGATCAGACCACCGACGAGGAACAGCACCGTCTTCACCGGCATGTGGTGAACCAGGAACAGGATCGCTCCGGCCGTGCCGGCGGCGGTGAACAGGCCGAGTCCCATCAACATGTAGCCGATCTGGCTGATGATGTGGAACGACAGGATCCGCTTGACGTGGGACTGGGCCAGCGCACCCAGCGCTCCGACGATCATCGTGACGCCGGCGATGATCAGCATGGTGTTGCCGAGCTGATCCATCCCCATCAGCGTGTGGAAGCGGATCATCGCGTAGATGCCGATCTTCGTGAGCAGCCCGGCGAACACGGCCGTGATGGTCGTGGGTGCGGTGGGGTAGGAGTCGGGCAGCCATGAGAAGAGCGGGAACACGGCGGCCTTCGTGCCGAACACGACGAAGAACCAGGCACCGATGCCGAGACGCACGCCGTCGGGGAGTTCGGGAATGCGTTCGGTGAGGAGTGCGAGGTTCACGGTGCCCGTGGCGGCGTAGACGTAGGCGAGCCCGAAGAGGAACAACGTCGATGCCAGCAGGTTCATCACGACATAGGTCATGCCCGCTCGAAGCTGGGCGGCCTGGCCCTGATGGGTCAGGAGCACGTAGCTCGACACGAGGATCAACTCGAATGCGACGAACAGGGTGAACAGGTCGCCGGTCAACATCGCCAGGGACACGCCGGCGGTGAGCACACCCATCATCGGGCCGGAGAGTTCCGGGTTCGAGCCCCAGGCGGTCTTGCGTTGTCCGATCGCGAACAGTTCGACGACGAAGATGATGGCGAGCGCCACGGGAAGCACGAGGGCGGCGAATCGGTCGGCGACGAGCACGATGCCGAGCTCCGGGTGCCATCCCCCGACCCGGAGCACGAACGGCCCATCGGCGGCGACCGTCGCGAACATGACGCCCGAGGCACCGGCCGCGGTGCCGAGGCCGGCCAGCGTGAGGGCATCGCGGAGCTGGTCGTGGCGGCGCACGGCGAAGGCGAGGGCCGCCGACAGCAGCGGCGCGACGAGCATGAGGGTCAGCACGGTGTTCATCGGTCGGCCTCGTGCTCGTTCTCGGCCGCGAGCTGCGCGATCCGCTGGTCCTCGAGGTCGTCCTCGACGAGGTCGTCGCCGGTGAGGGTCTGTTGCCGCACGGCGAGCGCCAGCATGAACAGGGTCAGACCGAACGAGATCACGATCGCGGTGAGCGCCAGTGCCTGGGGGAGGGGATTGGCGAGCGCCGCGTCGCCACCGGCGATCGGCGCGGCGCCGGACGGGCCCCCGGCGGTCAGGAGGGCGAGCACGGCGGCGTGGCCGAGCAGCACGAAGCCGAGGATGATCCGGCTCAGCGTGCGTGCGGTGATCAGGTACACCCCGATGGAGGTGAGGGCGCCGACACCGATCAGCAGTGAGATGCTCATGCCGCGCCCGCCTCGGTACCGGTGTCGTCGACCGTCGGTAGCGACAGGCCGTCGAGCAACGCCACGATCAGTCCGACGACGATCGCCATCACGCCGATGTCGAACGGCAGCGCCGAGCCGGTCTTGATCTTGCCCAGCAGCGGCACGGTCGTCTCGACGATCTTCATGTCGAGGAACGGATCGCCCCACAGCACCGGCAGCGCAGCCACGGCCACCGCGATGACGACGCCGACGGCGATCAGAGTGTCGGCGTGGCGCGGGCGCTGGAGGCCTGCGATCGTCCGGAGCACGACGACGGCACCGAACACGAGACCGGCGGCGAAACCGCCGCCCGGACGGTTGTGGCCGGCGAAGAGCAGGTAGGTGCCGAGCACGATCGCGATCGGCGTCGCGGTCTGGATCGCGAGCCGGACGATCGGAGAGCGGGTGGCGATCACGACGCGGCCTCCACTTCATCGGCCCGGACCCGGGCGAGGGCGAGGATGCCGACCGCGACGGTCGCGAGCACGACGACCTCACCGAGGGTGTCGAGCGCACGGATGTCGGTGAGGATCACGTTCACGACGTTCTTGCCGCCGCCGACATCCACCGCTTCGTCGGTCAGCGCCTCGATCGGAGCGGTCCCCGTCGGACGGCTCCCGGCGAAGGCGAGGGCGCTCATGATCCCGATCCCGCTGATGACCGAGAGCACGAGTCGGATGGTCTGCCATGACTCCGAGCTCCGGGGGAACTCGCGGGCCAGCGAGCCGAATCCGAGCACGAACCCGACGACGATCACGGTCTCGACGACCAGTTGGGTGAGGGCGAGATCGGGGGCGCCGTGGACGACGAAGATGCCCGACACGCCGATTCCGACGGCGCCGAGGGTGAGCGTGGCTCCGAGCCGTGAGCCCACGACCGCTCCGGTGGCGGCGGCCACGATCGTCACGGCGACGAGACCGGCCTGCAACGGCCGATCCCAGAGCACCAGGTGGTCGATCTCGGCCGAGGCGAAGAACGGCATCGTCGCGGCGATGACGGCGATGATCATGGTGGCGAGATACACGGGGAGCGATCCGTGCTGCACCCGGGCGGTGATGTCCGGCGCGAAGCGGAGGGTGGCCTCGATGGTCTCGTCGGCGGCGTCGGCACCGACGGTTCGAGGTGCCGCGCCGACCGGTCGGGCACTCAGGAACCAGCCGAGGGCGGTACCGGCTGCGACGATGCCGATCGAGATCACGAAGGCCGTCTTCAGGCCCGGCCAGCGGATCAGTTCGTAGACCGACGCCTTCTCGTTCGCCTCGACGGCCGCCGGGCCGACGATGTCGGTGACCTGACCGGCGAAGACGTAGCCGAGCACCCCGGCCAGCGCGAGGAGCACGGCGGGCGCGGTCATGGCGAGGCGTCGAGGAGCGACCTCGGTGGCGGGGCCGGGCCCGAACGTGCCGATCCAGAACCGCAGCGTGTAGGCCACGGTCAGGACCGAACCTCCGGTGATCGCCCCGAGTGCGATCCATCGCTCGGGACCGGACAACCCGAGGCCCGCCTCGATCGCCGCCTCCTTGGCCATGAAGCCCAGCAGCGGCGGGACGCCGGCCATCGACAGCCCGGCCAGGGCGGCGACCGCTGCGGCGATCGGCATCGATCGGGCGAGCCCGCCCAGCTCGGCGATGTCTCGGGTCCCGGTTCGGATGTCGACCTCGCCGACGACGAGGAAGAGTGCGGCCTTGAACAGGGCATGGGCGAACAGCAGCGAGATGCCGGCGAACAACGCCTTGCCCGATCCGAGCGACAGCACCGTGACGAGCAGGCCGAGCTGGCTCACGGTGCCCCAGGCCAGGATGAGTTTCGCGTCACGCTGGCGCAGCGCGCCGATCGCTCCCCACAGCATCGACGTGACGCCGAAGGCGAGACCCGTCCAGAGCCAGGCATCGACGTCGATCATCGCGGGCGAGAGCACGGCCACGAGCAGCACGCCGGCCTTCACCATGGTGGCCGAGTGCAGGTAGGCGCTGACGGGAGTTGGAGCCGCCATCGCTCCGGGCAGCCAGACGTGGAAGGGGAACTGGGCGGACTTGGTGGCGGCCCCGACCATGACGAGGATCGCCGCGACCGACGCCGAGGAGCCGGTGATCGGCCCGAGTTCGGAGATCGTGGTCGTGCCGGCGGCTTCGGCGACGAGGAGGAGACCGGCCAGCAGGACCAGACCGCCGGCGCCGGTGATCATGAGGGCCCGCCGGGCCGCCCGCAAGACGTCGGCCGAGGTGTTCTTGTGTCCGACCAGGAGGAAGGAGGTGATGGAGGTGAACTCCCAGAAGATGAACAGGGTCCACACCGAGTCGGCCCAGACGAGGCCGAGCATCGACGTGGAGAACGCGAGCAGTGCCGTCGGGAAGCGCACGCCGCCGTCGGCCCCGGCCGAGAAGTATCCGATGGCGTAGACGAAGACGAGGGTGCCGATGCCCGAGACGAGCGTGGTCATCATGAGCGCCATCGAGTCGAGCCGGAAGGACACGCCGAGATCCAGGCCCGCGACCCACACCAGTTCTGCCGTGGCAGGGTCGGCGTCGCCGACCAGTCGGCTGATCGCCCAGGTGGCGGTGGCCGCCGGTGCGATCGCCGCGGCGGCCAGGCCCGCTCGGATGCCGCGCCGACCGGCGACGCCGGCGACGACGATGCCGGCGAGGTGCGCGATGAGGAGGGTCCAGAGCACGACCCGGAACGTAATGTTCAGCTCAACATATGCGTGGAATCGTGCACGTCGAAATGTGTGGGTCGTCCGTCACACGTCCCCCACGGCCTCACGGCCCCGCGGATCCCGGGAGGGCGCATGCCTGGTCGAGGAGGACCGGTGTCGTGACGGCCCGATTGCGGTGAGGCCCCGTCGACCAGGTGGTGAATGCCGCGGAGTAGAGGCCCGTCCCACCGGCGACGAGGACGAGCAGGTCGTCCGGCTCGGCGAAACACGGTCGGTCCCGCCCGCCCGACCGGCTCGGACCGGCGGCCGCGTCGATCACATCCGCCGGCACGACCGCCCGATCGGTGAGTTCGCGCTGCACGTCGGCTCGGCCCAGGCCGACCGAGTGGAGTGCGTGCGCATGGTCGGGGTTGAGCGCGAGCGCCGCCTGGCCGCCCCGAATGGCTGCGTTGTTGGACACGATCGAACGGAACGCGGTGGCAAGTGAGGTGAGGAGTCGTTCGGCATAGACGGTCGTGCCCGCCTGGCCGGTCCCGATCACCGAGGTGGGTGCGTCGGCGCCCATGACCGTCACGGTCGAGCTCGTCGCGGCGTGGCCGAGGGCGACGTGCAGCGGCTCCCACGGGCTGGCCTCCTCGTCCTCGGCCAGACACATCGTGAACTTGCCGCCATGGCCGAGCAGCGCCATGTCGGACGAGCCCGAGCGCCCGCCACCGATGTTGATCATCGCCAGACGGAGGGCCCGGCCGATCGATGCGTTCGCCCGGTGGCCGGGGCCGAGTGCGCCGAAGCCGGCGTGGACCCCGGCGGCGGCTCGGGCCGGGCCGTTGACGATCACGAGCGGCGTGGTGGCATGGGTCGTCGCCTGCATCTCGGTCAGGTCGAAGCGGGGATCCAGCACCGCGGTCGCGGCGGCGAGGACGACCGGCATGTGGTCGGGCAGGCATCCCGCCATCACGGCGGCCGTTGCGAGCAGCTCCACCGTGCACTCGGCCATCGCCGGGCCCATGAGACCGAGCGACAGTGACGGATCCAGCCCGGACGCCAGGGCCATGCGGGCGACCCGTTCCTCGGTCGGGACGACGACCGGAAGACCGTCGGTACATCCGAGTTCGTGCAGCAGCTCGAGCGCCGCGGCATCGTCGGAGGCCTCGAGCACGCTCATCGACCGGACCACGCGTCGATGACGGCGTCGGCCGCGTGTGCGGCGATGGTCGCCATCGTCGCGTCGTCGGTGCCCGCGACGGGGTGGGGCAGCTCGACCCGGGGGATGTCGGGCATGCCCGAAGATCGGGCGACGAAGTCGCCCTGCGGAGTGAACTCGCTGGTCACGAGGGCCACCGTCGGGACGCCGCTGCGGGCGAGGATGATGCCGTCACGCACGGTGCCGGTGGTGCAGCTGCCTCAATGCCCGTAGGCCGCGGCCACCATGTCGCAGCGTTGGTCGATCTGGTCACGCAGCACGTCGCTCACGACGGTGGTGGGGTCCCGTTTGTCGAACAACTCGAACTCGGCGTCGGGGAGCCGGGCGGCGAGGGCCCGTTCCACGGCCCGGAGGAAGCGCACCGAGTCCGGGAACCCGTTGGCGAGCAGACCCACCCGTCGCCCGGGTGCGGTGGGATCGACCGAGAGGTCGTAGGACTCGACGGGTGTGGCCGGCACACCCCGGGGATCGACGAAGGTCACCATCGGACCATCCTGGCCGTCGGCCGGCGGTGCCGTCGACCGGGAACCGATTGCCCGGTGAGCATCGGAGAGCGAGAATCCGTCGGCCCGCCGGGAGCGGCGGGAGAAGCGAGGTCGCCAGATGGTGTTCGAACGGGGCTTCCCCGACGACGAGTTCGAGGAACGGACTCGTCGCTGCCAGTTGCTGATGGCCGAGCGGTCGCTCGCGGCCATCCTCGTCTGCACCGAGCCGGAGGTCCGCTACTTCACCGGCTTCCACACGCCGTTCTGGCAGAGCCCCACGCGGCCGTGGTTCGTCATCGTGCCGGCGGCGGGCAAACCGATCGCGGTCATCCCGTCGATCGGGCGGGCGTCGATGAGCGAGACCTGGATCGACGACGTGCGGACGTGGTCGTCGCCCGCGCCCGATGACGACGGCATCTCGCTCGTGGCCGAGTGTCTGCGATCGATCGCCGGGGACGGGCCGATCGGTGTGCCGATGGGACCCGAGACCCACATGCGGATGCCGCTGCGGGACGTCGATCGCCTCCGGGAGACCGTCGGCGAGTTCGTGGACGTCACGGACGTGATCAGCGGTCTGCGGATGATCAAGAGCGAACGCGAGATCGCCAAGCACCGCCACGTCTGCGGGCTGGTCTCCGATGCGTTCGACGAGCTGCCCTCGATCCTGTCGACCGGGATGACCGAGCGTCAGGCGTTCGCTGCGTTCCGGGCGGAGATCCTGCGCCAGGGAGTCGACGACGTGCCGTACCTGGTGGGTGCGACCGGCCCCGGCGGGATCGACGACATCATCCGACAACCGTCGGATCGCGTGATCGCCGACGGCGATCTGCTCATCTTCGACACGGGCTCGACGATCGACGGCTACTTCAGCGACTTCGATCGCAACTTCGCGTTCACCCACGCCGACCGGGGAGCCGAGGACGCCTATCGCGCGGTCTGGGAGGCGACCGAGGCGGCGCTGGGCATGCTGCGTCCCGGCGTGACCACCACCCAGGTCTTCGAGGCGATGAACGCCGTGTTGAAGGCCAACGGGTCGCTCGGCAACGACGTCGGTCGGATGGGGCACGGCCTCGGGATGCAGGTGACCGAATGGCCATCGCACACGGCGAGCGACGACACCGTGATCCGGGAGAACATGGTCCTGACCCTGGAGCCGGGTCTGATGTGGGCGCCGGGGAAGGCGATGGTCCACGAGGAGAATCTCGTGGTCCGCGCCGATGGGCCGGAGCTGTTGAGCCGTCGGGCCGCACCCGAGCTCCCGATCATCTGAGGCCGGGGGAGACGACCATGGAACCCCTGCCACTCGAGTTCGAGGTCGACGACGGCTTCGGCGCCCGTGCCCGGATCGGCCTGATCCTGCTCGAGAGCGACCAGACACTCGAGATCGAGGCGCGCTCGGTCGCGCCGGAGGGCGTGGCGTGGTACCACTCCCGCATCCCCAACGACGACGAGGTCACGCCAGCGACGCTGACCGCGATGGAGGCGCGGCTGCCGGAGGCCGCCCGTCTGCTGCCGACGACGTTCGGCTTCGACGCCATCGCCTATGGATGCACCTCGGCCTCGACGTTGATCGGAAGCGACCGGGTCGCGGCCGCGATCCGTACGCCACACCCCGGTATCGCCTGCACGGACCCGATCCGCGCCGCGTCGACGGCGCTCGGGGCGCTCGGCGTCCGACGGATCGCCATCATCACCCCGTACACCGCCGAGGTGACGGCGCCGATCGCCGATCGCCTGGTGGCCTCGGGCCTCGAGGTCACCGCACTGGCGTCCTTCCTGGAGGCCCGGGACAGCGTCGTCGCCAGGATCTCGCCCGCCTCGATCGCCGAGGCGGTCCGTCGGGTCGTCGCCGACCGGCGCCCGGATGCGGTGTTCGTCTCGTGCACGAGCCTGCGGGTGCTCGACATCGTCGCCGACCTCGAGGCGGAACTCGATCTCCCGGTCGTGTCGTCGAACACCGCGTTGTTGTGGCACGTGTTGCGGCTCGCCGGCGTCGACGACGTCATGCCGGTGGGCGGTCGGCTGTTCGCTCTCGGCATGCCGGGCGCGGGCGATTGACCCCGCTGGCCGACACTCCTACCGTCGGTCGATGACCGCATCCGGACCCGCGACGACGACCGACCTGCGCACGCCGGCGCTCGTGGTCGATCGGGCGGCCTTCGAGGACAACTGCGCGGCGATGGACACGATCCGGCCGGGGCGCTCCCTCCGCCCGCACGTGAAGGCCTTCAAGTCGACCGCACTCGCACGGGAACTCGATCGGGCGGGTCATCGGGGATTCTGCGCGGCGACACCGGCGGAGATCGAGGGCATGGTGCGCGCCGGTGTCGGCGACGACCTGTTGCTGGCGAACGAGTCCCTCGACGTGGCCCGGCTCGGCTCGCTCGAGACCGACGCCGTCGTGACCGTCGCCGTCGACTCCGATCCGATCCTCGATGCGGCCATCGCCGGCGGCGTCCGCTCGATCCTGATCGACATCGACGTGGGTCTGCCCCGATGTGGCTGCGACGCCGAGACGGGCGAGCGGCTCGCGGCGCGAGCCCGAGCGGCCGGCCTCGAGGTGCGCGGGGTCATGGGCTACGAGGGCCACCTCATGATGGTGCCCGACCGGGAGCGACGCCGGGCCAAGGTCGAGGCGGCGATGGCCGTGCTCGCCGAGGCACATGCGAGGATCGGCGGCGACGTCGTCTCGGCCGGCGGCACCGGCACGTTCGACCTGAACGAGTGGTGCACCGAGGTCCAGGCCGGCAGCTACACGCTGCTCGACACCCACTACGACGGCTCCGACCTGCCGTTCCGTCCCGCGCTCGGTGTGTTGGCGACGGTCATCTCGGTGAATCCTCGCGGGTGGATCGTCGCCGACGCCGGGTTGAAGGCCCTCGGGATGGACCACGGCGACCCGACATGGGTGGGGCCGGGCTCGGTCATGTTCTGCTCCGACGAGCACGTCACCCTCCGCCCGGACCGACTCGCCGATCACCACGTCGGCGACCGGGTGCTGTTGCGTCCGGGGCACGTCGATCCGACGATCGCCCGGCATCGCACGATGTGGGTCGTCGACGACGACCCGACCGAAGGGGCCGCGATCGTGGACGAATGGCCGATCGACCTCCGCCACTGGTGAACGAGCGGCGCCGACGCTGATCCGCCTCGTGCGGTCGGCCGTACGATCACGGTATGTCCGTCGAGGTGCACCGCCGCTCTGATCTGACCATCGACGGGATGACCTGCGCGGCCTGCGCGAATCGCATCCAACGAAAGCTCGGAAAGCTCGACGCCGTCTCCGAGGCCAGGGTGAACTTCGCGAACGGTCGGGCGACGGTGATGCACGACGACGCACTGGACGCAGGCGTGCTCGGCGCCGAGGTCGAGGCCCTCGGGTATCGGGTGATCGACTCGGGTGCGACCGAAGCAGCCGAGGCACGGCGCGAGGCCGACCTCCGGCGTCGACTGGTCGTCGGTGTCGCACTCACGGTGCCGGCGATGGCGATCTCGATGATCCCGGCGTTTCGTTTCGACGGTTGGGTCTGGGTCGTGGCGGCCCTGACCACACCCGTGGTGCTGTGGTCCGGGTGGTTGTTCCACCGTGCCGCAGCCATGAACCTCCGCCACGGATCGACCACCATGGACACGCTCGTGTCGATGGGATCGTTGTCGGCGCTGGTCTGGTCGGCGGTCGTGCTCGTCGGCGACCTGGGAGACGGTCACGTCTATTTCGAGACCGGCGCCGTGATCGTGACCCTGATCCTGCTCGGGAAGTGGTTCGAGCTCCGGGCGAAGCGCCGGTCGGGCGACGCGCTCCGGGCGCTGGCCGACCTGGGAGCGAGCACGGCGACACTCGAGGACGGCACGGAGATCCCCCTCGAACTCGTGCGGACGGGTCAGCGTTTCCTCGTTCGTCCGGGGGAGAAAGTCGCGACCGACGGGGTCGTCGTGCAGGGCCACGCGGCCGTCGACGCATCGATGGTGACGGGTGAACCCGTTCCGGTCGAGGTGGGGCCGGGCGATGAGGTGATCGGCGCCACGATCAACACCAACGGATCGCTGGTCGTCGAGGCCACCAGGGTCGGGAGCGAGACCGCCCTGGCCCAGATCATCAGGCTGGTCGACGAGGCCCAGGGCAGTCGGGCCGAGATCCAGCGACTCGCCGATCGCGTGTCCGGCGTGTTCGTGCCACTGGCGATTCTCGTCTCGGCGGTGACGCTGGTCGCCTGGCTCGTGTGGGGAGACGGTGTCGGCGATGCATTCACCGCCGCCGTCGCCGTGCTCATCATCGCCTGCCCCTGCGCGCTCGGGCTCGCGACGCCGCTCGGCATCATGGTCGGGACGGGACGCGGCGCCCAGCTCGGCCTGATCATCAAGGGCGGCGAGGTCCTCGAGGACACCCGCAACGTCGACGTCGTGGTCGTCGACAAGACCGGCACCGTGACCCGAGGGGTCATGGTCGTGCACGAGGTGCTCCGCGGCGACCTGGACGACGCAACGCTCGACCGGGTCCACCGGCTGGCCGCCTCGGCCGAGCATCGATCAGAGCACCCGATCGCGCGGGCCGTCGCGGCATCCGTCGACGGTGAGCCGCTGGACGTCGACGAGTTCCGGAACGAAGCGGGCTCGGGTGTCGTCGCCCGGGTGGACGGCACCTCCATCCGGGTCGGTCGTCGGTCGCACTTCGGCGAGGTGCCCGCCCAACTGTCGGCCGAGGCCGAGGCCGCCGAGGCGCTCGGCGCGACCGTCGTGTTCGCCGGACGGGCCGAGACCGCCGAGCTCGCGTTCGTGGTGCACGACGAGATCAAGGCATCGTCGTCCGACGCCGTGGCGGCGTTCCACGCCGAAGCGCTCGACGTGATCCTGCTGACCGGCGACAACAGCCGGACCGCGGCAGCGGTGGCCGCCCAGGTCGGTATCGGGACGCGGGCCGGTGACGAGGTGATCGCCGAGGTCTTCCCCGACGGCAAGGTCGCCGTGATCGAACGACTCCAGGCGGACGGCCGGCGGGTGGCGATGGTCGGCGACGGGATCAACGACGCCCCTGCCCTGGCCCAGGCCGATCTCGGCATCGCGATCGGCACCGGCACCGATGTCGCCATCGAAGCGTCCGATCTCACCGTCGTGAGCGGTGACCTCCGTGCGGTCGTGGACGCGATCGCGCTCTCCCGGCGGACACTGGCGACCATCAAGGGAAACCTGTTCTGGGCCTTCGCCTACAACGCCGCCGCCATCCCGCTGGCGGCATTCGGCGTGCTCAATCCGATGATCGCGGCGGGAGCGATGGGCTTGTCCTCGCTGTTCGTCGTGAGCAACAGTCTTCGGCTCCGTGGCTTCCGCGGATCGAGACACAACGACCGCTGATCAGCCACCCCGAGGTGCGACGACCATGACGACCACTGCGACCTACTCCGTCTCCGGCATGAGCTGTGACCACTGTGTCCAGGCCATCACCAGCGAGGTCGGCAAGCTCGCCGATGTCGAATCGGTCTCGGTCGATCTGGCCTCGAAGGTCGTGACCGTCGTCGGGGCGGCCGACGCCGCATCGGTGGCCGCGGCGATCGACGAGGCCGGGTTCGACGTCGACTAGATCGACCGGTCGGCCGCCGTCGACGCGCTCGTGGGTGGTTCGCGCCGTTTCGGAGCGCCGAGCTTGCCGCGCACGTGGGCCTCGACGGTGACCGCCGCGTAGCGCGCCGGGCGTGCCACACAGAACGGCTCGAGCGGGGCCACCACGACCCCCGGATCGGGGTAGTGGAACCACGCGATCGAACGTCGCCGGGCCGCCGCTCCGGCGCGCATCGGGACGACGCGATGCAGCGTGGATGGCCAGACGTCGTTGGTCCACATGGCGAGCAGGTCGCCGACGTTGAGCAGCAGGCTGTCCGGCCGGGGTACGACGTCGACCCAGGTCCCGTCCGGCGCCACGATCTGGAGGCCGGGAACGGGGTCGGCACGGAGCAGGGTGAACGTCGTGTAGTCACTGTGTGCGCCCATGCGTTGTTGCCCGTCGAGGACCGGCTCGGTGCCGTCGGGCCCGGGTCGGTAGTCGATGGTCGCGAGCATGTCCGGTCCCGTGGTCGACCGTGCGGCGAGGTCGGCGAGGCCGATGGCGTCGCCGATGAGTGTGTCGAGGCGCCGGCCGAGGACTCCGAAGGACTCGAACACCGCCGACGCCGCCGGCCGGTAGTCGGGCACGTCGGCGTCCGGCCACGGGGTCGGCGGACGCAGGTCGGCGGCGGGGTCATGCGGGTCGACGGAGGTGTCGTCGCCGGCGTTGAAGCTCTCGAACAGGTCGGGTGGGCTGTCCGCACCGAGGCTGTACGCCAGCGCTTCGCTGCCACGGCCCCGATAGCCACGATTCCCGAGAGGATCGGCGTGGACGTGGCGTTCCTTGCGTTCGACGGGCAGTGCGAAGAAGTCGTCGGCTGCGGTCCGCAGCCGGTCGAACCGCGTCGGGTCGATGTCGTGGCCCACGAGTTCGACGAATCCGGTCGAGCGCAGGCCCGCTGCGAGGCTCGGACCCGGATCGGACGAGGCGAGATCGACGAGTGGGACCACGACGCTCAGCCGATGAGCGACGCCACGGCGCTTCGGGAAGCGGCGATCTCGTCCCGGGTGCCGAACGGGTTGGCGACGACCGTGGTCGCTCCGGCATCGGCGAATGCCCGCAGCCCCGCCTCGATGGTGTCGAGGTCGCCGATGAGGGCGATGTCCTCCGGCCCGGCCAGTCCCTCGTGATCGAGCATCGCCCGATAGGAGGGCAGTTGGCCGTAGATGGCGTACTCCTCGGCGGCGCGGGCCCGGGCGGTGTCGACGTCGTCGGTCAGACAGACCGGGACGGCGCTGATGACCGATGGTGCGGCCCGACCGGCGGCGTCGGCGGCGTCGCGGATGGTGGGGGCGGTGAGGTCGGCCACCGTGGCCGGCCCCGTCATCCAGGTGATGGTGCCGTCGGCCGCCTTGCCGGCGAGTTTCAGCATCTGGGCCCCGAGTGCGGCGACGTAGACGGGAGGCGCTTCGGCGCCCGGGATGCCGATGCCACCGCGCCCGGTCACGAGCTCGCCTCCGTGCGAGACGTTCTGGTCGTGCAGCAACGGCATGAGGATCTTCAGGTAGTCGCTCATGTGCCGAACGGGACGATCGAAGGACAGGCCCCACATGCCTTCGACCACGGGTTTGTGGGAGAGGCCGATCCCGAGGTCGAGTCGCCCGCCCGTGATCTGGTTCATCGTGAGGGCCTGCTGTGCCAGGGCCATCGGATGGCGTGGATAGGTCGGGATCACCGCGGTGCCGAGCCGGATGTCGGGCACGCTGGCCGCGACGACCGTCAGCGCGGTGAGAGCATCGAGGCCGAAGATCTGGGGGGTCCAGTAGTTGCTGAACCCCGCGTCGTGCGCAGCGGCGACATCGTCGCGGAGGCCGTCGATCGTGGGGGAGGAGCCGAAGATGCCGAGGTTCATCTCCGCAGTGTCGTCGGCGTGCCCGTCGCGTGCACGTTCAGGTCAACGATGCTCCGCCGTGCCGGGCTCGGCCAGGGTGACCCAGGTCCGCCCGGGCGCCAGTTCCACCGGGTCGCCGTCGCCGTCGAGATAGCGGACGGCCTCGGCCGTCGTCGCCCTCGTCCAGGTCCCGACGATGCGATTGCCGCCGGTGTAGATCCAGGCGACGCCGGTGCCGGTCGTGATGGCCTCGGGCGATTCGGCATCGATCGCGTTGGTGCCGTAGATCGTGAACTGCACGATCACGTTCGGGGGCGCGATCCGGCGCCCGTCGGCGGTGATGTGGGCGGATCCGTTCTGGGTCCTCGCCCAACCGACGCCGTTCCAGCGGTAGCCGACGTCGGTGAAACCGAGGTCGATGTCGACGCCGATGGCCGACGAGCCGGCCGCATCGCTGCGGGGTGCGCGGAACTCGGCGAACGACGGGGCCTCGCCGCCACGGCCATCCGCGGCCGCGATGAGCGCAGCCGTGTCGGCGACGAGGTTGTGCGGTGCGCTGCGCCCCGCCGCACGGCGGTAGGCACCACCGGCCACGAGTGCGTTCACGTTCACGACGTCCGCAGCGGCGACCTGGGCCAGCACGCCGGGGTTCGCCCCGGACGCGGCGAGCAGCGGTGTGCCGAGTGCGTCGAGGAGGTGGAGGTCGGTGGTGCGGATCGAACGGACCGGCCCGACGACCGGAGGGATGTCGGAGTGGAAGACCGCAGCGAACCGCGTGATGGCGCCCTCGACGAGCTCTTCGTAGACGACGTCGGCATCGTTGAGGCCGATCTGCGGGCGGGCACGGTCGTGGTTGTCGACCTTGACCACCAGAGCGGGACCATCGGGGGCGGTGCGTCGGGCCTCGCCGGTGAGGGGCGTTCGCTCGTCGAACACGGCTGCGGTGCGTTGCTCGTACTCCGGTGCCCGGAGGAAGTTCTCGATCGCCTCGGCGTAGCTGCCGCCGTCGGCGAGCAGGTCGGCCCAGTACTCCAGCCCGGCGACGTCGGGGGTTCGACGCAGCATCCCGACATAGAGGAGCGAAGCGAGGACCCGGTGCTCGGTGCGCCGGTCGAACTCGATCGACTCGCTGAAGCCCAACATCACGTCGCCCCGGCTCCGGCCGCGGGCGAGCTCACCGACCCAGAACGTCGACCCGCCCTCGTCGGCTGGGCGTCCGAGCACGTTGCGATAGACGAGGTCGACGAACTCGGTGTCGTCGAGTTCGCCGTAGCGCCCGACGAACTCCGCCGACTCGGCGAACCTCGAACTCACATCGCTCAGCGAGCGCCCGGCGCGGCGCTGACCCGCCCAGAACTGCAGCCCGGCCGCGTCGGCGGGGCGCAGGAAGTACGCCTCGTACAGGCGGGCGAGCGGTGCCATGGTCTGGCCGAACTCGGGGGAGCGGGCGAGCTGTTCGACGATGTCGGACGGCGGAACGCCGCGGCGCAGTTCCCCGGCCCAGAACGCCAGACCGGCCGCATCGGGATCCCGAGCCAGGAAGTCCTGATACTGCGCCGTGACGA
This sequence comes from Acidimicrobiales bacterium, assembly GCA_020629695.1. Lineage (GTDB taxonomy): Bacteria > Actinomycetota > Acidimicrobiia > Acidimicrobiales > SZUA-35 > JAHDBV01. The sequence goes on along the minus strand of JAHDCV010000015.1, from coordinate 44,928 downwards.
ACTCCTCCGCCGACGGGAACGACAGGTACTCGTCTTCGGCGCCGGCGGGTGCGGCGACGAGCAGTGACGTGAGCAAGCCGGCGAGCACGACCCACACGGTCGGTCGGTGCTGTCTCGGTCGTGTGGTCATCACGCGCCCTCCGAACGGCGATCGGCGACGCCGTCGAGGATGTCCACGAGGGTGTCACGTGCGGTGTCCAGCATGATGTCGTGCCCGCCCGGCACGATCCTCGCGGTCGTCCCGTAGGCCGCTGCGAGGTCCTGCTGTTCGGCGACGGTGAAGATGGCGTCGGCCTCCGCGGCCACGACCGTGACCGGGCTCGTGACCGCCTTCGGCCGTGGCGGGCGGGCGATCATCGTGAGGATCGCCAGGGCCGACTCGTTCTGCAGCGACGCGTGGGTCGCCCGGACGGTCGCGTCGGGCGTGCCGGCGTGGAAGAAGAGCTCGCGGACACGGTCGGCATCCGCCACCAGACCCGAGTAGTCGAGGGTGCACGATGCCCGGAGCACCTCGATCGGGTGCTCACGGGCCAGCCGGAGATTGGGTGCGAGCACGCCACGACGGGGCACCGACGCGACCAGCACGGCCTGCGGCACCGACGCGGTCTCGAGCAGCCGTTGGACCACGTAGCCGCCCATGGAGTGTCCGACCAGGACCGGTGGTGACGGGCAGGCCTCGATCGCATCCCGGACCGCGGCGGTGTAGTCCGGAATCCGATTCCACAGGCGGGTCGTGTCGCCGGGTCGATCGTGTCCGGGCAGGTCGACCGCGGTGGCGCGATGGCCCCGTCGGGCGAGTCCATCGACGACCTCGTTCCAGCACCAACCGCCATGCCATGCGCCGTGCACCAACAGGAACTCCGCCATGTGCGAAGACGCTAGCTGCGTGGGTCGGAAGCGCATAACGTCGCCGCCGATGTCCCTCGAACCGCACCAGATCGACCAGTACGAGCGTGAGGGGTGGCTCGCGCCGATCCGGGTCATGAGCGAAGCCCGAGCCGACGACCTCCACGAGCAGCTCTGTCGGGCCGAGCGCGAACGACCCGAGGATCTCCACGCCACGCACCGGAACAATCCGCACCTGGTCGTGCCCTTCCTGGCCGACCTCGCACGGGATCCCGCCATCGTGACACCCGTGCAGCAGCTGCTCGGCCCCGACCTGACGCTGTGGAGCACGGTGTTGTTCGCGAAGGAACCGGACAGCAGCGCGTTCGTGTCCTGGCATCAGGACGCTCGCTACATGGCACTCGAACCGGCGGACTTCGTGACCGCCTGGGTCGCACTGACACCGTCGACGGTCGAGAGTGGCTGTGTGTCGGTCATCCCGCGTTCACATCGCGAGCGGCGGGATCACGTCGACACCTATGCGGACGACAACATCCTGACGAGGGGTCAGCGGGTGGACGGCATCGACGACGCCTCGGCGGTTCACCTCGAGCTCCGCCCGGGCGAGATGTCGTTGCATCATCCGTGGCTCGTCCACGGATCGCAGCCGAACCGGTCCGCCGGGCGCCGGGTCGGTGTGGCCATGCAGAGCTACCTGGGAGCCGGAGTGCGTCCGACTCTCGGTGAGCATCACGTGATGCACATCTCGGGTCGGCCCGTGCATCCCTCGTTCGTGGAGGCCCCGTCGCCGACGGTCGCGTTCGGGCCTGCGGCGCGGGCGGCGCGGGCGGCGGCGAACGCCGCCTTCGCCGACGTGCTCTACGCCGGAGCCGAACAACGCCGCGCCCTGTGACCCACGGTTGTTCCGCGGGCCCGTGCGGACGACACTGCTGCCCATGCCCGGCCACCTCCTCCGCGTCGGCGCCGCTTCGGTGGTGTTCGCCCAGCTGGTCGCGTGCGGCTCGACCCCGGCAACGGACCGGGCGACCGAGCTGACCGTGTTCGCCGCGTCGTCACTCACCGACGCCTTCGACGAGATGGCCGACGCGTTCGAGTCGGAGCATCCCGGCGTCGCCGTCCGGGTCAACCTCGCCGGGAGTGCGACACTGCGCGAGCAGGTGCTCGGTGGTGCCCCGGCCGACCTGATCGTGCTCGCCGACGCGACCGCCATGGCGCCGCTGCGCTCGGACGGAGCGATCGAAGGGACGGAGGTGGTCATCGCCACCAACGACCTGGTGCTCGCGGTCCCGTCCAGCAACCCGGGTGGTGTCGAGGCGTTGTCCGATCTCGCCGATCCGGACCTCCTCGTCGGGGTGTGCGCCGCCGATGTGCCGTGTGGTCGGCTCGCCGACGCGGCCTTCGCCGCCGCCGGTGTGGCGGCCTCGCTCGACACCCGCGAGCCCAACGTCCGCGCCGTGCGAACGAAGTTGTTGGACGCCGAGCTCGACGCGGGGCTCGTCTATCGCACCGACCTGCACGACGTCGGCGACCGGCTCCTCGGCATCGAGCTCCCCGTGGCCGTTGCGACGTCGTACCCCCTCGCCCGCCTCGTGGACGGGCCCGCCGACGACGCCGTCGCCGCGGACTTCGCGGCCTTCGTGCTCGGCAGCGACGGCCAGGCGATCCTGGCCGCGCACGGATTCGGGCGCCCGTGAGTCGGCGGATCGGCCCGAGGGCACCGGCGCTCGTGGTCGTGCCGGCGGCGATCGCGTTCTCGCTGATCGTCGCACCGCTCGCAGGCCTCGCACTCGCCGTGCCGTGGCGGCGGCTGCCCGACCTGCTCGGTGCGCCGATCGTGGTCGAGGCCCTGCGCCTGTCGCTGGTGACGTCGCTGAGCGCGGCACTGATCTGCCTGGTCATCGGGGTGCCGCTGGCGTGGTTGCTGGCCCGGGTGCCCTTTCCCGGACGCACTCTCGTCCGGGCCGTGGTGACGCTGCCGATGGTGCTGCCCCCGGTCGTCGGTGGGGCGGCGTTGCTGTTCGCCTTCGGACGGCGGGGCGTGTTCGGGGAACCGCTGGCCGACGCGACCGGCTTCGTGCTGCCGTTCTCGATCTGGGCGGTGATCCTGGCGAACGTGTTCGTCGCCCTCCCGTTCCTGATCGTCACCGTGGAGGGTGCGCTGGTGAGTGCCGACGAGCGGGTGGAACACGCCGCGGCATCCCTCGGGGCCACCCCGATGCGGGTGATCACCCGGGTCACACTGCCGTCGATCGGGCCGTCGCTGCGGGCGGGCCTGCTGCTCGCCTGGGCCCGCGCGCTCGGTGAGTTCGGTGCGACGGTCACGTTCGCCGGCAACCTGCAGGGTCGCACCCAGACGCTTCCGTTGGCGGTGTTCGTCGCCCTCGAGTCCGATCGCGACGCCGCACTCGTGATCAGCCTCGTCCTGGTCGTCATCTCGCTGGTCCTGCTCGTCGCCTTGCGGGGCCGCTGGTGGGGTGCCCGATGAGCGGTCTGCGTGGTCGGTTGGTGATCCGTCGGCACGACTTCGACCTCGACGTCGATCTGGATGTCGAGCCCGGGTCGACGCTCGCGCTGCTCGGTCCGAACGGCGCCGGCAAGTCGACCGCCGTCGACGCCCTCACCGGGATCGTCGGCCTCGACGACGGCAGGATCCGGCTCGGCGGCCGAGTGCTCGACGATCCGGCGGCGGGGGTGTTCGTGCCCAGCCACCAGCGTCGGATGGGCGTGGTGTTCCAACGGCACCATCTGATCCCACACCTGCGGGTCCGCGACAACGTCGCGTTCGGGCCGCAGGCCGCGGGGCGGCGTCGACGTGCCGCCCGGGCCGCGGCCGACGACTGGATCCATCGCTTCGAGCTCTCCGAGCTCGCCGATCGCCGCCCGTCGGAGCTGTCGGGTGGGCAGGCCCAGCGGGTCGCGATCGCCCGAGCACTCGCCTCCGATCCCGAGATGCTCGTGCTCGACGAGCCGATGTCCGCGCTCGACGTCGCGAGCCGGGCCGGTGTTCGTCGCGATCTGGCGGCCATCCTCGGGGACTTCCCGGGGCCTCGCCTGCTGATCAGCCACGACCCGACCGACGTGTTCCTGCTGGCCGACCGGATCGCGGTGGTCGAAGACGGGCGCATCACCCAGACCGGCACCCCCGCGGAGCTGCGACGCCGTCCGGCCACGAGCTACGTCGCGGCGTTGGCGGGCCGCAACCTGCTCCGCGGGAGCTGTGTCGCTGGCCGGATCGACCTGGACGACGACGACGTCACGATCACGAGTGCGAACACGAGCGTCTCGGGGCGGGCACTCGTCGTGATCCCGCCACAGGCGATCGCACTCCACTCGGACCGGCCCCACGGGAGCCCGCGCAACGCGTGGCGGACCCGGGTCGCGGGGATCGAGCCGCTGGGCGATGTCGTGCGGGTGACCCTCCAGGCACCCGACGGTCTCCAGGCCGATGTGACGCCCGGGGCCATCGCCACACTCTCACTCACACCGGGCGCCGACGTCTGGGTCTCGATCAAGGCGACCGAGGTCGAGGTCTGGCCGGCCTGACCGGATCGTTCGCCTCGGTCCACCCGCCTCGACTACAACGATCGGGCACACGAGGAGGGCCCATGGCGAGCAACGACTCCCGCGAGATGTCCATCGCCGGTTTCGACGTCCCGGCCGTCGAGGCCTGGATCAGCGAACACGTGGCGGGGTTGACCGGTCCGTTCGAGTGGGAGCGGCTCGTCGGCGGCCACTCCAACCTGACGTACGCACTCACCGCCGCCGACGGACGACGTGCCGTGGTCCGTCGGCCACCACAGGGTGAGCTCCTGCCCAAGGCCCACGACATGGAACGCGAGTGGCGGGTCCTCGAGGCGCTCGCCGACACTCCGGTCCCCGTGGCCGAACCGCACGGACTCTGCCTCGACCTCGAGGTCACCGGTGCACGCTTCTACGTGATGGGATTCGTGCCCGGCCGGCCCTTCTACTCCGCCGACGAGGTGCGTGCCTGGGTGCCGGAGTCGGCCCGTGGCGACCTCGGCATCAACATCGTCGACGCGCTCGCGGCCCTCCACGCCGTGGACCCGATCGCCGTCGGCCTCGAGCGTCACGGGCGACCGGACGGCTACGTCGCACGACAGCTTCGGTCCTGGTACGGGTCGTGGAACGCATCGATCGAATACGCCGAGATCGACGATCCCGGGATTCACGCGGCGCACGACCGGCTCGCCGAGCTCGTCCCCGACCAGGGGCCGGCGACCCTCGTGCACGGCGATTACATGCTCCACAACGTCATGTTCGACCGCGACGGGTCGGTGACCGCCATCGTCGACTGGGAGATCTCGACGCTGGGGGACCCGCTCGCCGACCTCGCCTACCTCCTCAACGGTTGGGTGTCGGCCGACGACGACCCGCCGCCCCCGGAGACCTCAGCGGCATTGGCCGAAGGTCTGCCGCCTCGGAGCGTGCTCGCCGACCGTTATGCCGAGCGCACCGGCCGGGACCTGAGCCGCCTCGACTTCTACCTCGCCTTCAACCACTTCAAGACGGCATGCATCCTGCACGGGGTGTATGCCCGCTATCTGAACGGCCAGAAGGCGATCGACCCGGTCGAGCTGGAACAGCTCCGACTCCGGACCGTCGCCTCGATCGACAAAGCGGTTCGTGCCGGCGCCGAGCTGTGACCCCGTCGCATCTCTACACACTCGTCCGACGCGACGACCATGCATGGGACGTCGATCCGACGGGGTGGACCGGCAGCCCCTGGAGCGCCGACGCACAACACGGGGCCCCGGTCTCGACCCTCGTCGCCCACTTGGCGGAGGCATCGATCGCCCCCGACGGCGGAGGCGCGTGGCGGCTGACGCGTAGCACCGTCGAACTCCTGCGACCGGTACCCCGACGCCCGCTGGTCGCCACGGTGCTGCCCCGTCGGGACGGTCGGCGACTCCGCGTCGTCGACGTCGAGTTGGTCGATCCGGAACGCGCCACCGTGGTCGGTCTCGGCCGGTCCGTCTGGACGGCCGACGCCGGTTCGATCGAGGTGTCGCCGGGACCGATCGCCGTCGCGCCGTGGTCGGGTCTCGACGAGGTGGACTTCATCAGCGGCGAGATGCGCCGGATGCTTCCGCCGGGATTCCACCGGAGCCTCCGGATGCGGACGGCGCTGCGACCGACGCCGGTCATCTGGTTGCGCTCCCAGCTCGACGGGCTCACGGAGGGCGACGCGTTCACGACCGGCCAACGATTCGCAGGGCTGGCCGACATGGCCACCGTGGCGGCGACACGGCTCCGCGCCGCGTCGACCGGTGTCTCGCCAGCGGACGCGGACCTCGGCATGCATCTCGTGAACGCCGACCTCACGCTGCACCTGTCCCGCCCGCCGGTCGGGGAGTGGGTCGGCTTCACCGACGGTCGCGTCGAGGTCGCCGAGGGGGCCGGTGCTGCGACCGTGAGGGTGCTCGACGAGCTCGGGCCGGTCGGACGGTCGACCCACACGGTCGTCGCGTCCGGCCGATGAGCGGTTCGGCGGTCGCCCGATCGAACGCGGGACCCGACTAGCGTCGTCCCCACCGCGGGCGATCTCCGCCGGCCGTCCTCCAGGGCAGCGCCATGCAGTTCAACTCCGTCGAGTTCGCGGTCTTCTTCGCCGTTGTCCTGGCCGTCTACTGGTCGGTGCCGCATCGGGCACGCACGGTCCTCCTGCTGGTCGGGTCCTACGGGTTCTACGCCGCCTGGGACGTCCGATTCTGTTCGCTGTTGCTCATCTCGACCCTCGTCGACTTCACGACCGCCAAGCGGATGCCGACGGCGTCGATCCGGGGGCGGCGCTGGCTGCTCGGGACGTCACTCGCGGTGAACCTCGGCATTCTCGCCACGTTCAAGTACCTCGGCTTCTTCGTGGCCAGCTTCCAGTCGCTCGTCGCCGACACACCGCTGGCACCGAGCAGTCCGTTGCTCTCGATCGTGCTTCCCGTCGGGATCAGCTTCTACACCTTCCAGACGATGTCGTACACGATCGACGTCGCTCGAGGTCGCCTCCGACCGACGGACGATCTCCTGACCTTCGCGGTCTACGTCGCCTACTTCCCCCAGCTCGTGGCCGGGCCGATCGAGCGGGCGACGGTTCTGCTGCCCCAGCTCGAGACACCTCGTGTGCGCATCACGACCGAGCAGGTCGCGTCAGGGGTCGGCCTGATCGTGCTCGGCCTGGTCCGGAAGGTCGTGCTGGCCGATGGTGTGGCTCCGATGGCGGACGCACTGTTCGACGATCCGGGTTCCGCCGACGTCCTGACCGCCCTCACCGGCATCGCCGCGTTCTCGATCCAGATCTACGGCGACTTCGCCGGCTACACCGACATCGCCCGGGGAGTCTCGCGGCTCCTCGGCATCGAGCTGTCGCTCAACTTCGCCCAGCCCTACCTGAGTCGCAACATCACCGAGTTCTGGCGGCGATGGCACATCTCGCTGTCGACGTGGCTGCGGGAGTATCTCTACATCCCGCTCGGCGGCAACCGTCACGGCTCGGCTCGGACCTACGCGAACCTGATGCTCACGATGCTGCTCGGCGGGCTCTGGCATGGTGCGTCGTGGACGTTCGTCGTGTGGGGCGCCCTGCACGGCCTCGCCCTCGCGGTCCATCGGGCGATCGGTCGGCCGACACCGCCCACGGACCGGGTGCGGCTCGTGGAGGTCCCACGGGTGCTGGCGACGGCGCTACTCGTCGGGTCGATCTGGGTCTTCTTCCGGGCCGAGACGTTCGGTGACGCCGCGGAGGTCTTCGCCGCACTCGGCCGGTTCGACGGTGTGCTCGTGAGCTGGGCGTCGATGCATGTGCTGGTGATCGGTTCGGTCGCGCTCGCGATCGATCTGGTCGCCCGCCGTGGTGGTCCCGCGATGGTCACCGTCCGGTCGCGCCCCGAGCTGATCGGTGCGCTCGCCGCCGTCGCCGCCGTCCTGATCGTCGTGTTCTCCGGCGGCACGCCCCGCCCCTTCGTCTACTTCCAGTTCTGATGCAGCGATCGATCATGCTCCTCCTCTCCATCGCCGTGGCCGTGGGCGGCTGTGCCGATCCCGACGAGCGCGACCAGTCGGCAGACGAGATCGCGGATCGTGTCGTCGCCCACGCCAACGAGGTGGCTCCGCCCGCCGCCGGCTCCCTGGAGGACTCGGGATGCACCCGCGTCGTCGTGACCGACGAGTACGGCTTCGAGACGACCACACTCCGCTGCGCCACCGACCTTCCCGAGATCACCGACCTCGACCCCGATGCCGCGCTGAACCTCGACGCGGTCGTCGAGGCGGACGGCCTGCTCCCGCTGTTCGTGCTCGAAGCGCTCGCGCCGGCCGTCCCGCCCGAGCTGGGCGAGGAGATGGGGGACCTCGTCGACGACGTCGCCGAGCTCGAGGGTCGCTGCGGGGTCGACCTGGAGGAGTGGCTCGACGCGATGGAACGTGTCGTGGCGCGACTGGACCGGATGGTCACGGCGGTCGAGAGGTCCGAGCAGATCGAACCGGGATCCACCGAGCTCCGAGCCGTCGGGCGTGCCGTGTTCGAGCGAGTCGTCGTCCAGCCCGGCTGTGCCCGGGTCGCCGCTCCACTGGGTTCGGACGACTCCCGGCTCGATCGGGTCCTGACGGTGACCTCACGGACGGCCGAGGCCGCCGGCGAGTTCGATCGGGTGCTCTCCGGATCGTCGATGTCGCGACTGTTCCACTTCTTCTCCACCAAGCCGAACTACGAGTGGATGCGCTCACCGATCGCCCCGCCGGAGATCGTCGTGATCGGCACCTCGCAGGCCGGCGCGGCCATCGAGGTCGATCGGCTCACCTCGGCGACGGGTCGCCAGGTCGGCAACGCGTTCCTTCCCGGCTCGCTGGCCGAAGTCCAACAGCACTGGGTCGACGAGGTCGTCCGGTACACCGCACCCTCGATCGTGCTGTGGCCGATGGGCCCGGTCGATCTGCTGGGCGACTGCGTCGACACCGAACGTGTCGATCAGTTCCTCGCACGACGTGCGACCCGACGTCTCGCGTTCGCCTCGTCCGGCTGGTTCACGACGATCGACCCCATCGACGTCGTGCTCGGTCGGGTGCACGAGCCCAACGGCAACATGGGTGATGCCGTGTCCGGAGATGCGCCGATCGTCGCCGACATCGATGCACAGTCGGCTGGCTACGGGGCGACACCTCCCCGGTCCGAGGCGTGCCCCGACCGACTGGTCATCATCGGCGAGGTGATCGAACGCCTGCGTGGATTCGATGTCGAGGTCGTTGTGCTGGAGATGCCGGTCAGCCCGCTCGCGACGACACTGATCGGGCGAGACGACGACACGATCGCGGCAGCCGCCGCGGCACTGGAGGGTGTCGTGATCGCGTCCGATGGCGTCTATGTCCCGTTGCCGGGCGTGCTCGACGACGAAGCGGTCTGGCGCGACCTGACCCATCCGACGGTGGACGGCGCGGCCCGGTACACCGACGCGGTGGCCACGGCGATCGAGCGGTTGGGTGGCGGCGGATGAGGTGGTGGCTCCGGGCCGGCGTCGCCCTGCTCGTGGTCGTGCTCGGCGCCGAGGTCGGAGCGCGTGCTCTGGTCGAGCGGACGGACAACCCGGCCCTGCGGTGGCACGACCACACGACGGCGTTGAAGGTGGGCCAGATCGAGCAGCTCGACGCCGTCGACGTGCTGGTGCTCGGCACCTCCATGGCACAGCAGGGGCTGGTGCCGGAGGTCATGTCCGGTGTCGACGGGGTCGGAACGACGTACAACGCGGCGCTCAACGGCGGCGTACCCGTGGTGATGGAGCCATGGCTCATCGATCAGCTCCTGCCGACGGTCTCACCCGAGCTCGTCGTCTGGGGACTCGGGCCACTCGACGTCTCCGACGTGTACGGCGACGAGGTTCTGGCCGCCTACCGCAGCGCACTCGAGACCCGGCCGGGCGCACTGGCGACCCTCGACCGCGGCGCCTCGGCACCCTCGTTGCTGATGCGCGAGCGCACCGTGCTCCGGTCGCTGGACGATCTGTTCGGCGTCGCCGCCGACCGTCGCCTCGTGGCCTGGCAGGACGCCGCGGCCGATCTCGGGCCCGACGGTGAACGAGTGGACTTCCGTCAGGCCGTCGACGAGGTCCGGGCGCGGGAGATCCGTGGCCGCATCACGCCGATGGAACTGGACCGGGACGACCTCGCGGCGCTCATCCGCACCACGCAGCAGCTGCAGGCCGACGGCGTGATGGTGGTGTTCGTCCGGATGCCCCTGCCCGACCGCTTCACCGAGCTCTTCGCCGATCCGTCCGACCCGCTCCGGGTCGACGCCGCACTCGAACGGCTGGCGGAGGAACTGGACGTCGAGCTGCTCGAGAGCGACGAGGTGTTCGCCGAGTCCGACTTCGTCGATTTCACCCATCTCGACGCGGCAGCCGCCGCCCGGTTCTCCGCGGACATCGGCCACCAGCTGGCGGACCTCCACGAGTGAGGTCGGCCACGAGTCCGACGGTCGGGGAGCGATCGCTGGTCTAGCGTGGCCGCCGATGCGGAACCAGCGACACCGACCTCTCCGACGATGAGCGCCGTGGACGTCGTCGCCGAGGTGACCGGATCGGGTCCACCGCTGTACCTCGCGCACGGGATCGGATCCCGACGGGGGATGTGGCAGCCGCTGGTCGACGGGCTCGCCGACGTCGCCACCTGCGTCGCCTACGACCAGCGGGGTCATGGCGACAGCCCGATCACGCCGGTGCCGTTCGACCTCGACGATCTCGTCGACGATCTCGAGGCGCTGCGGCAGCGACTGGGACACGAGCGGATCCACGTCGCCGGACACTCGCTCGGCGGACAGATCGGGCCCCGCTACGCCCAGCGATTCCCCCAGCACACGGCGTCGGTCGTGCTCCTGTCGACAGCCGCCGGCCGCACCGAGGAGGACCGCCACAAGCTCGCCGCGGTCATCGCTCGCATGCGGGACGAGGGCATCGATCAGGTGCTGCCGACCCTCGTCGACCGCTGGTTCACCGACGACTTCCGCCTCGCCAATCCGGACGCCATCGAGCGTCGGATCGCTCAGGTGCTCGGCACCCCGGCCGAGATCTTCCTGTGCGTGTTCGACATCTACGGCGAGACCGAGATGGCGCCCTGGCTGCACGAAGTGGCGGCGCCGTGCCTGGTGCTCACCGGTGAGCACGACCCCGGCTGCAGCCCACGGCACAACGAGTTCATCCACGCCGAGCTGCCCGACTCGGAGCTCGTGATCCTCGACGGCCTGCGTCACTCGATCATCGTCGAGGCACCGGACCGCGTCATCGCCCCGGTCCGGGAGTTCCTCCTGCGACAGGTCTGAGGCCCGGCCGCGTCAGGCGGCCACGCCGGCGGGGCGCCCGGTGAAGTGAGGCATCACGAGTTCGGCGAACGCCTCGATGGTTTCGAGCGTCTCGGCCTGCGGCAGGCCGATGTTCGGATTGACGATGACCCGATCGACCCCCAACTCGTCGTAAACGGCGAGCTTCTCGATCAACTCCTCCGGGGTACCGACGAGCAGGCTCTCGGCGAGGTCCTCGATCGACTGACTCCGGGGCAGGGGACGGATCATGCCGTGGTCGACGATGCCCGGCCCGGTGAACACGTTGTCGAACCGGCCGTAGTAGGCGTGGGCGGCCTCGACCTGGCGCCGTCGCTGGGCGGCATCGTGGGCGACGAGCCCGACCCGGGAGAGGCTGATCGTCAGGTGTGCACCGTCATCGCCGAGCTCGATCTTGGCCTGCTTGTGGGCGGCCACCTGGCCGACGAGCATCGAGTGGTCACCCGACAGAGCGGTGGTCTGGATGTGGAAGCCCCGTCGGGTGCTGGCGGCGATGCCCTCGGGGTTCATGACGGCCATCATCAGCTGCGGACGGCCCGGGGCGACCGGGCGCGGCATGACCGTGAGCGGCTCGAAGCGATACCACTCACCGTCCCACGAGACCTCCTCGTGGGTGAGGAGCGCCTCGAGCACGTCGAGCGACTCGTCGAAACGTGCCCGGGTCTCGTTCATCGGCACACCCATTCGACCCATCTCGTACGGGAAGGCACCCCGACCGACACCGACGAGCAGGCGGCCGTCGGTGAGGGCGTCGGCCATGATCAGCTCACCGGCGAGGATCCGCATGTCGTGCAGGGGGAGCACGATCACCGAGGTCATGATCTTCAACCGCTCGGTCAGTGTCGCGATCTTCACGGCGAGCTGGAGCGGTGCGGGGTTCATCAGGCAGTTGAGCAGATGGTGCTCGGTGAGGCCGACGGCGTCGTAGCCGAGCCGGTCGCAGAGCACGGCCTGCTCGACCATGTCGCCGTAGACGTTGGCCGCACCATAGGACTTGTCCGGGTAGTCGGCCGAGAGCTGGATGCTGAACTCCACCGGCACAGGCTGGTCGGTCGGGACGGGCATCGACAAGCACCGACCGCCAGGTGGTTACAGTCCGCGCCGGGGAGGCAGCCATGTCGGGCATCGTGGTCTTCATCGCCATCGCGGTGGTCACGTTCGTGATCAATGGGATCAAGGGCGGGCGACAGCGCACCGCGTGGCAGCAGGCGGCCACCGAGCTCGGCCTCGAGCTGCGGTCGGGCAAGGGGCCGGGTCAGCTCGTGGGCACGCTGCGCGGTCTGCCGGTGACGGTCGGGGTGGAGTACCGGGGGAGTGGCGACAACCGGAGCAAGTGGACGATCTTCGAGGTCCGTCATCAGATCCCCGGACCGTCGCTCCGGCTCCGGAAGGACTCCATCGGTGGGCGTTTCAAACGGGCCTTCGGCTTCGGTGGCAACGATCTCGTCATCGGCGACCCGGCGTTCGACGAGGCGGTGGCCATCGACAGCGATGACCCGACCGCCGTCGCCGCGTTCCTCTCGCCGGCGCGCCGGATGGCCGTGCTCACGCTCTTCGAGGGCTACCGGAACGCCGAGATCGGCAACCAACGCACGACCGCCGAGCTGCACGGTGTGGTCGGTTCCGCCGACGATCTGATCGGCCACATCCGCTTCGTGACCGACATCGCGGTCGTGGTCGCCACCCCGGGTGACGTCGACCGGGCGCTCACCCACCAGGACGTCGGTGATCTCGACCGTGCGATCGAGGAGTTCCACGAGCTCAACGACGTCGACGAGCCGAACGAGTTCACGCAGCTCCTCGAACTCGAGGCGCACGTCGCCAACGACGATCCGGTCGCCGCACGGGAGGTCCTCGGCGCCGTCGAGCATCCACCGCCGGTCGTGACCGACTGGGGGCCGGTGGTCGACGCACTTCCGGGCGGGGCGGCGGCGCCGGTCGCGCCGGTGACGACCGAGCCCGGCGGACCCGGTCAGCAGGCGGTGCTCGAGGATCTGTTCGTCTCGAAGCGCATGGGTTTCGAGACCGAGGCCCACTTCCTCGAGACCTACCAGGGCACCGTCGTGACCTGGCGGGGCACGGTCGACCGGGTGCAGGAGCTCCGCTACGACTCGGTCTTCGACGGCGAGGGCACGAAGGTCTCGGTCGAGATCGGTGAATTCGGTGATGGACGCTTCATCGCCCAGGCCGTCGACGCCGTCGTCCGGTTGCCGCACGGCGGCGACGTGCAGCGGGGTGACGTCGTCGAGTTCCGGGGGCGGCTTATCAAGCTCGATCGCTACATGCGCAACCTCTACGTCGACCACGGTGAGCTGTTGGAGGTCGTCCGATGAACGTCCGTCGCGTGGGATCCCTCGTGACCGAACTGGGGGAGTGCCCGGTGTGGGACCGCCGCCTCGGGCGCCTGCTCCTCGAGGACATCGAGGGACGGGCGATCCACCGGGTCGACATCGACACGGGTGGCGTCGAGACGCGCGACCTGCCCGGCCGACCGGGTTCGTTCGTGCTGACGGCGGACCCCGACCGGCTCGTCGTGGCGATGGAGCACGAGTTGGTGGAGCTCCGGTGGTCGACCGGAGCGGTCACGGCGCTGTGCGACGTCGAGACCCCGGATCCCGAGGTCCGGCTGAACGACGGCCGCTGTGACCCTTCGGGCCGTTACTGGGTCGGGTCGATGGACCTGCCGCCGGAGGCCGGCCGGCACCGCGGTCGGTTGCATCGGATCACCGTGACCGATGGTCACGTCGAGATCCACGAACAACGCGACGGCGTCGGGGTCGCCAATGCGACGGCGTTCAGCCCCGACGGCACGGTCATGTACTGGGCCGACACGCCGACCTCGACGGTCTGGTCCTACGACGTCGACCCGGAGACCGGCGATCGCTCGAACGAGCGGGTCTTCCTGGACTTCACCGACCTGCCCGGTCTGCCCGACGGGGCAGGTGTCGACGCCGACGGCTGCCTCTGGGTCGCCTGCGTGACCGGGAGTGCCGTACTCCGGGCGACACCCGACGGGTCGGTCGATCGGATCATCGATGTGCCGGTGCTGCTCCCGACGATGCCCGCCTTCGTGGGACCCGAGCTCGATCGACTGGTCGTGACCTCGATCTCGACCGAGCGGGCCGACGCCGACCCGGCGTTTCCCGACGGCTGCCTGCTCGAGTTGGACGTCGACGCCGTCGGCCTGCACGAGCCGATCTTCCCCGGCTGAGGGTTCAGCGGCGCCACACGATCTGGAGCGCCGGACGATCGGCGTCGCTGTGGTTCTGGGTGCCGGAGTGCAGCAGGTGCCCGTCGAAGACGAGGGCATCTCCGACGGTCAGCGTCGGGACGATCTCGTCGGGGTGCAACTCCAAGGCCTCGGCACGGCGTTGGAGGTCCGGCCGTCGGTGCGATCCCGGCACGAGTCGCGTGCCGCCGTTGCCGGCATCGATCGGGCAGAGGGCGACGATGGCGGTGACGACCATGCACGGTCCGCTCGCCGGCCGGGCGGAGCTCGGGTGGGGTCGCC
>JAHDCV010000015.1:0-30135 GCA_020629695.1 Acidimicrobiales bacterium | reverse complement strand
GTGACGACCATGCACGGTCCGCTCGCCGGCCGGGCGGAGCTCGGGTGGGGTCGCCTGCAGCGCCTCGATGGCCTTGAGGGCCTCGACCTCGGCCGGTCCCAGGAGCCCCCGGGCGCCCGGCTCCGGTGTGTTTCCGGGTTCGCCAGCCCGGTGGCCAACCGCGAGGATGCGGAGATGGATGATCTCGAACTCCGCTCGATCGATCTGGGCGACGTGACGTTGTCGACGGTGGTGCACGGTCCGGATGACGGTCCGGCCGTCATCCTGCTCCACGGCTTCCCCGAAATCGGCTACTCGTGGCGGCACCAGATCCGTCCGCTCGCCGACGCCGGTTACCGGGTGGTCGTGCCCGACCAGCGGGGCTACGGCGCCAGCACGATCCCGGCCGACGTGAGCGACTACACCGTGCACCATCTCGTGGGCGACGTGGTGGGGCTGATCGACACGCTGTCGTTGCGGGACCCGGTCGTGATCGGGCATGACTGGGGCGCGATCGTCACGACGCATGTCGGGCTGATCGTGCCCGATCGAGTGCGCGCGATCGCCGCGATCTCGGTGCCGATGCTGCCGCCGCTCGACCAATCGATCCTCCAGATCATCGACGGTCAGCGCAACGGCGGCTTCCATTACATGCGCTACTTCCAGGAGCCCGGCCTCGCCGAGCAGGAACTCGACGGCGACGCCATCGGCTTCCTGCGGAAGGTGCTGTGGTTCGCCTCGGGTGATCGGCCGGCCGACGTCGTCGAGCCCGACCCGATGACGCAGACGACCTGGTTCGGTGACCTCGACGCACCAGCGGGACTGCCACCGTGGCTCGAGGCCGGCGACTTCGAGGCGTTCGCCCGGGCGTTCGTCCGCAACGGGTTCACCGCGCCGCTCAACTGGTATCGCAACCTGCATCGCAACTGGGAGCTGACCCGGGCGTGGCGCAACCGGCCCATCGACCTGCCCACGGCGTTCATCGGCGGGCTGTCGGACTTCGTCGTGAACGGTGGCACCGACGGCGAGGTCGGTGCCGGGGTGCAGTTCATGCAGGTGCTCTGCACGGATCTCCGGCGTTGCGATCTCCTGGAGGGCGTCGGCCACTGGACCCAGCAGGAGGCGCCGGACGAGGTCAACGCGTCGTTGCTGGCCTTCCTCGCCGACGTGCACGGCTGAACCGCGACGGCATCGGGCGGCCGCCCGCTGGCCGTCGAGCGGTCGGGTCACCTACGTTCGGTCGGGCCGACCCAGGGGAGCACCACGTGACCGACGTCCTGACCGCACGAGCCGAGGCGCATCCCGACAAGATCGCCGTCATCGACGACCGGCCGGGTGAACCCGTCCGGTCGATGACCTTCGCCGAGTTCAACGTCTGCGCCGCACGCCTCGCCAACGGCATGGTCGAGCGGGGTGTGCGGCCCGGCGACCGGGTCGTCTGGTGCGGGCAGAACAGCCTCGAACTGCTCGCGATGATGCATGCTGCCCGCAAGGCCAAGGTCACCGCGGTGCCGCTCAACTACCGCCTGAGCGACGAGGAGTCGGTCTACGTCGTCGACAACTCCGATGCCGTGCTCGTGTGGGCCGACGCCGAGTACGCCCCGCTGTTCGCCCGGATCCGCGACGACATCCCGAAGGTCCGCGACGTGGTGATCTTCGGCGGCGACCCGCTCGACGGTCAGCTCGCCGAGGCGGCCCTCGTCTCGGCGGTCGCCACGGATCCCGAGATCGACGCCGACACGGCCGCCACGATGATCTACACCTCCGGCACCACCGGCGTACCGAAGGGCGCCTATCGCAAGTCGCAGGCGATGCCGGCTCAGCGCAAGGCGATGTTCGACTTCATCGGCTACACCGCCGACGACGTGTACATCACCTGCGGGCCGCTCTATCACTCCGGTCCGGGTGGCTTCGCCGGGTTCTCCCACGCCATGGGCAACACGATCGTCCTCCAGCACAAGTTCGATGCCGAGGACTGGATCCGGCTGGTGTCGACCCACCGCGCCACGCACACGTTCTCCGCTCCGACCCCGATCCGCAAGGTGACGAATCTGCCGGCCGAGGTCAAGGAGCGTTACGACGTGTCCTCCATGCGGATCATGATGGCCAATGCCGCCCCGTGGCCGTTCCCGTTGAAGCAGGCCTACGTGGCCGACTTCCCGCCCGAGTCGCTGTGGGAGTGTTACGGCTCCACCGAGATGGGCGTGAACACCCTCCTCGGCCCCGACGATCAGCTGCGTAAGCCCGGCTCCTGCGGCCTGCCGGCACCGATGGTCGAGGTCGCACTCTTCGACGACGACGGCAACGAGATCACCGAACCGAACGTGCCGGGCGAGCTCTGGGTCCGGGCGTCGACGGTGATCGAGACGTACCACGGCGCGCAGGAGAAGTTCGACTCCGAACATCGAAGCGACGGTTATCACACCGTCGGCGACATCGCGTACCGCGATGACGAGGGCTACCTGTTCATCTGCGACCGGAAGAAGGACATGATCATCTCGGGCGGGATGAACATCTATCCCGCCGAGATCGAGGCGGCGCTCGAGCAACACCCCGGCATCTACGAAGCCGCGGTGTTCGGCATCCCGTCGGAGGAGTGGGGCGAGTCGGTGCACGCCTGTGTCGTTCGGACCGACAACGACGGCATCGCCGACGAGGCCGCCGTCGAGGCCCATGCCCGCGACCTGCTCGCCGGATACAAGGTGCCGCGCTCGGTCGAGTTCCTGGACGAGATCCCGAAGACGGGCTCGAACAAGATTCTCAAGCGGGAGCTGCGGGCGAAGTACTGGGACGACACCCGCCGGATCTGATCAGGCCTCGCAGGCGGCGGCGAGGCGGGCGAGGGTCTCGTGCATGCCGGCGGTGTTGTGCGCGGCGCGATCCTCGACGCCGGAGATCTTCGAGCTTCCGGCCTTCGCTTCCTCCGGTCGATGGTCGCTCGTGAACTCGGTGACGGTGCAGCCGGTGTCGGTGGGTGTGATCTCGTAGCCCCAGGTGGCGAAGACGTAGCCCTTCCAGTCGCAGTCGAACACGAACCGCTCCCCATCGACGATCTCGGTGATCTCGGCTTCGGTCACCCATTCCTTCTCGCCGTTGCGGTTCCTGCCCGTCCAGCGGGCACCCAGCTCGGCGGTGTCGAATCCTTCGTTCCACGTCGCCTCGTACGTCTCGGGCGACCACTCGCCCATGCGGGTGATGTCGGTGATCGCCGCCCACACGGTGGCGGCCGGGGCGTGGATGTCGCGGGAGACGGAGACGTCGGGAGTCATGCCGGCGACGCTACGCCGGGCACACGCTCAGCGGCCAGACGGCCCACGGGGAACGGTGCGGAGGATGATCAGGTGCAGGGCGATGACCGCCGCCATCGAGAAGCAACCCATCACCACGAGCGTCGTGCGGAGCCCGATCGCATCGGCGACCGCACCGAGCGGTGCCGCGAAGATCCCGAACGCGGAGAACCCCAGCATCTGGAGCGACTGAACCCGCCCGTGGTACTGCTCGTCGGCACGCAGGAGCACGAGCGAGTTGTTGAGCGCCTGGAACGCCGAGTTGGCGGCGCCGGTGAGCAGCACGACGAGCAGCGCGACCTCGATCGTCGGGGTCACGCCGAGCACGGCGACGAAGGCCCCGAACGCCATCGCCACCACGGCGACCGTGTGATCACCCAGATCCTTCGACCCTCGCCGTGCGATCACGAGCGAGGAGATGATCGCCCCGATCGCGCCCGTGGTGGACAGGAAGCCGAGCCACTCGGCGGAGCGATCGAACACGTCGTCGACGAGTGATGCGAGGAACGCCACATAGGGGAACGCCGTCGCCACCACGGTGATGCCCATGATCACCGGCCACAGCACCGGAGGCGTCGAACGGACATAGCGCAGACCATCGACGAGGTCGCCGAGCGGTGAGCGCGTCGGACCACCGGCCCGTGGCAGCCCCGGAGGCAGTGACACGGCCAGCCCGATCGAGATCGTCAGGAGCACGGCGATCGAGAGATAGACCGCGGTCGCACCCAACGTCTCGATTCCGATCATGGCGCCCGCGATCGACGGACCGAGCACGCGGGTGCCGTTCATCGAGATCTGGGCGAGCAGGATCGCATTCGTCAGCCGTTCCCGGCCGACGAGCTCGGCGGAGAAGGCCATCCGGGTCGGCGCCATCAGGGAGAACGCCGCTCCCTGGAGTACCGAGGACGCAACGAGCATCCAGTACTCCAGACGATCGGCGAGCAGCACGCCGGCGATGCCGGCCGCGGGCAGCCACATCAACGTGATCGAGACGACGAGCACCAGGCGCTTGGGGAACCGATCGGCGGCGATGCCGCCGATCGGCGTGAAGATGAGCATCGGCACGCCCATCGCGAGCAGCACGAGACCGAGGGCGGAGTTCCGTTGCGTCAGGTCGAACGCCAGGAAGCTCCGGGCGGTGGTCTGCATGGCGACCGCGGCGAAGGTGAACAGGCCCGCGAGCCAGAGCCGGCGGTACGTCGCGATCCGGAGACTCGAGAACGTTCCCCCGGCATCATCGGAACGGCCCTCGGACGGGCCCGAGGCGTGTCGAACGGTGTCGGTCAAGCGCTCGGCCCGTTCAGTCCCGTCGGTCTGCCGTCGAGGCTCGTCGAGTTCTTGCGCTGCCAGTAGTCATGAATTTCGTCGTCGGACATCGCCGCGTAGAACGGCTCGAGCTCGGTGGCGCCACGATCCGCCACGACGGTCATCTCGGGCACGCCACTCCCGCAGGACGACGTGACCAGCTCGATCTCGAGGTCGAAGACCTGCCTTGAGCCGGCGAGCTGGGGGAAGCGGTCGACCTCGTCGCCCCATCGGGGATCTCTCGGATGCAGGACCGACGCCGTGCCGTACACCCGCAGGATCAGCGGCTCCGGACCGATCGACATCCACATGAGGGTCATCCGCCGGTTCTCCGTGACGTGGGCGGCGGTCTCGTTGCCGCTTCCGGTCAGATTGAGCCACACGATGCGGCGGTCGTCGACGACCCGCAGGGTGTCCATGCCCTTGGGCGACACGTTGACCCGTCCGGAGGCCCCGGCCGTCGCCACGAAGAACATGGGTTGGGCCTGGATGAACTCGACGCGGCTCGGGGTGAGGCGATCCATGTGGTGCTCCGGTCGTGGGAGTCAGGCCGGGGAGGGTGCGAAGTCGACGCCTTCGAACCCGGCCTCGGCGATGGCATCGAGCTTGGCCTGGTACTTCGGCGAACCACCGTTGTAGATGAGGTGGCGCATCGTGCCCTCCTCATGGCCCTCGACGTTGGAGTTGTATCCGGTGAACCAACCCTTCGCCTTGCGGAGGAGCATCATCTCGTACATGGCCTTGACGTGGTCGACCCAGGCCCGTTCCGCATGGAGGTCGGCCTCGATGCGAGTGGCCCCGATCGATCGGGCGTGCAGGAGCAGGTCGGTGAGCCAGTCGACGCCGGTCTCGATGCCTCTCGGGAAGTTCGTCGATGCGTTGCCGCTCTGGGGCCCGCCGATCGTCAACAGGTTCGGGAAGCCGTGCGTGAGCAGCCCCATGAACGTGGCGGGATCGTCCCGCCACTTGTCGCGCAACGTGCGGCCGCCGACCCCCTCGATGTGGATCTTGTCGAAGGCGCCGGTGATGGCATCGAACCCGGTGGCGTAGACGATCAGGTCGACGTCGTGATGGGTGCCGGTGGTGGCGATCCCGGTCTCGGTGATCTCGACGATCGGAGTCTCGGAGACGTCGACCAGGTGCACGTTGGGTCGGTTGTAGGCCTCGAAGTAGTTCGTCTCCATCGGCACGCGCTGGTACCCGAAGCCGTGGTCGGTCGGGATCAACTTGTCCGCGATCGCCGGATCATCGACGCGTTGGCGAATCCGGTCGGCGATGTAGTCCGAGAAGATCCGATTGGCCGCTTCGTCGATGAAGATCTCGACGAAGTTCTGGAGCCAGATCGCGAACCCGGGTTCGTCGTAGAGGCGGTCCCAGAGCTCGAAGCGTTCCGCCTCGGTGACGTCCCAGAAACCGCGACGGTCGGGTTCGTGCACGAATCCGCCGGGGGTGCGGGCGCAGATCTCGAAGATCTCGTCGTATCGATCCCGGATCTCGTCCATCTCCTCGACCGAGATCGGTGCGTTGTTGAGGGGGGCCGACCAATTCGGTCGCCGCTGGAACACCGTGAGTTCGCCGACCTTGTCCTGGATCTCGCCGATGACCTGGATGCCGGTCGCCCCGGTGCCGATCACGGCGACGTGGAGGTCGGAGAGGTCGATCGGCTCGGCGGGCCAGTCGTGGGTGTGGAAGCTGCGTCCCGTGAATCGATCGACCCCGGGATACCGGGGTGGGGTGGGGATCGTGAGTGCGCCGATCGCGGTGATCACGATGGGGGTCTCGATCGTGCGGCCGTCGCTCAGGCTGACGGTCCACGAGGTCGAGCCCTCGTCCCAGACGAGTGACTCGACGTGGCACCCGAAGTGCATGTGTCGGCGGAGGTCGTAGGTCTCGACGACGGTCTGGAGATACCTGAGGTTCTCGGGTTGGCCCGAGAAGTGCTCCTTCCAGTGCCAGGTGTCGAGGATCTCCGTCGCCCAGGAGTAGCCGTAGGAGTACGACTCGGAGTCGAACCGTGCCCCCGGGTATCGGTTCCAGAACCACGTGCCGCCCAGATCGGCGCCCGACTCGATCACGATCGCGTCCATGCCGAGGTCGGTCAGGCGCTTGATCTGATAGATGCCGGCGACTCCGGCGCCGATCACGACCACCTCGTAGCGGTCCCGCAGTCCCTGGTCGGTGTCGTGCATCGCCATGATCCTCCCCGGCCGGACGCGGGAGGAGCAATTCGCGACGCTCAGGCCCGGACGAGCTCGTAGGTGTTGCCTTCGGGGTCGGCGAAGGCGATCACGTCGACCGTGATCGGGTCGGTCTCGCCGAGTCGGCGTCCGCCGTGTGCATCGACGGCGGCGAGGGTCTCGACGAGGTCGCTGACGGCGATCCGGAACTGGTGTCGATTCTGACGGGCGTCGACCCCGGCGATCGAGTTCGGGCAGATCAGCAGCTCGGTCCCGCAGAAGGTGCCGCGGTGGAAGCCGTCGGGCCCATCGATCGCATCGAGCTCGCACTCGAAGACTGCGTCATAGAAGGCGACCATGGCCGGCACGTCGTCGACGGCCAGGACGATGCGGCGGATGTCCATCGTCGACGAACGTAGACGGTCGGGACGGGATTTCGCCGGCGGGTCAGGGACAACGGTCGATGGCGGTGATGGCCGCCTCGAACGCACCGTCGACGCCGTCCGCGATCATCACCCCGATCCAGTCGATCCGGCCCGCCTCGAGCGGGGTGTCGTCGACGTCCCGGCCGAACACACCGGGGACCATGTCGGCGAACCGGACGACGACGTTGCTCGGGCCGGGGCCGAGCATGATCTCCGCTCGATGGGTCACCCGGCTGTTGCGACCCTCGGCGAGGTCCCGTGCCCGGAACTGGTACGTCCGGCCGTCGCCGGTGGCGTGCAGGCGCACGCCACCCCAGCCGTCGAGTTCGCCGTCCTCGATGTGCCGACGGATCGACGAGAAACCACCGCCGTCGTTGTTCACGGAGCCGGAGAAGACCAACCGATCGCCGTCGATCAGCAGGCCACCGAGCGACTGGCCGCCCATGACGTCGTCGTTGACGACGAACCAGCGGCCGACCTCGGCGTCGCCCATGGTGATCCACGATTCGCACCCCGACGGGTCGCTGGTGGTCGTCGACTCCGGTCTCGCGGTGGTGGTCGTGGTCGAGGTCGCCGGTTCGGAGGGTTCGGTCGTCACGGTCACCTCGGACTCGATGCTCGTCGGGCTGGCTGTGTCGTCGCTCGCCGTCTCGGCCGCTGTGTCATCGCTCGGCTGCGTCGAGGCTGCCCCGCAGGCGGTGAGGCCGAACAGCGCGGCGACGAGCAGCGGGGCGGGGGAGCGCACCCGACCAGTGTGATCGCCCGCCGTCGGGAACGGCCGATCGGGCCGAACAGTTCGCGACACGCTCGCAGCCCTCCCGGAGGGCGCCCGGAGGTCGTTCCCGAGAACCGTGCCGGCCGGGTCTCGCTGTGTGTCGGCGCCGGACGGTCATCGCTCGGTGTGTGCGAGCAGACCGTCGAGATCGAGGTGCTGCTCGACGGCGTCGGCCAGGGCCTCGAACGTCGCCTCGAGGACGTCGGCCGGACGCTCGCCGGTGAGCGCTTCGAGCACGTCGGGCGACTCGAAGAGCCCATGGGCGGTGGTGGCGAGCACGTTGCCGTCGGCCCAGACCAGCGGCGACCGCTGACAGGACCGGCCCTCGATCCGACCGTTGCGGATCTCGTAGCCGCGAGCTCGACGGCCCTCGAGTCCACGCCAGGCCTCCGGGAGACCCGAGAAGACGATGTCGGCCGGCCGCGTCAGCTTCTCGGTGGCCAGCGTCGTCGTGAGGTCGAGCAGACCGAGCCCCTCGATCGGCGTCGAGTCCGTCTCGGTCGTGGGGCCCTCGACATCATCGGGGTCCTCGACGTGCCGACCGAGCAGCATGGCGCCTCCGCACACGCCGAGGACTCGGGTGCCGGCGGCGGCTGACCGGCGGATCGCGACGTCGAGACCGGTCTCGGCCAACCAGGCTGCGTCGGCGGCGAGGTGCTTGGAGCCGGGGAGCACGACGAGATCGGCGCCGTCCAGGTCGGCGGGGGTGGTCGCCCAGCGCACCCGGGCGGCGTGGGGGAGCAGGTGCCACTCGTCGAGGTTCGATCCGAACGGCCAGCGGATCACGGCCGCAGTGGGTGCCCCGGACGGTGCGACTCCCCGGACGGTCGCACCCTCTTCGTCGGGGAGATGGTGTCGGAGCATGGGCAACACCCCGAAGTCGGCCATGCCGGTGCGCCGCGTGACGAACTCGGGGGCGGGGGTGAGCAGCGACGCATCACCGCGGAACTTGTTGAGGACGAAGCCGGCCAAGCGGCGCCTCGTCGTCTCGGGTGCCAGGTCGTGCGTGCCGACCAGATGGGCGAACGCGCCACCACGGTCGATGTCGGCGACGAGCACGGCGACGGCGTCGACGTGGGCGGTCATGCGGTTGTTCACGTAGTCCGGCAGGTTGATCTCGGCCGGCGAACCCGCACCCTCCATGACGACGAGCTCGTGGTCGGCGATCATCCGGTCGGCTCCACGGGCCATGGCCGCCCACAGATACGGGCCGCGCTCGATCCACGGCATCGCCGACAGGTCGTGTCGGGCCCGACCGTCGACGACGACCTGGCTCCGGGTGTCGGCTTCCGGCTTGAGCAGTACGGGGTTCATCGCGACCGTCGGGGTCCGTCCCGCCGCCTTCGCCTGGAGCCACTGGGCGACCCCGATCTCGCCGCCGTCGACGACCCGGGCGTTGTTCGACATGTTCTGCGCCTTGAACGGCGCGACGTCGAGACCTCGCCGACGGAAGGCTCGACAGAGCGCCGTGACGATCAGGCTCTTGCCGGCGTCGGAGGTGCAGCCGAGCACCATGATCGGGCGGCGGGTGGTCGTCACGGCGCGCTGGGAGCTCAGGGCAGCTTCGAGAGGATCTCGGCGGCGTGGTCCTTCGTCTTCGGTCGCTTGAAGACGTGCTGGATCACGCCATCGGCGTCGATCAGGAACGTCGTCCGCTGGAGGCCGTCGTAGACCCTGCCGTAGTTCTTCTTCTCACCCCAGACGCCGTAGGCCTCGATGATCTCCCGCTCAGGGTCGGCGACCAGGGCGAACGGGAGCTCGTGAGCTGCCGCGAAGCGCGCATGGCTGGCGTCGTCGTCGGGGGAGACGCCGACGACGGTGATGTCGTGCGCCGCGAGCGTGCCGAGGTTGTCCCGCAGGTTGCACGCCTGGGACGTGCAGCCCGGCGTTGCGTCCTTCGGGTAGAAGTAGAGGGCGACGAGACCGCCCCGCAGCGACGACAGCGTGAGCTCATCGCCCGCGGTGGTGGTGACCGAGAACTCCGGCGCCGTCGTTCCGGCGTCGAGAGGCTGAGGTGCGGGCATCGTGGGTTCTCCCCGGTCGGTGACGGTCGTCGTCGTGACGGCGCGAGCGACCGTAGCGGCCTCGGTCGCCGAGCCCGTGGCCGGCGGGGCCGAGCCGATCTACGCTTCGCGGCGATGATGCAGAGCGACGAGTCGACGATCCGGACCGAGCTGGCGGCGTGTTTCCGCATCGCCGTGGAGGAGGGCTGGCACGAGTCGGTCGCGAATCACTTCTCCGCCGCGGTGTCCGACGACGGCCGCCGTTTCGTGATGAACCCCCGCTGGCGTCACTTCGGCCTGCTGCGTCAATCGGAGTTGTTGACCTTGGACGCCGCCGACGATTTCGACGAGGTGATGGGCCGACCGGACGCGCCCGACCTGTCTGCGTGGTGCATCCACGGTGCCATCCACGCAGCGGTGCCATCGGCCCGGGTCCTGCTCCACCTGCACCCGCCGTACGCGACCGCGCTCGCCTGTCTGGCCGATCCGACGATGTATCCGATCGACCAGAACACCGGCCAGTTCTTCGGAGAGGTGGCCTACGACCGCGAGTTCGGAGGGCTGGGCGACTCCATGGCCGAGGGGCGGCGTCTGGCGTCGGTGATGGCCGACCACCGGGTGATGCTCATGGGCAACCACGGGGTGATGGTGGCCGGGCAGACCGTGGCCGAGGCGTTCGAGTCGATGTACTACTTCGAGCGAGCCGCCCAGACGCTGGTGCTCGCCTACTCGACGGGCCAGCCACTGTCGATCCTCGACGACGATCTCGCGGCGAAGGTGGTCAAGTCCACCAAGCAGTTCGCCGGCATGGGACCGGCACACCTCGGCCAGCGCATGGAGATGCTGGACCGCGTCGACGCGACCTATCGGGACTGATCCGGTGCCCCGTCGCGCCCGGGCCGCGGTGCTCCGCGAGATCGGCCGACCGGTCGAGATCGAGGAGATCGAGATCGACGATCCGGGACCCTTCGAGGTCCGCATCGCCACGGCGGCGGTGGGGGTGTGTCACAGCGACCTGCACTTCATCGTCGGGGACTACGAGACCGACCTTCCGGTCGTGCCCGGGCACGAGGCCGCCGGTGTCGTCGAAGCCGTCGGGGCGTCGGTGACCCACGTCGAGGTGGGTGACCACGTGATCACCTGCATGTCGGTCTTCTGCGGGCAGTGCAAGCTCTGCATCACCGGTCGGCCCCATCTCTGTGACGATCCGACGACCGATCGCCCCGATGGCGCACCCCCGCGGCTGCGGTCGGGCGACACGGCGCTCGGTCAGCTCTACCACCTCGGGTCCTACGCCGAGCAGATGCTCGTTCACGAGCGGGCGGTGGTGAAGATCCGACGCGACATGCCGCTCGACCGGGCGGCGCTCATCGGTTGCGCGGTCATGACCGGCTTCGGCGCGGTGACGAACACCGCCCGGGTGCAGATCGGCGACTCCGTCGCGATCATCGGCTGTGGCGGGATCGGGCTCTCGGCGGTGCTCGGTGCCGTCGCCGCCGGGGCACATCCGATCATCGCGATCGACCTCCACGCCGAGAAACTCGACCTCGCACGGGCCATGGGGGCCACACACACGATCGACGCCGGAAACGGGAACGTCGTCGAGGCGGTCCGGACGATCACGGGAGGTGGTGTCGAATACGCCTTCGAGGCGATCGGACTGAAGCGCACGGCCGAGCAGGCGTTCGAGATGCTGGCGGTGGGCGGCGATGCCGTGATCATCGGCATGGTGCCCGAGGGACAGATGCTCGAGGTGTCCGCAGCGGAGCTCCTCAACGAAAAGACGCTGCGGGGTTCGAACATGGGCTCGAACCGCTTCCGGATCGACATGCCCGCGCTCGTCGATCGGTATCTCGAGGGCTTGCTCCCACTCGACACCATGATCAGCCGTCGGATCGGTCTCGACGAGCTCGACGAAGCATTCGACGAGATGCGAGCCGGTCGCCTGGCCCGCAGTGTGATCGTGTTCGACCAACCGTCCCGAGCCGGATCGACTGGAGCGGAATCCTCACCAGGCGGTGTGTGAATCCACCACCATTCCCCGCCCCGTCAGCGGCCCGGTCTGGCATTGTTGTCGGTATGCACGAACCGGCTGATCGCCCACCGGATCTGGGCGTGCTCGTGGTGCACGGCATCGGCGAGCAGCGCCAGGGAGTCACACTGACCCAATGGTCGGACGCCCTCGTCGCGTGGCTTCGCCGATGGAGCTCGGACGACCCCGATTCGGCCCTGCATCTGTCCGAGGGCACCGAGCGACCCGTCACCGTGACCGACGCGCAGCTCGCCCCGAGCGATGGGCCGGCGAACCTCCGGATCGAGCTCGATGTCGAGGGTCCTCGGACATGGCTCGTGGCCGAGGGCTGGTGGGCGGGAGCGTTCGTGCCGCCGTCGTTCGGCGAGCTCTGGTCGTGGAGCTTCACATCGGTGCCAGCGACGTCGGCGATGCACGCCAACGCCGTGGTCGGCCGGGCGATCCGCCGCTATCGGCACGCGCCGAACCTGCAGGCCCGGATCATCGCGGGCCTCCGGATCGCGCTGCTGATGGCCTTCGTGTTGGCCCTGGTGCTGGTCTCGCCCCTCGTGTTGGCGTTCTTCACCGCACTCCTGATCCTCGGCCTGATCGCGCAGGCGCTGCCCTTCCCCGCGATCTCGACGATCGTGGCGAAGGCCCAGCTCATCGCCGTCGGAACGATCGGGGACAGCCAGCGGCTCGTCCAGAGCCCCACCCAGGCCGGTGCGATCAAGGCGCCGATCCTCGAGGGCATCCGATGGTTGCGAGCCCAGGGCTGTGACGAGGTCGTGGTCCTCGCCCACAGCCAGGGCGCCGCCGTGACCTACAAGGCGCTGCGGGACGTGGATGCAGGGCACCACGGTGACGACGTGCGGATCTCGTCGTTCATCTCGGTCGGCTCGGGGTTGCCGAAGGTGCACGCACTCGAGCACATCTCGTCGAGCTCCGGTCCGCGGTCGCTGCGGGCCGCGTCGTTGATGGTGCCGTTCGCCGCGGTCGTGATCGCCGGCGTCGCCTGGTTCCTGCGCACGCTCACCAACTGCGACGAGGCACGGTTCGGAGGTGTGGAGGGGTGCATCGTCGAGCGGTCGGGACTCCAGGTCACCGGGTTCGCCGGTCCGATCGGCATGACCCTGATCGGCCTGGCGACGGCGACACTCGTGGCGCTGACCGTTCGACGGCGCCACCGGCGCGAGCGCCTCGCCGACGCCGCCGCCGTCGAGGATCGGGGCCCGGTGGGATGGCTCGCCGACGACGTCCTGATCGGTCGACTGCGTGTGCCCCGCTGGCCGCTGCTGCTCGGTGCGACCGTCGGCCTCGTGTGGGGTGTGATCTCCTACTACGGGATGGCGTTCTACGTGATCGCGCTCGCCATCGCGCTCGGGGTCTACGCGGTGACCCTGATCGCCGTCGACGAGATCCCGACGCTCGAGAACGACCTCGGCCGGGTGGCCGACCGGTGGATCGACCTCTACGCGAGCAAGGACCCGGTCCCGGCCGGACCCACCAGAACCGCCACGGTGGGGCGTCCGGAGTCGTGGGCGTTGTCCAACCTCGGATCGTCGACCCGGGATCACACGACCTACACGGCCAACACCGATGAGTGCCTGACCTACGTGGGTGTCGAGTTGTTGGAGGTGGCGGGGGCGCCGGTCCACGGTGACGCGATCCGGGCGCGCAACGCGACGTACGGCATCGAGCGGAAGTGGCGGGTCGGGTGGCGGTCCTTCTCGACGGCGGCGCTGGGCGTCGCCGCGATCGTGTTCGCGTGGAACACGAGAGGTCAGGGCGACGACGAGGCCCAACAGTTCTACGCCAACCAGCTCGTCGGGGACCGCGGCCTGTTCAGCTGGTTGCTGCCCGGTGACCTGCCCGGATTCGTGCCGACCGAGGTCGGCGCCCGCGCCGGTTCGGCGATGATGGCCGTCGTCTACCTGGCACTCGCCGTGCTCGCCGTCCGAGTCGGGCAGCAGCTCTGGGCGAGCTGGGACCGCTACGAGGCCGGTCGTGAGGTCGGCTCGCTGCGATACGACGAATACGACATCCCGGTGCCGTTCCGCGTCCTGATCGCCTTCGTCGTGGCCGTGGTGTTCGTCGCCCTCGCCCCGTTCTGGGTGCTCGACACCTGGCGCGATGTCGACCCGACCACGTGGACCGGCGCCGGCTTCTTGTCGCTCATGGCCGCCGTGCCGCTCGCCGTGGGCACCTACCTGCCCCGCGTGCTCGTGACGAGCGGTGTGAAGGAACGGGTGCTCGCCCGGGACGCGACCCGGACCGAGACACTGCTCGCGTTCGGGGACTACCAGCTCGAGCGCGACGACGTCGAGGGGGCGCTCGATGCCTACCGGCGTGCGCTCGACTCCGCTCGTCGCTCCAACGGCCCGACGGCCGAGGCGGCCGGCGGCGTGGCCCGGGCACTCGATCGCTCCGCTCATCTCGCCGTCGAACGCGGACTGCCCGCCGAGGCGACCCGTCTGCAGGCCGAGGCGGTCGAGCACTACGAAGAGGCGGTCGCCGGCGCCGCGGCACCCTCGACCCTCATCGCCTACGCGAACCATCTCGCCAGCGTCGGCCACCCGGACACACGAGCGGCGCGCGAGCGGCGAGCGAGAGGCCTGGTCGCGACCGCCGGGGCGCGGGCGCGTGAGCTGCACCTCCCGAAAGCCGACATCGTCACCCTCGCCGCACGTCTGGCGCACTTCTACGACGGCGACGACGAGCGGTTCCGGACCGGTCGTCGCCAGAAGGCGGCCCGCCTCGTGGGGCAGCACTGGCCCGAGCTCCTCCCCGGGGACAAGCTCGTGATCGGATTCGCGTTCGCCGTCGCCGCCGGCCCGCGGGTCGGCGGCCACATCCGCGCGGACCTCGAGGCATTGCTCGCGGAGGGGTTCCGGGCCACCGGGGCCGATCTACGGGTGTCGCTCCGCAAGGTCGAACGCGATTGGCCCGCCGGAGAACAACACATCATGGTGCAGCTCGCTCAGGCGATCCTCACTCCCGTATCCTCTGACATCGACACGGACGGGGACACATGACGGTCGAGCGGGCACGTATCAACGAGATCGTGATCGGGGCGCCCGACGGCATCGTGCCCGATGTGCTCCCCTCGGGTCTCGTCACCTTCCTGTTCACCGACATCGAGGACTCGACGCCACAGTGGGAGGCCGATCCCGACGGCATGGTCGGAGCGATCGGCCTGCACAACGATCTGTCGGTTCGGGCATGCCGGGCCCATCGCGGCATCGTGTTCCAGCACACGGGCGACGGCATCTCGGCGGTGTTCAGCTCGCCCGATGATGCGGCCGACGCGGCGATCACCATGCAGCGAGCGTTCCAGCAGGCCGCCTGGGGTGACCACGGTCGGCTGAAGATCCGCATCGGGATCCACATGGGTGTCGTCGAGCCGATCGGCTGGGACTATTTCGGCCCGCCGGTCAACATGACGGCCCGCGTCATGGACGTCGCCAACGGTGATCAGATCGCGGTGTCCGCGGCGGTCGCCGCCTATCTCCGTCACCACGATCTGCGGGACATGGGCCCTCACCAGCTGAAGGGCATCGGCACCGAGCACATCAGTCTGCTGGTCCACGACGCACTCGTGCAGGACGACCGACCGCTCCGCTCCCGCGTCGAACGGTCGGTCCGGGGGTTGCCGCATCACACCCACGAGCTCATCGGGCGAGACGAGGAGCTCGGCTCGCTGCGCGAGCTGCTCCGGCATCACCCGAGGGTGACCCTCGTCGGACCCGGCGGGGTGGGCAAGACCCACCTGGCCGCGACCGTCGCGGAGACGATCGTCGACGAGTTCGCCGATGGCGCTGCGTTCGTGAGCCTCGTGCCCGTCGGCGACGGTGACGACGTCCCCGCTGCGGTGGCCGACGTGTTGGGGGCGAGGACACAGCCGGGGCTCAGCCTCGAACAGAGCATCGTGCACTTCTGCGCGCACAAGGACCTGCTGCTCGTGCTCGACAACTGCGAGCACGTCGCGCCCGCCGCACGGTCGCTCGTGCTCGCCATGCAGGCCGCCGGTGACGTGCACGTGCTCATGACGTCCCGGGAACCGGTCGGACTGTCGGGCGAGCAGATGTTCGGCGTCCAGCCCCTCGACCCCACCACGCACGGCGTGCAGCTGTTCATGGAGCGAGCGCTCGAACGGGATCACACGTTCACCGCCGACGGCCCCGATCTCGGAATCGTCGCCCAGATCGTCGAACGCCTCGACGGTGTGCCGCTCGCCATCGAGCTCGCCGCGGCCCGTGTGCGCGCCCTGTCGCCCGAGCAGTTGCTCGAGCGCCTCGAAGACCGGTTCCGGATCCTGCGTGGTGGCCGCTCGGGAGGGCGGCACCAGACGTTGCGCGACACGATCCAGTGGTCGTACGAGCAGCTGAATCCGCAGCAGGAGGCGCTGTACGAACGGCTCTCGGTCTTCTCCGGAGACTTCACGCTCGATGCCGTCGAGGCCGTCTGCTCCGGCGACGGCATCGACGACCTCGACGCCCTCGATCTCGTGCTCGAGCTGGTCGACAAATCGATGGTCACGACCAAACGTTCGGGTGGCGCCATGCGCTACGGCTTGCTCGGCACGCTGCGGCAGTTCGCCCAGGAGCGCCTCGATGACCGCGGCGATGCCGAGCGGTACCGGAGTCGGCACGCGTCGTTCTTCGCTGCGCTCGTCTCGGAGGAAGCGGCGCGGATGGTCTCGCCCAAGGAGGCCGATGCCTGGGACTCCCTCATCCGCGAGTGGTCGAACATCCGGACGGCGTTCGACACGATGGTCCGCCACGGCGAGATCGGAGGGGCCGCCTCGCTCGTCGCCGATCTCGGTTGGTTCGCTGGCCTCGCGATGCGGTTCGAGGCCCTGCACTGGGCGGCGGAGCTCCATGAGCGGGTCGACCTGGACGGTCACCCCCTCGAGGGAACGATGCACGGGCTGCGCGCGGTGCTCGCCTACTTCACCGTCGACGACGGGGTGGTGGAGTACGCCGAACGTGGGTTGCGCATCGACCCCACCGATCCGTACGGCTACTGCCGCCTCGCGCTGAGCGCCGTCTCGCTGAACAACGAGCTGTCGCCCGAGGCGAGCGAACGATTCACCTCCGACTGGGTCGCCCATCTCGATGCCGAGTCGCCCCCGCTGAGCCGGGTCTGGGGTCATGGCATGCGGGTGTTCCACATCTGTGCGAACGCACCGAGTCCGGCGGCGCTCGAGCACTTCGCTCAGGTGGAAGCCGTGGCCAACGAGTCCGGCAGTGCGTCTGCGCGGGCGATCGCCTCCTGGGCCGGTGGGATGACGAAGAGCTTCGAGGGCCTCGCTCCCGCGATCGCCGAGTGGCGCAAGGGCATGGACATCGCCCAATCGCTGAGCCCGTCACACCTCGTGTATCAGGTGACGGTCGGCCTCGTCCTGCACTTCTCGGTCGGGAAGGGGGATCTCGACGATGCCGTCGCCGGATGTCGGGACGCACTCGAGGCCGCGCGATCCCAGCACTATCTCGCCGGGACGAGCCACCTCTTCGGGGTGACGGCGATCGTGCTGTGCCGGCTCGGCCACGTCACGTCGGCCGCGATGCTGTTGGGCGTGATGGAACGCAACGGCCACGTGCCGCGGGAGAACGCGGCCGCTGCCGTCGCCCGAGCCCTCGGCGACGACCTCGACGGGGCGAAGGCCGCCAATCCGACCGTGACCGTCGAGGAAGCCGCGGCCGCGGCGATCGACCTGCTCGACACCCACCTGGCCGAACGGGCCGTCGATCTGCGGGACGCCGAGACGGCGACCAACGATGGCTGACTCGCCGCACGCGACGCCGCCCGCCGAGTTCCGGGCATGGACGGCGTCGGAGAAGCTCGCCTGGACGCGCCGAGAACTGCTCGAGGCGTCGGTCTACAGCCCGACGACCCGGCCCGACCTCCAGATGGGGGGCCCTCTCCAGATGTTGCGGGTGGCCGGCAGGCGACGGACGTTGTCGCGGACCCTCGAGCGCCGAGCCGACACGATGGAGCCGGATCGACCGAAGATCATCCACACCTGCGGGGCCGTCGGCTCGGTCGAGCTCGTGATGGCGCCGAGCAGCACCTACACCGGTGTGCTCGCCCCACCCCCGACGGGCGGCGCCATCGGCGTGATGCGGCTCTCGCTCGCCGTACCACCGTCGGGTCGGCGGTCGGTGACGCCGGGGCTCGGCCTGAAACTCTTCGTGGACGGTGACGATTCGCTCGACCTGCTGGCCATGAACCACACCGTCGGGCAGGGTCGGGACACGAACCTGTTCTCGAACACCTTCACCCACGATCTCCGGAGTGAACACGCCGAGCTGCGGCCGCCGCAGAAGATCATGGGTTTCTTCTTCAAGCGGGTGGTCGCCGAACCCCGCTGGCTCTCGATCGATCATCTGAGCGCGGTCGACCGCCGCGGGGCGATGGTGCGGTCGCCCCGCACGCCCGACCGCCTCGTCTTCCGGCCGCATCCGGACGTCCGCACGGTCTTCCGGGGCGCCGCCCTCGTCGACTTCCGTGACACCTTGGCCCGGATCGAGTCGGGTGCCGGGCTCTACTCCGTCGAGGCGGTCTCGGCCGGCGGTGAGGTCGAGACGATCGGCACGCTCCGGCTCATCGAGCCGTTCGTCAGCTCGATCGGTGGCGACCGGTTGTTCTTCCGCCATCACGTCGCGCCCGAGAACCTGGTCGGTTGACTCGCCGCGGACGGTGATCCCGAGCCGGCCGATCAGTAGCTGATCGAGGCCTCCCACTTCCGTGGCTGCATCGTGGTGAACGGCACGGCTCGACCGGCGTTGACCTTCGTCAGCTCGGCGTCGAGCTCGCGGAGGTCGGCTTGGAGGTGCTCGATCGTTCGACGCAGGCGGGGGTCGTCGACGTACCGGGCCGCGTTGACCGTCATCAGGTTGTTGCCCGCGACGTTCAACGTGCTCACGAAGCTCGCCTGATCCATGAGGAAGACGTCGGCGGCGCGAACCGGACCCGGCTCACGCTCCGGATCGACCAGGTCACGGAGGTGCTCGAACGAGATGCTTCCCCGATCGATCGGATCCTCCGAGTCGAGGAGCGGGGCGAGGTTGCCACAGACCTCGTGGATGACGTTGTTGTAGATGAGGCCCGTCATGAGATCCCGGAGATCGTCCACACCGCGCAACCTCGGCACCGACTCGCTTCCGGGAAGGACTCGGCGGACCACGGCGTACCACGCCGCCAGGTCGGGATCGTCGAGCACGTCGTCATCGGTCCCGAGATCGACGTCCTCCAGGTGGGCGTCGACGACGCGCTCGATGAGGGGCCAGACCTTCCGGCCGTCCTCGACGTACGGATGGCCGGGGATCGCGTCGATCCCGCGCTTCGCGAGGTCCTTCGGGAGCAACCACTCGTCGAAGTCGAAGGTCGCGGTGGCGTTCTCGATGAGGCGCTGGGCGTCGTCGGGCCGAACGAAGTTCGATCGGAGGAAGTAGCTGTCGGGTGTGAGCAGCGCCGCGTACGCGAAGTGGTTGACCTGCAGCGAGCCGTAGGTGAAGAAGTCCATGAAGGGCCGCAGCGCGTGCCAGGGCGGCAGGGTGTAGGCCGCGAGGGCGAAGGCCTGCCCGACCATCAGATGGGTGTTCAGCAGGTGCCGGATGAACGTCGCCGTCCGCGCGTCGAGGGCGTTCACCACGGCCTTCGCCAGCGTCCAATCGGCGTCGCCCTGGTGGATCACGCGGTCGCCGAGGCGGATCCACGTGGGCGTCAACCGATCGTCGTCCAGGTGGAAGTGTGCGACGGTCGGCATGAAGACGCCGTCGAACAGCTCGGTGAAGTCCAATTCGAACCGCGCCGTCTCGTCCACGTCGGCGACCCTGCGGAGCATGAACGGGTTCGGTCCCTGCAGACGGAGGGCGACGAAGGCGGCGTCCGAGGTCGGATGGTCCCAGACCTCGTCGACGTCACCGAACGGACGATTCCAGTCCGACGCCGCGGTCCATTCGAGCGCCGGATCGATCGGTCGGCGGCCGTAGAGCCACCAACCCAATTTGCTCGTGCCGTAGTACGGGGCGACATAGCGCGGCGGCAGCTTCGCGTCGGACGGCAGGCGCTCGGGTGCGACGAGGCTCGGCGGCAGCCAGCCCATCCGTGGGTAGACGCGTGCGGCGGGCACGAGGCGGGGTGGCGGGTCGGTCGGGACCACACGCCGGCGATAGGTGCGAACACTCGACCTCTGGAGGGTCCGTTCATGGGATCGGCGCATCCGCACCAACAGGTCGAATTTGAGCCGGTCGGAGAAGCGGGGTTCGGCGGAGGTGGGGCGATCGATCAGCACACGGCGTCCGGGGTTTCATCGTCTCCGGCGAGCGCCGGCGGACGTTGGGTGATGGATGTGCCAGTATCGCATGCCGGTCCGGACGGGCCGACCGATCCGGAGGATGACATGCGGGCCTACGACACCATCGTGACGAAGCGGGACCTCCGGCACACCTCCGAGCGACCGGTGACCGACGACGACCTCGCGCCGCTGCTGCAGGCCGCACGGATGGCGGGGAGTGCGAAGAACGACGAGGCCAATCGACTCGTCGTGTGTCGCAGTCGTGAGGTGCGCACCGCGCTGGCGGCGGCCGGCGACTTCACCTCCTGGATCGACACCGTGCCGGTCGTCATCGCCTTCGCCGCCCCGGACGACAAGCTGCGGCTGTTCGACGTCGGTCGACAGGCGCAGAACCTGATGCTCGCGGCGCACGAGCTGGGCATGGCAACGTGCCCGGTCACCTTCCAGCATCACGATCGCTCCGCCGCCGCGGTCGATGCTCCAGCGGGCTGGACGGTGCCGATGGCCGTGACCGTCGGGTGGCCCGCCGCCGACGCACCGGCGAGCCCGCTCCAACGGCGGCGCGTCGAACTGGGCGAACTGGTCCACGAGGATCGCTTCCCGCAACCCGATGAGCCCCCCGTCACTCGGGCGGAATGACCGACACGGAGTTGCTACGTTCGCCGACGGCACTCGCCGGTCGGGGACCGGGCCGGCGTTCGCCGAGGGAGAGATGACGGATCACGAGGGCGACATGGCAACGGTGACCGACGACGGCGCGCCGCCACTCACCGACGAAACGGTGCCGGATCTTCGTGCGCGTCGCGAGGCGATCGCTCGTCTCGTCGCGAGCGACGTCCCGA
Organism: Acidimicrobiales bacterium; assembly: GCA_020629695.1. GTDB lineage: Bacteria > Actinomycetota > Acidimicrobiia > Acidimicrobiales > SZUA-35 > JAHDBV01. The sequence goes on along the minus strand of JAHDCV010000015.1, from coordinate 9,029 downwards.
GGATCCGCCGCCACCTCGAACCGGGCGAGTCGTTCTGTCGGCAGGACGAGCGCTCGACCGAGGTCGCCTACGTCGTCGATGGCGCCGTCGATGTCCTGCGGAGCTCCAGCACCGGCACGCTGCGGGTCGGTCGACTGGGAGCGGGTGCGCTCGTCGGCGAGTTGTCGGCCTTGCTCGGCTCGGCACGGGTGTCGACCGTGGTCACCGTGCAGCCGACCGTGATCGATGTGTTCTCCGGGGACGACTTCACGACATGGCTGGAGCAGAGCCCCGAAGCGGCGGAGGCCATGACGATCGGTGGTCGACACCGCATGCACCTCGCCCAGCTGTCGGGCTATCTGACCTCCTTGATCGGGGACACGAGCGAGATCATCCAGGCGCTGGCGAGCGTCGTCACCTGGACCGACATCGTCGCCGGCGAGACCTTGTTCCACGTGGGCGACGACGCGGACGCGGCCTATGTCGTCGTCTCCGGCCGCCTCGAGGCCGAGATCGGTACCGGTGACGACGCCTTCAGCGTCGAGATCGGCCGTGGTCAGTTGGTCGGCGAGATCGGCGTCATCGGTCAGGTCCCCCGGACCGGCACGGTCCGGGCGGTCCGAGACGCGACGCTGGCCCGCCTCGCCGCGTCGGACATCGAGACGTTGGCCGCCGTCAACCCCGCGGTGCTCACGGCGCTGTTCCGCACGATCCTGCACCGCTCGGCGAGCCAGGGCCGGCTCGTGACCGATCGGGCCCACGTGATGAGCGTGGCTGTGACCGCGCCGGTGGACCGCCGCTCGACGGTCAGCCGGGTCGTGACCGAGATCGAGCGACACCTGCGCACGACGCTCGTGAGCGCGGCCAAAGCGGATCAACAACTCGGTCGCCGCGGGCTCGCGGACGCCGAGGACGATCCCCTCGGGAACACACTCGTGTCGGCGTACCTCCACGAGCTCGAAGTGTTGAACGACCTCGTCGTCCTCGAGGCCGACCTGGAGCGGCCGCACTGGACGGGGCGATCCTGTCGGCAGTCCGACGCCCTGCTCGTGATCGCCTCCACCGACCCCGACGAGTCGGAACGACGGGCGGTCCAGCGTCTGATCGACGCTCGCGGCGAGCGTGATGCGCCCGTGACGATCGCCGTGGTGCACCCCAAGGGGGCGGACCGACCGGTTGGTGCCGGGTGGTACCACGCGCACCCCGACGTGGCCGAGGTGCTGCATGTGCGCCAGGGGCGAGCCGCAGACCTCGAGCGTGTCGCTCGACTGGTCAGTGGTCAGGGTGTGGGTCTCGCACTCGGTGGAGGCGGCGCGAGAGGTTTCGCACACATCGGTCTGCTCGACGCCCTCGACGAGCGCGGTGTCCCGATCGACCGGGTCGTCGGTTCGTCCATCGGGTCGGTCATGGCCGTACTCGTCGCCCTGGACATCGAACCCGCCCGGAGAATCGCCCTCGTCACCGAGCAGTTCGACGGACTGCTCGACTACACCGTGCCCGTGGTCTCGGTGGTCAAGGGAGAGCGGATCACCGCGAACATCGTGGGCCAGATGGGGGACTGGCAGATCGAGGACACGTGGATTCCCTACGCCTGCGTCTCCACGAACCTCACCCGGAGCGAGTTGCACGTGCACGACGAGGGGAACCTCGCCATCGCCGTCAGGGCGTCGGTCGCGATTCCCGGGGTGCTGCCGCCGGTGCCGTTCGAGGACGACCTCCTCGTGGACGGCGGTGTGCTCAACAACCTCCCGGCCGAGCTGCTCATCGACGACCCGGGGATCGGCACGATCATCGCGTCGGACGTCGCCCCACCGCGGGGACCTCGGGCCAAGCACGACTTCGGCCTGTCGGTGTCCGGCTGGTCGGCACTCAGGTCGATGGTCCGGCCGGGCAAGACCTCGTATCCGGGCATCACCGCCGTGCTGCTGCGATCCCTGCTCGTCGGCGCGGTCCGGGCGCAGGCCGACGTGCTGGAGAGCGGCCAGATCGATCTGTTGCTCCAACTTCCGCTTTCCGGTGTCTCGCTCCTGGACTTCGAGAAGGTCGAGCCGGTCGCGACGGCCGGACGTGAGCTCGCCGAACCACTCCTCGACGCCTGGCTGGCGGAACGTCCCGACCTGGCCCGCCGACGCTGACCCTCCGATGATCGCCCCGAAGGATCCTTCCCAATGCTGCTGATGACCCTGCGAGACCTCCAGTTCCGCCGACGGAGAGTCCTGGTGGTCACGATGCTGACCGCCGTCGTGTTCACACTCTTGTTCCTCATGACCGGCCTCATCCAACGGTTCAACACCGAACCCTTCGATGCGATGCGCTCCATCGGTGCGGATCACTGGGTCGTTCCGGAGGGCATCAGCGGCCCGCTGACGGCGACATCCTCGGCGCCGGTCTCGCTCGTCGGCGAACTCGACGGCGCCGACGGCGCCGTGATCGCCCGTGGCACGTTGTTCGCCGGCGACGACCAGGTCGAGGAGATCCTGCTGGTCGGACTCGAATCGGATCGCCTCGCCGCGCTGACGCTGGCCGAGGGGTCGGCGCCGACGATCGGCGACGCGATCGTCGTCGATCGGTTGGCCAACGTCTCGGTCGGCGACCGTGTCGCGGTGGGCGACCGATCGGTGACCGTCGCGGCGTTGACGGAGAACACCACCGTGCTCGCCGGGCTGCCACTCGTGTTCGTGGAGTTGTCGGTGGCACAGGAGTTGGCGTTCGGCTCCACGGACGTCCTGACGGCCGCGCTCGTGGACGGTGCGGCGCCGACCGCCCCCGACGGATTCACGGTCCTGACGACCGACGCGGTCGCGGACGACGCACTCGGGCCGCTCGAGAACGCGATCTCGTCCATCGACCTGATCCGGGGACTGTTGTGGATGGTGGCGGCGATCATCATCGGAGCCGTCGTCTACCTGTCGGCACTCGAGCGGGCCCGCGACTTCGCGGTGTTGAAGGCCATCGGGGCCTCGACCCGTTCGCTCGGGGTCGGGCTGGCGATCCAGGCCGCGCTGATCGCACTCGGTGCGTCGTTGATCGCCATCGTGCTGCAGTTCTTCGTGCGGCCACTCTTCCCGCTCGGGGTCGTGATGCCCCCGGCGGCGTACTGGCAGATCCCGTTGGCGGCGATCGTGGTGGCGTTGATCGCCGGTATCGGCGGTGTCCGACGGGTCGCCGCATCCGATCCGGCGCAGGCGTTCGCCGGAGGTGCGGCATGAGCGGGAATCCACGAGTGGGAGTCGACCTCCGGGTCGAAGGATTGACGAAGGAGTACACGTCGAGTGGCTATGTCGTGCGTCCACTCGACGACCTGACGTTCACGGCTGCGGCCGGTGAACTGGCCGTGCTGCTCGGCCCGTCCGGCTCGGGCAAGACGACGCTGTTGAGTTGTCTCGGCGGGATCCTCTCGCCGACGTCGGGCTCGATCCACCTCGGTGACGTGGACATCACGACGTTGAAGGGATCGGACCTGGATCGTCATCGCCGCAACGACGTCGGCTTCGTCTTCCAGTCGTTCAACCTGGTGCCGTCGCTGTCGGCTCGGGAGAACGTCGCCGTCCCCCTGCTCCTGCGGGGTGAGAAGAAGCGCTCGGCATTCGAGCGGGCGGACGCCCTCCTCGATCGTGTCGGCCTGGCCGATCGAGCCGGGCACAAGCCGTCGCAGCTCTCGGGCGGGCAGCAGCAACGAGTGGCAGTCGCACGAGGTCTCATCGGCGACCCGGCGCTGTTGCTCGCCGACGAGCCCACCGCCAACCTCGATCACGTGCAGGCCGAGGCCGTCATCGCACTGCTCCGGGAACTGCGGAGCGAAGGGCGAGTGATCGTCGTCTCGACCCACGATGCCCGTCTCGTTCCGGTCGCCGATCGCATCGTGCGGATGGGCTCCGATGCCGAGGCCTCCGAGGATCCGCCGACGGTCGTCGAATACACCGCCGGGGAGACGATCGTCCGGCAGGGCGATCCGGCCCAGCTCGTCTACACGATCGAAGCCGGTGAGGTCGAGGTCGTCATCGAACTGGCGGACGGGACCGAGGAGCATCGGGCCGTGCTCGGGTCGGGTCGGTACTTCGGCGAGCTCGGCGCGCTGCTCGGGTTCCCGCGATCGGCCACCGTGCGCGCCACCACCGATGTGCGGCTGACCAGCTACAACCCGAGTGATTTCCGGGAGATGGTCCTCCACGAACCCGGCTGAGTCGTCCACCTCGGGATGGTCGCTGGGCACCCTTACCCGTCGCCGACGGGCCCGATGGGTCATCCGGGTCAAGGTCGGCCGGGCACCGGCCGATGCCCCGGTCGGAGCCCATCACCAGGATCGCCATGTTGCCCGTCTTCAGCGCGCGTCGAGCACTGCTCGGCACGCTCGCCCTCGCCGTTCTCGTCGTCGTGTGTCTCGCGTTGGCCGTCATGTCCTATGCGGCCGCGCTGTCGTCTCGTCGGGATGCCGCGGCCGTCGACGAACTGCGTCTGGCCGCCAACCGGGTCGCGGCCGCCGATGAGCTGGCCGACTACGGGGTGGAACCCGAACCGGCGCTCCTGGCCGACGAGATCGAGGTCCTCGCACGGGACCACTCCTCCGCTCTGTCGTTGATGGGCCCCCGAGACGCCGCTCGTGCCGAGCACGTCATCGATGAGATCCTCGGCTGCGGATTGGGATTGGTCGGGCAGGGCCCCGCGGTCGACCACTCGCACGCCCACGGCGAGATCGACGGGTTCCTCGATCGAGCCTCGACGGCGGCCCGCGATGCGGCGACGCGTGCGGAGCGTCGTGCGGGTGTGGCGATCACGGTCGCTGCCCTGGCCGGACTGCTCACGGCACTGCTCCTCGTCCGCAGTCGACTGAGCGAGGTCGGGTTGGAGGCGGCGCTGCAGGAGCGATCCAGTGTCGATCCACTGACGGGCCTCGCCAATCGCCGCACCCTCCGCCATCGCCTCGATGCACTCGACGCGTCGTCGGGGCTGAGCGCGATGGTCTTGCTCGACCTGGATGGGTTCAGCACGGTGAACGACGAACTCGGGCACCAGGTCGGTGACGAGATCCTCCGGGCGGTGGCGGCACGTCTCGGCGAGATCGTGCGTGCGGGTGATCTGCTCGCCCGGATCGGCGGCGACGAGTTCGGCCTGGTCCTCGCCGGCCTGCGGGAGCCGAACGAAGCCCTCGAGATCGCCGAGCGGTGTGTGTCGGCGTTCGACGAGTCGATCTGGTTGTCGAGCGGTGAGGAGTTCATCCGGGTCAGCGGCGGCGTCGCGGTTCTGGACGCCGACGTCGGAGCGAATCGGGCACTGGTCGAAGCCGATCTCGCGATGTACGAAGCCAAACGTCTCGGGGGCCAACAGGCGGTGGTGTTCTCTCCCGAGATCGAGGCGTCGGCATCCCGGACGGCCGAGATCACCCGAGCACTCCGCGGGCTCGACGTGACGCGCGAGCTCTCGCTCGTCTTCCAGCCGATCGTGCGATCCGATGACCGCGCCGTCGTGAGCCACGAAGCCCTGGTGCGATGGGAGTCGCCGACACTCGGCACCGTCAGCCCCGCCGACTTCATCCCACTCGCCGAGCGCACGGGCGACGTGCAGGTGATCGGTCGGTGGGTGCGCGAAGAGCTCTGCCGTCGGCTCGTGGACTGGGACGCCCAGGGACGCGCGGTCGATGTGTCGATGAACATGTCGCCACTCGAGCTGCGCGGCGACGATGCGGTGGAGGAGCTCGTCTCACTCGTTCGCAGCCACGGGCTGTCGCCGCGTCGGTTCACGGTCGAGATCACGGAGTCCGCGGTGATCGACGACGCCGGTGTGATGCGTCGGCGGCTGGTCGAGCTCCGTGGTGCGGGGTTTCGTCTCGCGATCGACGACTTCGGTTCCGGCTACTCGAATCTCGGACAGTTGCTCGGCGCCCCGTTCGACGTGCTCAAGGTCGATCGTTCGCTGCTGCTCCAGCTGAGCGAGATGCGGGAGGCGCATGGCGGTGACCCGTCCGGTCCGTGCGCGGTGATGCAGTCGATCGCGGGCATCGCGGCAGTGTTCGACGCCGACATCGTCTGTGAGGGCGTGGAGACGGCGCAGCAACTCACGAGCCTGGCGGCCTCCGGGGTGACGTTCGTGCAGGGGTATCACACCGGTCGGCCCGCACCCGAGCCGGTCGAGGTCGTGAGCGTCTGACCGGCCCGGTCGAACGTGGAACCGTGACCATGGGGGTCACTAGGGTCGGAGGATGATCACGGAACCGCCGACGGTCGAGCAGTTCCGGGAGTCGGTGCTCGACTTCATCGCACGTCATGCCGAGGACGCTCCGCCCGATTGGGGGCCGATCATGCCGCCCGAGGAACGTGCCCGCGGTATGGCGTGGCAGCGGCTGCTCCACGATCATGGCTTCGCCGGCGTGCACTGGCCCGTCGAGCACGGCGGACGAGGTCTGAGCGAGGCCCATCATCGGGTGTTCGCCGAGGCGTGTCAGGCGGCCGGCGTGCCCTCCATTCTCAACATGGTCGGGTTGGTGCTCGCGGCGGGCGCCATCCGGACCTTCGGCACCGACGCCCAGCGTGCCGAGCACCTGCCACCAACACTGCGCGGCGAGCGGGTCTGGTGCCAACTGTTCTCCGAGCCCGATGCCGGCTCCGACCTGGCCTCGCTGACGACGACCGCCGTCCTGGACGGCGATCGCTGGATCGTCAACGGGCAGAAGGTGTGGACGTCCGGCGCCCGGGCGTCCGACTGGGGAATCCTGATGGCCCGGACCGAGCCGGACGTTCCCAGGCATCAGGGCATCTCGTTCTTCCTCGTCGACATGAGGTCGTCCGGCGTGCAGACCCGCCCGTTGCGGCAGATGACCGGCGATGCGGAGTTCGACGAGGTGTTTCTCACCGACGTGGAGCTTCCGTTCGATGCGCTCGTCGGCGAGCGCGGTCAGGGCTGGAACCTCGCCATGGTCACGCTCACGTCGGAACGCGGCCACATCGGTGGCGCCGCCCGGTCGCTGGAGCGGCGCCTCGATCGGATGCTCTCGGCCGCGGCGGACATCAGCGCGGCCGACCGGGACCGGATGCTCCGCCTGCACGTGGAGGGTCGGGCCGCGCTTCACCTGCTCCGGCGGCGCGGTCCGGACGGCGCCCACCCGTCGCTCGGCAAGCTGGCCTCGACGCGGCTGACCTTCGATCTCGCCGAGTTCGTCGCGGACGCGCAGGGCGCGCACGCCATGCTCGACGGCCCGGCGGCCGCGGGTCTCGTGGCGGCGCCGGGCGCCTGGTTCGGTGGCGGGACGTCGCAGGTGCAGCAGAACATCATCGGAGAACGTGTGCTCGGGTTGCCGCGGGAGCCCCGCCCGAATTGACCGATCTCGTCGCGCCGACTCAGACCGACCGCGCGAGCTCCACCAGACGGCCGAGCGCGTCGACCCGGTCGTCCAGATCATCGCCTGGTACTCCGACCCGCAACAGGGTGATCCCTGCAGCGGCGTATTGGCCGAGTCGTCGTCGGATCTCGTGATCGGGGCCGATCAGGTTCTGCTCGCGACCGATCGCGGCCGGCACCGCAGCACTCGCTCCGACTCGGTCGCCGTCCCGCCACCGTCGGGCAACCTCGGCGACGGCGTCGCCGTAGCCCTGGCGCGTGAACGCGTCGTTGTAGAAGTTCGCACCCTCGTGGCCCATGGCCCCGAAGGTGAAGGCGAAGCCGCCGGCGTGGCGCACCCACGCGGCCTCGACCTCGTCGGGATCGTCGGCGGTGAACTCGAGGCCGACGTTCACCGTCAGCTCGACCGCGTCGAGGTGACGGCCACCTCGTCGTGCCCCGTCCGCGATGTGGCCGAGGAACGCATCATCGGCGTGATCGACGAAGAACGAGTTGCCGATCCAGCCGTCGGCGAGTTCACCGGTGAGGCGCAGATTGGCGGGGCCCAGGGAGGCGATGTGGATCGGCACGTGGATCGGGGTCCGCGCCGCCGAGCGGATCGGACGGCCACCGGAGTCGGGCAGGGGGAGTTGGTAGAGATCACCGTCGTGGCGGAGTCGCTCTCCGGCGCAGATCGTGCGGATGATCTCGATCGTCTCGCGGGTCCGGCGCACCGGTCGATCGAAGCGGACGCCGTGCCAGCCCTCCATCACCTGCGGGCCCGACGTGCCGACACCCAGGACGAAGCGTCCCTCCGACAGTTCCTGGAGTGCCATCGCCGACATGGCGAGCAGCGCCGGACTTCGTGCGCCGAGCTGGACGATGGCCGTCCCGAGTCTGATGCGCTCGGTCACCGCCGCGGCGGCGCCGAGCGGGGTCATGGCGTCGTGCCCCCAGTATTCCGGGACCCAGACCGAGTCCGCTCCCAGCCGTTCGACCTCGCGGACCCAGTCCAGCTCCCCGGGTCGGGACGGTTGGGCGTAGACGCCGATCTTCACCGGATCAGGTCGCCTCGGCGAGGCTCTTGATCCCGCCGACGCAGTTGCGCATGTTCGTGTGCAACCCCTGGAGTCGGCGAAGGATGATGCGCTCCTCCTTGTCGGGCATCGAGTCGATGGCCATCGTGAGCCCTGATGGCCCGGGCCCGAGTCGTACCGAGTAGCGCAGGCGGGTGCCACCGGGCCCGAGCGGTTCGAGATCGAACTGCCATCGAGCACCGGGGTTGTCCGGCGTGACCACCGCCCAGCCGAAGGTGGTCTCCTCCTCGAAGGCATCGATCGTGTTCGTCAGCGACCAGCGCCCCATGTGCTCGTTCTCGTTCGTGCCGGTGAAGGTGGCTCCGAGCCCGCGCTCGTCGGAGTCCCAGGCCCCTTCGACGAACTCGTCGGAGAAGCGGGCCGGCAGATGCACGTCGGTGACGAGTTCCCAGACGGTGCGCACCGGGGCGGCGATGTCGATCTCGACGTTGGTCCCCGGGCCATCAGCGAGGCACACCGGATTGCTGGGCCCTCGTTCGTAGGTGGGTGTCATGGTCGTGTCGTCGGCGCTCACGTCGGTCACGCTCGCACGACGGTGAACATCTGGGCAACTGCGCTCACTCCGGGAAGCGCTCGGTCGATGGGGTCGGGTGCGGAACCGGCGACCGATGCGGAGCATCGCCGTTGCGCTGGTCGTGGCCG
>JAHDCV010000082.1 GCA_020629695.1 Acidimicrobiales bacterium | reverse complement strand
TCGTCGCTGTGCTCGTCCTCGTCGCCGTGACCGCCGGCGCCGAACTCGATCGTCGGGACGCCGACGAGTGCGTCGTGGACCACCACCCCGTCGCGCTCGGCGGCGTCGATCACGTCGAGCATCCCCTCCTCGAAGCCGCCGCCGTTCACGATCAACGCCGCCGAGGCGCCGATCTCGGCGACCTGCTGGGCCGATGCCTGGAAGTCATGCGGGTCGGCGCCGGTCGGCATCAACGTCACGACGTGGAGCTGTCCGCCCGAGAGGTTCTCCACGACATCACCGAGGATGTTCGTCGTGACCACGACGGTCGGGCCGTCCTGGTCGGGAGCCGACTCTGCGGCGCCCGAGCCACACGCCGTGCCGATCATCACCATCGCCACCAGCAGCGTCATCGCCCGTCGGGAGAACATCATCACGTCGACTCCAGAGTGAGAACCAGTATCAGAATCGGAACTCTACGCACGACCTCTGGCACCGACAACGCCAAAACGAGAATCGGTTCCGTTCCCACTCCGACCTACGATGTCGAGGTGACGCCGGCGATCTCCACGCGACACCTCGAGGTGCGTTTCGGCGATGACGTCGCTCTCCGCGACGTCGACCTCGACGTTCCCTCGGGATCCTCACTCGCCGTGATCGGACCGAACGGCTCCGGTAAGTCGACACTGCTGGGAGCCATCGCCGGAACCCTTTCGCCGAGTGCCGGACACGCATCCGTGGACGGGCCGCCCGCCGCCTTCGTACTCCAGTCCACCGATGTCGACCGGAGCCTCCCGATCACCGTGCGCGACACCGTGTCGCTCGCCCGCTACCCGACGTTGGGCCTCCTCCGCCGCTTCCGCCGACGTGATCGCGACGCCGTCGACCTCGCGATGCGCCGACTCTCCGTCGACGGCCTCGCCGATCGTCAGTTCCACGAGCTGTCGGGCGGCCAACGTCAACGTGTCCTGGTCGCACAGGGCCTCGCACAGGACAGCACGACCCTCCTGCTCGACGAACCCGTGAACGGGCTCGACCTCGTCTCCCGGGCCGTGATCCTCGACGTCATCAACGAAGAGGTCGCAGCCGGCGGGACCGTCGTCGTCACGACCCACAACCTCGACGACGCACGACGCTGCGATCAGGTCCTGCTCCTCGACACGTCACCGATCGCCGTCGGCCCTCCGGAACGTGTGCTCACCGAGGAGCACCTCCGCCGAGCCTTCGGTGGGCGCTTCACGAAGATCGGCGACGAGTTCCTCCTCGACGACCCCCATCACCACCACTGAGCCCGGGAGCGAGCAGGCCCGCCGGCCGCTCCCACTCGTTCTCATTTCCGGTAACCTGCCGCCATGAGCGCTCCGGAGACCGCAGCGAACGTCGACGACGAGGTCGCCGGTCTGCTCCGCCAGGCGGATCAGCGGTACACGACGGGACGTCGACGACTCGTGACCGTGCTGCAGAACGGCGCCGGACCGCTCACGATCACGCAGATCCTGGATGCCGACGGTTCGTTGGCCCAGTCGAGCGTGTATCGGAACCTCACGATCCTGGAAGAAGTCGGTGCGGTGACCCGCATCATCACCCGCGACGACTTCGCCCGCTACGAGCTCGCCGAGCACCTCACCGAACATCACCATCACCTCATCTGTTCGAGCTGCGGTGACGTCGCCGACTTCTCTCTCGACGCGGCCACCGAGGCCGAGCTCGATCGAGCGCTCCATCGCGCTGCCGCCCGTGTCGGCTTCGACATCGACGCCCATCGCCTCGATCTCGTCGGGGTGTGTTCCGCGTGCCCGACCGGCGGCGCCGGCTGACCGACACGAACGCTCTGGTACGTTCCGCGCATGGACACGACCGAGACGACGATCGACATCACGACTGACGACGGCGACATGGCCGTTGTGATCACCGAACCCGTCGCCGCATCCACCGAGTGGCCGACGGTGCTGCTGTTCATCGACGCCCCCGGCCTCCGCCAGGCCACCCGCGACTTCATGGGACGACTCGCCGGCGAGGGTTACCGGGTCGTCGCGCCCGATCTCCATCACCGCCACGGACGGCTACTCACACCCCGGAGCCAGGACGAGGTGTGGGGCTGGATCGCGTCGATGACCGACGACCAGATCCAGGACGACGGCGCCGCCGCGCTCGCGGCCGCCGGCGTGGACGAGAACACGCCGTACGCAGCGGTGGGGTTCTGCCTCGGCACCCGAGCCGTGTATCGAGCGATGGAGCGCAACCCCGATCGTGTGCTCGCGGGTTCGTGTTGGCACCCGTCGTTCATGGCCGACGACAAGCCGGACTCACCGCACCTCACCGCCCATGAGCTCACTCGACCGATGTATCTCGGGATCGGCGAAGCGGACGAGATCCAGTCGATCGCCATGCACCAACCGTTCCTCGACGCCGTCGAACCTCTCCCCCACGTCGACGTGATGACGTTCGCCGGCGCCGATCACGGGTTCACCTGGCCCGACGGCCCGAACTACCACGAGGAGGCAGCCGAGACCGGCTGGGCGAAGACGCTCGCGATGTTCAGCGCAGCCTTCGCGACCTGACCACCACAGCGACACCGCGACCGATTGGGTGGATCGCCGCACCACCCCTAGGGTCCGCCGCGTGAACCGTCGAGCCTCCGACCGCACCATCGCGTTGGCGCTGACGCTCATCCCGTTCTCGTCGATCGGCCTGGCTCGGTTCGCCTTCGGCCTCGTGCTGCCGGCGATGCGTGACGAACTCTCGTGGTCGTACTTCGACGGCGGACTCGCGACCACGTCGAACGCCGCCGGCTACCTGGCGGGCGCGATCTTCGGCGCCGCCGCCGCTCGCCGGTTCGGCGATCGCACCATGATCGTCTGGGGCACGGCCGGCATGTCGTTGACCTTGTTCGCCACGGCCCTCACCGGCGCCTTCCTCCCCATCCTCGTCTTCCGCTTCGGCGCCGGACTCTTCGGCGGCCTCGCGTTCGTGGCGGGTGGCACGATGGCCACCCAACTCTCGAAGACCACCGTCCCACCCGCGCTGGTCTGGTTCCCCGGCGGCGCGGGACTCGCGATCCTGATCACGGCGCTCGGACTCCCGCCGATCGAGTCGGCGGTCGGGGGCTGGCGGATCGGTTGGATCGTGATCGGTGCGGTGGCCCTGGTCGCGACGGCCGTCCTCGCCGCGGTCGTGCCGGAACATCGAGCGGACCACGTTCCCCAGACCGCCGCCATCGTCGACCGGATCCGCGGCCTCGAGATCTCCTACGCATTGTTCGGCCTCGGCTACATCTCCTACGCGACGTTCGTCGTGGCCTTCGTCCGCGACGGCGGCGCCCAGGTCTCGACCGTCGTGTTCTGGTCGTCCCTCGGCGCGGCGACGGTGGTCGGCGCGTTCATCTGGCCGAGCCTGTTCGCCCGCTACACCGCGGGCGCGATGTACCCGGTGACATTGACGGTCTGTGCGATCGGCGTCGCGCTGATCATCGTCGATCGTTCGACCCTCGGAGCGATCGTCTCGGCATCGCTGTTCGGCGTGAGCACGCTCGCCGTCGTGAGCGGGGTGAGCGCCGCTGCACGGGATCGCGTGCGACCGGAGAGTTGGGGTGGGGTGATCGGGCGGCTGACGGCGACGTTCGGCGTCGGACAGATGCTCGGCCCCCTGCTCGGCGGCGCATTGGGCGACACGAGTTCTGGTCTGCGGCTCGGCCTGGGCGCCTCCGCAGCGATCCTCGCCCTCGGATCGGTGATCGCGTTCATCGACCACCGGCAGACCAGCACCTGACTCGGCCGCACACCATCAGTCGGTTCTGCCTGTCAGCCTGGCACTTCAATGCGGCCACGTCGTAGGGTCGCCGACACCCCGGCCGCGAAGCGACCAGCGACCCCCGAAAGGGCCACGTGAGCAACGATCTGATCCTCGACTCCCTCCGGCGACGCATGCGAGCCATGCACTCCCTCTACGAGGATGCGTGCGCCACCATGACCGTCGACCAGGTGAACCACGTCGAGCGGGAGCCGTGTCTACCGATCGCGTTCTCCCTCTTCCACTACGTGAACATGGAAGACGGCACCTACATGATGATCACCGGGGAGATGCCTCTCTGGAACGACGATTGGGCCGAGAAGCTCGGCCTCGCGATCGACGATCACGGCAAACACCGCACCCCCGAGGAGATGGTCGGCCAACGAATCGAGCACTACGACGGATTCATCGAGTACATGAACGCCGTGTGGGCCCGGACCGAGGCGTTCCTGACCGAGGTGGACCCTGCCACGCTGACCGACGTCATCATCCCGAAGCCCTACCCCGAGCAGATCGCCAGCACCTACTCCGCCCGGGTCGCCGGCGAAGCCGGGATCACCCGTCTCGACGCGATGGAGTGCTGGTGGTACCAACACGGACTGCGCCACATGGGTGAGATCGAACACGCCCGAGCGCTCGTCGGGCTCGAAGGCATGACGAGCTGACCGCTCGAGCATCGAGGACCGGGCGGAGGGCAACCCGGCGAGGTCGTGTCCCGCCGTGCCGCGCACCTTCGCCTCGAGCGGGGTGTCACGGGTCCCTCCAACGTACGGCGACGCCTGCGGGAAGCCGGCGCCCATCGGTCGTCCGCAGGTGCACGGCTCGGCCGGAGGGTCGGTTGGCGCCGGGCACCGCGGCCGCCACGGTTGCCGCCGCATCGTCGGCGCCGAATCCGGGAGCGTGCGCGCTGAAGAGCAGGAACCGATGCCCCGCGGCGCCGTCGGCGAGCAGTCCGCCGACCCCGGCCATCAGCTCGTCGAGGTGCCGGCGGAACTTGAACGGCCGCCCCTTGGGGCCGTGCCCGTACGTCGGTGGATCGACGATGATCCCGTCGTAGTGATCGCCGCGGCGACCCGCGCGGCCCACGAACTTCAGCGCATCCTCGACCAACCAGCGAACCGGGGCCCCGGCCAGGCTGGAGGCCTCCGCGTTGCGCTTCGCCAGCGCAACCGCCGGGCCGGACGCGTCGACATGGGTGACCTCCGCCCCGAAGGCGGCCGCCAGGAGGCTGGCCCCGCCGCTGTAGCCGAAGAGATTCAGCACGCGGGGAGTGACGTCAGGACGGTCGGCACGACACGAGGTGATCCGTTCGCCGATCCAGTCCCAGTGCAGCGCGTGTTCGGGGAACAAGCCGACGTTGCCCGACGCTGCGAGTTCGACCAGCAGGCGGACCTCGCCATGCCGGACCGACGCGACCTCCGGGGCCGATGCGGCGGGCGATCGGCGCCGCCATTCCCCCGTGCCTCCCCGGCCAGCGTCGTAGCGTGCGGTCGCGAGCGCCCATCGCCCGGGGTCCCGGACCTCGACGGTCTCCGCGGACGGGCTGGGCCGATCGAGGACCTCGTCACCGAACCGCTCGAGTTTGCGACCGCCGCCGAAATCGAGCAGCTCGTACTGTGAGGGCTCAAACATCGTCGGCCTCGGACTCCAGCTCGGCGATGGAGGCGGCGATTCGCCTCGCCCGGGTGTCGGGGCGTTTCGCCATGTGGATCGGGAACAGCACCGACCGTTTGGCGGTGTCCGACCGGCGCTCGTAGGCGGCACGGGCTCTGGGTGCGGCGTCGAATGCCGCGGCGAGTTCATCGGGCACGATGAGGTCGTCGATCGGGTCCAGCACCGACCATGCCCCGTTGGCCTTGCCGACGTCGATGGCCCGCTGTCCCGCCTCGGTCATCCGGCCTGCAGCGGTCAACTCCTCCACGTACTGCTTGTTCACCTTCGACCAGACGCTGCGGGGCTTGCGCGGTGTGAAGACCTGCCGATAGCGCTCGTCGTCGATGGGCTGCACCTTGCTGTCGATCCAGCCGAAGCAGAGCGCTTCCTGCACGGCCTGTTCCCAGCTCAGCCGGCGCCTGCCCGTGGAGGCGCGGAAGTAGATCAACCACACGCCGGCAGCCGAGTGGTGGTTCGCATCGAGCCAGGCTCGCCACTCCGCAGGGGTCTCGGGATGGATCTCGATGATCGACTCGTCGAACGACATGGTCACGATCCCCGCGGGTGGAGCGATCGGAGAGCGTCGGCCAGGGCCGCGTCGGTGGCGAAGACGACCCCCCGGTGGTGCATGAACGTCGAGTCGGTCCGATTGAGATCCAGCGGCTCGCCGTGGATGTCGGTGACGGGGGCTCCGACCTCGGTGAACAGACAGGCCGTGGCGGCGAAATCCCACAGGCTGCCTCCGCCGGCAGGCGCCGGCAGCTTGAGGTAGCCCGCCGGTGCGTGGTCGAGCACGCCCAGGGCGTTCATGACCGCGCCCGCGCCGACCCGGATGTCGACGGCGTCCCGACCGATGCCGCGGGCCACGTCCTCGAGGGCACCGACGAGCGCACCAGCGTCGTCTCCGGCGAGGAACCGACGATCGGCATAGACGACGAGCGGACGGGAGGTCGACGGCTCCGGAGGCGACCAGGCTGATCCGTTGCGGAACGCGCCGAGGCCACGGATGGCGTGCCAGCGGGTCGAGGTGACGGGGTCGACGATGACCCCGAGCAGCGGCGTGCCGTCTCGGCGTACCAGAGCGATCGAGACCGCAGATCCGGACGCGCCCTCCACGAACGGCAACGTGCCGTCGAGTGGATCGACGCACCAGAACGCGTCGGTTCGATGTCGGCCACCGTCGTCGGCCCGTTCCTCGGTGAGCAGGCCGAGCCCGAACGGCTCGAGGGTCGGTGCGAGATGCCCGACGATGATGTCCTCGCTGCGCCGATCGATCTCGGTGACCACCTGCGACGCCGCGCTCACGCCTCCGTCCTTGTGGCCGATCTCGGTCGGCCGGGATCGGGCGATCATCTCGCCCGACTCGGTCGCCGCCCGGATCGCGACGTCCGCCAACGAGGCGAGCTCGTCATCACTCGGGTTCACGAGTCGACCCCCGGATCGAGCTCGAGGCCCGCCAGCACCTCGGCGGCCAGACGGTCGCTGTAGCGATGCAGTTTCCAATGGCCCGGGCTCCACCCCATGAGGAACCGGTGGAAGTCGGTCCAGGCCACCGGATACAGGCGGCGCCACTCGGTCTCGAGTGCCTCCTCGTCCACAGTTCGGCCGAGTTCGTCGAGTGCGACGCCGAGCAGTTCGAAGTAGCGATCGAGGAGGCGGGGCGCCTGCCGCTCGCTCTCGGCCTCGTCGAGGCAGCTGCCGATGAAGTACGCCAGGTCCTTCATGCCGCACCCACCGCCGACGTACTGGAAGTCGACCGCGGCGGCCCGGCGGCCGTCGTCGCTGAAGCAGAAGTTGGCGAGTTTGGCGTCGCCGTGCACGAGCGTCTGGAACGCACTCCCGCTCAGGAGCCGATCGATGTGGACCGCACCGGCCTTCAGCGCGCCGTCGTCGAGTGCGGCGAGTTCGTCCGGCCGAGTGGCGAGGTGCCAGTAGGTGCCGGTCGGCCACAACCCGTCGGGCGCGACGCCCAGGAACCTGGCGTGGAACGTCGCCAGCCACACCAGACAGGCGTCGAGCTCGGCCGCGGTCACGTCATTCCGGCGACCGGGGTAGCCGGCGTCGTCGAGGTCTTCGAGCACCATCACGATCTCGTCATCCCGGCGCTGGAGCCCGAGGCACGACGGCACCCGGCAGCGGTCGTCGCAACGGGCCGCGTATCGCTCGTACCACACGGTTTCGACGGCGTAGGAGCGGACCTTGCGCGCATGCGAGCGATCGGAGGCCCAGCCGCGAGGATGGCGCTGCTCGACGGGCCACCGCACGTGCTTCACGATCACACTCGGGTGGGAGCCGCCACGGAGGTGGCAGCGCACGATCTGGCCGTATCCGCTCCAAAGACTCTGCACGATCTCGGTGTCGACCACCTCGTTGCCACCGGTCGATGCGAACACGAGCGCGGCGATCTCGGGATCCAGTTGGTCGAAGCCGAGCACGTCCGCAGAGTAGAGGCCGTGCACACCGGCGCCGCGAACTCCTCGGACCGCCCGGTTCTCGTGGCGTAGCGTGCGGACATGACTCTCACCTGGGAACAGGTCGTCGTCGAAGCCAGCGACACCGTCGAACTCGGCCGGTGGTGGGCCGATGCGCTCGGCTGGGTCGTGGTCGAGGACGACCCGTCGGAGTTCGAGATCCGACCGACCCCCGACGGTCTTCCCGGCCTGCTCTTCCTCCGGTCGCCCCAGGCCAAGACCACCAAGAACCGATTGCATCTGGACTTCCGACCCGACGACCAGGAGGCCGAGGTCGAACGCTTGGTCGCTGCCGGCGCCGTCCGCGTGGACATCGGGCAGGGCGAGGCTTCGTGGGTGGTCCTGGCCGACCCCGAGGGCAACGAGTTCTGCGTGCTCGGTGCACCCCACTGAGGACGTCGTGCCGACGATGCGCCGACGGCGCCGAAAGCGAGCGTGACGATGCCGTTCACCGAAGTCGGCGGCCTGTCGATCTACCACGAGATCCACGGAACGGGTCCGAGGGTCCTCCTGCTCAGTGGCAGCGGCGCCGACCTCCGGCAGAACCCCCGGCGCGACCGACAGCCACTCACCCGCGACCACCAGGTGCTGATGTTCGACCAACGGGGACTCGGGAGAACCGGCAAGCCCCCGGGGCCGTACTCGATGGCCGACTACGCCGACGATGCCGTCGCGTTGATGGACCGGCTCGGCTGGGAACACGCCCACGTGATCGGGATCAGCTTCGGCGGCATGGTCGCCCAGCATCTCGCCCTGCGGGCTCCGGAACGGATCGACAAGCTCGTGTTGGCGTGCACGTCGTCCGGAGGCGCTGGCGGTGCGTCCTACGATCTGCTGGCACACCATGGGCAACCCCCGGCCGAACGATTCGCCGCGACGGCGTCGATCATGGACAGCCGCAACGACCTCACGACCGACCCGCCCACGTATGCGCCGTGGTTCGACCTCCTCAGCGAGCGAGCGGCGCAACCGGCGCTCAACCACGACGACCCCGCCGCAGCCGACGGCGCGCGCCGCCAGCTCGAGGCCCGGGCCGAACACGACGTGTACGGACGGCTCGGCGAGGTCACGGCACCGACGCTCGTGCTCGGAGGACGCTTCGACCTCCAGGCCCCACCCGACAACGTCCGCCGCCTGGCCGAGGCGATCCCCGGCGCCCGGCTCGAGATGGTCGACGGTGGCCACTTCTTCCTCCTCCAGGTGCCCGAGACCTGGCAGACCGTCCTCGACTTCCTGCACTGAGCGGCGACGTCGACTCGGTCGGTTCACGATCGACGGGCACGCTCGAGGTCCGGAACGCCTGCCGGTCTCGCCGAGCGGAGCGGCGCCGCCTTGCCTTAGGGTCGCGGAATCACCCGCCATGATCTGAGAGGTCTCGAGATGCCCGAAGCGACCTTGGACGGCTACTACGACCTCGGAGCGTTCCGGCGCACCATCACCACCGATGCGGCGGCGGCACAGGCCTGGTTCGACCACGGTCTGAACTGGCTCTACGGCTTCAACCACCCCGAAGCCGTGGCGTGTTTCGGACGGGCTGTCGATGCCGATCCACGCTGTGCCATGGCCCACTGGGGCATCGCCATCGCATCGGGGCCCAACTACAACGCCGCCTGGGAACAGATGGATCCGCTCACGCTCGAACGGCAGCTCGGCGCAGCCCACGCGGCGACCGAAGCGGCGCTGGCGCTGATCGACGAGGTGACGCCGGCGGAGGCCGCGCTGATCGGGGCCCTCCCCGCCCGGTACCCGCAGTCCGAGCCGCTGGATGACGCCGCCGACCAGATGGCCTGGAATCTGGCCTTCACCGAGGTGATGCGCGACGCGGCCGCCACGCACCCCGACGACCTGGACGTCCAGGCGACCTTCGTCGACGCGATGCTCAACGAGACCCCCTGGAAGATGTGGGACGTCGACACCGGTATGCCGGCGCCCGAGGCCAGGACGGTCGAGGCACAAGCGACGCTCGAGCACCTGTTCGCCCACGACCCGGCGGCCTGGCTCCACCCCGGACTCCTCCACCAGTACGTGCACCTCATGGAGATGTCGCCGACGCCGGAGATGGCGCTGCGCCACGGCGATCGCCTGCGCGAGATGTCGCCCGACTGCGGCCACCTGATCCACATGCCGACCCACATCGACGTGTTGTGTGGGCACTACCACGACGTCGTGCACTGGAACACCAAGGCCGCCGAGGCCGACGCCCGATGGTTCGACCGTGAGGGGTTGTTCGCCGTGTGGACGCTCTACGCGATCCACAATCTGCACTTCGTGATCTACGGAGCGATGTTCAGCGGGCAGCACCGGGCGGCCGTCGAGGCGGCGGCGGAGCTGAAGCGTCGGGTACCCGAGTCCTTCCTCCGGATCGAGTCGCCGCCGTTCGCCGACTCGGCCGAGGTCTTCCACTCGATGGACATCCACGTCATGGTGCGGTTCGGGCGGTGGCGGGAACTCATCGATCTGCCGCTCCCCCACGACGCCGACCTCTGGTCGGCCACCACGGCGATGGGGCACTACGGCAAGACGCTCGCCCACTCGGCGCTCGGCGAGATCGCCGAGGCGGAGGCCGAGCGGGCGCGTTTCCTCGCCGCAGCCGAACGGGTGCCCGAGACACGCCGCATGCACAACAACACCGTGCTCGACCTGCTCGAGGTGGCGAAGGCCATGGTCGACGGCGAGCTCGACTACCGACGAGGCGCCGTCGACACCGCATTCGACCACTTGCGTCGAGCGGTCGAGCTCCAGGACGGCCTCGCCTACGACGAGCCGTGGGGCTGGATGCAGCCGACCCGCCACGCCCTCGGGGCACTGCTCCTCGAACAGGGCCGAATCGAGGAGGCAGAGGCGGTGTATCGCGCCGACCTCGGTCTCGACGACTCGCTCAGCCGAGCGACGCAGCACCCGAACAACATGTGGAGCCTGTTCGGCCTGCACGAGTGCCTGCTGGCTCGAGGGGATGCGGCCGAGGCCACGGCGATCAGGGCCCAGCTCGATCTCGCCAGTGCTCGCGCCGACATCCCGATCGCCGCCAGTTGCTTCTGCCACCAGGCGGCGTTGGCCACCACGGCCGACGACGGCTGCTGCGAGGGCTGAGGGCCGACCGCGCCGAGCGATCCGCTCACCTCGTCGGGGTGACGTCCGATGGAGTGCATGCCGCCATAGGTTCGAGAGGGTGCGCATGACGACCAGGGTCCAGAGTGTCACGTGGCTCGCCGCGGTCGTCTTCGCCGTGCTCGCCGGCTCGAGTCCGGCAGCGGCACACACCGGCTTCGAGTCGTCGTCGCCCGGCGACGGCGACGTGATCGACGCGCCCGTCGACGAGATCACCGTCACATTCACGGGCGAAGCGGCACCCGCCGGTGAGGGCTTCGTCGTGCTCGACCCGACCGGTGTGGTCCTCAAGCCCGACGAGGTCGGCACGACCGACAACCTCACCTGGGTCCTCCGATTCGACGAACCGATCGCCGGAGGCGACGTCGGTGTGCGCTGGAGCGTCGCGGCGCCTGACGCGCACCCGATCGAGGGAAGCTTCAGTTTCACCGTCACCAGCGAGCGTCCCTCGCCTGACGATCAGACGCCGGCGCCCGGCGAGCCGGCGGCGCCCGTGGACCCGGAGGAGCCCACCAGTGCGGAGCCATCCGAGTCGGCAGCGGAGGACGCGGCCATCGCCGAGCCCGCCACCGGTGAAGACGCGGCACCCGCGACCAGCGAACCCATCGACCTCCCGACGTTCCTGGAGACCGGAGACACCGCACCCGTCGGGGTCGGCGCCATCGATGCCGCGGCCCGGATCCTGAGCGTTCTCGGTGCCGTGCTCGTGATCGGCGGGGCCGCCTTCGCGGCGTTCGGCCTCCGAGGCGATCCTCGCGACGTGCGTGCGGTGCTGTTCTGGGTGCGCCGGGGTGGCGCCGTGCTCCTCATCGGAGCGGCGATCCAGGCCGTGACGACCACGACCACGTCGGCCGGCGCCTGGTCGGCAGTCCTTTCGCCCGGCGACCTGCGCGACGCGCTGTGGTCGTCCGTCGGGCTCGCCATCGCCCTCCGTGCGGTCGGCGGATTCGTCGCTGCATCCAGGATCGGGCTGGGGACGACACCGGCGACCGCGGTCGGCGACCCGATCGTCGCGGCCCGTCAGCTCGCCGTGGTCGGCGGAGGGCCGACTGCAACCTCACCCCTCGAGCATCGCTCCACCGAGCCCTTCGTCTACGCCGAGGACCGCGTCTGGGATCACCGCCTCGCGTTGGGCGGCCTCGTCGGAATCGCCATGGTCACGGTCTCGTTCGTGTTCGACGGCCACACCGCAGCCGAAGGCCCGCGTTGGCTCCACGCCATCGCCAACATCGTGCACGTCACGACCGCGGCGATCTGGGGTGGCGGCGTCGCGATGCTCGCCCTCACGATCCGCCGTCGCCATCGCCGCGGCGGGCCGACGAGGGCGCTGCAGCTCGCGGTCCGATTCTCCGTGCTGGCGACCGGCGCACTCGTGGCCGCCGGTCTCGCCGGACTGGCCCTCTCGATCGTCGTGCTCGACTCGGTCTCGGACATCTGGACCACCCCGTGGGGACGACTGCTCGCCGTGAAGGTGGCGCTCGTCGCCGTGGCGGCCATCGGGGGCGCGTACAACCACCGGGTCGTCGTACCGGCACTCGAACGTGACCCCGACCATCAGCCGACCATCGACCGCTTCCGCTCCGTCGTGACGGTCGAAGCGGTCGTCTTGGTGGCCGTCGCCGTCGTCACCGCGTTGCTGATCGGGGCGTCGACGACATGATGCGGGCATCCACGAGGCTCGTTGCGGCGATCACGCTCGGCCTGGCGCTGGCCTCCTGTGCTGGCGACGACCCTGGTGTCGGGGCGCCCGTGTCGATCCCCGAGGGAGCCGATGGTGCGGCGGTCTACCAGGCCCGCTGTGCGTCGTGTCACGGTGAGGACCTCCGCGGCACCGACAAGGGCCCGTCGCAACTCTCGATCGTCTACGAACCGAATCATCACAACGACGACGCCTACCGATGGGCCATCCGCAACGGCGTCGTCCAGCATCACTGGGAGTTCGGCAACATGCCCGCCGTCGCGGACATCACGGACGAACAGATCGAGCTCGTCATCGACTTCATCCGGACCCAGCAGGAGACACTCGGGTTCGAGCGCTGAACGCGGTCGGCACCCGGCACATGGGTGCTCAGAGGAGGCGAAAGGAAGTTGTCCGGCCGCGCTGCTGGGCCCGAAGTCTCGACGAGAGGTCTCCACCAAGAAGTGGAATGCGATGGGACCCTACCGAGCTCCCGACCGACCCGCGGCTGGTGATCAGTCGGCGCCGCGCACCTCGGCCACCAAGTCCCTCAACTCCTCGAGGTGCCGGTCGTGCACCTGGCGGGGTGTCGCGCCGTACTTCTGCGCGATCGACGCCGCTGCGGCCGTGGCGATCGCATGCTGTGCCCCGTTGCCCATGAACTTGCAGACCGACCCGGCCACGTGAGTGACGCTGATGTGCTTGCCCGCCATCATCAGGTTCGAGACGTGGGCCGAATAGAGACACCGGAACGGGATGTCGAACGGCTGCTCGTCACGGGTGTCCCAGGTCCAGTCCTTCAACCGGAAGTCATACGTCGGGTCGATCGGGTGGTGCAGACAGAACGCACCCGAGTTCTGGACGACCGCGTCGTCGAAATCGACGTGGTCCCGGATGTCGTTCTCCGTCAGCACGTGGTCACCGATGTAGCGACGGAACTCGCCCTGTCCCGGCACGTGTGACACCCACTCGAACTCGAGGTTCGCCCACTGCTCGGGCTCGGCCGACCTGACGTTCCACATCGTCCCGTAGATCGCCCGCAGCAGATGGTCCCGGATGTGTTCGGCCTCGGTGTAGGGATCACACCACTGGCCGTACTCCCAGTAGTGCGTGAGTCGGCGGGTGAGAGTGGTGAACGGGTCGTCCTCGGCCGGGCGGAAGGCCTCGATCACCGGGCCGTCGCCGTTGTCCTTGCCCGGCTCCACCGCCTGGCCACCCAGGTCGGCGAAGTCCTTCGCCACGTCCATCGCCCACGGCACCTCGGGGAACTCGACGGGCTCGTCGGCCAGGCGGGTTCGGAAGAAGATCGTGTTGCCGTGGTGCTGATCCAGCCGCTCTGGCGGGGCGTGGCTCTCCCCGTACTCGTCCGCGCCCTCGATGCCCCACATGGTCGGGACCCCGGCGAGGATCCCGAGGATCGCCGTGCCGGTGCAGTCGATGAACTGACCGGCGGGGATGCGGATCTCCCGGCCGGTCACGGCGTGGCGAGCATCGATCGACGCGATGGCGTCGCCGTCCATCGTGAGATCGAAGACGTTCTGGTGCAGGAACACCGTGGCGTTCGGGTCGGCTTCGAGGAGCGGGCCGACCTGGAGCTCACCCTCGGGACTGCGGGCGATGGCCTCAGCCACGACGGACCCCTTCTCGCCCCGG
Organism: Acidimicrobiales bacterium; assembly: GCA_020629695.1. GTDB lineage: Bacteria > Actinomycetota > Acidimicrobiia > Acidimicrobiales > SZUA-35 > JAHDBV01. The sequence goes on along the minus strand of JAHDCV010000082.1, from coordinate 757 downwards.
GGCCCGATGCCGATCTCGACGCTCGCGTTGCCCCCGAGCACGGGCCGGTTCTGCACCACCGCCACCCGGAGCCCGAGCCGGGCGGCCACGAGGGCACCTACCGAACCGGTCACCCCTCCCCCGACGACCACCAGATCGAAGGGGTCCTGGAGCTCCGGCTCGTCGGGCAGGCCGCGCAGGCGTCGACGCCATGCCATCGCCTCGGGCCCGCCACCGTCGACGGGTTCGCTGCCCGAGGCACTCAGGAAGACCGCGTCGCAACGTCCGTCGAAGCCGGTCAGATCGTGGAGGCGGATCTCGAGGGGCCCGGCGTCGAGCTCGACCGTGCCCGCCCGCTCCCACGACCAATCCTGTCCGTTCGCACCGAACTCGGTCTCGAGCGTGTGGTCGCCGAGCGACAGCCGAAAGCGGCCAGGATGATGGTCGGGCACCCAGTCCTTGGCCCGGACCCACACGGTGTAGGCCCCCGCCTCAGCCAGATCGACCGTGGTCGTGGCGTCGGCCACCGGACGGCCGTTGCCGTGTGCCAACAAGTAGGGCGAGCCCATCTCGGCCACGAACTGGGCGTCGAGTGTCCAGCCGCCATGGTCGTCGAAGGCTTCGGCCTCGATCAGCACGTCTCCAGCCACCGTTCGCTCCGCTCTGTCGCCGACCTCGCCGACACTCTGTTCGTTCTCGGCAGCGAGATCCAGTCGCTCGTCCGAACGCCCACCGGGTTGTTCACGTCCCGATGCCAGCCGGATCTCGCCGGCGCTTG
>JAHDCV010000081.1:7226-15184 GCA_020629695.1 Acidimicrobiales bacterium | reverse complement strand
TGCCGCGCCCGCGCACCTCGACCTCCACGAAGAAGGCGACGCCCTCGCGCACCCGCACACGCCCGTCGCGCGCCGATGGCGCCGCCTCGAAGAAGCGACCGGCCGCACGGAAGAAGCCGTCGAACGGCATCGTCGCCGGACCCCGGGGCTGAGACGACAGGGTCCCGGCGGAGACCCCGACGGCCCGGGGGTACCGGTAGGTTGCGGGCCATGCGCCCGTTGCCCACCGCGAAGCACCCGCGCCGCCGGCGCGGCGGGCTACTGCTCGCGTTCGTGCTGTTCGCCGGTTCGTGCGGCGTACTCCAGGTCGACGGAGCCGGACCGCTCGACGGCGAGTGGCTCGTCGAGCGCATCGTCGTCGACGGGCTCGACCTGACCCCCGAATCGGGCGCCATCGTGCTCCGGATCGACACGCCGAACTCGACCCTCGCCGGGCGTACATCGTGCCAGCAGATCTTCGGATCGTTCACGATCGACGGCGACGGCAGAGCGACCTTCACCGTGCCGACCCCACCCGGCCTCGAGTGCTCCGAGGCCGCGCAGTTCGAGCAGGACACGCTCATCGCGGCATTGGAACGGAGCGCGACGTGGTCGGGAGATGCGACCGCCGCGGTCGATCTGGTCCGGGCGGACCAATCGCTCGTGCGGATCACACGTCTCGGCTGATCGATCGACGACCGGTGCGATCGATCGCACTCGGCCGATCTCAGCGTGAGACCGGCGGGCGATAGGCCACGATCACCGTCGTCCCCCCGTTGGAGAACCGCCCCAGCTCGGTGAGCCCGGTGTCGATGTTGCCGAGCAGCCGGCGATCGTCGGGCACGATCACGGCGAGGCCCCAACCCGGTCGCCGCTCGGCGGCCACGGTGCCGAACCGCTGGTAGAGCGGCCGGAGATCGCCGTCGTTCAGGCGGTTGCCGTAGGGCGGATTGGCGAGCAGCAGACCGGCGCCGTCGTCGGGGCTGAGCTCGGAGATCGCGCCACGTGCGATGGTCACGGTGTCGCCGACCTCGGCCGCCTCGACGTGGTCGTGGGCCCGGGCGAGTGCGTCCTCGTCCCGGTCGTATCCCGTGATCGGCACGAGCGACGGCGGATCCGCCGGTCGATGGGCGTTGACCGAGGCCCAGGTGCCGGGCTCGAAGCTCGGCCAGTGCTGAAAGGCGAACCCGGTGGAGCCTCCGGGTGGGCGGCGGGCGGCGAGCAGCGCGGCTTCGATCGGGATCGTGCCGGAACCGCAGAACGGATCACACAGCGGCACCTGACCGTTCCATCCGAGCAAGCCGAGCGCCCCGGCGGCGAGCGTCGCTCGGATCGGGGCCCGCCCGGGCCGGTGCCGCCAGGGGCGGAGATGCAGGCCGTCACCGGCGACGTCGACCGACACGGTCACGGTGTCGCGATCGAGACGCACCACGAACGACTGCGAGACGACGACCTCGGCATCGGGGTCGTCGGGGTCCGCCTCCGGCGCCGGCGGCCCGACGAAGCGGTGGAGCCGTTCGGCGATCGCGTCGGTGTGGTAGAGCGCCGAACGATGCGAGGTGATCCGGAACGCCGGCGCCACGTCGGGGCCGAGGTGGGCGTCCCAGTCGATCGAGCCGGCCCGGTGCTCGAGCTGTTCGAACGACGTGGCCTCGAACGATCCGATCCGCAGCAACACCCGGGACGCCGTCCGCAGCCAGACGGTGGCGAGGTACACCTGGCGGGTCGTCACGCGGGATTCCAACATGCCGGGGGCGATCCGACGGCTCCGGATGCCGAGTGCATCGAGCTCGCCGGCGCAGATGTCCTCCAACCCCGGCGCACACACCACACCCATCGTCTGTTGTGGAGCCCGCTTCGCCATGGCAGGAGTGTGCCCGCCCCGGGCCGAGCCGACACGAAGCGGCAACCAGCGGCGAGACTGGCGCGGTGGACCGGACGGATCCGACGGCGGGGGCCGGCATCGAGCGGGTGGCGCAGGAGCTGCGGGACCGCTGGCAGGTGCTCCGCGTGCTGCACGGCACACCCGACGTCCTGCAACCCGACCAGCTGGCGGTGCGTGGCGTGTTCGCCGGCCACGACCGGTGGCTGGTGCGGGCGTGCCACATGATGGGGATCGACGTGCCCCCGTCCCGGGCCTCCGACGGAATGCTGGGTGACACGCAGAGACGCGAGCTCCGGCAGCGCCTGGCCGACGCGGGCTGGCAGCTCTGATCCGGACCACCGATGTGGTGCGATCCCGCCGCTGTGCGAGGCTCGACGCATGCGAACCGGTGATCTCGAGAAGATGAACGCCGCCGTCATGCGGCGGACGACCGTGGCCGACCTTCCACAGTCAGCCGGTCTGCCGGCGGTGCTCGTCACCTGCCTGGACGCCCGCACCGATCCGGCCCATCTGTTCGGGATCGGCCCGGGCGCCGCCGCGGTCATCCGCAACGTCGGCGGGCGGGTCACCGATGAGGTGATCACGCAGCTCGGGGCACTCGCGGGGCTCGGCACCACGCTGATCGGGCCGGACGTCCGACTCGACGTCGGAGTGATCCATCACACGATGTGCGGGGCGATGATGCTCGCCGACACAGGCATCCGGGCCCAGGTCGCCGACTCGGGCAGGGTCGACGGCGATGCCATCGCAGCGCTCGGCATCACGGATCCGGTCGAGACCGTACGCGCCGATGTGGCGAAGCTCGTCGCCTCCGGCCTACCGGACGGCATCACCGTGTCCGGCTACGTCTACGACACCGCGGCGGGAACGATCCGCCAGGTCGTCGACAACCACACCCTGGGAACCTGACCCGCCCGGTCGCCGGATCCACCAGACTCCGGCGGTGTTGACGAACCCCGTCGCCCGGGCCATGGCGCTGCTCGTCGTGGCCATGTCGTTCATCCCGCTCATGGACGCGTTCGGCAAGCTCCTGTCGACCCGCCACGACATCGCGCCCGCGTCGGTCGCACTCGGCCGCTTCGGGGTCCAGATCGTCTGGCTGCTGCTGACCTTCGGCGGGCTCGCCCTCGCACGACGCGGCTCCGTCCGGCTCCGGCGCCAGGCGGTGCTCGCTCCGTCGTTGCGACCGTCACGGATCGATGTGCACCTGCTCCGCGGGGCGTTGCACGGCTCGGCCAGCCTGCTCTTCTTCGTCGCCGTCACGTACATGCCGCTCGCCGATGCGATCGCGGTCTTCTTCGTCGAACCGATGATCCTCATCGCCCTGTCGGCGCTGTTCCTGCGCGAACAGGTCGGGTGGCCCCGGCGCGTCGCGGCGGTCGTCGGCTTCGGCGGCGCACTGCTGGTCATCCAGCCGAGCTATGCGCTGTTCGGGCCGGTGAGCCTGCTGCCGCTGGCGACGGCGACACTCTTCGCCTGCTACCTGCTCGTGACCCGGCGGTTCTCGGTGGACGACCATCCGCTCACGATGCAGCTCTGGTCCGGCACGGGGGCCACGGCCACCACGCTGGCCTTCATCGCCGTCGGCGAGGTCGTGGGCGCCGGCGACTACCAGTTCACGCTGCCGTCGACGTCGACGGCGGTGTGGTTGTTCCTCGGGATCGGAGCGATCTCGGCCTTCGCCCACATCGTCATCGTCATCGCCTTCTCGTTGGCCGAGGCGAGCGTGCTCGCTCCGTTCAACTACCTCGAGATCGTGACGGCGACGTTCTTCGGATTCGTCGTCTTCGACGACTTCCCCGGGTCGCTGCAATGGGTGGGCATCGCCGTGATCGTCGCGACCGGGCTCTTCATCTTCTTCCGGGAGCGCAAGCTCGAGGCCGACTCACTCGCCGCCATCCGTCCCGGGGCCGCCAGCACCTAGGACGTCGTTGGCTAGGCCAAGGAACGCGGAGTGGTGTATCCCGTTGGCCGACGACCGCGGACGAGGTGGCCGATTCCCCTTCGACTCGTCGGCATGTCGTCACGAGCCACCGTCTCGTGAGGGCGACCCGCCAGCCCTCTCGGGGCGGTGGCGCTCGCGTTCGGCCGGCGGCCGAGCTTCGTCAGTCCTCGACTCGGAACAGACGCATGCCGACGAGGCAGGCGACGAAGGCGGCGACCGACGCGCCGGCCAGCCGGATGTCGATCGCGAGGGCGACGACGGTGACCACCTCGAGCATGACGGCCAGTGCGGCCAGCATCACGGTGAGGCGGAGGCGAAACTGTGACCCGCGGTCCGCGGTCGACGCGATCGATGTGGTGTGCGAGGGGGGGAGCACGACCACGGTCGCTTCGGACACGGACCGCCCAACGGACACGTCGAAGCCTGGTTCGTAGGGAGCGAAAGCGGCTGCTGCGGTCACGGTGGCGGTCACGTCGGAATGACGGTCGGCGGGGTCGGTGTGTCGCGCTGACGGGCCGAACGTCCCGAATTCCAGGGATTCGCGGAGGTGAAGCGGCTGCATGGTCTCCAGCGTCGCGGCGATCGACGCCGCCGTCATCGGTGGAATCCCCTAGTCCCCCGGGGTCGATCTAGGGTTCGGCCATGCCGCTGCATCACGTCGCGTATGCCACTCGAGATGTCCGGGCGACGACCCACTTCTACGAAGACCTGATGGGCTTCCCGCTCGTCCACACCGAGTTGCAGGCGCACGGCGACAGCTGGATCCGCCACGTCTTCTACGACATCGGCGACGGCGAATCGATCGCCTTCTTCCAGTTCGAGAACGTCGGTGAGGCCGAGGGGTGGACCACCGACGTGTCGGATGGCGTCGGCCTGCCCTTCTGGGTGAACCACTGCGCCTTCCGCGCCGACGAGGCCACCCAGGAGGCGGTGAAGGCCCGCATGGCCGCCGAGGGCATCGAACCGGTGATGGAACAGAGCCACGGCTGGTGCCACTCGGTCTACTTCCTCGACCCGAACGGGATCATGGTCGAGCTCTGTCGGGACACGCCGGGCTTCGAACCCGATCCGGCGGAGGCGACCCGGCTGTTGACGGTCGACCCCGTCGAGGCCGGAGCCTGATCGTGCCCCGACTCGGACAGGTCGCACGCGACGATGCCCACCCCTTCGCGCAGGCGATCTATTCGATGCTGTTCGGCGAGCGCGATCCGGTGGCCGAGCCGGGCACCGCGACGGGCACCCCCGGCGACTGGTGGACGGTGTTCGCGCTCGTGCCCGACGCGTTCGATCACACCACCGCCGGATTCCAGTTCTACCGGTCGGAGAACCGGCGACTGAACGCTCGGCATCGGGAGCTGGGCCAGACCCGGGTGGGCTACGTCGTCGGGTCCCGATTCGTGTTCTCCCAACACTGCAAGGCGATGCGGGACGTCGGGTTCACCGACGCCCAGGTCGCGGCGATTCCGGCCTGGTCGGTGGCGACGTGTTTCGATCCGGCCGAGCGGGCGCTGCTCGCCTACGCCGACTGCCTGGCCCTGGAACACGGTCGGGTGCCGGAGTCGCTGTTCGACGAACTCCGATCGCACTTCTCCGATGAGGAGCTGCTGGAGTTCACCTACATCACCTGCACCTATGCGATGCACGCCACGATGAGCCGGGCCTTGCGACTCGAGTACGACGACGTCGACGAACCGGTCGTCGAGGTGGCCGATCCGACCGGTGCCTTCGCCGGGCTCGACGTGATGTCCGCGGTCGACGGGGAGTCGCCGGCGGAGGAGTGAGTTCGCCGCGCGCGCCTTGAAGTGGGAGGCCGCTCGCGCGAACGTCTGTTCGCACCGCCGGGAATCCGTCCGGGCGGTCCCGACCCGTGCGGAGGCGAGCGATGTTGCAGATCGGCGCGCCGCTCTCGCTGACCGACGGCCCCTCGCCGTGGTCCACGATCCGGGTCCGAACCGCGGATCGGGGGGCCGACGGCGGCACCGGTGCGGCGGTGGCAGCCCTCGACGTGATCGACGACGAGAGGCGGGTCCGGCTCGGACTGCCGTTCCTCGACGGCGACCGGGTGATCGACGTCTCGATCCAGCCCGGCGTGTGGATCGACCGGATCGCCCAGGCGGCGGAGACCGCCGGGGTGGCGCCGAACGTCTGGAAGGATCGCATCCGTGCCGACCTGATCTCGGCCGGGATCGACGCCGGGTGGTGGTTGGCGGCCGAGATGTCACGACAGGACGCCGTGACGGTCGCGATGCGGGCGGCGTGGCCGTTGCTGCGGTCGACGCCGAGGACCGAGCGGGAGATCCCGCGGTGGGCCGTGCCGCTCGTGCAGGGCCCCACCGTGGCCGATGGCGCCCGGCGACTGCTCGGCGACCGCGTCACTCGGCCGGTGATCCGGGCGCTCGGCGAACGCCTCGAGGCCGAGGTCGACTGGTGGCCGTTGGCCTTGGCCACCGCGGCACGCGACGTCCGCGGTGACCATCTGGCCCGCCTCATCGACACCGCCGGGTCGGGTGGGGAGGTGCTGCCGACGGTCGACGACGTGGAGCTGCTGGCGCACGTGCTCGCCGGGGTGGATCCGTTGCGCATCAACCGTCTCGTCGCCACACCTCCCGGTACCGAACCGGCCGACCACGTCGACGCGCTGCTCCACGCCGCGGATGGTTGGCGCCGGTCGATGCCTCACATCGGCGCGCTCCCACCATCGGTCGCCCTGATGGAGCAACGACTGACCGCGATGCACGGCGACGGACGCCGCACGGTGACCCCGATCCGGCGGACACCGAACCCGGCGCCTCATCGGTGGCCGTCGCACGAGGTCCATCCGGCCGAGATCCTCGGTGGTCGCTCCGGGCCGGAGGCTGCAGTGGGCTCCCCGTCCCCGAACGACGCGGCAACACCCGCCGACCTCACCACAATCGCCGACACCGCCATCGCCGACACCGCACCCGACGAGGCCGATCCACCGTGGCAGACCCCTCGCATGGCTCCGATCATCCGGGCTGCCGAGCGGGTCGAGATCGGTGATCGGTTCGACCATCCACCCCAGGCCCGACGGCTCGACCAGCAACGATCCGGCGACGTCTCGCTCGTGCTGCCCGACGGCCCTGCGCAGCTGTCGGCGTGGGGTGACCAGCTCCAGAACTGCCTGGCCGACTACGTCGACGCGGTGGCCACCGGGCGCTCGATCGTGCTGGGTGTGCGGGTCGGCGACGAGCTGGTCGGGGCGGTCGAACTCGACCGGGCGCTGCGGGTCGATCAGCTGCTCGGACCGCGCAACGAGCCCCTCCCCCGACGCCTCGAGCACGTGGTGATCGAGCTCCTCGGCTGAGATCCGACGGCACGACGGCCGGTGCGATGCGCCGATTCGTGGCATCGTCGAGGTCATGGGTTCGAGCCCGGGTGACGTTCGGAACGACGTGGGTGCGGCGATCGCCGCCCTGCTCGACGAGCACGCTCCTCGCCGCATCGAGGCCATGATCGAGGAGTTGCGCCACGATTGGGCGCCCTCGGTCGTGCGCATGGTGGCCGCGGCACCGAGGTTCGTCGTCGAGGGCGGCGAGGTCCGAATCCGACGCGACGACGAACCGTACGAGATCTCGCCGGATCTCTCCCGGGTCCGACGATCGATCACCGCGCCGTCGTGGCCGCATGTGGTGGTCGCGCTGCCGGCTCCCCGCTCCCGGGGGTCGGAGCCGACATCGCTGAGTGCCCGGGTCGGCATGGCGCTCGACCTTCGCCCCGGCCATCTGCGGGACTTCTCGACCGCCGAGCGCCGTGCGCTGCGTCTCGACTGGACGAGCCGATTCCTCTCCCAGCCCGAGCTCACCGGTGTCTGGCCGATCGCCGAGGCGATGCAGACCGAACCGGGAGACCTCGTCGTCCTGCGATTCGACAAACGCACACCCGACGCCGGTGTCGCGATCGTCCGGGCCGACGCCGCACCGGGCATGTTCGAACTGGCCGAGATCCTCGGCCTCGAGGCCGCGACACTGCACGTCGATCTCGCCGATGCGCTCGGGGTGACCGGCGACCGGGCTGCAGCGGCCCTCCGACACCGCGGCGATCGACGGCTCGCCGAGATCGTGGGCGGCGCGAGCTGGACCTGATGCCGACGGCTGGCCGGCGACGTCGGATCAGGGCGTCGGATCAGGG
>JAHDCV010000081.1:4572-7126 GCA_020629695.1 Acidimicrobiales bacterium | reverse complement strand
GTCGGATCAGGGCGTCGGACGGGCCCTGCCGATCGAGGCGAAGGCTTCGATCGTCTGACGACGGGCCGCCTCGACGATGGCGGCCCCGGCGTCGGGCCCGGATCGGGGGAAACCGGCCGCGAGTTCGGTGATCGGCTCGTCGGGGACCAACACGAGGGTCCGGCTGCCGGCCTCGTGCAGCCTCGCGACCTCACGGTCGAGGGTCGCCCGCGCCCGTCGTCGGATGAGTCCACCGTCGCGGGCCATCGGCGCAGCGATCAGGACGACATCGTGGCCCTCGGGCACGAGGCTGTCGGCGTGGGTCGATGACGCCACTGCGCCGTCGACGTATCGGGCACCGTCGATCTCCTTCGGCTGGAACATCGTGGGCACTGCCGATGTCGCCTCCACGGCGTCGCCGACCGACACCTCGATCGGGTCCCGGCCGAACACCACGGTGCGGCCGTCGTCGAGCCGGACACTCGGGATCCACAGCGCGGCGGGCCAGTCGACGTCGGGGGCGAAGCGCCGGAGGAACACGGTCGGAAACAGTCCCGAAGGGAGCAGGCCGACCAGCGCGGTCGCAGGGCCGACGTGGCGTACACATCGCACCAGCCCCGGAGCCACCGGGCGCAGCGCCCGGAGTGGGTGACGGAGGGCGCCGGTGGCCGAGGACTTCATCCGGTCCCGCTCGTCGTCACCCGGCGGTTCGCTGATGAGGGCCAGCACCTCGTCGGTCGACGAGCCGGTCAGCAGCGTGGCGGCGATGGCGCCGCCGGCGGAGGTCCCGACGACACGGTCGGCGTCGGCCGGCTCGCGACCGATCGCCTCCCGTACGCCTTCCAACACGCCGAGGTGATACGCCCATCCCATGGGCCCACCGGCCCCGAGCACGATCCCGACACTCATCCCTCGCACCCGGACGAGCCCGGCGCGGCGTCGAGGTAGCGCTCGGTGCAGCTCCGATCGGCCTGCCATTCGCTCGGCGACAAGCCACCGACTCGTTTGAAGAACTTCGTGAAGTTCGTCGGTTCGGTGAATCCCAACCGCTCGGAGGTCTCGGTGATGGTCGCGTTCGGAAGCGCCAGCAGCCGCTTGGCCTCGAGTAGCACCGACTGGTCGATCAGGTGTTTCGGTGACGCCGCCCCGGCCCGTTCGCACGCCCGGGTCAGCGTGCGGGTCGAGCAGTTCAGCTGGCGGGCGTAGTAGGCGACGTTGCGCTCCTGGATCACCTCTCGACTCAGCATGCGACGAAACGAGGTGTAGAGCGGATCGTCGTCGTTGCTGTCGGGCAGATCCAGCTCGAGCCAGCGGATCGCGAGATCACGAGTCAGCAGCGCCGTGGCCGGGCCGAGATCGGTGCGATGGTCGTGGCGCATCAGCGCGAGCAGCGGCTCGACATCGTGCAGTGCGTCGTCCGACATGGGGATGATCCGCGGCCCGGGACGCCAGTGGGGCGACCGACCCCGCGACGGGAAGCCGATGATCGTCGCCTCGAACCCGTCGGGGATCCAGCGATGGACCTGGCCGGGGCGGATGTGAAGCCATCGATGCGGGTCGATTCCGACGGTCTCGAAGTCGACCTCGTGCTGGCCGGACCCGCTCGTGGGGGCGATGACGAGCTCGAACTCGAGCAGTTCCAGATCGGCGATACCGGCCCGGCCGAATCGAGAGAGCAGGCTCGCCAACGAGCCGATCTCGAAGACCCGCGCTCCTGCGGGCGGATTCCAGCCGATCACTCGCGCGACCTGTCCGCCGCCACCGACGTGTCTCACTTTCACCATCCGAATGCCCACTTTCTGCCTGGGTTCTGGATCCAACGCCGTGGATCATGGCTGACTTCCACCCATGCGACAACCCGACGGGCACAAGCACCCGCCCGTCGAAGGAGACCCCCCATGTCAACCAACCGATCGATGCGGCGCCTCCTGGTGCTGCTCATGAGCGTCGGCCTCGCGGCCGCAGCCTGTTCGAGCGACGAGGATCCGGGCGCGGCCGACGCCACGACCGAGACCACGGCGGCGGAGGCCACGACCACCGAGGCGGCGGCCGCGGACCCGACACCGGTCGTGTCGACCCGCGAGTCGGGCATGACCGTCACGGTGCAGGAGCTGGACTCCGTGACCGTGCACTCACTCACCGCCTCGGAGGACGTGTTCGCGAACTCGACGCACATCTTCGAAACGGCCGACTCACTCGTGCTGATCGACGCCCAGTTCCTGCTGCCGTTCGCCGCCGACGTCCGGGCCTACGCCGACGCCCTCGGCAAGCCGATCGACCGGCTGTTCATCAGCCACGCTCACCCCGATCACTTCCTGGGTGCGGAGGCGTTCGCCGACGTGCCGCAGTACGCCCTCGCCGACGTCGTCGCCGACATCGAAGCCAACGGCCAGGCCGAGGTCGACGAGAAGCAGGCCGACTTCGGCGATGCCATCGCCGGGTCGTTCGTCGTGCCCGAGGTCGTCGAACCGGGTGAGCTCGAGATCGGTGGCACGGTGTTCGAGCTGACCGAGGTGCTCGATGCCGAGGCCCACACCCAGCTCGTCATCCGGGTGCCCGCCGACGGTGTGGCCGC
>JAHDCV010000081.1:3064-4472 GCA_020629695.1 Acidimicrobiales bacterium | reverse complement strand
CCGCCGGCGGCGAGGTCATCGACGCCAACATCGCCTACCTCGCGACGGTGATCGATCTCCTCGGTTCGGTCGACAACGCCGACGACTTCCGGGACGGTTTGATCGCCGCCTACCCCGAGCTGGGTATGGAAGCCGCCATCGACTTCGCCGCACCGCTGTTGTTCCCCTAGGGGCCTCCCCCTCGAACATCGTCCCCGACGGCGAACAGCGCGCGACGCCGTGGTCACGACCTCCGGGTCGAGGCCGCGGCGTCGTCGCGGGCGCGTCCGTGTGCATCGGCCGACACGCTGTCGGCTGGCTCAGGCCGGCGGGCTCAGTCGGCGCGGAGGTAGCGGCCGTCGGCCCAGCCGGTCACACCGTCATGGGTGACCTCGATCCAGCCGTCGACCCGATCGCCCGTGGGTTGCACGGTCGCACCGAGCACGGCGCCGCCGACGACATCGTGGTCGGACCCGGGACCCGAGCGGAGGTTGAGACCGACGGGTACACCGATGACCACGAGGTCGGCGGGTGCGGTCGTCGCAGTGGTCGAGTCGGTGGTCGTTGCCGGGCCGGGATCGATCTCGTCGGTCGGCTGCAGGTAGGGCGCCGACATCCAACCGACGTTGTCGTCGATGCGGACTTCGATCCAACCGTCCTCGGCCCGACCGGTGCCTTCGACGATGCGGTTCTTCTCGACCCCGACGACGACGGCGAACTCCGCCCCCGGTCCACGTCGCAGGTTGAGACCGCGGGGGACACCGACCATCTCGTAGCGGATCACCTCGGCGGTCTCGGTGCGCCCGAGCACCTCGACGATCACGGTGGTGGGGGTCGACGTGGTCGACGTCTCGGAGCGCAGCGTGCTCGCGTCGATCACGATGCCTTCCGAGGCCTTCGTCGCGGTTTCGTCGGACAGGACCGAACACGCCGACGCCGACACGGCCAGGGCGATCAGTGCCGACGTCGTGCGTGTCGAGCGCGCGCGTGTGGAGAGCGTGGGTGCAGTTCGAGTGCGTGAGGTCGGGGTCGACATGGTGGGCTCCTCGCGACGCGCCGTTGTGGCGGTCACTGGCACTCGCGTCGGCTGATGGCAGACCCATGTGAGGGTCGGTCGCCCACGTTGGGGGTTCCCGTCCCCTCGGGCGCACCGACGGTCTCCGCCTCAGAAACCGAGTTCGATGCAGCCCGCGTCGACGTCGGCCTGGGTTCGGCGACCGTTGGCCGGGTCACAGACGGCGGCCGCGAGGGCCGGTGAGAGACCGGCCGAACTCGCCGGATCGCCGCGGCGCACGACGGTCCGCAGCGTGGTGGCGGCCTGGGCGATCTGTGCGGTCGTCGGCCCCGCGGTCGTCGGCGGTGCGGTGACCACGGTCGTCGGCGCCGTGGTGACCACGGTCGTCGGCGCCGTGGTGACCACGGTCGTCGG
>JAHDCV010000081.1:0-2964 GCA_020629695.1 Acidimicrobiales bacterium | reverse complement strand
GGTGGTCGGCACGGTGAAGGTGATGGTCGGACCGGTCACGACCAGCGACGTCGGAGGCGGCTGGGTGGTGGTCGGCGCCGTCGTCGGCGGTGCGGTGCTCGGTGCCGTCGATCCCGTCGTCGGCAGCGTCGCGGTGGTCGAGATCACCGTCGTCGAACTCACACCGCCCGGCGTGGTCGGTGCCGTCGTCGAAGCCGTGGTCGAGCTGGCCGTCGTCGGCGGTGTCGTCGGGGCGACGGTGATCGACACGCCGGCGACCTCGACGATGTCCTCGATGGTCGTCGCCGGGACGGCGTCCTCCCCCTGTTGGATGCGGGCGTTCAGCACGGCGATGGCGTCGGCATTGCCGTCGGCGGAGACGAGCGTCTCGGTCGGGGGCGTGTCGGAGAGGAACGGCAGACGGAGCAGGCCGACGGCCTGCAGCAGCGCCAGCGTGAGCGCGATCAGGCCGAACGAGAGCACGGGTGGCCAGAGTGCGACCAGGCCGCGCACGGCTCGGCCGCGCCGTCCGGTGCTGTCGACGAACACGGGGTGGTCGTCAGGGGTGGTCCGGTCGTCGGGGTTCATCGTGCGACCTCCTCGAGGTCTGAGTCGGTCAGGTCCACGACCCGGGGGTCGGGTCCGTCGCGCAGGTCGGCGGCGACGGCGGCGAGGCCGGAGCGGGGCAACTTCTGCCACCGCAACCGGTCGCCGGTCACCGCACTCCGCAGCGACGAGATGGCGATGGCCGCCAGGACGGGCCGCAGCAGCAGCTGTTGCAGTGGCAGCGCCCACAGTGCGGTCGGGCGTTCACGCTGGAGCACGAACGCGACGAGGGCCTGGAGCAGCGAGAGGACGGTGAACCCGCCCCACACGAGGGCGAGGGTCAACCAGTCGCCCCGGGCGATGGCGATCAGGCCGTAGAGATCGATGAACGGGCCGAGGGCGGCGTAGACGAGGGAGAACAGGACCGTGTAGGGGAAGGCGAATCGTCCGAGCCGGCCACCGGGGCCGGGTTCGAGCATGGCGCCACGGTTCTTCCAGATGGCTTGGTAGGTGCCGTAGGTCCAGCGGGTGCGTTGCCGCCAGAACGCCCGGAGGGACGAGGGCGCTTCGGTCCAGGCCCGGGCCTCGGGGGCGAACCCGATGCTGTAGCCGACCCGCTGCACGGCGATGGTGAGATCGGTGTCCTCCGCCAGGGTGTTGGTGGGCACACCGCCGACCCGGCGGAGCACCGCCGTCCGGTAGGCACCGACCGCGCCGGGCACACACATGACACAGCCGAGCTGGTCGAACATGCGGCGCTCGACGCCGCAGGCGATCACGTACTCGAGGTGTTGCCAGCGGCCGATCATGCCGTCGCGGTTGCCGACCACGACGGTGCCGCCGACCCCGCCGATGCCGCCGTCGACCATGAGCGGTTCGACGAGGGCTCGCAGGGTGCCCGGTTCGAAGACGGTGTCGCCGTCGATGAGCACGACGATGCCGTGGCGGGCGGCGTCGATGCCGGTGTTGAGGGCCTCGGCCTTGCCGGCGTTGTCCTGCGAGATGACCCGGAGGTCGTCGTCGCCGAGGCCGAGCTCGGCGGGGACGATGGCGCGGGCGAGCTCGGCCGTCCGGTCGGTGGAGCCGTCGTCGATGACGACGATCTCGAACGACGGGTAGTCGCTGCGGGCGAGCGATCGGACGGCGTCGACGATGCCGGCTTCTTCGTTGTAGGCCGGCACGAGGATCGAGACGGCCGGCGCCTTCTTGCGGAGGAGGAGGCGGGCCTGCTCCCGGCGGCGGCGTTCGGTGCGGACGTCGACGATGGCGAGCACGGTCACGATGACCGTCCGGGCGACACCGAGGGCCAACATGATGGTGGCGGCGATGCCGACCCAGCCCAGCACGCCGGCACCGATCAGCGCGATGAGGCCGAGCATCGGGCTGGCGAGGCGTTGAGCGAGGGAGGGCTGGTCGATGGCGTCGGCCGGGTCGAGGCCGACGTAGGTGGCGACGTCGACGAAGAGGAAGCCCCGGTCGCGGAGCTCGTCGATGAGGCGTGCGGTCGTCTCGACCGTGCGGGAGCGGTCGGTGCCGCCACCGTCGTGGAACGTGACGATGTAGCCGTCGGTGGAGGTCGGGTCGGCCGGGAGTGCGTCGGCGAGGAGGGTGTCGACGGGGTGGTCCTGCCAGTCGCGCACGACCCGGTCGGTGAGCACGACGAGATGACCGGACGCCTGGAACATCTCGAGCTGGGCGTCGGTGACGGCCGCAGGGCTGCCCGAGTAGGGCGGGCGGAGCACCTTCGAGGTGATGCCGGTGCGGGCGAGGGCGACGTTGGTGAGCGAGAGCTGGAAGCGGGCCTGCCAGGCGGGAAGCCGTGAGAGCTCGGGGTGGGTGTAGGTGTGGTTGGCGACCAGGTGGCCCTCGTCGAGCATGCGCTCGACGATCTCGGGGTGCTGGCGGACTCGTTCGCCGACCACGAAGAAGGTCGCCGTGACGCCTTCCTCGGCGAGCAGATCGAGCAGGAGCGGGGTCCAGACCGGGTCGGGACCGTCGTCGAAGGTGAGGGCGACGGCCCGCTCGGGTCGGAGGGGTGTGCGGATCTCGCCGGGCACCGACACGTCGAGCACGGGTGACCGGTCGGCTGGGACCTCGAGTGCGAGTTCGGTCGGTGCGGGGGCGTCGCCGGGGCCGGGCGCGGCGAACCGTGCGCCGGTCACGTCCCGGAAGACCGCCGCCAGGGCCAGCACCACGAGCACGGCGAGCAGGCCGAGCCCGAGCATCGTTCGGTAGGCGATCCGTATCGCCGTCGTTCCATCCACGTCGGCAAGCTATGGAGCCGGGTCGCGCCGATGCGCAGCGACTCCCCGCTGGAGGGGGCGGGTTTCGGTGGGCAAAGATTCCCGTCGTTCACCCAGCGTGAGCTGGGATGACGCAACGTCGCAGCCAACTCCCCGATCGACGGTGCGGCGGGCCTCCCCCGAGGGTGGGTCGGGG
>JAHDCV010000014.1:65431-74240 GCA_020629695.1 Acidimicrobiales bacterium | reverse complement strand
TGCCAGTACGTGCCGCACCTGCCGACCGATGTGCAGGCCTGGGACGCCGACTTCGTGGCGTTCAGCGCCCACAAGCTCCTCGGACCGTCCGGACTCGGTGTGCTGTGGGGCCGGAAGATGCTGCTCGACGCCATGCCGCCGTTCCTCGGCGGTGGCGGCATGATCCTGAACGTCACCACCGACGGCTTCGTGCCCGACGAGATCCCCGGCAAGTTCGAAGCCGGCACCCCGCCGATCGCAGAGGCCGCTGGTCTCTCGGCGGCGATCAGCTATCTCGAGATGCTCGGGATGGAGAACGTCCGCCAGCACGAGGTGGAGCTCACCTCCTACGCACTACGCACCCTCACCGAGCGGCTCGGTGACAAGCTGCGGATCATCGGGCCGGCCGAACCGGCCAGCCGCGGAGGGGTGCTCTCGTTCGAACTCGTGGGCGTGCACGCCCACGACGTGTCGCAGATGCTCGACGAGCGTGCGGTCTGCATTCGTCCCGGGCACCATTGCGCCAAACCGCTGATGAAGGAGTTCGGCGTGAACGCCACCGCTCGGGCGAGTTTCTACGTCTACAACGACACCGACGACGTCGACGCACTCGCCGATGCCCTCGAGGCGGCCGCCGAGTTCTTCGACTTCGGGCTCTGACCGGGCCCCGCAGGACAGGACACCACCATGGCTGGACTGGAAGATCTCTACAAAGAGATCATCATCGACCACCACCGCTCACCACGGAACCGTGGCGAACTCGAGACCCCGCCGGCGACCCGGACCGAGGGCTTCAATCCGCTCTGCGGAGACGAGATCGTCGTCTATCTCGACATCGACGGAAGCGGCACGATCACGGACGTGAAGATCGGCGGCCAGGGTTGCTCGATCTCCCAGGCGTCGGCGTCGATGATGTCCGCCGCGGTGAAGGGAAGGTCCGTCGATGAGGCCCGGAGCATCATGGGCGACTTCAAGGCGATGCTGTCGATCGACACCGGGAACGGCGAACCGGCCGAACCCGTCGACGAGGAGACCCAGATCCGCCGCATGGGCGACATGGTCGCCCTCAAGGGTGTGATGCGCTTCCCAGCCCGGATCAAGTGCGCCACGCTCAGCTGGAACACGCTCGAGCAGGCATTCACCGAAGCCGCCTCCGGCTCCGACTGAACGACCGGTCGCCCGACCGGGCAAGCTGAGCGGATGAGCACACGCCCGCCGTCCCCCATCGATCGCATCGCGCTGACCCGGGACGATGGCGTCGGGACGCTCCTGCTCGTTCGGCACGGCCAGCAGCAATGGCCCGATCCCGAGACGGCCACCACCGCCGACTGGATCGACCCACCGCTGTCGGAGCAGGGCGAGTCCCAGGCCGCCTGCGTCGGCCAGTACCTCGCCGGCGAGACGGTGGACGCCGTCTACAGCTCCCACCTGCTCCGGGCCCATCACACCGGCCTGGCCATCGCCGGTCACCACGGACTCGAGGTCCGTGTCGATCCGGACCTCCAGGAGATCGCGCCGTTCGCGCACCTCCCCCACGACCAGCGCGCGAGCGACACCCTCGGCGAGACGACCATGCGGGGGATCCGCGAACGCTTCGTCCGCACCCAGCGATGGGACGCCTACCCCCACACCGAACCGTCGGACGACTTCCGGCGACGCATCGCCACCGCCATCGAGGCGATCCTCACGGCCCACCCCGCCGAGCAGGTCGTCATCGCCTGCCACGGCGGGGTGATCAACGCCTACCTCGCCGATCTGCTCGGTCTCGCGCCCGACATGTTCTTCCGACCGAACCACGCCAGCGTGCACCGGCTGCGATTCGACGTCGAACGCCGGGTGATCGCCACGCTCAACGAGATCGAGCACCTCCGGGCGGCCGACCTGCTCACGGTCTGACCGAGGTCTCAGATCGGGTGGCCGCCGAACCGTTCGGCGAGTGTCACCATCCGTGAAGCGAGCTCGACGTCGAGTTCGGACAGGCTGCCGAGATCGTGGGTCGTGAGCTCGATCTCGACCCGGTCGTAGACGTTTCGCCACTCCGGATGGTGGTCGAGCTCCCGCGCGTGCGGCGCGACGGCGACCATGAATCCCATGGCAGATTCGAAATCGGTGAAGCGGTAGGCGACGACGAAGCGCTCCCCGTCGACACGCCACCCCGGCAGGTCGCCGAGGGCCGCGTCGGCGACCTCGGCGGTGATCGCGTCGGGACGAGCCACGCTCAGAGCGTGCGGTCGGCGAACGTCGCGTCGCCGAACGGATCCCAGTCGGGATCGATCTCGGCGGCGGGACGGGCGGAACCGTCGGAGTAGGCGGCGTACCCGGACACCTCGAGCTCGGCGGCGAGCTCGGCCCCGCCCGACGCGGCGATCCGGCCGCCGGCGAGCACGTGCACGTGATCCGGGTGCAGCTCGTCGAGCAGCTTGTTGTAGTGGGTGATCACGAGCACGCCGAGCCCGGTCTCCTCGGTTGCCGCCTCCACACGCCGTGACACGTCACGGAGGGCATCGACGTCGAGGCCGGAGTCGATCTCGTCGAGGATCGCGATCTTCGGTTGGAGCACCGCCAGCTGGATCGTCTCGTTCCGCTTCTTCTCTCCACCGGAGAGATCCACGTTCATCGCCCGATCCAGGAACTGGTGCTCGAAGCCGATGCGATCGGCCTCGGCCAGCAGGCGGGGTTCGAGCTCGTCGATCGAGACGTCCCCGGTCGCGATCGAGTGGCGGAGCACGTCGCGCAGCTGCACACCCGGCACCTCGGTCGGGTACTGCATCGCGAGGAACAGGCCGGCCGCGGCGCGATCCCAGACCGGCATGGCCAGGAGATCGGCACCATCGAGGGTGACCGATCCGCCGGTCACCTCGTAGCCGGGCTTCCCCATCAGGACGTGGGACAAGGTCGACTTCCCCGCACCGTTCGGCCCCATGACCGCATGCACCTCACCGCTGCGGATCGTGAGATCGACCCCGCGGAGGATCTGCTTGCCCCCGACGGAGGCCTCGAGGCCGGAGATCACGAGCTCACTCATGACAGCACCACCTTCACGTCGTCGCCGTCGATGGTGACGGCATAGGTCGGAACGGGTTTGGTCGCCGGGAGGCACTGGGGCTCACCGGTCGACAGGGAGAAGGTCGCGCCGTGTTTCCAGCACTCGATCTCGCGGTCCTCGGGGATGACCTCCCCTTCGGACAGTGACACGTCGGCATGGGAGCAGCGGTCACCGATCACGAAGACCTCGTCGCCGAAGCGCACCACCGCCAGGCGGTGGCCGTCGAGGTCGAGCCGGGTGGCACCGCCGTCCGCGAGGTCCGACAGCGCGCAGAGGCGCACGGGGTCGCTCATGCCGCCGCCCCGTCGTCGCCGACGCGACGCTCGCGGCGATCCAGCTTGTCGGCGACCCGGGTCACGATCCCGTCGCGGAGCACCTCCGGGAAGCGGTCGACCACGTCGGCGAAGAACCCGGCGACGATGAGACGATCGGCGATCCGGGGCGGCACGCCGCGTGCGTGCAGGAAGAAGCGCTGGTCCTCGTCGACCGGCGACACCGTCGATGCGTGCGAACAGCGGACCTCGTTGTTCTCGATCTCGAGGTTCGGCACCGACCACGCCCAGGCATCGTCGCTGAGCTTGATGTTGCGGTTGGCCTGATGGGCGTTGGAGTTGCGCCCGTTCTCCTCGATCCGGATGAGACCGGTGTAGATCGAACCCGCACGATCGTCCACCGTGCCCTTGAAGGCCAGGTCGGAGGTCGTGTCGGCGGCGGCGTGGCTCTGGAAGGTGCGGAAGTCGAGCACCTGATCGGCATCGCCGTAGTAGACGGCGAGCAGATCACCGTTGGCGCCGCGACCGGCGAGCGTCGTGTCGGTCCGGAGTCGGGCGTAGGCACCACCGAAGGCGGCGATGGCGAGCTCGGCGTTGCCCTGCTGACCCACGACGGAGTGCTGGCGAGCGAGCTGCCAGAGGTCGGCTCCCAGATCCTGGATCGTGGCGTAGCTGGCACGACCGGCATCGCCCACGGTCACCGACACACGGGGCACATTGAGGCCGGGGCCGTCGGCGGAGGTCTGGTTCTCGACGACGGCGAGCTTGGCGTCGACGCCGACCTCGACCGTGATCGAGCCGAACGCCGCCCGGCCCGAGCCGGTGTGGTGCGAGTTGATCAGCACGGGATCGGCGATCGTGGCGCCGTCGTCGACACGGATCGACAACGTGGCCGGGCTGAACGCCTCGTGGAGCACGTCGAGGGCCGTCCGGTCGACGTCGGCGGTCGAGGGGGCGGGCCCCGTCACGACCTCGATGTGCAGCCCGTCGACGCCACTGGCCCGATCGACTTCGACGACGAACCCGTCGATGATCGTGATCTGGGCGGAACAGGCGGCGCCCGAGACGGCGTCGACCGTGCGATCGGGCGGAGCCGTGACCGGGGTGTAGGCGGCGAGATCGAGTTCGCCGATCGGCGAATAGCGCCACTCCTCGGCGTCGGTCGTCGGAAGAGGAAGATCGGCCAACGCAGCGGTCAGATCACGCCGTTGATCGGCGTCTCCGAGCTGCGCGGCCACGTCGGGGGTGAAACCGTGGCTCACGGAATTGACACTATCGCCGTAGGAGAAATCCGGCCCCACCGAGCGACGGGATCCTCAGCGGCTGAACGGCCACCACTTGCGCTTGCGCTGGGCCCGGCGACGCTCCTCCTCGACGTCGGCGACGATGTGGTCGCCGGCGTTGTTGATGATGTCCTCGGCCGCATCGAGCAGCGCGGCGATCGACGGGTCCGACCCGACGCTCTCGGGCGGCTCCGGCGTCTCCGGGGTCACGAGCGATCCATGTCTCCAGTTCACGTCCGCCATGCGGCGCTCGTACCCCTCGCAGTCCTCGGGACACGCCCACGGCGCCTCCGGAGCGAGATCGAGCGCACACTTCCGCATGGTGTCCCCGGTGGGATAGGTGCGGCTCTGGAAATGCTTACAGTCCTGTCGCATCGGCATCGGCACCAAGTGTGACACGCTGTGGCGATGACGACACCGCACCTCTCGGCTGCCGAGGGCGCCTTCGCCCCGATCACGCTGATGCCGGGCGATCCCCTCCGGGCTCGCTACATCGCCAACAACTTCCTCGACACCGACACACCGGTCACCGCCGTCCGGGCGATGGAGGGTTACACCGGCACCTGGAACGGCGTCCCCGTCTCGGTCCAGGGCTCCGGTATGGGCATCCCCTCGTTCCTGATCTATTCGACCGAACTCGTCCGTTTCTATGGCGTGCGTACCATCGTGCGAGTCGGCTCCTGCGGCGCTCTGCAGGACGACGTCGCACTCGGCGACATCATCGTGGCCACGGGAGCGGGCACCGACTCGGGCACGAACCGGGCCCGGTTCAACGGCTGGGACCTGCCCGCGGTGGCGAGCTGGGACCTGCTTCGCCGGTTCGGTGCCGTCGCCCACCGGGCGGAGGGCACGGTGCACTTCGGCCCGGTCTTCACCTCCGACTACTTCTACGGTCCGGACGACGATCTCGGCGCCTTCGAGGTGCTCGAGAAGCGGGGCATGCTCGCCGTCGAGATGGAAGCAGCCGGCCTCTACGGCGTGGCGGCCCAGGAGGGCATCGACGCCCTCGCGGTCATGACGGTCTCCGATCACGTCAAGACCCACGAACAGATGCCCCCCGAACAACGCCAGACCGGGTTCGACGCCATGGTGAAGCTGACCCTGGACGCCATCACGGCGGACTGACGCCCAGGGTCGGCGACCTCAGCGGAGCCGGTCCACCATGTCCGACAGTTCGTCGACGTCACGGCGGTCGAGCTCGTCGGCGAGGCGGTCGACCTCGGTCGAGATCTGCTCGAGGGTCAGGTCGACCGCATACGGGCTCTGGCGGAGGACCTCGGCGAGCATGCCGACCGTCGCGGCCAGGCGATGGTCGGTCGAGGTGTCGGTCCAGTTCTGCACCAGCATGCCGCCGGTCAGCTCGAGCCGGTTCTCGATGACGTCACCGGTCTCGGGATCCTCCCAACGCAGCATCACCGTGCCGAGCGGATCCCGCCCGTCGACCGCTCCACGCAGCTCCAGCTCGTAGAGCGCCGTCACCTGATGACCGGCGCCGAGCTCACCGGCGTCGACGTCGTCGTTGCGGAAGTCCGAGTCCCGCACGGCACGGTTCTCGAAGCCGACGAGCCGATAGGCCGCCACGGTCGAGTCGTCGAACTCCACCTGGATCTTGGCGTCCTTGGCCACCGTCAGCAGCGTCGAGACGAGCTCGTCGCGGAAGAGGGTGCGAGCCTCGTCGGCGGTGTTCACATAGGCGTAGAAGCCGTCACCATCATCGGCGAGGGTCTCGAGCAGCACGTCGTTGAAGTTGCCGAGGCCGACCCCGACCGTCAAGAGGTTGACGCCGCGGTCCGCATCGTCGCGGATCATGCGGACGAGTCGGTCCGGATCGGTCAGACCCGCGTTGGCCACCCCGTCGGAGGCGACGATCACCCGGTTGATCTCGTCACGATCGAACATCTCGTCGGCGAGGCCGTAACCGAGGTCCAGGCCGGACTCGAGATTGGTCGAACCACCGGCCGACAGCCGCTCGATGGCGTCGAGAATCTCGGCCCGGTCGTCGACCCGGGTCGGCTCGAGCACGACCTGGCTGCCTCCGGCGAAGGTCACGATGGCCACGCGGTCGTCATCGCTCAGGTTCTCGACCAGCTCGGTCAGTGCCGCCTGGACCATGCCCAGCCGATCTCCTTCCCGCATCGATCCGGAGGTGTCGACCACGAACGTCAGGTTGGCGTCGGGCCGGTCCCGGTCGGCGACCTGCTCGGCCGACACACCGACCGAGAGCAGCACCCGGGACGGGTCGAGCGGCGAGGGTCCACCCTCGGCGGTGACGCCGAGACCGTCGCGGGGACTCGAGTAGTCGTAGGAGAAGGCGTTCACGAACTCCTCGACCCGGATGCCGTCGGGATCGGGCCACCCACCGGCCGCGACCGTGTTCCTGGCGATCGAGTAGCTCGCCGTGTCGACGTCGAGGGCGAAGGTCGACAGCGGATCGACGTCGGTGTCGACGAAGGGGCGCACCCCGACGTTCTCGAACGTCGTGTTCTCGGCCGGATCCTCCTCGACGGCCTCGTCGGGTTCGTCGAAGAACCCCTGCTCACCCTCGGCCGGCGCGGCCTCCGGGGCGAACCCCTCCTCGGCATCGTCGGCCGAGTCGGACGAGGTGTCACTGTCGCCCTCCATCGCCTCTTCCATCGCCTCTTCCTCTTCGGCGACGACGAAGTCGCTCTCGGCGTCGACGGCGTCAGCGGACCGCTCCGTCGATGCGGCGGTCGAGTCGGTCGCCTCTCCGGACGGGTCGAAGCCCGTGTCGGCGGCATCGGTGTCGTCGGTGCCGCCACAGGCCGACGCCGTCAGCGATACCGCGATGAGCGCCGCGGCCCAGGTCGAGGTGCGCAGGTTCGTTCGATGGCGAAGTGATGCAGTCATGCACGGTCAGGCGACGGCCGGCCGGCTGCTGGTTCCCACCGTCACCAAAACGACATCGGCCGGTCACACGTCCTCAGACGTGTGACCGGCCGATCGGTCAGAACCCCATCGGGATCGCTCAGCCGTGATGCTGCTGGTGCAGCTCCCCGGCCTGGCGCACCCATTCGTCCCGGCGGATACGGCCGGGGAAGAACTCGAGTCGGTCGTTCAGGGCGTCGACGGCCTCATCGTCCAGGCGGGACACCTGGAGGAAGGTGTAGAGACCGTTGCCGTTCAACAGACGGTTCATCTTCGGACCCACGCCGCTGATCTCCTGGAGATTGTCGACGTAGTTCGATGCCGTGCCCGCCTCTTCGTCCGCCATCTGCTGGGCGGCCAGGGCGGCGGTGAAGGCATCCTGCTCGGTCTCGGCGATGACCACTCGACTCGAGATGTCCTCGTCGTGGACTCCGTAGTGCAGTCGGGCTGCCTGGGGCACCCAGTTGTCACGACGGATCCGACCGGGGAACGAATCGATCCGTCCCTCGAGGGCGTCCACGGCCTCATCGTCCAGCAAGGCCACCTGATAGAAGGTGGTGAGTCCCTGTGAGTTGAGCATGCTCTCCATCTTCGGACCGACACCGCTGATCTCCTTGAGATCGTCGCGGTAGCCGAACTGGCGCTCGGCGGCGACGGCCTCGAGCCGTGCGGTGAAGGCGTCGGGGCCCGGATCGTTCGCCGGCGGGGCCGGCGGAGCGGCCTTCATGGCTTCGAGCTCGGCTTCGAGCTCGATGATCCGCAGGTCCTTGCCGTCGATCGAGGCTTCGAGCGCCTGGATCTGGATGTCCTTGTCGTCTCCCTCGAGCTCGGCGATGGTCGTCGAGCCGGAGATGTCCTCGTTGTGGATCCCGAAGTGCAGTCGGGCTGCCTGGGGCACCCAGTTGTCACGACGGATCCGACCGGGGAACGAATCGATCCGTCCCTCGAGGGCGTCCACGGCCTCATCGTCCAGCAAGGCCACCTGATAGAAGGTGGTGAGTCCCTGTGAGTTGAGCATGCTCTCCATCTTCGGACCGACACCCTTGATCTCCTGGAGATCGTCGCGGTAGCTGAGGTCACGGTCGCCACCGATCAGGCCCATGCGGGCGCTGAAGGCATCCGGGATCTCGACCGGACCGTCGCCGGAGTTGGCGGCCTCGAGGGCCAGTTCCAGCTCGGCGATGCGGTCGGCTGCCGCCGCTTCCGCGGCGGCGACTCCAGCCGCACGTGCGGCGTCGGCTTCGGCCTCGGCAGCGGCACGGGCCGCATCGGCATCGCCGGCCATGGCGAGAGCCGCATCGAGTTCGCCCTGCAGGCGGGCTCGATCGGCATCGGCGTCGCCG
>JAHDCV010000014.1:62957-65331 GCA_020629695.1 Acidimicrobiales bacterium | reverse complement strand
GCCTGCAAGGCCAGACGAGCAGCATCCGCATCCGCAGACGCCTGCCGGGCCGCATCCAGATCGGATCTGAGCGATCCGAGCTCGGCCTGGGCACCGTCGAAGTCGGCCCGAGCACCGTCGAGATCGACTCGAAGCGCCTCGAGATCGGCGTTCGCCGACGCCGATGCGGACCGGGAGGCATCGAGATCGCCCTGCGCTCCGGCGAGTGCCGCCTCGAGCTCGGCGACGCGACCCGTCGTCCCGTCGAGCTGCCCACGCAGCTCCACGATCTGGCCGTCACGATCACCGATCTGGCCTTCGAGGTCGGCGAGTCGGACGTTGGCGCCGTCGAGCTGCCCCGTGAGGGGTTCGAGCTCGGCGACCCGGGCGTTGGCACCGTCGAGATCGCCACGGAGGCTGCCCAGGTCGGTGGTCAGCAGGCCGAGACGGTCGGCGCCCGAAGACACCTCACCTTCGAGGTCGCCGATGCGGGCATCGCGGGCACCGAGGTCCGCTTCGAGCGCACCGATCCGGGCATCACGAGCCGTCAGGTCGGCTTCGAGTGCACCGATGCGGGCGTCGCGGGCACCGAGGTCGGCCTCGAGCGCACCGATGCGGGAGGCACGACCGTTCAGGTCGGCTTCGAGCCCGGCGATCCGGTCGTCGCGGTCGCCGAGGTCGGCGTCGATGACGGCGAGACGTCGGGCCGTGGCCGTGCTCTCACCTTCGAGGCGACCGATCGTGGCCACCCGTGCCGCCAGATCAGCGTCGAGGCTCTGGATCGACGCCTCACGTGCGCTCAGGTCCGACTCGAGCACGGCGATCCGGTCGCCCGAGGCATCGAGCTCGCCGCGGACGCCGTCGAGGTCACCGTGGAGGGCGACCAACTGCGTGTCCTTCGCCGAGACGTCGGCCCGGAGACCGTCGGTTTCGGCTCGCAGGGACGCCCGCTCGTCGCGCATCGCCGTGGACTCGAGGTTCCACTTCGACGCATCGTCTCGCCAGCGTCGATACCAGAGCCACCAGCCGATGGCGAGGCCGAGCAGCGCGCTCAGCAACATCCAGAGCCAGGTCTCGCTCAGCAACCAGAATTCATCAGGGAACCAACCCATGTCACTCGCCCTCCTTGGCAATGATTTCCACTCGCCGGTTCGTCTGACGACCCTCAGGGGTCTCGTTGTCAGCGATCGGCTGCGATTCTCCGAAGCCGGCCGGAGTCATCCGGCTGGCATCGATTCCCCGGGCCACCAACGCCTGCACGACGGCGGCGGCTCGGGATTCACTCAACTCCTGGTTCAAGGCGTCGTCGCCGTCGGAGTCGGTGTGCCCGTTGACGTCGATGGCGACGTCCGGGAACTCTTCCAGGACACCGGCGACCCGATCGATCAGGTCCTCGGTCTCGGCGGTCGGTGTCGCCGTGCCCGTCACGAACTCGATCGTGCAGCACTCGAAGAGTGCGTCGAGTTCGGCTTGTGCGACCTCGGTGGTGGTCGGTTCGGCCACCTCGAGATCGAGCGTCACGTTGGGCCGTCCCTCGAACGCCGATGCGATGGCGTCGGCGTCGGCAGCCGAAGCGGCCACACCGGTCACGGTGACCTGGTCGAAGTCGACCGAGATCGACCCCTCGGTCAGTTCGTTCCCGAAGAACCGTCGGGCGTCGGAGACGTCGCGGCCCACGTTGTTGCCGACAGCCAGGTTCTCCCCGGTCGTGGCGTCGAGGCCGAACAGGACACTCACGTAGTCGAAGCTCTCCGGGGTCGCGCCGTCGGTCTGGCTCCAGGCCGCACCGTCGTAGGCGAAGGCGAAGGCCGCGGCGTCGGGCTCGGCCGGAGCCGGCTCGCCGCCGATGTCGAGTTCGACACCGTCACGGTCGCCGAACGCCGCCTGGAGGCGGGCGAAGGCGTCGGCATCGGCCGGCGTGCCGGTGATGCGCACCCGATCGCCGTCGATCAGCGTCAACGTGCCGTCGACGAGGTCGGTGCCGATCGACGGGATGACCTCGTCGATCGCGGCGGCCGCTCCCGCGGTCATCGTGTACTGGTCGCCCACGGCGACATCGAAACCGTCACCGAGCCCGGCGCCGATCGACGCCTCCCGGTCGCTCGGCAGCGTGCCGTTCCCGCTGAGTCCGGCGGCGCCCCAGGCGACACTGAACTCGGCCGGGACCTCGGCGGCGACATCGTCGGTGGGTGCGGGGGCCGCAGGAGCGCCGCTGCGCTCGACCTCGACATCCCGGACACCACGGATCGCCTCGATCTGTTCGACCAGGTCGTCCACATCGGCTCCCGCCGGTGCGGTCAGATAGCCGTCGCGACCGTTGAACTCGATCGTGTAGCCGTCACCGGCGGCGGCCGCCATGGGTGTCGCCTTGTCGGTCAGTTCCTGCTCGACATCG
>JAHDCV010000014.1:24097-62857 GCA_020629695.1 Acidimicrobiales bacterium | reverse complement strand
ACCGGCGGCGGCCGCCATGGGTGTCGCCTTGTCGGTCAGTTCCTGCTCGACATCGCCTCGGACACCTTCGCGCCACCATGCATCACCGCCCCCGCCGGGGAAGTAGTACGCCAGCGGGGTGATCAGTGTCCCCGCGAGTAGGGCCGCTGGGAGCGCAGCCCCCAACTTCGCTCGATACGTCACGGTCTTGACTCCCTCGTTCGCCCATTCGCCACATCAGGAGTGACGATGCTCACACGCACATGGTCGCGAAGAAATCCGGACATTGCTGGAGAAACGGGCGAACTCTCGATGTCATGTGCAGGTCGAGCGTTCACGTTCCGTGACCGCGGGAGACCTCGGACGCGCAACGACCACCGATGGTGAGATCGGTGGTCGTTTCGAACGAACCGGATGGGTCCGGGAATGGACGGCTCCGGGCGATCAGCCCACGGAACCCTCCATCTGGAGCTCGATCAGACGGGACCACTCGACGGCGTACTCCATCGGCAGGGTCCGGGTGACGGGCTCGATGAAGCCGTTCACGACCATGCCCATGGCCTGCTCCTCGGAGAGCCCGCGGCTCATGAGGTAGAAGAGCTGCTCGTCGGCGACCCGGGAGACCGTGGCCTCGTGACCGATCTGAGCGTCTGCCGAACCGATCTCCATGTAGGGGTAGGTGTCCGACACCGACTCGTCATCGAGGATCAGGGCGTCGCACTGCACGTGGCTCTTGCAGCCATAGGCGTCGTCCTCCACACGGACCAGGCCGCGGTAGGACGACCGGCCGCCGGCCGACGAGATCGACTTCGAGACGATCTTCGACGACGTCTCCGGCGCGACGTGGACCATCTTCGCTCCGGTGTCCTGATGCTGACCGGCACCGGCGTAGGCGACGGACAACACTTCACCGGTCGCCTTCGGGCCGGCGAGCCAGATCGCCGGATACTTCATCGTGAGGCGCGAACCGATGTTCCCGTCGATCCACTCCATGTGGCCTTCGGCCTCGACCCAGGCCCGCTTGGTGACCAGGTTGAACACGTTGTTCGACCAGTTCTGGATCGTGGTGTAGGTGACGTGGGCACTCGGCTTGACGACGATCTCGACCACGGCCGAGTGGAGCGAGTCGGAGGTGTAGACCGGGGCCGAACAACCCTCGATGTAGTGCACCTTCGAGCCCTCGTCGGCGATGATCAGGGTGCGCTCGAACTGGCCCATGTTCTCCGCGTTGATGCGGAAGTAGGCCTGCAGCGGCATCTCGACCTCGACCCCCGGCGGCACGTAGATGAACGAGCCGCCCGACCACACCGAGGTGTTCAGCGCCGAGAACTTGTTGTCGTTCATCGGGATCACCTTGCCGAAGTACGGCTTCACGAGCTCCGGATACTCCCGCAGCGCGGTGTCCATGTCGCAGAAGATGACCCCCTGCCGCTCGAGGTCCTCCCGATTGCGGTGGAAGACGACCTCGGATTCGTACTGGGCCGTCACCCCCGCGAGGTACTTCCGCTCGGCCTCGGGGATACCCAGCTTCTCGTAGGTGTCCTTGATGGCGTCCGGGAGGTCCTCCCAGGAGTCCACCTGACCCTCGGTCGGCTTGATGTAGTAGAAGATGTCGTCGAAGTAGATCTCCGACATGTCGCCGCCCCAGTTCGGCATGGGCCGCTTGTCGAAGTGCCGCAGCGACTTGAGCCGGCGGTCGAGCATCCAGTCGGGCTCGCCCTTCATGAACGACATCTCGCGCACGATGTCTTCGTTGATGCCCTTCTTGGGCTTGAAGACGTAGTCCTCTTCGTCGCTCCAGCCGAGCTTGTACTTGCCGAGATCGAGCGAGTCGACGGTGCTGGTCATACGAACCTCTCCTGGGCCCCTCGACGGGGCCGGTGGGGGGATTTCTCCTACGCAGATCGTAACAACCCCGGCGGCTCCAGCCCCAACGGAGCGACGGGTTCCCGCGTGGTCGGGCATCGGCTGGTCCACATCCTGGGTCTGATGACTCATCACGGGGGCACCGGGACCGACAGGAGAGCCCATGACGGGCCTACCGACACTGCCGCCTGCCATCGCGGCGCTGCTCGAGGAGCAGGACATCGGCATCGCCAACGTCGCGCCCGACGGCCTGGTCATCGACGTGACGCCCGGCTTCGAGCGCCTCGTCGGACGCAGCGCGGCCGACATCATCGCCCGACCGCTCCTCGACCTCCAGTCCGATGGCGGCGTCGACCTCGTCGCCGCCCTGGCCGACCTGGAGGGAACGATCGGTCCACTCCCCCGCCGACTGCTCGGACCGGACGGAACCGTCGCGGTCGATGTCACGGCCTCGCGGGAGCCCGATGGTTCGCTCCAGCTCGTCTGCCGCCCCCACCGGCGTCGACGCGTCTCCTCCGCCGACGAGCGGCACCAGGAGGCGATCGATCGACTGCCGATCGGTGTCGTCGAGCTCCAGATCGGGCGAGACAGCGTGCGCACCAACAAGATCTTCCGGACGATGGTGGGCACCGACGTCGACGACATGGTCGGTCTCCGGGCCCACGTCGTCGACAACGACCGCCTCGATGCCCTCGTCGCCGACGCCTTCCTCCACGTGGCCCAGGGTGGCGCGGCGCGCGCGGATCTCGAGCTGCGCCACGCCGAGGGTCAGGCCTTCCCCGCCCGTGTCCGCGTCCAGATGGTCGCGGCGACAGACGACGACGACGGCTTCCTCGTCGTCACCGTCGAGGATCTGACCACCACGCTCGAGCGGGACCGCGATCACCAGCGTCTCCTCGGCATCGTCGACGCCACGACCGAACTCGTCGGCGTCTGCGACATCCGCACCGGCGACTTCATCTACATGAACGAGTCAGCCCGCGACCTGTTGGGGTGGCACGGGTTCGACTCCGTCCCGGCCCAGGCCATCTTCACCGAGACGACCCACCCCACCTTCGAGAACGAGATCGTCCCGGCGCTGCGTCGTCACGAGCCGTGGCGGGGCGACATCGAGGTCCAGACACCCAACGGCCCACGCACCCTCGACTGCAGCATCCTGCGGACCAGCGAAGCCGGCGACTCCGTGGTCTGCTTCCTCGGCCGCGACGTCACCGAGATCCGCGCCTCGGCCGCCGAGTTCGCCCGGCTCGCGAACCACGATGAACTCACCGGGACCCTGAACCGCGCCGGCCTGCTGTCGGCGCTGCACGACTTCCGCCGCCGTGGTGAGAGCTATGCGTTGCTCTACCTCGACCTCGACCGGTTCAAGGTCGTCAACGACTCCCACGGCCACCAGGCCGGCGACGAGCTCCTCGTCGCCGTCGCGCGCCGGCTGCTGTCGATCGTGCGAGGCAACGACTGCGTCGCCCGGATCGGCGGCGACGAGTTCGTGATCGCCGCGCCGGCGGTCGACGTCGAGACCGCGCAGCACCTCGCCGAGCGGATCCGGCTCGCACTGGGGCAACCCGTCGCGACCAGCGCCGGCACCCACGCGACCTCGACCTCGATCGGGGCCGCCATGTCCGCACTCGTGGACGAACCCGAAGCCGTGCTCCGCGACGCCGACGCCGCGCTCTACCGAGCCAAGAGCCGGGGACGGAACCGGGTCGAGATGTTCTCCGCGGCGATGCGCATCGAACGGACGGTCCGGTCGAAGCTCGCCGACGATCTCCGCATCGCGCTCGCGAAGGGCTGTCTCGATGTGGCCTATCAGCCGATCGTCCGGCTGGCCGACGGCATGGTCACCGGCATCGAGGCACTCGCTCGCTGGAACCATCCCGAACACGGGCCGATCCCGCCGGACACGTTCATCGCACTGGCCGAGCAACACCGCATCGTCGCCGACGTGGACCGGTACGTCTGGGCCCGAGCCATCGAGGACGTCGGCCGGATGCAGTCGATCGAGGGAGCGCCGCTGTGCATCCATGCGAATCTCTCGCCACTCCATCTCCAGCGTCTGGATGAGCTCGTCGCGACGGTCGTCGAGCTGATCGACGACACCGACTTCGACCCCGAACGGCTGTGCCTCGAGATCACCGAGTCGGCGCTGGTCGCCGACGTCGATGCGGCGCGGAGATCACTCGCCGAGCTCTCGGCGCTCGGCATCGAGCTCGGGCTCGACGACTTCGGCACCGGTTACTCCGGTCTCGGTTCGGTCGCGGGGCTCGACCTCGACGTCCTGAAGATCGATCGGCAGTTCGTGGCCGATCTGACCGCCACGAGCCACGGCCCGACCATCGCGCAGTGCATCGTCGACCTGGCCCATGGTCTGGACCTCGGCGTCGTCGCCGAGGGCGTCGAGTCAGCCGATCAGGCTGCGATGCTCGAGGCGATGGGTTGCCGCAAGGCCCAGGGCTACTACTTCCATCGCCCGATGCCGATCGACCAGCTCCGAGCGCTGCTCATCGCGGCACCCGCCGACCCGGCCTGAGCCAGACGACGCCCCGTCAGTCGAGCCGACGGAGATCGGTCGCGTAGGACGCAGCCCGCTCCGTGTAGGCCGCCGCCGACAGTTCGATGAGACCGGGCGGCACGGAGTCCGGCCGGATCTTGGCCGGGATCCCCAGTGCCATCGCACCCGACGGCACCTCGGTGTCGTTCGTGACGACGGCGTTCGAACCGACGAGCGCGCCGGTTCGCACGATCGCCCGATGCAACACGATCGACCCGTTGCCGACGAGTGCACCCGACTCGATGGTGCAGCCCTCGAGGTGGACGATGTGGCCGATCGTGCAGTCGTCGCCGACGGTCGTGGGCCACTCGGGGGTCGTGTGAAGCACCGAGCCGTCCTGGATGGACGTGCGTTCCCCGATCTCGATGTGGCCACCGTCCCCCCGCAGTACCGCCTGCGGCCAGACCGACGAACCGGCACCGATCCGCACGTCACCGATGATCGTGCAGTCCGGATGGATGAAGGCGTCGGGGTGGATCGTGGGCGTCAGATCACCGAGTGCGTAGATGGCCATGTGGCCGAGGCTAGGAGCCGGGCCACACCCAGGCGAGCCCGGAACGGATCGGCTCGATCACGTCGACACCGTTGTCCCGGAGATCGATGATCAGCGCGGAGATCGACAGCAACACGAGCACGGCGATCGTGACGTAGGCCAGCGGCACGGCCCGGGTCATGTCGAGCCGGATCGAACGGTCCCGGCGGAACACCTGGACGACGCGCTCCAGCACGACGGTGATGGCGTGCCCACCGTCGAGCGGGGGCAGCGGCAGCAGGTTCACGATGCCCACGGCGGCGGAGAGGATCCCGAACCAGATCAGCACACCGGCCCCGCCGGACTGCACGGCGACCGAGGTCCACTCGACCTGGGCGACGGGCGAGAGGAAGCGCACCGGCGCCTCGACGTCGGCGTCGACGACGGAGCTCGCGTAGGCGCCCGGCTGGGCGCCGAGCATCCAGAAGGCCTCGAACGTCCCGCTGACGATGAGCCAGAGGTTCTCGAAGCCATCGGCGAACGACCGACCGACGGTCGCGCCGTCGAGGCGGGCCGCAGCGGCGAACGCCAGCACGGACGACCCCAGGTTGATGAACGGGCCGGCGAGGATGGTGCGGAGCCGACCCGCGGTCGATGCGGCCCGGTAGGTGTCGGCCTCGGCGAAACCCGACGGCAGCGTCGAGGTCGGCGTCATGCCCTCGATCTTCACGTAGCCGCCGAGGAACACCGCCTTGAGGCCGTACCTGCAGCCGTTCACGTCGACACCGACGATCTCCGGTCCGAAGCCCCAGTAGAACTCCGTCGGACGCATCCCGGCGTCACGGGCCGCCAACAGGTGGCCCGCCTCGTGCGTGATGATGATGACGCCGAAGATCGCGAGCAGCACGAGCGCCGTCGGTACCAACAACCACAGCGCCGCGATCGAACCGAGCGTTGCGGCGGCCCAGCCCCAGTGCACGGAGGCGAGGAGGGGGCGGCCGGGCGAGGCGACGACGGAAGTCATGCCCCGATGAGATCACACCGACGTCGCCGGACGACAGGGGGTCGCGTGAGCGGTTGCACCCAATCGTTCAATCGACGGGCAGGGGTGACCGCCTGGCACGGACCCGAGGTCCCGAACGGCGGGGGCACGGTCACTCAGGCGCGAGCGGCAATGCCGATGAGAGACGGCTGATCTCAGCCGGCGTAGGAGCCGTAGCCACCCTTGAAGAAGACCATCGGGTCGGCATCACGCACGGTGTCGAGTGCCTGGACCCTGCCGAGGATGATGTGGTGGTCGCCACCATCGAGGACCCGGTCGATGCGGCAGTCGATGTAGGCGAGCACGTCGGGCAGGATCGGCGCGCCGGTGGCCGGTGCCGGAGTGGTGTCCACCCCGTCGAACTTCTCCGGGTTGCGCGACGCCATGGCCCCGCACAACTCGACCTGGTCGGCGGCGAGCACGTTGACGCAGAAGTGGCCGGCCGCCTCGATACCGGGCCACGACGACGATCCGGTCCCGAGGAAGAAGCCGACGAGCGGCGGATCGAGCGACACGGACGCGAACGAACCGATGGCCACGCCCACCGGACCATCCGGACTCACGGCGGTCACGACGGTGACACCGGTCGGGAAGGCGCCGAGCACCCGACGGAAGTCGGCGGACTCGATCGCCGGGTCCATGGACTCGGCAGTGGTCTGGTCGTCACTCATCTCAGCTCTCCCTGGGCACGGCCCATTCGGCCGGCGATCCGGCGGCGAGGTTAGCCCGCCGGACCGGCTCAGGAGCCGACAGCCACCTGCGGGTCCTCGACACCCAGCGGCATGGCCGACCCCGACTGGAGCACCAGTCCCTCGACCGCCACGATGATCTCGGGCCCGTCGACGGGGGCGTTCGCACGGAGCTGGTCGGCCATCGCATAGACGGCCTCGTCATCGTGGACCGGGTCGTGATGGAACAGCACCAGCCGTTCGGCCCCGGCCTCGATCGCCACGCGGAGCGCGAACTCCGGGGTCGAATGGCCCCAGGTCGACTTCCGCTCGAACTCCTCGGGTGTGTACTGCGCGTCGTGGATCAGGACGTCGACGCCGCGACAGAGCTCCAGCACGTCGTCGGTCGGCACCATGTCGACCGGCTGCTGGTGATCGGGCAGGTACGCGACCGAACCGCCGGCATGGTCCAGTCGGTAGCCGTTCGTGGCTCCGACGTGCGGGACCGGCGCAACGGTGACGGTGATCCCGCCGAGATCGAACGAGCCGGTGTCCATCGCTTCGAAGGCCAACTCGGCGGGCAGGAGGTCCAGGCCGATCGGGAACAGCGGCGGACGGATGAACGCCTCGAACGCCTCCCGGAGTGTGCCGTCCTGCGGCGGTCCGACCACTCGGAACGCGCTGCCCGGCCGCAGCAACGGCGTGAAGAACGGCAGTCCCTGGATGTGGTCCCAGTGGAGATGGGTGACGAGGGCGGTGCCGCCGCTCGGCACGACCGTGCGAGCGCACATCTCTTCGCCGGCGTAGCGCAGCCCCGTGCCGAGGTCGAGCAGGATCGGGTCGTGTCCGGGGGCTTCCACGACGACACAACTGGTGTTTCCGCCGACACCCATGGTCGTCTCGCTCGAGCACGGCGTGGAGCCGCGCACTCCGAAGAAGCTGATCTCGAGCATGTGCGACGCGTCCCCCCGGGTCTCCGAGGTCCCACGGAGATCGTTTCGGACACTAGTAACGGACGGGGTGGCGGGGCCAGCGCATGTGACCGAGGTCTCATCTGCCGGACGGAACCGCCCATTTGCGTCGCGGCGGCGCGAGGGGGAACCTGACCTCCATGAGCGCCCGACCGACCGTCTCGGTTCCTGCCCTTCCCGATGATGGCCTCGTCGCCATCATCAAGCGCGACTGCGCCACGTGTGAGCTCGTGGTGCCGGTGCTCGGCGATCTCGCCCGAACCCACGACCTCACGATCTGGGTCCAGGACGATCCCACGTTCTGCGCCGACATCGGATCGCGCCTCGATGCCGACCTGGCCGTGAGTTGGCACCACGACATCGAGACGGTGCCGACGCTCATCCGACGAACCGGCGGCGAGGAGGCCGACCGCATCGTCGGTTGGAACCGGGAGGAGTGGATCGCGTTCACCGGTGCCGACAGTCTCGGCGACGGGCTGCCGGAATGGCGTCCGGGTTGCGGTTCGCTGTCGGTCGACCCCTCGATGACCGACGAGCTCACCGTTCGGTTCTCCGGGTCCATGCTCCGCGCCCGGCGGATCGAGGTCGCGGAGCTCGAAGACGAGATGGAGATGGCATTCGACCGGGGCTGGTCGGACGGCCTGCCCGTCGTGCCGCCGACGGAGGCACGCGTGTTGCGCATGCTCGAGGGCACGACGCGGCCACCCGACCAGATCGTCGCCACCATCCCACCGGACCTGGTCGAGGTCACGGTCGAACAGGTCGCCATCAACGCCGTCATGGCCGGCTGCAAGCCGGAGTACCTGCCGGTCGTCCTGGCCGCCGTCGAGGCCGCGTGCACCGACGAGTTCAACATGCACGGCCTGCTCGCCACCACCTACTTCTCCGGTCCCGTGGTGATCGTGAACGGCCCGATCGTCGAACGGATCGGGATGAACAGCGGCCACAACGTGCTCGGCCAGGGCAACCGTGCCAACTCCACGATCGGCCGAGCACTCCAGCTCGTGGTCCGGAATCTCGGAGGTGGCCGACCGGGCGAGGTCGACATGGGCATGCAGGGCGCTCCGTCGAAGCTCGGCTGGTCGTTCGCCGAGCGGGAACACGACTCGCCGTTCGAACCGCTCGCCGCCGCCCGCGGTCTGCCCGCGGGCACCGACGCCGTCACGCTGTTCGCCGGTCAGGGACCGATCCCCATCGTCGACCAGCTGTCGCGGACCCCGGAGTCGTTGACTCGGAGCATCGCGTCGGTCCTGCTCGCCTACGCCCATCCGAAGCTCATCATCGGCTTCGACTGCATCGTGGTGCTCTCCCCCGAGCACGGCCGCATCTACAGCGAGGCCGGCTGGGGTCGGGCGCGGGTGATGGCCGAACTCGAACCGCTGCTCGTCCGCTCCGGCGCCGAGTTGGTCCGTGGTGCCGGCGGCATCGCGGAGGGACTCCCCGAGGCGATGGCCGAGGCCGACCTGCCGAAATTCCGGGCCGGTGGCCTCCAGTTCGTCCATGCCGGCGGGGACGCCGGCTTGTTCTCGTCGCTCATCGGTGGTTGGGTGAGTGGCGACGTCGGCTCGGCACCGGTGACCGTCGAGGTCACACCATGAGCCGTCACCACCTCTCGAACGGAGCGCACGTATGACCGTCGTACTGGACCCGACCGCCGGCCGGGCGGCCGCCGGCATCGAGACCGCCCCGCGTCTGTCGTCACTCGAGGGCGCGACGATCGGCCTCCTCGACATCTCGAAGCCACGCGGCGACGTGTTCCTCCGACGGGTCGAGGAGCTGCTCACCGAGCGCGGCGCGACGGTCCACCACTACCGCAAGCCGACGTTCGCCAAACCCGCACCGGTCGACCTCCGCCACGAGATCGCCACCACCTGTGATGCCGTCATCGAGGCCCTGGCGGATTGAGGCTCGTGCACGTCGTGCAGTGTGCACGACATCACGGACCTGGAGCGGCGAGGCGTGCCAGGTGTCTTCGTGGCTTCGGCGGTGTTCGTCGACGCCGCGAAGATCCAGAGCGATGCACTCGGCTTCGCACCGGAGCGCCTCTTCGTGGAGCATCCCATCCAGGATCGCACCGACGACGAGATGCGGATCATCGCGGAGAAGGCGGTCGAGGCACTCGTCGAGAAGCTGACCGCCTGAGCAGCCCGACACGAGGTGGCGGTCCGCGCCGCGTCGAGGAACTGCGGAAGTGCACCCGACCGCCAGTGAGGCGAACGGCGTTCAGGGGAGGCGCCAGGTCGCTCCATCGCGAACGGCGAGGCCGTCGGTGAGCAGGCCGTCGGCGACCCGCCGCGCCCGGGCGTGATCGTCGGCCCAGCCCATCACCGCCGCGAGGTCGACATCCGCCACGACCCCGAGTCGCAGCGCATCGACGAGCCGGCCCCGGCCCTGCCGATCCGAACCCTCGAAACGTGACTGGCCGGTCGAGACCGCGGCGGACCGGACGGCGGGATCCGGCGACGGGTGACCGGCCTGATGCCATCGGCAGCAGGCGGCGAGCGGACAGCCATCACACACCGGGGTCGGGCGGCACCGGAGCGCACCCAGCTCCATGACCGCCTGATTCCATGACCAGCCGCACCCGTTCGGCACCCAGGCGTCGGCGGTGCGCTGGGCGGCGGTCGGTGTGAGCCGCTCCCCCACCACCCGAGCCAGGATGCGGCCGATGTTGGTGTCGACCACGGCGTCGTCGAATTCGAAGGCGAATGCCCGCACGGCCCGCGCCGTGTACGGGCCGATCCCCGGGAGCGCGAGCAGGTCGTCGAGAGCCTCGGGGACCCGACCGTCGTGCCGCTCGACCATGGCCTCCGAAGCGCGGTGGAGGTTGACCGCTCGGCGGTTGTAGCCGAGCCCGCGCCATTCGTCGATCACGTCCGCGACCGAGCATGCCGCGTCGGCCGGTACGGGGAATCGGGCCAGGAAGCGTGGCAGCCGGTCGATGACCCGGGCGACCTGGGTCTGCTGCAGCATCAGTTCGCTGACGAGGACCGCCCACGGGTCGCGGGTGCGGCGCCACGGGAGATCCCGGCCCTCCTCGGCGAACCAGGCGAGAAGGGCCGACGTGGCCGACGCTGGGAGCGGTTCGGGTGACGGCGCCGCCACGGTCACGCCGGTTGCGGCTCCGGCTCGGGTGCGGCCGGAGCGGCGGCGGGCGATGCCTGACCCCGCACGATGGCGAACAAGGCCAGCAGGACGAGGGACATGCAGGCTGCCTGGCCCCAGCTCAGCGACTCGCCGAGGAAGATCCACGCGATGGTCGAGGCCACGACCGGGATCAACAGGGTGAAGGTCGAGCCGACCCACAACGGGATCCGCACGAGCGACCAGTTCATGCACACGTGGCCGACCACACCGCCGAGCAGGACCGAGGCGGCGATGCCGACCCAGTCCTCGGCGTTCGGCCACGACAGGTCCTGCCCGAACACCACAGCCAGCGGGGCGTTGATCAGGACGACCCAGATGGCGGTGCCGACCGTGAACTCCATCGGGGTCATGCGCCCCTTCGACTGCTTCGACGCGATGAAGTAGCCGCTCCACGACAACAGCGCTCCGACGGCGAGCAGGTCGCCGGCCGCGGACCACTCGGGTGTGCCGTTCGAGGCGAGGATCACACCGAACACACCGAGCAGCGCCACGAGCGACCATGCCGCGTCGCGACGTCGGATCGATTCGCCGAAGAACCGGGCCGCGACGACCCCGACGATGATCGGCTGCAACGAACCGATGAGGGTCGCGTTCACGACGTTCGTGAGCTTGACGGCGGAGAAGAACAGCGCGATGTCGGCGCCGAGGGCGAGGCCACCCAGAGTCGAATCGCGCACGATCCCGACGCGGAAGCGCTGCCCACGGAGCTGCATCACGACGACGGCGCCCAGCACGAAGACACCGAATCGATAGACGCCGACCACGAGACCCTCGAGGTCGATCGCCTTCACGACGACACTTCCCGCAGCCCAGGCCGACACGGCGATGGCCGCACCCACCAAGCCCGGGCCGAGCTCGGAGCCGTCCGCCGCCGGAGCGGTCATCGTCGCCTCACGTGCCGCCGTCGTCGCCGACGGCGAGGGTCACGACTCGTCCCAGATGTCGTCGCCGTAGGGGCGCTTGCGGACGGGTGCGGCGTCGCGTTTCCACACGAGCACCTTGCGCTTGAAGTAACAGACCTCTTCACCACGCTGGTTCAGACCCTTGGTCTCCACGGTGACGATGCCGCGGTCGCCCTTGGAGGACTCGCGGGTCGCGAGCACCTTGGTCTCGGCGTAGATGGTGTCGCCGTGGAAGGTCGGCTTCGAGTGACGCAGCGACTCGATCTCGAGGTTCGCGATCGCCGCGCCCGACACGTCGGGCACGCTCATGCCGAGCACCAGCGAGTAGACGAGGTTGCCGACCACGACGTTCTTGCCGTGCACCGTCTCGTTCTCGGCGAACCACGCGTTGGAATGCAGCGGGTGGTGGTTCATCGTGATCATGCAGAAGAGATGATCGTCGGCTTCCGTGATCGTCTTTCCCGGCCAGTGGCGGTAGATGTCGCCGGCCTCGAAGTCCTCGAGGTAGCGGCCGAAGGGGCGTTCGTGGATCGTCATCGGGGCCTCCGGAGGGGGTGGGGATCCGGAGCGGGACGGTACCAACCCGCTCCCGCACGGGCGAATGCCACCTCCACCCATGATCGGGAATGCGGCCGGACCCCCGGTGGTTTCGGACGGTGATGCCCGCATCTCTCCCCGATCCGCTCCCCGATGTGCGTCTTCCGGACCACGTCGGGGAGCTGTGGCCGGCATCGACCGGCGGTGGTGGACGCTCACTGCTGATCTTCCACCGACATCTGGCGTGACTCCCCTGCCAGGCCCACGTCGTCGACGTGGCGGACCACATCGATCGGTTGGCCTCGGCCGCCGGAGGTGACCTCGCGGTGGTCGTCGTGACGTTCAACGACGACCCGTCGCGGCTCGAGGCCCACCGTCGACATCTCGGGGTGCCGTTCCGTTTCGTGGCCGACCCCGAGCGCACCCTCTATCGGGCCCTCGGATTCGGCCGAGGATCCGTCCGCCGGGTGTGGGGCTGGCGGGCGGCCCGTCGCTACCTGCAGCTCCTTCGAACGGGCGCACGACTCCGACGCACCGACGAGGACACGCTCCAGTTGGGCGGCGACGTCATCGTCGACCACACCGCACGGGTCCTGTGGCGCTACGCCGGCGATGGCCCCGACGATCGACCGTCCATCGACGACCTGGAGCGGGCACTGTTCGACACCCGGTGACCGGAAGCGCGGCGGGTGTGGGATCTCAGGGCAGCGCGTAGCGGGCGGCGCCGACGGCATCGAGTTCGTCGAAGATCGCGCTCGCCTCCGCCGCCGCCTCGTCATCGCCCGTCATGCGAGCGACCAGATCCAGACACATCGCCCGCTCGTATGGCGGCGTGTCCGCCGCGGCCGCCCGGAGAGCGTCGGCGTCGGCGGCCGCCCAGGCCGCCAACCGATCGCGCAGCGGCGCCAGCGTCGAGGGCAGGTCGTCGCCGAGGTCGCCGAGGTCGATCTGGTGTCGTCGACCGGCGTACGCGGCGACCTCGGCGATCCGGAGCTCGGTGTCGAGCTCGTAGGCGCGTTGGCCGTTCGCGGCGAACTGTTCCATCGCGTCGTCGAGCAACTCCCGGGCCAGCTCCGGTTCGCCGGCGCGGGCGGCGGTGCGGCCGAGGTTCTGCGTGGCGAGAGCCACGCCGATCCCGAACGATGCGGCCCGCCAGGCGCGGCGCGCCTCTTCGAACAACTCCACCGCCTGCTCGAGGTGGCCCTGATCAGCGAGCACCTCGCCGAGGTTGTTGACGGTCGTCGCCATGCCGATGGCATCGCCCGCACGCTCGTAGAGGTCTGCCGCCGCCCGCCAATCGTCCGCAGCCGATTGCCAGTCGCCAGCGAAGTAGTGCCGGGTCGCGATGTTGTTCATCACCTTCGCCCCGCCGTGCGGGTCGTCGAGCTCTTCGAACACCGCCAGCGCCTCGGCCCCGTGATCCCGCTCCGAGACCCGTCCGACATGCACGTGGTCGAGCAACGCGATCGATGACGCCGCACCGAGACCCGGCTTGTGGCCGGTCTTCTCCGCCGCGTCGATCGCCTCCAGCGCCGCGGCGAGCGACGCTTCGTGATCGCCCTGTCGATGGAGCACGCCCGCTCGCCCCACGAGACACTCGACCCACTCGATGCGAGCGGCCGGGTCCTCGTCGCCCTCGAGGACGGCGAGGCCGGCTGCGAGGCTCTCGCTCGCCTCGGCCAGCATCCCGCGCTCACGTCGGATCGTGGCACCGATCCGATGGCGACGAGCTTGATCGACCCCGCCGGGTTCACCGAGGTCGAGCGCGACTCCGAGCATGGTGTCGCCACGATCGAGTGCACCCATACGAATGGAGACCTGGGCCGCCGCTTCCGCGACGGCGGCGATCTCGATCGGAGCGGCGTCGATCCGACGACCCGCCTCGACCGCCCGCTCGTACAGACCGAGTGCTTCGATGACGGCGTTGGCCGCGTCGGCCGCTTCGGCGGCGATGCGCGAGTACTCCCAGGACTCCTCCCAACGGTCGGCGAGATGGAAGTGTGTCGACAGGAGCGGGGCCTGGCGTCGGGCCCGCCGGCGGGACCGCCGACGAAGCGCGTCGCCGACGATGCCGTGGATCTCCTTGCGTCGCTCGACGGTCAACCCTTCGTACGCGACCTGCCGGACGAGGTCCTGGCGGAACTGGACGTTGCCGAACACGGTCACGTCGAGGAACGCGTCGAGTCGTTCCCAGGTGTCGGTGTCCTCCGACGAGGGTGCGATCTGGGGCAGCGCTTCGCCGAGCAGGTCGAAGGCGAAGGAGTTGCCGAGCACGGAGACGTAGCGGAGCAACTGTCGGTCACGGCCGTCCAGCCGATCGATCCTCTGTGCGAACACCGCCTCCACCGACTGCGGCAGGCCCCCGACCTCTCCGTGGCGGACGAGCTCGACCGCGAAGAACGGATGGCCGTCGGCCACGTCGATGATCGATTCGATCGTGGCGTCCGAGACCGGGTGCTCCCTGGCAGCCCGGCGGAGCATCGTGCGCATGTCGTCGGCACCGAGCCGCTCGATCTCGAGCAGCCGGTGATGCTCCGACACCTCGACCCGCGGCCGATCCGACGTGGAGACGAAGAGCCACGAACGGTCGCCGACGAGGCGTCCGAGGTGATCGAGCAGCGCTCGGCTCGCCTCGTCCATCCACTGGGTGTCCTCGGCGGCGACCAGCATCGGCTGCGGATGGGCGGCGGCGAGGAAGGCGGCGACGGTCTCGTGCATCTTCTCGGTGCGGAACTCGGTGCCGAGGTCGTCGACCTCCTTCGTCGTCCCGAGGTCCAGACCGAGCGGGACGCCGAGAAGCGGGCGGAACGGAGCGAGCCCCGGTTCGACCGCGATCACTTCGTCGACTCGGGCCTCCACCTCGTGGATGTCGGAGTCGGGTTTGAGGGCCAGGATCCCGCGGAGCAGATGCCCGCCGATGAAGTACGGGGTGTCGCGTTCGTACTGTTCGCAGATGAGCACGTAGCTGTCGAGCGCGACCGCCCGATCGAGCACTTCGCCCACGAGTCGGCTCTTGCCGATACCGCTTCCGCCGACGATCTCGATGACCCCACCGCGACCGTCGCGAAGCTCGCCGAGCCGCTCGATCAGAAGCGACAGTTCGGCCTGACGTCCGACGAGGGGCAGGAATCGGGCCCAGTCGACTCGCTCGACTCCGACCACGGGACCGACCGCGATCGGCGCGACCGGCTTGGACTTCCCCTTCAGCGTCACCGGCGGTAGCCGGTCGATGGCGAAGGCGGTCGGCGACCGCTCGAGGACCGGGTCGATCGTGATGAGCTGGCCCGGCTCGGCCTTCGACATGAGCCGAGCGGCCAGGTTCACCGCATCGCCGAGGATCGTGTAGTAGCGACGACCGGAGGCGCCGAAGTCGCCGGCGAGCACGTGGCCGCGTGTGGCCCCCGAGCGCACCCGGATCGTGCTGCCGATCGCTGCGTCCTGCACGGCCCGCAGCGTCCGGAGCATGCGTTCCTCGTCGTGCAACGTCGCCTTCGGTGCACCGGCGGCGAGGAGGAACTTGACGCCGCCGATCTCGCAGTCGCTGCCGAGTACGGCGACATCATGACGATTCGATTCGGCCTCGATCACCCCGGTGAGCCGCACGATCTCATCGACGTCGAGATCGTCGAGTGCCACCGAACCGGCGTCGAGATGGATGAAGCCGACCGCCGCAGGACGATGCTCCGCGAAGCTGCCGGCGACTCGCAACGCGCCGCGGAGCGCCTCAGGGATGAAGTCGGCGAGATCGAGGTGGTCCGCGTTCGGGACGAGCATCGCCGGCGCGACACCCGTCGGATCGGCCACGTCGACCAGCAGCGCCGGCGCACCCGACGCATCGAGCTCGAGCGTGTCGGCGGGCAGGACCGCTGCCGCTTCCACCCCGACCCGGACCTCGCCGGTCCCCGCGACCTTCTCCGCGGCGAGCGCACCGTCGACGGCCGGGCCGAACGTGAGCAGCTCCCGATGTCCGACCCCTCCGAGCACCATCGCGATCTCGCCGGTCTCGAGGCCGACGGAGATGCCGACGCCATCGATCCCGACATCCTCGATGGCTTCCTGCATGTCGAGCGACGCTCGGGCGGCACGCTCGACGTGGTCGGTTCCCTCGAACCAGATGAGCGACGCATCCCCACCGAACATGAGGATGTCGCCACCCTCGTCGACGACGACGGCGAGGATCTCCTCGAAGAGGCTGTTGAGCACGCCCGACACCCGCTCAGCGCCCTCGCGCCCCTCGGCGCTCGCCCGCTCGACCATCGGGGTGAACCCCGAGATGTCGGCGAAGACCATCGTCCCGTCGACACGACGCACCCGCTCGCCGTGCTCAGCGGCCTGCCACGCGAGCACCGTGCGTGGCAGATACAGCGAGAACTGTGGATTCCGGGGAGCCATGGGCTGCCGACCGTAGTCAACCGACGGTTGCAACGACCCGAAAGGGGCCACGATCACGCCGTTGGTGGGTGCGCGATCCCAGCACACAGGGTACGGATCCTCACCCTGGGTGACCGCAAGCTGTTACCGTGCGTCGCAGTTGAACAAGCGATCAGGCGGGACACTGTGATCAAGCGGCGACATCGGAACCTTTCTGCGTGCCTGGCGGCAGCCATGGTGAGTGCACTCATGGCAACGGCACCGGCGGCGGCCTTCGACGGCCCGCTCAATGCCGCGCCCGGCGACAGCACCGTCGCCGGCGGTGACCCCGGTGCCCAACTCGGTGAGATCGTCCTGCTCCGCGACGTCAACGGTGACGACGTCGACGACCTCATCACGACGCAGCGCCCATCGTCGATCCACATCTGGCTCGGCTCGACGACGCCGCTCACCGACGACACGCTCCTGATCGACCGTGCGCTCGAGGGCGGCGGCGCACCCGGCCGAGCGCCCGACACCACGATCACCGGCTACAGGCCGACGCTGCTCGAGGTCGCCGACTTCAACGGCGACGGCACCGGAGAGCTGATCACCAACGGAGACTTCGGTCTCTCGGTGTTCTCCTACCCCGGGGTCGGCTCGTTCGGCATCCAGCCCGACTACGGCACGACAATCAGTTTCGGCGGCGAGACGGCACTGGCCGTGGCCGACTTCGACGGGATCCCCTCGACCGACGAGCTGGCCGTCGGAATGGCCGGATTCGAGCGGGTCGAGATCTTCAGCAACGCCAGCTTCTTCTCGACCATCGGCCCGATCTCGGTCCTGACCGGGCCTGGCAACTCGCGCTTCGGCGCCGATCTCGCCGCTGGCGA
The DNA here is from genome assembly GCA_020629695.1 of Acidimicrobiales bacterium. GTDB lineage: Bacteria > Actinomycetota > Acidimicrobiia > Acidimicrobiales > SZUA-35 > JAHDBV01. Next base: position 45,479 of record JAHDCV010000014.1, on the reverse strand, counting down.
AGTCGTCGGGATCGTCAACGAACCGCAGGACCTGCTCGTCGGCGCTCCCGATTGGGACAACGGCTCCTTCATCGAAGCCGGTGCGATCTTCGGCTTCGACCAGGCCGGCGGCCGATTCGACAGCTTCGCCGACGCCGAGTTCACGATGATCAACGACACCGCCGAGCAGGACCACCTCGGCGAGATCATCGAGCTGATCGACTTCACCGGCGACCGCTCGCTCGACCTGGTGGCGCTGATCCCGGGCGGATTCGGCAGTCCACGACTCAACGTGGCCACCGGCCCGCTCCCGAGCGGCTTCTTCACCGACCTCGACTTCGACGAGGTCGACCTCTCGGGCGAGTTCGCCCCGGGCGAGGCCCAGGTGCTCGCCGGCGGCGACGTCGACGCCGAGATCGACCTCACGGATCTGGCCTTCGGTCAGGAGGTCGCCATCGGCGCCCCATCGATCGACCAGGTCTACGTGATCGGCCATGACGTCACGAACGACTGGCGGTTCACCGGTGATCCCGGGACCGGCTTCGGCTCGGCGATCGCCATCGCCGACCTCGAGTTCATGGCGGTCGGCGCGCCGACCGCGGACCCCGACGTGCTCGGAGGGCCCGAGACCGACGCCGGCACCATCGAGATCTACGACACCGTCAACAACGTCGCCCCGCCGTTCTCCGGAACGCTCGTGGTCAACAGCGTCGCCGACGACCCCGACCCCGTGCCCGGTGACGGACTTTGCGGACCGACGGCCGCCGGCAGCTGCTCCCTCCGTGCGGCGATCGAGGAGATGAACGCCCAGGCCGGCGGAACGATCGAGTTCGACATCCCACGTGGCGGACCCCACGTCATCGGCGTTGCGACGCCGCTGCCGGCCATCACGTCGCCCGTGGTCATCGATGCGACCACCCAGTTCGACAACCCCGGCGCGCCCTTCGATGCCGCCGGTGTCACGGTCGGCCTCCGTTGGCTCGCGATCTCGAGCGACACACCTGACGGCCTCGACATCATCGCCGACGACGTCACGGTGCGAGGTCTCGCGATCTCCGGGTTCCCCCAGTCCGCCATCCGCGTCCAGGGATCGAACGCACTCATCGAGCGGAATCGACTCGGTGTGCGCACGGCGGACATCGATCCGACCGAGCCGAATCAGATCGGCGTCACCGTCGCCGACACCTCGACCGGCACACAGATCCTCGACAACCTGATCTCCAACAACACCAATGGCGGCATCGACTTCCTGGGTGTCGAGGGCCTCATCCGCGGCAATCGCATCGGCACCGACCGCACCGGCGAGCTCGCCCGGCCCAACGGCCTCGGCATCAACCTCGCCGATCAGTCCGTCACGCCGAACCGTACGTCGATCATCGCGAACGTGATCAGCGGCAACGGCGGCAACGGCGTGCAGGTGAAACTCGGCAACTTCGAGGTGAACCTCAACAACATCGGCGTCGCAGCGAGCGGTGACCCGCTACCCAATGGCGGCGACGGTGTGGTGGTCGCTCCGACCAGCCCCGATGCGGCGCTCGGTTCGATCGGGGACGCGATGGGGTCGAACGTGATCGCCACAAACGACGGCAACGGCATCACCGTCGTCGGCGACGCCACGGTGAGCATCGTCGGCAACTCGATCCGCGACAACGGCGGACTCGGCATCGATCGGGACAACGACGGTCCCAACGGGCCGTTCCCGACGATCACCTCCGTCACCAGTGGCGCGACATCCATCACGGTCACGGTGTCGTCGACCCCGAGCACCACGGTCGATCTGTACGCGTCGGCCGAGTGTGACCCGAGCGGATTCGGGGAAGGCGATGTCTACCTCGGCTCGCGAAACGCCACGTTCTTCGCGACGACGGTGAGCTTCGACATCCCGCTCGCCACCGTTGCCGGCCGGCCCGTCTTCACGGCGACCAACCGGTCGACGTTCACCGGCGGTGGTTCCCCCGCGGCGTCTTCGGAGTTCTCCGAGTGCGGGCAACTTCCCTCGGACGCCACCGTCGTCTCGATCGACCTGAGCGTCGACCAGCCGACGACCGGCCCCGGCGTGACCGAGGTTCCGCTCGGCGACATCCCCATCGAGGCGCTGCTCGCCTCCGGTGAGGAGACCGCGACCGAGGCCGCGCCGCTCGGTGCGGTGCCCCTCGGCGCGGTGCCCCTCGGCGCGGTGCCGCTCGGCGCCGTCGACCTGGCCGAATCCCCGCTCGGTGCGGTGCCCCTCGGCGCCGTGCCGCTCGGTGCGGTCCCGTTGGGCGCCGTCCCGCTCGGTGCGGTGCCTCTGAGCGCCGTGCCGCTGTCGGCGGTCGACTTCCCCGGCGGTTGGAGCGCCCTGCTGGTCGGCACGGACTTCGAGGGCCAGCTGCCCCAGGCCGTCACGCTGGAGGAGCTGCTCGACAGCCTCCCCGCCAACCATCCGATCCAGGGCGTGCCGCTCAGCGCGGTCGACCTGAGTGCCTCACCACTCGGTGCCGTCTCGATCGCCGGCCTCGCACTCGGAGTCGCTCCGCTCAGCGCGGTGGCCAACGAGGTCTGCCTCGACGCCGCCACGCAGGGCATCAACTGCAGCGATGTGGGTGACACCCTCATCGGGCTCGAGCTCGCCGGCTACGACGTGGCCGCGGCACCGCTCGGCGCCGTGCCACTCTCGGCCGTCCCTCTTGGCGCAGTGCCGCTCGGGGCGGTGCCATTGGGTGCCGTACCCCTGTCGGCCGTGCCGCTCGGGGCGGTGCCATTGGGTGCCGTACCGCTCTCGGCCGTGCCACTCGGGGCCGTGCCACTCGGCGCCGTCTCGCTCGGCAGCACGCCGCTGTCGGCGGTCGAGATCGACGGCGCTCCGTTGGGTGCCATTCCGCTCTCCGCCGTCCCACTCGGCGCCGTCCCGCTCGGCGCCGTGCCACTCGGCGCCGTCGATCTCCAGGGAACGCCCCTCGGTGCGGTCCCGCTCGGCGCCGTCGGTGACGTCGCCGGCGGATTCGGCTGCGACCTGTTCGCCGCCCCCACCTGCGCCGATCTGGGGCTCGACGACGACACGACGCTGTTCGAAGCGGCCGTCCTGCTCGAGGCCGACGGCGGCGACCTGGCGTCGACTCCACTGGGCGCCGTGCCGCTCTCGGCCGTGCCCCTGAGTGCCGTCGAGGTCGAGACCGGCGAAGGTCTCGTCGACCTCGCCGACTACTTCGGCACGGGCACCCTCGCCGACCTCCCGGACGAGGTCCTCGATCAGCTCACGCTCGCCGACATCCTGCTCGCCCTCGTGGTCGCCTCGGACTACGCCTGGGAAGAGCTCGATCTGGGCGCCATCGGGATCCAGGATCACGTCGCCGGAGCGACCGTGGTGACCTACGCCGCGGCGCTGACCACGACGGGCACGGGCCTCGTCTCGACGACCGTCGAGTTGCCCGCCGGGTACCGCTACCGCTCCGGCACGGCGACGTTCGCCGGCGCACCGGCACTCGATCCGGTGATCGAGGAGTCGGGCGGAGCCCAGGCGCTGTCGTGGTTCCTCGACACGACCGCCGGCACCGAGACGCTGAGCTTCGATGTGTCCCCGAGCCTCGACCTCGGCACGACCACCGCCGTCGCCACGGCGACCGGCGGCACGGGTGCCGAGACGAGCGGGCCGAGCGCGACGCACACCGTCGAGGCCGTGCCCGCCCGGGCGACCGCCCCGGCCGACCTGCTGATCCTCGGCTACCTGTCCGACCCGGACGAGATCGACCGATTCACGATCGACTCCCCCGGTGAGGGTTTCACGACCTCGGTCTTCCTGAGCCATCAGAGCCAGGACAGCGACCTCGTGTTGTACAAGCCCGAGACGGCCCTGCCCGCCGGCGGCGACGGCTCGACCGCCGACGGCCCCACCACCCGGGTCGTCGAGGACGATGGCTTCGCCCAGCTCGTCGGCCAGGACCTCGAACCCGAGGATCTGGGTGACGTGCCGATCGATCCGGATCAGGCCCTCGCGGAATCATCAGCCGGCCGTGGCATCGGCGACGAGGTCGTCTCCGACACCGACCTGGACGGCGTGGCCACGACGTACGGGATCCAGGTCTCGGGCTACAACGGCGCCACCAGCGACGAGCCCTACGTGCTGCGGGTCCGCTTCCGTGAGGACGTGCCGGCTCCGGCCTGCCCGCCCCGCTCGTTCACCGGCGGAACCGCCGCCGGAGCGAATGCGCTGCCCGAGGGGCTCGAGACGCTGATCCTGTTCGACCAGCAGCGCTTCGGCGCCGTGCACGGCGAGACCGCCGCCGCCGAGGCCCTCGCCTCGGCCCAGGCACTCGTCGAGTTCCTGAACACGAACAACTTCGGTGCCGCCGAGATCCTCTTCACCGATGCGGTGACGAACTTCGCGGCGTGGGATGCCAACCCGTGTGACTGGGCGGCCGCCGATGCGATCGCCAAGGACATCCGGGAGCTCGTGGTCGATTATGCGACCGACAACGAGTCGCTCCGGTACGTGACGATCGTCGGTGGCGACGACGTGCTGCCGTTCCATCGCCAGACCGATGCGACCGGCTACGCCAACGAGTCGACCTTCGCGGCCGAGTTCGGGCCGACCCAGGCCCCCGGCGTCTACGGCGCCTTCGTGGCCAGCAAGATCCTGACCGACGCCCCCTACGGCGATCCCGATCCGATCCCGTGGCTCGACCGGCTGCTGTATCTGCCGGAGATCTCGGTGGGCCGTCTCGTCGAGGACGCCGGCGACATCCAGTCGGCGATCGACACGTTCATCACCTTCGAGGGTGAACTCGACCCGGGCGTGAGTGCACTCGTGACGGGGTACGACTTCCTCGCCGACGGCACCGCCGCCACGACCGACGCTCTGGAGCGGAACGGCTTCGCGACCACCGAGATCAACTCCGAGACCTGGTCCGACGACGACCTGGAGAACGCGTTCCTCACCGATGGTGGGCCGCGACTCGTGTCGGCGAACGCCCACTACGACTACGCCCGGGCCCTCCCGGCAGCCGAACAGCTGAGCAGTGAGGCGAGTTACGGCGAGAGCACGCTGTTCCAGGTGTCCGACGTCGAGAACTACCTCTCGGGAGCGACGGCCGACCTCAGCGGCAACGTGTTGTTCACCATGGGGTGCCACGCCGCACTCAGCGTGTCCGACATCGCCATCGGTTCCAGCCCGAGCCTGCCGGCCGACTGGGCCCAGACGTTCAACGGTGCCGGCGGTTCGCTCATCGGCAACACCGGCTACGGCTACGGCGAGACGGTCACGATCGGCCTCACCGAAGAGCTCATCGTCGGCATGGCCCAGGCCCTCGACGGCGACCTGACCCTCGGTCAGGCCGTCGTCGAGTCGCTGCAGAACTACTACGCACGTGCGGGTCTGTACGGCGTCTACGACGAGAAGGTCATCCAGCAGTTCACCACCTACGGCCTGCCGATGTACAAGGTGCCGGGCCTGGGGGGCGACGACGATCCGGAAACCGACCTCGTGATCGGTGAAGACCCCTTCACCGGTCAGCCGTCGGGCAGCGGCATCGCCGCCATCAGCGTCACGCCGGAGACCTCGGTGCACGGCTCCTACTGGAGCGTCGACGGTCAGACCCTCGAGATCCACTACCGGCCGATCCAGCCGATGACCACGATCGACGTCACCGTCGACGGCCTGGTCGCCCGGGGTGCGATCATCACCGACTGGACCTCGACCGATGTGACCGTCGCCGACATGGCCTACGCCCGGCCGATCATCGACGACAGCTCCCGGGAGGGTGAGATCGAGGACCCGACCATCGTGTTCCCCTCGACCTTCGCCGCCGTGGCGTCGTACGAGCGGCCCAACCCGGATCCGGGCGGCCGCACGATCGAAGCGCAGAACCTGAACCTCATCGTCGGGCAGTACGACGCCGAGACCGGGACCCAGCGCCTCTTCGACGACATCGACTACGAGGTCTTCTACGTCGATCCGACCGATCCGCTCGCCGACGACCAGGACGCTGCGGTGATCCGGCAGGTCCAGGCGGCGATCGTGGACGGCACGGTCGGCTTCATCGTCGACCTCGAGGACAACCTCGATGCGGCCCGGGTCGTCGTGCTCTACCGGTCCGACATCTCCACCGACTGGCAGAGCGTCGACCTCGTGAACGGCAGCCCGTGGAGTGGTGGCGGGTCGGTCCCCGCCGGCACGACCGAGGTCGAGTACCTCGTGCAGGCCGTCGAGCCGAGCGGCCTCGTGTCGGTGTCGTCCTCCAAGGGCACACTCCACCGGGCCGAGCAGGCCCCGGAACCGCCGGCGCCCGGCGAAGGTGGCGTGACCGTCGATCTCACCGGCCCACAGACCGACGCCTGGTACACCGGGCCGGTCGACCTCGCGGTCGACGGTGCCACCGCCGTGACCATCGACGGCACACCGGTGCCGGTCACGGGCACGACCATCGTCGACGACGGCGTGCACATCGTCTCCGTCACCGCCGCCGACGGCACGGTGTCGACGTTCGTGGTGCCGATCGACCGGACCGGACCGGTCGTGGCCAGCGGTACGCCGATCTCGATTCCCTTCGGCGCACTCGCCGAGGTCGACTACGACTGTCGCGACGCCGGCTCCGGCACCGTGACGTGTTCGAGTTCGGTGGCCGACGGCGCGCCGATCGACACCTCCACGGCCGGGAGCGGCTCGTTCACGGTGACGGCGACCGACGTGGCCGGCAACACGACGACACGCACGTTCACCTACGTGGTCGAACCGGCACCGACGCTGACGCTCACGGTCGACCCGACCGTGCTCGCCGTCGATGGTGACGTGACGGCATCGGTCGTGGTGAGCGGCGGCTCGGCCGATCGGGTCGAGATCGACTGGGGCGACGGCACCGTCGTCGACGCAACCAGCGGCAGCCACACCTACGGCTTCGCCGGCATCTACGACGTGACGGCCACGATCTTCCTCGGCTCGGGGGTCACCGTCACCGAGACCGTCTCGGTCGTCGTGTTCGACCCGGACGGGTCGTCGGTCTCGGGCAACGCCCGCATCGATCATCCGAGCCACGGCCGGATCGACGTGCAGTTCAACCCCAACTACGTCGGCAACGACCAGCGGCTCAACGGCCACATCCAGGTCAAGACACCCGGCAAGGACGGCATCGACGTCCGCACCGACGACCTCACCTTCATGGTGGTCGACGGCGCCAGCGGCATCGTCGAAGGCACGGGTGTGCTCGACGGTGTGGAGGTGAGCATCAGGGTCGAGGCGGTCTCCGCCAGCTTCGACCGCAACGACGCCATCGACGAGGACGAGCTGACCGTGACGATCACCGAGACGGTGAGCGGCACAGTGGTCCTCCAGGCCGGTCCGACGGTCGATTCGAGCAACATCCGGATCAAGTGATGCGCCGGTGAGCACGTGGGCGGGTCGACCCCCGCCCACGTGCTTGCTGAATGTGCCCCGCAGCTAGCGCGGGCACTACCGTCTCGCCCCATGTCAGCGACGACACCGCCCCACCCCGACCTCACCACCGCCGCCGAAGCCATCGAGCTCGCGGCGGGCATCGTCCGCTCCGGGACGGCCCGTCTGGCCGAGACCGGGTCGGTCGATGCGGACCAGGTCCTCGCCTACGACCTCGCCCACGCTGCTGCCGCCGTGGAGACGGCGCGCTCGATGCTCGACTACGGGGCGAAGGGCGACGACGAGGGCGGCCTGACCTGCATCTTCGTCGCCGATGCCATCGCCGACCTCGGTGCCAAGCTCTGGGGCCGGGAGTCACACTGGGGTGTCGAACCCGACGCCCTGGACGGCGCACGCGAGTTCGTGAGCACCTGGCGTGACCCGGCGGTGCTCGCCGCCTTCGCCGAGATCCAGGGCGACCGCCACCTCGACGACGACTTCGAGCTCGTCCAAGACACCTTCCGCCGGTTCGCCGAGGATCAGGTCGTGCCGGTCGCCGAGCACATCCATCGGGAGAACGCCGACATCCCCGAGGATCTCATCCAGGGTCTGGCCGAGATGGGCCTGTTCGGCCTCTCGATCCCGGAGGAGTACGGCGGGTTCGCCACCGGCGGCGAGTCCGACTACTTCGGCATGGTCATCGCCACCGAGGAACTCTCCCGCGGCTCGCTCGGCGCGGCCGGATCGCTCATCACCCGGCCCGAGATCCTCGCCCGAGCGCTCGAAGCCGGCGGCACCGAAGCGCAGAAGCAGGCCTGGCTCCCTCGACTCGCCACCGGCGAGATCATGAACGCCGTCGCCGTCACCGAGCCCGATTACGGCTCCGACGTCGCCGGAGTGAAGGTGACCGCCACCCGCACCGACGACGGCAGCGGGTTCATCATCAACGGCACCAAGACCTGGTGCACCTTCGGCGCCCGCGCCGATGTGTTGATGGTGCTGGCCCGAACCGATCCGGATCGAACCAAGGGGCACCGTGGCCTCTCCATCCTGATCTGTCCCAAGGAGCGCGGCGACGGCCACGGCTTCGTGAACTCCGCCGAGCACGGCTTCGGCACGGGCACGATGGAAGCGCGACCGATCGACACCATCGGCTACCGAGGCATGCACTCCTACGAGGTCGCCTTCGACAACTGGTTCGTGCCCGCCGAGAACCTCATCGGCGAAGCCGACGGTGAAGGGCGTGGCTTCTACTACCAGATGGCCGGCTTCGAGAACGGCCGTCTCCAGACGGCAGCCCGCGCGGTCGGCGTGATGCAGGCCGCCTACGAGGAGGCCCTCGACTACGCCCAGAACCGCGTCGTGTTCGGCGAGAACATCGTCGAGTACCAACTCACCCGGGCCAAGCTCGGGCGGATGGCGGCGATCATCCAGGCCAGCCGCCAGTTCGCCTATCAGGTGGGCCGGATGATGGCCAAGGGCGAGGGCAAGATGGAAGCGACGCTCATCAAGGCCTACGTCTGCAAGGCCGCGGAGTGGGTCACCCGAGAGGCGCTCCAGATCCACGGTGGCATGGGATATGCCGAGGAGTACACCGTGTCGCGGCTGTTCGTCGACGCTCGCGTGCTGAGCATCTTCGAAGGCGCGGACGAGACGCTGTGCCTCAAGGTGATCGCCCGCTCCATGGTGGCCAACCACAACGACGGCTGAGCTGCCCTTCGCCGAGCGGTTTCGTCCTGCGGGAACCGCGCGTGACGAAACCCCGTTCATCGACGAACATCACCGGGCCCCGGGTCGGGAACCTTTCCGAACCGTCCGACGTTGGGTTGGGTGCTGTGAGCTTGATCGACGACACACCGACCCCCTTCGCCATCGACGACGCCGCGCCTGGCGTCGACCGCTCGAACGTGCGACCTCAGCGAGCCCAGATGCGCCGGGCAGACGGAGGTTGGTGGTCGTTCGACGGCGCCGTCGGCCAGGTGATCGCCTGGGAACTCGACGAGGTCATGCCCGCGCTCGACCGGCTCGAAACAGAGGTCTCGAATGGGCGGTGGGCGGTCGGGTTCATCTCCTACGACGCCACGCCGGCCTTCGACCGTGGGCTCGAGGCACACCGTGATGCCCGGACTCCGCTCGTCTGTTTCGGCCTCTTCGACCACGCCATCGACGGTCCGCTGGCACCCGGTGGGCCCTACCGCATCGGCGACTGGACGCCCCGGATCGATCGCTCGAGCTACGGGATCGCGCTGGACCGGATCCATGCGGCCATCGCCGCCGGCGACACCTATCAGGTGAATCACACCTTCCGGATGGATGCGGCGTTCCGCGGTGACGCGCTCGGCCTCTTCGAAGACCTCGTCGCCTCCCGAGTCCATGACCACGCGCTCTTCCTCGATCTCGACGGCGCCGCGGTCTGTTCGGCATCACCCGAACTGTTCCTTCGACGCGACGGTCGTCGGGTCGAAACGGCCCCGATGAAGGGCACCCGTCGACGCGACCCCGATGCCCGGCTCGACGCCGCCCTGGCCGACGAGCTGGCGGCGTCGATCAAGGACCGCGCCGAGAACACGATGATCTGCGACATGATGCGCAACGATCTCGGCCGGATCGCCGAGATCGGCTCGGTTCGAGTGACCGCACTCCACGACATCGAGCACTACCCCACCGTGCACCAGATGGTCTCGCGGGTCGTCTGCGACACCGATGTCGGCCTCGTCGAACTCCTCGAGGCGACGTTCCCCGCGGCCTCGATCACGGGCGCACCGAAGTACTCGACCAGCCGGATCATCACCGAGCTCGAGCCGGACGGGCGCGGCGTCTACTGCGGCGCAGCGGGTGTCATCTCACCCGACGGGTGGCTCGAGCTGAACGTCGCCATCCGAACCGCCTGGATCGACCTCGACCGCGGCACCGCGACCTACGGCGTCGGAGGCGGCATCGTCTGGGACTCCGACAACGACGACGAGTGGGCCGAGGCCCACACCAAGGCGCGGGTGCTCGATGCCGCCGCCGGCAGATTCGAACTGTTGGAGACGATCGCCGTCGCCCACGGCGATCCGATCCTGGCCCATGAACACATCGACCGCCTCTGTGACGCCGCGCTGAGCCTCGGCGTTCCCGTCGACCGCCTCGTGCTCACCGACCGTCTCCGGCAGGAGTCGACCGAGCTCGGCGCTGGGGTGCTGCGGCTCCGCGTCGACCGATCAGGCGCGGTCGACGTCGACCATCGGCCACGCCCCGACCCGGTCGGCCGAGGTGGGCTCTGGGCGCTGCCGATCGATCCCGTCCCGGTGCGTTCCGACGACCCGTGGCTCCGACACAAGACCACCGAGCGATCGCGCTACGACGCCGCCCGCGCCCGCTTCCCCGACGCCCCGGACGTCGTGCTCGTCAACGAACGCGGCGAGCTCTGCGAGACCACCATCGGCAACCTCGTGCTCGAGATCGATGGACAACTGGTGACGCCGCACCACGATGCCGGCCTGCTCCCCGGCACCCTCCGGGCCGAGCTCCTCGCCTACGACAAGGTCAGCGAGCGGGTGCTCACCCTGGGCGACCTGGACCGGGCCGATGCAGCGTTCATGGTCAACTCGGTTCGTGGCTGGGTCCCGGTCAGGATCATCACCGACTGAGTCGGCCTCGATCGGCCGGGGCCACGAGGGGCCACGGCCGCCCCTGCTCGACCAGGTGGGCGAGTTCGAGCAGGATCGGCTCGCGATGGTGCCCGGCGAGCACCTGGACCCCGACCGGCAGGCCATCGGATCCACTCCCGATCGGGATCGAGATCGCCGGGTTCCCGTAGATGTTCGACGGAATCGTCAACGCGCCGTTGTTGATCGGTTTGGCCGGCTTCCCGCCGAAGTCCGTGGGGAGCCGACCCTCGGCGTCGAACGCCGTGTGCGGGTTGGTCGCGGTGATCACCAGATCGACCTCGTCGAACATCGCCGCCATCGCCTCGTTCAACTCGATCCGGGTCCGCTCGGCCTGTACGGCGACGTGGGCGTCGTAGTGTTCGACCGTCGCCCGGACGCCGAGCTCCATCAACCGGGTCAGCTGATCGACACCGTCCGGATACCGATCGCCGAGTGCGGCGAGCAACCCCAGCCCCCCGGTCGCCGACCACGCGCCGCCGCTGCGGGGGATGACGGGATCGAGGTCGACCCGGGTCAGTCCCGCCTCGTCGATCAGCCAACCCGCCGCTTCGAGCACCAGCTCGACCGTCTCGTCGGCCACGATGCTGCCCGCGAACTCCGGCACGACGGCGACGGTCAGCCCGCGGACGTCGTCGCCGAGCGTCCCGAGGCCCGCCTCCCAGCCGTCGACCCTCGGAAGGCTCAACGGGTCCCGACGATCGAAGCCGTTGACGTTGTCGAACCAGCGAGCGGTGTCGCGGACCGACCGCGTCAACACACCCGGAACGGCCGTGAGGTTGCCGGGTCCGACCACCGGACCACGCGGGATCCGCCCCCACGTGCACTTCAAGCCGACCAGTCCGCAGAATCCGGCCGGGATCCGGATGGACCCGCCGCCATCACCACCGGTCGCGATCGTGAACAAGCCGCCGGCCACCCCCGCGGCGGAGCCTCCGGACGACCCTCCCGGAGTCCGACCCGGCTGCCACGGGTTGTGGGTCGCGCCGTTCAGGCGAGTCCAGGTCTGGTTCACCCCACCGAACTCGGACGACGTGGTGAGCCCGAACGGCACCCCACCGGCCTCGGCGAACCGGGCGATCTTCGTGTCGGTCGTGTCCGCCACCCGGTCGGCGAGGGCCAGCGACGCACCGGTGTCGGGCCACCCGGCGACCCGGTCCAACTCCTTCACCCCGAACGGCACCCCGCCGAACGGCAGCGAGAGATCCGCACCAGCCGCCCCGGCCGAGGCACGCTCGGCATCGACGAACGACACGGCGTTCAACTCCGACCGCTCGATCGCGGCGAGCGTCGCCGACATCTCCTCCACGGGGCTGCGCTCGCCCCTGCGGAAGGCTTCGACGAGCGAGACGGCGTCTCCGGTCCACGGCTGATCGGTCATCGCCGAACCGTAGTGGCCGACCTCGGGCCCGGTCTTCTCGGGTCCTGCTCGTGACGTCGCCGGCGAACCCGGTCCGGGCGGGGCGGCGGGCAGACGAGACGGGTGGACCGAGCCGCTAGCGTCGCGGCATGGCCGCAGTCCAGGTGAACGGTGTCACGCTCGAGTACGAACGGTCGGGATCCGGCGAACCCCTCCTGCTCGTGATGGGCCTGGCGGGCCAGCTGACGTCATGGCCCTCCGAGTTCGTCGACGGGTTGGTCGCCGAGGGTTTCGAGGTGATCCGGTTCGACAACCGCGATGCCGGGCTCTCGACCGAGTTCACCGCACCGGCGATGACCCCGCGGGCCCAGGCCAAGGCCCTGCTGCGGGGTCGCGCCCCCGATCCCGGCTACACCCTCACCGACATGGCCGACGATGCCGCCGGGCTGCTCGACGCTCTCGGGATCGACTCGGCACACGTCGTCGGGGTCTCGATGGGTGGAATGATCGCCCAGATCATGGCGATCGAGCACCCGGAGGCGGTGCGGAGCCTCTGCTCGATCATGTCGACGACCGGGAGCCGGCGCGTCGGGCGGATGTCGGCGTCGTTGCTGCCGACCTACGCCCGCATCGACCGCGACCCGACGAAGCGGTTCGACGCCGCCATGACGATCTGGAAGGCCATCTCGGGCCCGCACTTCGATCCGGAGTACGCCGCGGCCAGGATCCGGGCCGAGCAGGAACGCAGCTACCGCCCGATCGGGGTGTCCCGTCAGACGATGGCCATCATCAACACCCCGGATCGGACCGAGGCTCTCGGCTCGATCGCGGCGCCCACGCTCGTGATCCACGGCATGCAGGACCTCCTGGTGATGCCCTCCGGAGGCATGGCCACCGCCGAGGCCGTGCCCGGATCTCGCCTGTTGATGTTCAACGACATGGCCCACGATCTGCCGCTGCCGCGCCTGGCGGAGATCATCGACGCCATCGCGACCAACGCCTCACGGTCCGTGCCCGCCACGGCGTGATCCCCCACATCGGGTGACCGGGTCCCACGCCGGGACCCATGCAGCGGGTGAATCGCCGCGCTCCGGACGGGCCATCCGGCCCACGGTGATGCATCGCACCCGTGGGAAGAACCGCACAGACCTCACCGGGCGACCACTCCGATGAGGGGCATTTCCCCTGCTCAGGGGCGTGCATCGACCCCCAGATCCCCTCGAGTCGGGGTTGTGGCGACCGCTCACAAGCCCCCTCGCCCGGTCCGACGGAGCCTCATCGCCACGATCACCTCGATGGAGGCCCCGTCATGACCGAGCTCCGACTTCCCCCGCCCCAACCGGCCACACCGCCCCCCTCGGTGCGGCTCGTCGCGGCGCGGGACTCTCGAGATCAGCCGACCGGCGACGAGACGGAGACCGACACCCCGGTCACGCCCGAGAGCGCGGCCCCGACCCAGGATCCGGCGCTCGTCGAGATGGTCCATCAGCTCCAGCAGGAGAACGCCGAACTCCAGGCCTACCTCGACCGCGTGCTCGAGGCACTCGCTGCCACGGCCGCCGAGAGCGACCTCACCCACGTGATCGACGACCCGCTCGCACCGACCCAGTACCAGCGGGCGCCGAAAGACGTGCGCGACGCCGAGCGCCTGCTCCACGAGGCCCGCCCGGCCGAGGCGGCCACGACGGGCGACGAGACGGCCGACGAGGCGCCGGTTCGGATGCGGTGGGTGGCCAACGGCCCGAATGGCGCCGATCCCGTGCCGTCGGGCCAGCTCCGGCGGCGGGCGACCGACCGCATCGAGGCCCGGATCGAGGCCGCGCAGCAGACGCTCGGCGAGCTCATCTACCTGCTCGACCGTGAGATGCGTGTGCGTGACGAGCACCAGGACACCGCCTGATGCTCGGCCGTCGCAAGAACCGGCGCGCTCGCGACGGCAGGCCGTTGACCGAGCTCAGCACGGAGGCGCTCCGTGAGGACGATCCCCTCGATGTCGAGGTGATCCGTCACCCGTTCGCGCCGCCGCCCGTCGAACAGCACGACGTGCCCTGGCGTGACTTCCAGCAGTCGACGAAGTTCGCCGTCATCCTCGGACTCGCCTGCGCCGGTTGGTATCTGACCTTCATCTACGACCGGGCGCACGAGAACGCGCCGCTGCTGTGGGTGCTGACCGTGATCGCCGAGTCGATCGTGGTGCTGCACACGATCGGCATCTGGTCGACGCTCGTCTCCTACCGGTCGGACATCCCCGAACCGGAGGACCTGGCGGTCATCCGTCGGTCACTGCTGACCGGCGAGATCGAGACCCCGGCCACCGACGTCTACATCTGTTGCGCCGGCGAGCCCGCTCACCTCACCACCAAGACGGCCCTGGCGGCCCGGGACATGCTCCTGCCCCACAACACCTGGATCCTCGACGACGGCAAGAACCCGATCATCCGGGAGATCGCCGAGGAGCTCGGCATCGGCTACCTCAAGCGTGAGACGAACGCACATGCGAAGGCCGGCAACGTGAACGCGGCGATCCAACGCACGACGGGCCGGTTCATCGTCATCCTCGACGCCGACCACGTGCCCCGACCGGACATGTTGACCCAGACCTTGCCGCATCTGATCGCGAACCCGTCGATCGCCATGGTCCAGACACCCCAGACCTACGACATCGCACCCAACAACATGGTCTCCGAAGGTGCGGCCGTTTCCCAGGAACTGTTCTACGAAGCGATCATGCCGGCGAAGAACGCCTCCAACTCGGCGTTCTGCGTCGGCACCAACGTCGTCTATCGACGGGCGGCGCTGAAGTCACTCACCACCCGCGAACCCACGAGGCGCGAACGGGCGAAGGCCGGTGCCCGCCGCGACGAGGACGTCGTGGAGCGTCCGCTGACCACGCTCGGCGAGGAGTACCCGGAGGGTGGGATCTGGATCGGCTCGAACTCCGAGGACATCTGGACCTCGCTCGAGTTCCACCGCCGGGGCTGGCGCACCGTGTTCCTGCCGAAGGTGCTGACGCAGGGCCTCACCCCCGACCGGCTGGGCTCGTTCATCAAACAGCAGTTCCGCTGGGCGTCGGGCGGCTGGGAGATCCTGCTGTGGTCGAAGCTGCTGCGGGCCCATCGGCTCACGCTCAGCCAGAAGATCCAGTACATGCTCGTGCCGAGCCACTACGCCCTCTCGCTCGCGACGATCATCTTCGCCTTCATGTCGCCCATCTACCTCCTGGCCGACAAGTCACCGATCTCGGCGAGCGTGTGGGACTGGGCCGTCCACTACGTGCCCTTCTACTTCCTCACCGTCGCCGTGCCGTTCCTCCAGGCGGGCAAGATCCGGCCCTCGGCCATCCTCGTGTCCATGGCTGCGGCGCCGGCGCACTGTCGGGCGCTGCTCGCCACGGCGATGAAGCAGAAGGCGAGCTGGTCGGCCACCAACACCCGTGGTGGCCGGTTCAACCCACGAATCATCGCTCCGCACCTCTTCGTGGCCGCGCTCGGCCTCGTGGCCCTCTTCTTCGGCTGGGCCGTTCCCGGACGGAACCCGACATCGACGCTGATCGCCTCCGGCTTCGTCCTCCTCCAGTTCACCATCGTCATGTCGATCCTCTTCGGCGGCATCCGCTCCGAGCGCCAGGCCCAGGAGGCCGAGGAACTCGAACCGTCCGACGAAGAGACCCTCGACATGCTCCGCGACTACCTCGCACATCACCAGGAAAGCCGCTCCGATGCCCTCGCCATCTGACCTCGACCAGTTGCTCGCCGAAGGCCTCGCCTTCCGCGATCGTGGCGCCACCACCGCTCCCGACCGACGACGGTCGGCCCATCCGGCCACCCATGCCCCGGAGCCGAACATCGTGCTCGGCGACCATGCCGGGGCCGCACCCGTGGTCCAGTACATCACGGCGCCGGCCGAGGCGCCGCCCGCCGGACCACGTTCGACCAGCTCGCTGCAGGCGGCCTGGATCGACCCGGAGGAGATGCCCTTCACACCCGTCCCGAAGCCGGGCAACACGATCGCGTCGCGGATCTTCAGCCTCTTCGTCATGGCGATCTTCCTCGGCGTCCTGGGTTGGCTGATCATCCCCGAGGTGTCGTTCCGGATCCAGACCGCCGACACGGTCACACTGAGTGACGGCATCCTCACCGCGCAGGCCGTTCCGCTCGCACCGATCCGCCCGGCACTCGTCGACGAGGTCTACGTCTCGGCCGCCGAACTGCGAGACAGCGTGCTTCCCGCCGGGACGCCGATCGCCCGTCTCGAGTCGGTGACGGCGGACGGCCAGGAGATCGAGACCTACGACCTCTCCGCGCCGTTCGACGCCCGCTTCGTCTCGATCGACACCCTCGTCGGCGCGGTGACGCTTCCGGGCACCCCGGTCGCGACCGTCTATGACCCCGAGGCGATGTACGTGATCGCTGCCGTGCGCCCCGAGACCCTCGACTCGCTGCGTCGGGGGATGCAGGTCGAGCTCCGTTCCAACGCCCTCGCCGGTGTCATCGCCGGCGAGCTGATCTCGGCTGTGCCGCTGCTGGGCACCGAACACGAACCGACGACCTCCGAGCTCGTGAACGTCCGGATCCGACCCGACACCGAGGCCATCACCGACCTCGTGCCCGGGATCCGCTTCGAAGCGCGGATCGACCTCACGTCGGCACCCGAGGGAGCGCCGCCGATCGTCTTCACCGACGCCGACCATGTCGTGCCCGAGGACTCCTGATGAGCGAGACCCGTGTCGCCGCGGTGATCGGGGCACTGGTGATGGTCCTCGCCGGTCTGGGGTGGTTCCTGGGCCGTGCGGCGACGCCGCCGACGCCGAGCGATCCGCTCGCGTCGGTCGACACCAGCGGCGCGCCGATCGGGAGCCGGGCCAACGCGCCGGTCGTCCGGGGCCGGTCGCTGCCACCGACGCCGTTCGAAGCCCAGGCACCGAGTCCCTCGGCATGGGCCGGCCACGACGGCGGCATCCCTACCAACACGTGGTGGGCGTCGCTCGTCACCGGTGACCAGGGGCCGGTCACGGTCTGGCCCCAGCCTCTCGGACTCCGGTGGGACGAGGGCTCGGTCATGGTCTCGAACCGCGGTCCCGAACCGTTCGACGGTGGGGCCTCGATCACACCGTTCGTGCCGGCGGTCCGGCTGACCGACGAACTCGCCGACGGTCGACAGATCGTCGACGCCGGCCCGCTGCACCTGAAGATCCTCACGGCCGGCGGCACCATCACGCTCGCGCAGGGGTCACCCCTGGTCGAGATCGACCCGACGACCGACACGATCCACCTCGAGATCCCGGGTCTCGACCCCGACGTCCGAGCCTTCGACGGCGGTCTCCACGTCGAGGGAGCCGAGGGCATCTGGACGATCGCCGGCGCCGCCCTCGTCGCCATCGACGGGGTCGAGGTCGAGCTCCAGCCGACCGACGACCAGATCGTCGTCGGGCCCCAACCCGTCGGCGCCGACGTCGACCGATGGGAGCGGGCACTCGTGATGGCGGCCCGCCACGCCCTCGTGGACTCGGACGAGACGCTCGGACGCAGCGTCGTCGGCGATGCGCTCCAGACGTTGTCGTGGGACCGTGGTGGCGGCGACGGACCGATCACCTGGCCACGGAACCGGACCGACCGGCCGACCGGCGCCGGCGATCCGATCGGCACGCTCCCGTCCCCACTCGGATCGGTCGACGTCTTCGTCACCGACGAACTCGGGCTCCGGAACCCCGCGGTGACCACGGAGTTCACCCCGTCGCCCGTCGATGACCCCGAGGCGCTCGCTGCGGCGATCCGAGCCGACCTGGCGTCGCCCCCTGCTCCGACGGCTGGCTCCTACTGGGCCGGCAAACGCATCTGGTACCACGCACTCCTGGCCGATCTCGCGAGGTCGATCGACGAGACCGAGCTCGCCGAGGAGGCCCTCGACGAGGTGCGGACGATGTTGTCCACACTGGCCGATCCCGAACGTGAGCCCCGCCTCACCTGGAACCGCGACTGGGGTGCGGCGGTGATGGTGCCGGCCGAGTTCGGGTCCGGAACGGAACTGAACGACCATCACCTCCAGTACGGCTACTGGGTCGGCGCCGCGGCGATCCTCGCCGAGCACGATCCCACCGGGGCGGACACCCATCGCGAGATGATCGACATCCTGGCTGCCGAGCTGGCCGGGCGGCTCGCTGCCCCCGCCGATCCGCTGGCACGAGCCGACGGCCTGGCCGCCGAACGAGTGTGGTCGCCGTATCACGGCCACGGCTGGGCGTCGGGTGTGGTGCCCTTCGCCGACGGCAACAACCTCGAATCGATCTCGGAATCGAGCTTCGCCTGGTGGGCCACGGCCCGTTGGCGGATCGCCACCGGGCGGGACGACGCCGCTGCCGACGAGCTCCTCGCTCGTTTCGTCGTCGAGACCCACCGAGGAGCCGAACGGTGGTTGCCGACCGGGCAGGTGGCGGGCCGGCCGTGGAGTGGGGTCGTCTGGGCGGCGAAGTCGGACCCGAACACGTGGTTCGACGCTCGACCCGAGGCCGCGCTCGGCATCCGCCTGCTCCCACTCGCACCGAACGCGCTCGCCCGCTACTCGACCGATGGTGCCGTCGAGGCTGCCGAGACCCGCTGGGCGTGGTGTGCCGGCAACGGCGGCTGCGCCGACCTCTGGCCCGAGTTGCTCGCCTCCGACGCCCTCGTCGCCGGCGCCCCCGCTCCCCCGACCGGGGCCGAGCCGGAGTCCGGCACGGGTTCTGCGGTGCTCGAGTGGTGGTCCCAGCGCTGGGGCTGACCCCGGGACGGATCAGGACGTCGCCGGCTCGACGAGGCCCCTCGCACCGATGACGGCCACGACCGCGAGCGCGGCGGGCACGGCGATCACCTCGGCCTCGCTCCAGCCGGCGGCGTCCAGCACACCGGCGAGGGGTGGACCGATCAGTCCACCCAGACCGACGGACAGGAACAACAGCCCCATCGTGCGTCCCGGCGGCAGCTCGGGGAACAGCACGAGCGTCACCTCCGGGGCGATCGCGACGAACCCGCCGTAGGCGGTGCCGAGCACGACCGTGAACACGACGAGCAGCACGAGCGTGCCGCCGGCCAGGGCCCAGATCGCGAAGGCGACCACCATGGCCACCAGCGCCGCCCGGAACACCCGGACGGCCCCGAATCGACGAGCGGCACCGGTCAGCCCCAACCGGCCGACGATCGAGGCGAGGCCGATGATCCCGACGAGGCGAGCCGCCCAGCGACCACTGATCCCGTTGCGTTCGGCGAACGGGATGACGAAGGCGAAGGCGATGTAGAGCCCGATGCCGAACAACACCGACACGACGAACAACCGGACGAAGACCGGCAGCCGGAGGATGTCGGACGTTCTGACGGACTGGGCCGGACCACCCGGACGGGCCGGCGGGCGCAGCATGGTCGCCAGCCCGATCGCGAAGGCGACGGCCGCGATCACCGCGAGCCAGCGGTAGGCCGACCGCCACCCCAGATCGGAGATCAGCGCCTCGGCCAGCGGGACCATGACCAGCGTGCCGATGCCGTTGCCGGTCGCGAGCACCCCCAGGGCCATCACCCGCTGCGTTGCGAACAACCCACCGGTGGCCACCGTGAGCGGGGCAGTGAAACATCCACCGCCGATGCCGAGACCGAGCCCGATCGCGAGATAGGCGACACCGATCGACCCCGCGCCGGCGGCGACGAGCAGCGAAACGACGAACACCAGACCGCCGGCCAGAGCGAGCGGCCGGGGCCCGACCCGTTCGAACCACGCCCCCGACACCGCGCCGAACCCGAAGAAGCCCAGCAGCGCGATGCCGAAGATCAGTGCGGTCGGCCCGGAGCCGGCGTCGAACTCCGTCCGGATCTCGGAGAAGAACGCGCCGAACGTGTAGACGATCCCGAACGCGGCCCCGTTCATCGTCGCCGCACCGAGACAGGCGACCCAGGCCCTCGGAGTGTCGATCACCTCGGGCGAGGCTCGGTCGAGCAGGTTCACGACGCGAGCCGGCGCAGCGGTGAGCCGAACCGACGCAGGGAGTGTGGGAGGTGGGCGGCCGGGTCGATGACCGCAGTCTTCACGACCCGACCGCATCGGCCAAGCCGATGTCGGCGGGGTCGACGACGGCGCAGCTCAGAACCCGGCGAAGTACGTGTAGCCCCGTTCGGCCCAGAAGTCCCGGGGCTGATCGTTCGTGAAGCGGATCGTGCCGATGCGTTTGATCGACTTGATGCCGTACTTGTGCGGGGTCGCCAGACGCAGCGGCGCACCGTGCTCCGACGTGAGGGGCTCACCGTTGAGGTGGGTCACCAGCAGGGTCTGGGCGTTCAACATCGTCGGTCGGTCGACTCCGACGTAGTAGTCACCGTCGGGGGTCTCCATCGCGACGTACTCGTAGTTCTCGGCCACACCCAGACGGGCCGCGAAGTCGGAGAACCGGACCCCGGTCCAGCGTGGCTTCGCCGACCACCCTTCGATGCACTTGTGCTCGACCACGTGATCGACCTGCTCGAGCCCCTCGATCAACTCGAGCCCGCCGGCAGCGAGGACGCCGCCGTCCAGGCCGGTGACGACCATCTCCCATGACTCGGCGTCGACCTCTTCGCGCACGCCGTGCCGACCGTTGACACGCAGCGACGTCGCTTCGTCGAGGTCGAAGGTCGGGGCGAGCTTGGAGCGGTCGCCGATACGGGTCCAGACGCCCTCGTTGAACTCGTAGCCACGGCGGAGGACATCGGGGATGTTGCCGTCGTCCGGGCGGCCCTGCAGGGTCCGCCATCCGCCGTAGCCGACGGCGGCACCGACGACGCCGGTCAGGAACGAGCGGCGGGTGCGGGTGCGGTGCTCGGCGGCGGAGCGCACGACCACCGGATCGCCCAGGTGGGTGGTGGGCAGTCCCGGTTGAGCGTCGTGCTCGTCGGTGACGGTGGTGGGGTCGATTGCGTCGTTCATGACGGAACCTCTGTGCTCTCGCGGCCGGCTGCGCCGCCCGTGCTCTTGCGGCCGGCTGCGCCGCCCGTGCTGTCGCGGCCGGCTGCGCCGCCCGTGCGGTCATGGCTGGCGAGCAACTCGGCTCGGGTG
>JAHDCV010000014.1:0-23997 GCA_020629695.1 Acidimicrobiales bacterium | reverse complement strand
GCGGCCGGCTGCGCCGCCCGTGCGGTCATGGCTGGCGAGCAACTCGGCTCGGGTGGTGCGTTCGTAGCCGGTCACCATCGACCAGAAGTTGGCGAAGCCAGCACGGATCACCTGCATGAAGTGGATCCCGAAGAAGACCAGGAAGCCGATCGTCGAGGCGAAGTGCACACCCCTCGCCGACTCGTAGCCACCGAGTGCCGCGGTCAGGAACGACAGCTGCGTCGGGGCGAAGATCGCGAGCCCACTCACGATGACCGCCACGCCCAGGAACAGCACACCGCCGTAGGCGATCCGCTGGGCGGCGTTGTATCGGCCGGACTGTGGTGGGGCCGTCTTGCGGAGGTGCAGGTCGTGAGCCACCACGGCACCGACCTGTCGGAAGTCGCCGGGCGTCGGGATGACCTGTCGCCAGTCACCCGAGCGCCACAGGTGCACGCCGTAGGCGATGCCGTTGAAGGTGAAGAGCCACCCGAAGGTGAAGTGGAACGCCATGCCCCGGGCGAGACGACGCTCGAGCCCGAGGTTCTCGTTGAACCAGTCGGGGAAGAGGTCGAACCAATGCCAGCCGATCAACCCGATGCCCACGCCGTAGGGGTCGCGCAGGTCGGCCCAGTAGATACGCAGGCCCGACCAGATCATGATCGTGAGCAGTGGGAAGTTGATCCAGTGCATCCAGCGCGACGCGCGGGTGTGTTTGCGGACGAGGATCACCTCGTCGTCACCCGCTGACACCGGTGCCTCGGGCGGTGGGAGCGTTGTGGTCATACCCCCACCCAACCACACCTCGGCCGGCGGCCTTCCGATGGTCGCGCCTCGTTCCTCGTTCGTTCACCTTCCGAAGCTGGACTCCGACGGGTCAAGATCGGACAGGGAGGGATCCACGGCTCCGAGCGGAGTAGGTTCCCGGTCGACCCGACCTCGGAGGATCCTCCATGCAGCCCATCGCCGTCGCCACCTGGAACGACCTGCCCGACCGCACGCCCGTCGGCGCCCTGGTCTCGAACGTCGACCTCGTGGTCGTCCGCTTCGACGACAACCACTCCGTGCTCTACGGACGCTGCCTCCACCGCGGTGCCATGATGGCCGACGGCCACGTGAGCGGGGACGACCTGATCTGTGGCCTGCACGGCTGGGACTACCGGATGCAGACCGGCATCTCCGCCTACAACAACGCCGAACGCCTCCACCGCTTCTCCTCGTGGATCGAAGACGGCGAGGTCATGGTCGATGCGGAGGAGATCCTCGCCTGGGAGAAGGACAACCCGCAGCCGTACAACCGCGACGCCTATCAGGGGGCTTGGCAGGACCACCACGGTGCGCCCGAAGAACCCCACGTCGGCTTCATCCGCAAGCTCGCGAACGAAGGACTCTCGAAGCTCGGACACCACGGTCCGGTCGCCGCGATGGGGGTGTCGCGCGAGGAGCTGCCGAAGTGGGACGACCTGCAGTTCGTCACCGCGCAGCTCGCCCGCCGGCCACTGCTCGACGACGTCGAGATCTCGACCGGCGTGGTGATCGGACCGAACGCGGCCAAGCCGCTGCATCTCGACATCCCGATGTTCGTCTCCGACATGAGCTTCGGCGCACTGTCGGAGGAGGCGAAGACCGCGCTCGCCAAGGGTGCCGAACTGGCCGGTACCGGGATCTGCTCCGGCGAGGGCGGCATGCTGCCCGAGGAGCAGGCCGCGAACTCCCGCTACTTCTACGAGCTCGCCTCGGGCCGATTCGGGTGGTCCCTCGACAAGGTCGAGAAGGTCCAGGCCTTCCACTTCAAGTTCGGCCAGGGCGCCAAGACCGGAACCGGCGGTCACCTGCCCGGCACGAAGGTGGTCGGCAAGATCGCCGAGGTCCGCGGTCTCGACGAGGGCGAGGACGCCATCAGCCCGGCGACCTTCCCCGATCTCACCGGTGAGGACGACTTCCGGCGGGTCGCCGAGGAGGTCCGGGAGGCCTCGGGCGGGATCCCGATCGGCGCGAAGCTCTCGGCCCAACACATCGAGGACGACATCGACGCAGCGCTCCGCATCGGGGTCGACTACATCATCCTCGACGGACGCGGCGGCGGCACCGGGGCGGCGCCGACGATCTTCCGGGACCACATCTCGGTTCCGACGATCCCGGCGCTGGCCCGGGCCCGGACCCATCTCGACCGCATCGGTCGGGGCGACATCACCCTCGTCATCACCGGTGGTCTGCGGACCCACACCGATGTCGCCAAGGCCCTCGCGCTCGGCGCCGACGCGGTGGCGATGTCGAACGCCCCGATGCAGGCCATCGGGTGCATCGGCATGCGTGCGTGCAACACCGACAACTGCCCGGTCGGCATCGCCACACAGCGCAAGGACCTGCGGGCCCGGTTGATGGTCGAGGAGGCCGCCGAGCGCCTCGGACGCTACTTCGAGGCCTCGGTGGAGCTGCTCGAGGTGTTGGCCCGAGCATGCGGCCACACGTCGCTCAGTGACTTCACGGTCGAGGACCTCACCACGTTCGACCTGCAGATGGCCGAGCTCACCGGCGTCCGTTACGGCGGCGTCGGCCGCCGCTGAGGGCCTCAGCCCGCCTTCGTCGCCGTCACGAGCGTCTGCGGGGTCTCCTCGTGGCCGCGCCCCGGGATGGGTGCGCGGGTCGCCGTTCGATCGACGACGAATCCGGCTCGGCCGAGGCCGGCCGCCACGAGCGCCGGGTCGTGCCGATGGAAGTCCAGGTCGCCACCCGAACCGAACACGTTCTCGCGTCGGCGGATCTCGCCCGTCCCCGACTGGAACGCGAGGAGCACCCGGCCGCCCGGTCGGACGACACGAGCCATCTCGGTCCAGGCCGGTTCGAGTTCGTCGAGTGTGTCGTGGATGATCGAGTACCACGCGACGACGGCGTCGGCCGACGCATCGTCGACGGGCATCGACTGGGCCGACCCGACATCGAATCGCAGGGTCGGGTGCAGATGCCGGGCCCGGTCGACCATGACGGTTGACGGTTCGATCCCCCGGGCGGCGCATCCCCGATCGGTAAGCCATGCGGCGGCCCGACCGGGCCCACAGCCGACGTCGACGACCGCAGCACCCGGCGGGAGCCCGTCGACGAACTCGGCGAGCAAGCCGAGCTCCCACTCGTGCTCCGTCGCCACCGACAGCGTCGCGCCGGCGAAGTCGACGTAGGTGGCGGCCGTGCGGCCGTACACATCGGGAGCCGATGCCGGGCGCCCGTGCGAAGCGTCTGCGTTCATGGCAGCAGTGTCGCGGATCGGGCGGCGTGGAACCCGCGGATTCGCCCGAACTAGGTTCGCCCCGGAACGCGGTGAGGGACCACCGCCACGGAAGGGACCACCCATGACCCGATCCGCCGACTGGATCGCCCACCACGCCGCCGTGCGGCCCGACAAGGCCGCCACGATCGACCAGGGCACCGGCACCGTCACGACCTACGCCGAGCTGGCCGACCGCGTTGCGCGCCTGGCCGCCGCGTTGGCGCACGACTTCGGGATCACCGAGGGCGCTCGGGTGGCGGTGCTGGCCAACAACGACGGCCGCTTCTTCGAGGTCGAGTTCGCGTGCTGGCGACTCGGGGCGGTGATGGTGCCGCTCAACTGGCGGCTCACGCAGCCGGAGCTCGAGTTCATCGTCGGCGACTGCGGCCCGACCGTCATCGTGTGCGACCACGACTTCGTCGAGATGTCGACCGCCCTCGCCGCGGCGTGCCACGTGCCCCACGTGATCGACTGGGAGGGCGGGTCAGGCGACGTCGCCGACTACGAGGAGGTGCTCGCGGCCGCCGACCCGACGACGGCGCCGACCACCGAGACGAGCCACGACACACTCCTCACGATCATGTACACCTCCGGCACGACCGGGCGGCCGAAGGGGGCGATGATCACGCAGGGCATGACGCTCTGGAACGCGATCAACTCCGTCAGCTATTTCGAGCTCGGCCCGAACATGGTCAACCTGGTGGTGTTGCCGCTGTTCCACACCGGCGGGCTCAACTGCTTCGCCAACCCGGCGCTGCACTGGGGTGGCACGAACGTCGTGATGCGGAGCTTCGACCCCGCCGTGGCGCTCGAGAACCTGACGAGCGCCGAGGTCGGCATCACCCACACTCTCTGTGTGCCGGCCAACTTCCTCTTCATGTCGCAGGTGCCGGCGTTCGCCGACGCGACGTTCCCGACGCTGCAGGTCGCCGGCGTCGGCGGCTCTCCGACACCGGTGCCGCTGCTGCAGACCTGGGCGGCCAAGGGGTTCGGACTCCAGCAGGGCTTCGGCATGACCGAGACGAGTCCGCTCGTTCTCGCCCAGACCGCCGCGTCCGCCGCGGCGAAGGTCGGGTCGGCCGGCCAGCCGGCGATGCACGTCGAGGTGCGCATCGTGACCGAGGACGGCCGGGAGGCCGACGTCGACGAGATGGGTGAGCTGTGGGTCCGGGGCCCGAATGTCACCCCCGGGTACTGGAACCGTCCCGACGCCACCGCCGAGACGATCACCGACGGCTGGCTCCACACCGGCGACGCCGCACGGGTCGATGCCGACGGGCACTACTACATCGTCGACCGGTGGAAGGACATGTACATCTCGGGCGGCGAGAACGTGTATCCCGCCGAGATCGAGTCGGCGATCTACGAGCTCAACGCCGATCCGGACGCCCCGGCGATCGTCGAGTGCGCCATCATCGGTGTGCCCGACGAGAAGTGGGTGGAGGTCGGCCGCGCCATCGTCGTCCGCGCCGACACCCCCGCCGGCGCAGCTCTGGACGAGGCGACGATCATCAACCACTGTCGGGAACGCCTGGCCCGGTTCAAGGTGCCGCAGTCGGTCGTGTTCATCGACGAGATCCCGCACAACGCCACGGGCAAGGTCCTGAAGCGGGTGTTGCGCGACACCCACGGCGGATGATGCGCCTCCGCCAGGTGGCGCTCGTCGCCGCCGACCTCGCCGCCGCCGAGGCCGAGCTGTCGACACCGTTCGAGTGGTCGCCGGTCTACCGGGACCCCGGTGTCGGGGTGTTCGGCCTGCACAACGTGCTCTACCGGGTCGGCGATCGGTTCGTCGAGATCGTGTCGCCCACGACCGACGGCACCACCGCCGGCCGTCTGCTCGAGCGTCGTGGCGGCGACGGTGGCTACATGGTGATCGTGCAGACCGACGACCTGGAGGCGGCACGTCGGCGCATCGCCGACGCCGACGTCCGCATCGTCTTCACCGCCGAGGGCGAGGGTGTGACAGGGCTCCATCTGCATCCGAGCGACGTCGGTGGAGCGATCCTGTCGATCGACGAGTGTGTCGACGCCGCCGACTGGCCCTGGGCCGGTCCGAACTGGCTCGGAGTGGAGCGCCGCGATCCGGTCGTGTCCGATCTCGTCGGCGTCACGATCCAGGTCGAGGACCCGACGGCGACCGCGGCGCGATGGGCCGAGACACTGGGCGTCGAGGTGCGGGATGCGACCGTCGTGGTGCTCGACGACGCCGAGCTGCGGTTCGCGCCGATCACCGACGGTCGAGGTCCGGGCGTCGCCGCGGTCGACCTCGTCGCCGCCGACCGCACCCGGGTCGGCGAGCAGCTCGACCTCGTCGGCACCGTGATGAGGCTGGTGTGACGGTGACCCCGGGCTGACACCGGGCGGATCCGCTCTGCCGAGCCCACATCCGCTCCCCTAGCGTCGTCCGGATGTCCGCCACCCGGCGCCACCGCGCCGACATCGACGCCCTGCGTGCGCTGGCCATCGGCCTCGTCGTGGCGTTCCACGCCCGGATCCCGGGCTTCGAGGGCGGCTTCATCGGGGTCGACGTGTTCTTCGTCGTCTCCGGCTTCCTGATCACCGGGCTGTTGCTCGCGGAACTCGAGGACCACGGCTCGATCCGCCTCGGCCGGTTCTGGGCCCGTCGGGTACGGCGGCTCCTTCCTGCGTCGGCCCTCGTGCTCGTGATCACGCTGCTCGCCACCGTCGCACTCACGTCGCCGCTGGCGTGGCGCTCGACCGCCGAGGCGGGGCTGTGGGCCTCGCTCTATGCCGAGAACCTCTTCCTCGCCGCCGAGGAGGCGAACTACTTCGCCCCCGAGATCCGCAACCCGTTCGTGCACTACTGGTCGCTCGCGATCGAGGAGCAGTTCTACGTCGTGTGGCCGCTGCTCCTGGCGGCCCTCGCCCGCATCGCCCCGAGGGATCGCCTCCGAACAGTGCTCGCAGGTGGCTTCGGTGTGCTCACCGTCGCCAGCCTGGCGCACTCGGTGCAGCTCACCGAGGCCGGTTCGACCTGGGCGTACTACTCGCCGTTGTCGAGAGCGTGGGAGTTCGCCGTCGGTGGGCTGCTCGCCGTCGGATGGCCGCAGGTGCGGTCACTCATCGCCGGTCGAGGCGGAGCCGACCTCGCCCTGCCCCTCGTCGCTGCGTTGGCGTTCGCCGGGTCGCTCCTGACCACGGACGCCTTCACGCCGTTTCCCGGGTGGCGCGCGGTGGCGCCGGTCGCGGCAACCCTGCTGGTGCTCGCCGCCGACGTCCCGGCCGGGTCGGTCGTCGGACGACTCGCCGCGCTCGAGCCGATCCAGTGGCTCGGTCGTGTCTCGTACGGCTGGTACCTCTGGCACTTCCCGTTGCTGGTGTTGGCCGAGGTCCGGCTGCCGTCGTTCGGACCGGCGACCCGCCTGGCCGTGGTGACCGTCTCGCTGCTCCTCGCCTCCCTCAGCCTGCGACTGGTCGAGAATCCGGTGCGGTTCCATCCGGCGCTCGGTCGCCGGCACCTGCCCAACCTGTGGCTCGCACTCGGCCTGCTGGTCGGCTCGCTGGCCGTCGTCGGTGTGGTCGACCGTGCCGGCGCGGCCCGGCTCGATGAGCCCCGCTTCGCCGAACTGGCCCGGGCCGTCGAGGACTTCGAACGCATCGAGGACCGCGGGTGTCCCCCAGGAGCGGACCCCGCAGAACTCGCCGGCTGTGTCTGGGGCGACCCGAGCGGTGAACGTGTCGTGCTCGTCCTCGGCGACTCCCACGCCGACCAGTGGCTCCCCGCACTCGACGAGATCGGCCGGAACGAGGGCATCCAGTTCGTGGTGCGCACCGTCGTGGCCTGTCCGGCGCTGCCGACCGACGGATTCGTCACCGGCGAATGCGTCGAGACGCAGCACTCCCAGTCCGAGGTCGTCGGACTGATCGAACCGGACGCCGTCATCATCACGCAGTGGACGGGGTCGATGCTCGGCGCCGACGAGCAGGTCTGGGTCGACTCGATCCGGGGCTTCGGCTCCGAACTCGCCGCACGCGACATCGGCCTGCTCTGGATTCACGATCCGCCGAGCTTCGAGGACAACCCGATCGACTGCCTCGGGATCCGCTCCGAGCCCGAGTGTGCACCCGGCCGCGACGAGGCGGCTGCGGCGGAGTACCACCGAGCACTCAGCCGAAGCGGCCTGACGACGCCCCACGTCGAGTTCGATCCCATCGAACTCCTCTGCGACGACGAGCGATGCCGCCTGCGACGAGCCGGCGCCCTCGTCTTCCGGGACTCCAATCACCTGACGGCCGAGGCCGCCCGGACGTTCGTGCCGGAGTTGGCCGACGCGCTCCTCGAGGCGATGGACGCGAGGTCGAACTGATCCGGGCTACGGGTCGCGCCGTCGAACCCGGCCGATCAGCAGGAACACGCCGCCGAGGGCCAGCAGGAGACTCGCCAATGCGAGCGCCTGCCCGGTGCCCGCACCGGTGAAGGCCAGCGGGTCGGTCGGCTGCTCGTCGTCGGGAATGCCGTCGCCATCGAGATCCGCACCCGGGACCGGATCGAGCTGGGGACCGTTCGGGCCACTGCCGCTCAGCGGCGGCCTCGATGTGGCGTCCGGAGCGAACGTGTTCACGATGTCGAGCCGCTCGAGCCCACCATCGACGACGGCCACCGTGCCATTCGGGTAGGCGGCCAGATAGTCGCTGCCGGCATCCTCCACGATCGAACAGCGCGACCCGTGGGCGATGCCGCTGAACGTGAGCTCATCCCGGGCGGTCACCTGACCGGAGCGGACGGTGATCGCACCCGCGCCGTCCACACACCGAGCGGTGACGGTGAACTCGCGGCCAAGATCGAGCACCGGGGCGGCCCGCAGACTCTTCACGATCCGGATCGAGCCGGCGTTGCGGGTGTTCACCAGGGCGAGCTCGCCGGCGGCGTCGCTCGACAGCGTGGATGTCGCCGAGCCGGTCGTCATCTCCCAACCGGGGCCGGGGTCCTGCTCGGTCGCCGTGCACGTCGTGCCGTCCGCTCGCAGTGGCAGCGTCGGGTATCCGACTCGGGACGACGTCGTGAGACCGGCCGACACCTCCACCATCACGGTGGTGGCGAAGCCGTCGTCGCACACGACGTCGACGGCGAAGGTGCCACCGAGGTCAGTGATCCGAGCGGCATCGGCCCGCGTCGACTTCCGGACGACCAGCTCGGCGGTGTGGTTCTGCACGCCGACATCGGCCCCGGAGCCGGGCTCGATCGTCACGACGGCGTCCGTGGGAGTGGTGACGGGCCGGAACCGGTCGTCGGCGGCTTCGGTCACGACACACACCGCAGCGGTCGGGAGTCCGTCGATCACGACGGGGGCGACGATCGACAGGGCCACATCGATCGTGTGGGACCCGGCCGCGAAGTCGCCGTCGCACTCCACGGTCGCGGGGAACGTGTCGGCCGCGAGGTCGGCGAGCGCGGACTCGGGTGCACCGACGATCGACTTCGAGATCCTGAGCTCCGCGGTGTCACGGACATTGGTGAAGCGGGCGATCTCCGGCACGGCCGAGAACGTCACGACGACCGGCTCGGACGAGGCGGGCGTCCAGCCTTCGGGCACGTCGATCTCGGTCACCGTGCAGGAGGTGCCGGCGGGGTGGTAACCCGTCTCGGCCCAGGCGACCGAACCCTCACGGCCGTCGGCGGTGTCGGCATCGGTGGTGACCTCGAGGATCTCGTCCGTACCGTCGTCGCACACGACGTGGAAGCGGAACGTGCCGTCGAGATCGACCGGGTGCTCGCTGTCGGTCGTGGTCGCCTTCACGAGGATGAAGGTGCCGGTCGCGTTGGTGACCGTGACGTCGACGCCGAGGTCGTCGATGGTGACGAGCCCGTCGATCGGGTCCGTGCTGGCGGCGAAGCGGGGGTCGGGTGTCTCGACCACGGTGCAGGTCGCGCCGGTGGGCAGGTCGTCGACCGTCGCCTGCTGGAGCCCGGAGATGGTCGTGGTGATCTGATGGGTCCCGCCGATGAACGGCCCGGCGCAGGTGACCGTCACCTCGAACTCGAGGGTGCCGAACACCTCGCCTCGATCGGGGTCGAGCGTGTCGACCGCGACGCCGTCGAGGAGCTTGGTGATGGTGAGCGGTCCGGTGTCCCGCACGAGCTGGAACCCGGCCACCGGGGGGTCGGCGAACGGCGCGGTCGGGTCGGGCACACGGAGCAGGATCGATCCGGGGCCGGTGACGGCGCCGTCGTCCGGGTCATCGATCACGGTGCCGTCGAGCGTCCACGACGCCGGCGTGGACTGCACCACCTGGCACGTGGTTCCCGGCGCCAACAGCGGCGGCGTGGCGGGCGACCAGACCCCGTCGCCGTCGGCGTCGGTCGACACGACGACCGCACCACTCCAGCCGGGTGCACCAGCCGGTGTGAGACAGGTGATCGAGATCGTGGTGTCGACGACGAGGTCGATCGGGTGGGTGGCCGGCGCCGTCGCGGTCACGAACACCTCGATCGTGCCGGTCCGGTTCTCGACCTCCACGGTGGCCGTGGCGTCGGCGCTGATCGCCGTCGTGGCGTCGACCGGCGTGAACACGGCGACGAACCGATCATCGGCGGCCTCGGAGACGCTGCACGTCGCATCCGACGGCAGGTCGGCGACCTCGAAGGGGGTGGTGACCGAGATCGACCCGGTCACGGTGTGTGTGGCGGCATCGAAGCCACCGTCACAGACGACGGCCAGCTCGAACGCCTCGGCGTCGAGATCGACACCGGCGGGCACGCCGTCGAGCGTCTTGACCACACGGAGGCCGCCGGTGCGGCGGGCGTTCGTGAACTCCGCGGTCACCGGATCCGCGGCCGACACGACGAGATCGACCGACGTCGGCGACTCGATCGTCCACGATGTCCCGGGATCGAGCTCGGTCACGGTGCAGTCGGTGCCGTCGGCGAGCAACGGCAACTCGGTGTAGGTCAGGAAGCCGAACGAACCGTCGGCGGTCGCGAGATCGGCATCGACGGCGTAGACCGCGTCGTGGGCCGCACCACAGTCGACCCGGAACGAGAACGTGCCGTCGGTGTCGATCGGGTGGGTACCCGGCGCCGTGGTGCGCTTCGCGATGATCATGGAGCCCGTGGCGTTCTCGATCGAGGCCGTGCCGCCGGCGTCGCCGATCACGACGATCGCCGAGCGGTCATCGGGCGCCGACGGGCTGTAGGTCGGAGCGAACCGGACGTCCGCGGTCTCCGTGATGTCGCACACGGCGCCCGTGGGCAGATCGTCGACGACCAGCGCCGTGTCGACCGACACCCAGGTCGGTCCGACGATCTGGTGGGCACCGGTCGTCAGGTTGCCGACGAAGTCACCGGCGCACGTGATGGTCAGGTCGAACCGCACATCGTCGAGGTCGAGTGCCGCCGGCACGCCGTCAAGGGTCTTGGTGATCGTCAACGACGAGGTGTCACGGCGGTCGACGAACTCGGCCACGGCCGGAACCCCGGCCTCCGTGATGAGCGGCCCGGTCGGCTGATCGCTCAGCGACCACCCGGTCGGGGGTGCCGCCTGCGAGATCGTGCACGAGCTGCCGGGCGGCAGGAGCGGAGCGTCGGCGCCTCCCCAGCCGGCGGTCACGACGTGGTCGTCGCCGACCGCCACCGCGGATCCGTCGGTCGTGAGTGTGATCGTGTCGCTGAATCGGAGCACGTCGTCGGGCCCGTCGCACACGATCGTGACGGTGAAGCTCTCCTCGAGGTCGAGGCCGTGGGCCGACGGGCCGACGGCATCGAGCGTGACGCTGATCGTCGACGTCGCGTTGGTGATCTCGATGGTGCCGTCGCCGGTCAGCGTGAGCTCGCCTGCGGCACCGGACGTCGCGGCG
The DNA here is from genome assembly GCA_020629695.1 of Acidimicrobiales bacterium. Classification (GTDB taxonomy): domain Bacteria; phylum Actinomycetota; class Acidimicrobiia; order Acidimicrobiales; family SZUA-35; genus JAHDBV01. The sequence continues at coordinate 12,935 of JAHDCV010000014.1, read as the reverse complement.
GGGTCGTAGGTGGTCGAGAAACGTGGATCCGCGTCCTCGACGACGGTGCAGACCGAACCCGTCGGCAGATCCTCGACGACGACCGGCGTGTCGGCGGTGACGGTGGTGTCGACCACGACGGCCCCACCGGCGACATCACCGCTGCAGGTGACCGTGACGTCGAAGGCTTCGGCGGCGAGGTCGAACGCCGCCGGCACGCCGTCGAGGGTCTTCGTGACGGTGAGGGTCGCGGTGTCCCGGACGTTGGTGAAGTCGAAGTCGACCGGATCGGCCTCGACGGTGTCGATCTCGAGGGTGCTCGCGCCGTCCACCGTCCAGCCGGCGAGGCCGCGTTCGGTCACCGAGCACGCCGTGCCCGGAGCGACGTGCAGATCGTTCGGTGTGGTCACCGAACCGCTGCCGTCCGTCGTGCTGATCGAGACCGTCGTGGTCGTGCCGGCGCAGTCCACGTCGAAGGTGAACGTGTCATCGACGACGATCGGGTGGGTGTCGGCGGCCTGCGTGGTCTTGGTGATGGTGATCGTCGAGGTGCGGTCGACGAACTCGACACTGGTGCCGCCGGTGGGCACCGTCACGACGAACTCGTCGGTGTCGACGGCGAAGCCGTCCTCGGCGGCCTGGCTGACCGTGCACGTCGTGCCGACGGGCAGATCCGGGATCACGAGCGGCGTCGACTCGCTGACGGTCAGCGGACCGGGCACGGTGTGGGTGCCGTCGGTGGTCGAGAACCCGCCGTCGCACACGACGGTGATGTCGAAGGCCACACCAGACAGGTCGAGACCGGGCGTCGACCCGATCACGTCGACCGTGATCGTGAGGTCGGCGGTCTCCCGGGTGTTGGTGAAGGCCAGCGTGGCCGTGGTGTCGGGGTCGACCGTGACGGCGCCGGCCGGGGCGGCGGTCTGGGCCCACCCGGTCGGTACGGTCTCGGTCGCCGAACAGGTGGTGTCATCGGGCAGCAGTGGCAGGTCGTCGTAGCCGAGTGAACCCAATGTCGTGGTCGCGGAGGCGACGGTGTCGACCGCGACCGTCACGGTCTGGTCGAATCCGTTCGAGCAGACGACCCGGAAGTCGATGTCCACGGTGCGCTCGATCGGGTGGGTGTCGGGCGCCTCGTTGGTCTTGGTCAGCAGGATCTCGCCGGTCGAGTTCACGACGGCGACGGCCTCGCCGTCGGCATCGATCGTGACCTCGCCGCCGGTGGCGCCGGCGGGGCTGTAGGTCGTCGCGAAACGAGCGTCGGCATCCTCGACGACGGTGCAGACCGAACCGGTCGGCAGACCGTCGATGGTGGCCGGGATCGACGGGCGGATGACCACGTCGGCGAAGGCCAGGGCGGTGCCGTCGACCCCACCGGTACAGGAGACGTCGACGGTGAAGGCCGTGTCGGCGATTCCGCCGTCGGGAGCGCCGAGCACGGTCTTCGTGATGGTCAGTGAGCCGATGGTGCGGTCGTTGGTGAAGGTGAGTTCGGCGGGCGCCGAGCTCGAGATCGTGAGGGCCCGGTCGTTGCCGGTCGTCAGATCCCATCCGGTCGGCACGGTCTCGGATGCCGTGCACGTCATTCCGTCGGGCAACAGCGGGAGTGTGGGGTACCCGACCGTCGCGGCGGCACCGTCGACCACGTCCACGGTGACGGTGACATCGGTCCGGCCGGCCTCGTCACCGTCGTTGCAGACCAGACGAAGATCGAAGCTGCCGTCGAGATCGAGTGACAGCGTCGAGTTCGTCGTCGTGGTCTTGGTCAGTTCCACGCTGCCGGTGGCGTTTCGGATGACGAGCTCGACCCCGTCGGTCGTGACGGCGGCGGTGGATCCACCCGGATAGGTCGTCGTGAAGCGCCGATCCTGCTCCTCGGCGACACCGCAGGTCGTGCCGGTCGGCACGTCGGCGACCACGATCGGGGTGTCGACCGAGATCGTCGTGGCTCCGGGCACGAGCAGCGGGCTTCCCAGGACGTCACCGATGCAGACGAGGCTGATCGTGAACGACTCGGACGACAGGTCGACCCCGTCGGGGGCGCCGAGGATCTCCTTGCGGACCGTGACGTCGCCGGTGTCGCGATGGTTCGTGAACGCCGCCGTCTCGGGCGCGGCGGTCGTGGTGGAGAGCGACACCGAAGTCGGCGACGTGGCGGTCCAACCGGTCGCCGAGTTCTCGACGACGTCACACTCGGTGCCGGGCGGCAGGAGCGGCGCGTCGGGCGAGGCCCAGGCGCCGCTGCCGTTCGGGTCCGGGTCGACGACGGCGGTCGTCACGGCGACGGTCTCGGCGAAGAGCACCCCGCCGGGGCCGGTGCAGGTGACGTCGAACGTGAAGGTCTCGGCGAGGTCGGTGAGATCGCCGTCGGCCGTGGTGGTCTTGATGATGACGATCGACGACGTCTCGGCGACGACGGTGCGGGCGTTGGCTCCCTCCACGATCGTGACCGGGCTCGGATCGGTGATCGTGAACCGCCCGTCGAGGGTCGTGGTGACCGAACACTCCGCCCCGGTCGGGAGATCATCGATCGTGACCGGAGTCGTGTCGGTCAGCGTCGACGGACCGACGACGATCGGGCTCGAGGCGAAGTCCCCGGTGCAGGTCACGGTGATCGTGAACGGCTCGGTCGAGAGGTCCTCACCCGGAGGGGCGCCGATGAGATCGAGGTCGATCACGAGCGAACCGACACGGCGCTCGTTGTCGAACACGGCGGTGTTCTGATCGCCCGCCTGCACGGTCAGCGACACCGAGGCCGGCGAGGTCAGATTCCAGCCGGCGGGCACGACCTCGGTGATCGTGCAGTTCGTCCCGACGGGCATGACGGGAAGCTCGGTCCAGGTCAAGGCGCCGATGCCGTTGCCACCCGACACCTGATCGACCGTGATCGTCCTCGTCTCCGAGAAGGCGGCTCCACAGTCGATGCTGAAGTCGAACGAGTCGAACAGGTCGATGTCGTGGGTCGTGGCGGCGCGGGTGTTCTTCCTGATGACGAGGGTGCCGCCGGCGTTGATGATGCCGGCCTCGGCGTCCGCATCGAGCGTCACGGTCGCCCGGTCGGTGTCGTCGGGGTTGTAGTAGGCGACGAATCGCGAGTCGAAGCGCTCGATCACGTCGCAGGTGGTTCCGACGGGCAGATCGTCGACGACGAGCACGGTCGATGGGGTCAAGGTCCCGGTGATGGTGTGAGCGACCGGATCGGTCGTGAAGCCACCGGTGCAGGTCACGTCGACCGTGAAGGTCTCGGTCGAGAAGTCCAGGCCGTCGGGAATCCCGACCAGGGTCTTGTCGATCGTGAGCGACACGGTGTCGAGTTCGTTCACGAAATCCGCGGTGCGGACGACGCCGGCGTCGCTCACGACCTCGATGGAGGCGGCCCCCGCGACGGTCCAACCCGTCGGTTCGACCTCGGTCACCGTGCAGGCGGTGCCGGGAGGAACGAGCAGATCGGCGGTCGGCGCCCAACTCCCGCTGTGATCGTCGGTCGTGATCGATGGGCTCGCCGACGCGATGCTGCCGCCGTCGGCATCGATGCAGTCGACCGTGAAGTCGAAGGTGCCGTCGCCTTCGAGCGGATGCGGGCCCGGCACCGAGACGGTCTTGGTGATCCCGACGGCAGACGTCGTGTTCGTGAGCGTCACCGAGGCACCACCGTCGGACACGAGCACCGGATCGGCGGGGCTGATCGCCTCGTCGAAGCGCGGGTCGTCGTCCTCGGTGACGGTGCAGGTCGAGCCGGTGGGGATGTCGCCCACGACGAGTGGCGTGTCGACGCTCACCGTGAGCGGTCCCGGCACGACGAGGTCGCCGCCCGCGAAGTCGCCGGTGCAGCGCACCGACACACCGAAGGTCTCGCCGTCGAGATCGATGCCGCCCGGCACACCGGCGAGCACCTTGTTGATCGTGAGTTCCGCGACGTCGCGACGGTTGACGAAGGCCACGTCGACGGGTGGGCCGGCGACCGTGGTCACCTCGACTCCGTCGGCTCCCACGTTGGTGCCGCCGCTGCGGCTGTCGACGGTCCAACCGACCGGCAATGCGGTTTCGCGCACGGTGCAGGTCGAGCCCGGGGCGACGAGGGGGAGCTCGGTGGCCGACGCCGCGCCCGAACCGCCGGTGACCTCGATGGTCAGCGAGGTCGACGAACCAGGGCACACGATGTCGAATCCGAAGTCACCGTCGAGGTCGATGCCGGATCCCGATGCTGTCGTCGTCTTGGTCAGCGTGAACGACGACGTCGTGTTGGTGATCGTCACGAGCTCACCCGCGGTGACCACGAAGGCGCCGGTCGGGGCGATCGTCGCGGCGAACCGCGGATCGGCCTCCTCGGTCACGACGCAGCTCGACCCCGTGGGCACGCCGGCGACCGTGAAGGGCACGTCGACCGAGACCGCGCCGTCGACGACGACCGCGCCGCCGGTGAAGTCGCCGGAGCAGTCGATGTCGATGTCGAAGGTCTCGGCGTCCAGATCGAGGCCCGTCGGCACACCGGACAGGATCTTCTCGACGTCGATGTCCGCGACGTCACGCTCGTTCGTGAACCCGAGTTCCGGCTCGGGATTCTCCGCCGTGATGGTCGCCGTGACCGTCGTGTCGCCGACGGGGGTCCACCCCGCGGGCACGATCTCGGTGGCCGTGCAGGTCGTCCCCGGAGGCAGGAGGGGCAGGTCGGTGTACGGCACACCGCCGGCGGCACCACCGGGCACGATGGCGTCGGTGACGACGAGGTGGGTGCCGTCGTGCACGGTGGTCGCACCGTTCACACAGGTGATCTCGAACTCGAAGGTGTCCTCGAGGTCGACGGGCAGACCGGAGGAGACGATGGCGTCTTTCCGGACGATCAGCGAACCGGTCTGGTTGGTGATGTCGATCGAAGCCGACCCGGCGTCGAGCGTCACCGTGTCGGACGGCGCGTACGACGCGACGAATCCCGGTTCGTCGGTCTCCACGACCGTGCATTCGGTGCCGCGTGGCAGATCGGTGATCACGACATCGGTGTCGGTGGCGACCGTGTGGGGCCCGGGCACGACGTAGGAGGGCGTCGTGAAGCCGCCGGCGCAGGTGATCGTCAGGTCGAAGTCGTAGGTCGTCGGGTCCTCCGCCGAAGGCAGCCCGAGGATCGACTTGCTCACGGTCAGGTCCGACAGGAGACGGGTGTTGGTGAACACGAGTTCGGGCGTCGTGGTGGACGAGATCGTGACCGACCGGGTGTCGAGATCGATCGACCAGCCCGGCGGTGCGGTCTCGACGATCGAGCACACCGCGCCCTCGGGGAACAACGGCACCGTCGGGTAGCCGGCCGAGACCGTCTGCCCGGAGGTCGTCATCGGAATCACCGCGGTGTCTCCCGTGTCGCACGAGATCTCCACCGAGAACGTGTCGTCGAGGGCGATCGGGTGGGGTGAGGCCCCGACGGTGTCGACCCGCAGGTCGAACGTGCCGGTGTGGTTCACGAACTCCGCCGACTCGTTGCCGACCGACTGATCGACGAGGACCGTGCCGCCGTTGGAGGTGACGGACTCGACCGACCCGCCGACCTCGATGCGATACCCGGACGGTGCAGGATCTTCGCGCACCTCGCAGGTGGCGTTCGGAGGCAGGCGGGTGAGCACGACCTGATCTCCGTCGGAGAGGGCGAAGCCGTTGGTGGTGGCTCCCGGCCACGCCACGTCGGATCCGTCGACGATGTCGACGGCCGCGACGTCATGGGCGAGGCCGGTCATCGGATCGACACAGGACACGACGAAATCGAAGTCCCCCGGTGTGCCGGGGTGGCCCTCGACGCGCTTGGCGACCGTGAGATCGGAGGCCACGCGAATGGTCGTCGGATCCCGGGGATCCGAGGTGTCGCCCGGGTCGTCGGAGACGAACTCGACGGAGCCGTCGCGGCCGAGGTCGAGCGTCGCCTGATTCGCGTACTCGCCCGGCGCCATCCCGGCGGGAACGGCCACCTCGAGGTCGATGGTCACGGGCGGTTGGCCGGGTGTGTCCGGGTCGGTCCAGAGGCTGGACGGCACCTCGACATCGACGCACACCGAGGTGTCTCCCGAGCCGCCCCCGCTGGACAATGCAGCCGAGCCGTGCGAGCTCGACCAGGTGCCGGTGAAGGTGCGGCCATCGGCCGGGAGGTCGTCACAGACGCGGGTGCTGAGTCCCTGGGTCGGCAAACCGTTGTTGATGAGCGTGATCCGATAGGTCACGGTGTCGCCGGGGGCCACCAGGCGGTCGGCGAGCGGAACACTGGTGGCTCCGTCGACGACGTCTTTGGTGATGTCGATCTTCGACACGCACGACGCACCGTCGGTGCCGCCGTTGGAGCCCGGCCGACCGGCGAAGGTCCACGAACCATCCGTCACGTCGACCCGCCAGATGTCACCAGGGCTGTTCCGGAAGACATACAGGAAGCCCGACGGGTCGAACCACGACGCACCGAAGTTGCCGTTCGGGAACGACGTGCCGTCGGCGATCGGGATCTGGGTGACGACCCCGGTGTTCGGGTGGACCTGGTAGATCACCCGGTTCACCACGTGGTACACGTACCCGTCGAGTGGGTTGTAGGAGAAGTCGGCGAGGTTCACCGGCGTCGACCCGATGTGGGTCGAGGCGCCGGTGGCGGGGTCGATGGCCCAGAGGTTGAAGCGGGCACCGTCGTACCAACCGTTGCCGTTGCCGGCTCCGACCGAGTGCACGATGTAGCGACCGTCTCCGAGCACGGTGCCCGCGTACTGGCCGCTGTTCGACGGGTATGGCGCCTGGACCACGACATCGCGGATGATCGCGCCGTTGGCGTCATAGATCCGGACGACGGGTACTCCACCGACCTTGACGACGCCGTAGAGGAGGTCGGTCGTCGGGTCGTAGGCGGTCGAGTTCGCGATGCTCGTGGCCATCGGGAGCCGGTCGAGGACGAGCTCCCCCGGCGTCGACGGATCGGGCACGACCTGGAACAGGTCGGAGCCCCGCATGAGCAGCGGGATGCCATCGCAGTCCCAGGTCGGGTGATCGCCGCCGTGATCGGCGGCCGCCGGCACGGGCAGGGCGACCGTGATCGACGCGGCGATGGTCATCGCGAAGATCGTCGCCAGGGCGCGGACGACTCGGAGAGGCAGGAGAGTCACCGCGCCCCATCGGCTCGGCCGCGCCGCCGATGATCAGTTCAGCGCCGCACCCCCGAGGAGCGGGGGGCGACGGGAGTGGGCCTCAGCTGCGCAGTTCGCGGCGCAGGATCTTGCCCGACGCCGACTTCGGGATGGCCTCGATGACGTCGAGATAGCCCGGCAGCTTGTACTTGACGACGTGGTCGGCGAGGAACGTCCGCAATTCGTCGAGCGTCAGTTCGGCTCCCGGCGTGAGGGTCACGAACGCCTTCGGCAGCTCTCCCGCCTCGTCATCGGGTACGCCGATCACGGCCACGTCGGCCACGGCCGGGTGGGTGACGATCAACGCCTCGAGCTCAGCGGGCGCGACCTGGAACCCCTTCACCTTGATGAGCTCCTTGATCCGGTCGACGATCGCGTAGTGGCCGTGCTCGTCGAGCACGGCGATGTCGCCGGTGTGGAGCCAACCATCGGCGTCGATGGTGGCGGCGGTGGCCTCGGGGTTGTTGAGATAGCCCTTCATCACCCCCGGGCTCCGCACCCACAGCTCACCGCGGGTGTCGATGCCGACGTCCTCGCCGGTCTCGGGGGACACGAGGCGACACTCGACATTCGACACCGCGACACCCGAGGTCCCCGGACGGCCCTCGCCATCGACGGTCGAGTGGCTGATCGGACTCAGTTCCGTCATGCCGTACCCCTGGACGACCTCGCACCCGAGCCGGTCGGCGGCCTCCTGACCCAACTCCGCACCGAGCGGCGCGGCGCCCGAGAAGATCTGCTTGACGGTCGACAGGTCGTACTGGTCGACAACCGGGGACTTCGCCAGTGCGAGCACCATCGGCGGCACGGCGAAGAAGCGGGTGATCTTCTGCTCCTGGCAGAGACGGAGCGCGTGCTCGAGGTCGAACCGGGGCATCGTCACGACCTTGACCCCCTTGGCCAGCGCACCGTTCATCAGGACCTGCATGCCGTAGATGTGGAAGAACGGCAGCGCGGCGAACGCGGCCTCGTCATCGTCGTATTTGAGGACGTGGTCGGTCTGGGCGATGTTCGCCACCAGATTCCGGTGCGTCAACATCACCCCCTTGGGCAGCCCGGTCGTGCCCGACGAGTACGGCAGCACCACGACGTGGTCGGCGAGATCGACGGGCACCTGGTCGATCGGATCACCCATCAGATCGTCGAGTGCGACGATGCCGCGAGCGGCGTCGGCCTGCCCGCCGATCACGACCACCTGGGTGACATCGGTGCCCTCGACGGCGGCGAGCGCGGTGTCGAGGAACATGGGCACCGTGATGAGCTTCGACGCCCCGGCATCGTTGAGCTGGAACCGCACCTCGTCGGCCCCGTAGGTGGGGTTGATGGTCGTGATGGTCGCGCCTGCGGTCGCGACGCCGTGGAAGACGACGGCGTAGTCCGGCATGTTGGGCGCCATCAGTCCGAGCGTCGAGCCGGGCCCGAACCCCTCGGCGGCGAGGCCGCCCGCGAGCGCCCGCACGCGGTCTCGCAGCTCACCGAAGGTGTAGCTCTGCTCACCACCGTCGGTGATGGCCACCCGATCGGCGAGCTCGTCGGCACGACCCAGGACGAGTTCGGTGATGCTGAGCTCGGGGATCTCGACATCGGGGAGGTTGGAGGCGTGGATGATCTGCGTCACGCCGGGTGACGGTAGTGCTCGGCCGTCCTCCCGGGAAAGACCCCGGGTGCGTCGGCGGCGTCGCATGACCCACGCGCGTGGAGTTGCTTGCTTTTGCGGTATTTTGCTGCAACGCTGGTGTCGTGCTCACGATCGACCGGCATCGACGCATGCTCCAGTGGCTCGACGAGTCCGGTTCGCTTCGGACCAGCCAGGTCTCGGCTCGCCTCGGCGTCTCGGTCGACACGGTGCGTCGCGATCTCGACGAACTCGAACAGGCCGGCGCGGTGCACCGTGTTCGCGGAGGTGCGATCGGTGCGCGCACCACACCGAGCTCGTTCCGTCACCGACGGGACGCCTCGACCGGGGCCCGCCGCCTCATCGCCGATCTCGTCGTCGCCCGACTGCGGCCCGGCATGGCGATCGGCCTGGATGCGGGGACGACATCGGTCGAGATCGCCCGCCAGCTCCCCCACGACCTCGACCTGACGGTCGTCACGAACGGTCCGGCGGCCCTGGCCGAGCTCGCCGGCCGCACCGATCTCACCGCCGTGTCGATCGGTGGTCGACTCGACACCCGGTGGATGGCCACGACCGGACCCGGCGCCGTGGCCGCCATCGGCGACCACCGGCTCGACCTCGCGGTGGTCGGGTGTTGTGCCCTCTCCTCGAACTCGGTCGACACCGACTCCCTCGATGAGGTCTCGACCAAGCGGGCGTGGATCGACGCCGCGGAGCGCGCCGTCGCGGTCGCCGACGAGACGAAGCTCGGCGTCACCGGACGACATCGGATCGCCCAGCCGGGCGACTTCGACGAACTCATCGTCTGCCCCACCGACTCCTCCGCTCACCGGAACCTGATCGCCGCGCTCGAGGACCTCACCGAGGTCACGACCGTCACCGAACCGGTCACACCGAGCCGAGCAACCACCCGACCGAACCCCGGCAAGGAGCCATCACCATGAACCTCGGAGCCTTCTCACTCAGCCTCGACGTCGCCGACCTCGAGGCGTCGAGGGCGTTCTACGAACGTCTCGGCTTCGCCGTCACCGGCGGCGATGCCGACCACGGCTACCTGATCCTGCGAAACGGCGGCGGCACGGTGCTCGGCCTGTTCCACGGGATGTTCGATCAGAACATCCTCACCTTCAATCCGGGCATCGGGCCCGATCATCGTCCCGATGCGGACTTCACCGACGTCCGTGAGGTCCAGCGCGTGCTCGACGAGGCGGGTGTCGAGATCAGCGTGCGCGTGGCTGACGACAACACCGAGGGCGCGGCACATCTGGTCGTCGCCGACCCCGACGGGAACCCCGTCATGATCGACCAGTTCGACGCCGAGGTGATCGCCCAGATCACCGGGGATCACGGCGGATGATCGCCACCGAGCAGCTGATGATCCTCGTCGCCGGACCGCTTCGTGGCGGCACGGGGGACGACCCCGACCAGATCGAGGCCAACATCGCCCGGATGAACACGGCCGCGCTCGAGGTGTGGCAGGCGGGTCATCTCCCGGTCGTCGGCGAGTGGTTCTCGATCCCGCTCATCGCCGAAGCCGGCTCCACCGAGATCGGCGACGAGGTCTACGAGAGCATTCAGCACCCGATCGGTGTCGAACTGATCGGCCGATGCGACGGAACACTTCGGATCGGCGGCGTGTCCTCGGGTGCCGACCTGATGGTCGAGACCACCCGGGCCCAGCACAAGCCGGTGTGGTTCTCCGTCGACGAGATCCCGCCGGCGAGCCGATCACGGCCACCCGTCGACGCTCAGTAGATCGAGCCGCCGCCGGCGTCCGCGTCATCGCCACGGGCGGTGGCGAGCTCGGCGGTGTAGCCGAGCCGCATCGCCAGGATGTCGGTGGTCACCGTCACCATGCCGAACCCCTGGCCGAGCCGTTTCGGCGTGAGTGCGCCGCTCGCGTGGATGCCGGGAACGACGCCGGCGGCCTGGCACGCCGTCACGATCGAGGCGAGGGCATCGGCGAACGAGGCGTCGTCGTCGTTGTTCCCCGGTGGGAGGCCCAGCGTGAGCGACAGATCGGCCGGACCGACGTAGACCCCGTCGATCCCGGGCACGGCGAGGATGTCGTCGAGGTTCTCGAGCGCCGTCGTCGTCTCGATCATCGGGATGCACGCCACGTTCTCGGCGGCCCAGGGCACATAGGGCCCGTCGATCCGCATCGCCGTCGTGGTCGGTCCATAGCTCCTCGACCCGCCGTGGATGGCGTACCGGCAGGCGCGGGTCGCCGCCTCGGCCTCGGCCACCGTGTTGACCATCGGGATGATGACGCCGTGGGCACCGGCGTCGAGCATCTTGCCGATGATGCCCGGCTCGTTCCACGGGACCCGGACGATCGGGCTCGAGCCTCCCAGCAGCACGGCCTGGATCATGGGCACGGCATCGGAGTACTCGATCGCGCCGTGCTGGGCGTCGAGGCACACGTAGTCGAAGCCCGCACGCGCCGTCGCCTCGGCGACGACGGGGTTCGGGATGGCCAACCAGGCACCGAGCGTGGTGTCACCGGCAGCCCAGCGTTGCTTGATGGGAGTCACGGTCGCGGTTGTATCACGTCTGCTCGGGCACGACGGTGGGTGCACCACCGGTGAGTGCCCGGAGCGCGTTCTCGAAGGCGTGTTCGAACAATCGGACCCGACCGACCGCGGTGGACGACGAGATGTGCGGGGTCACGATCACGTTCGGACGGCCGAGCAGCCGGTGTCCGACGGGAAGCGGTTCGGGCTCGGTCACGTCGAGGCCGGCGCCGGCGAGATGCCCGGCATCGAGGGCGTCGGCGAGGGCGTCCTGGTCGACCAGGGCCCCACGCGCTGTGTTGATGAGGTAGGCACCGGGCTTCATCCGGGCGAGGGTGCGGGCGTTGACGAGGTGCCGCGTCGCCGGGACGGCGGGGGCGTGGAGGGAGACGACGTCGGAGGTCTCGAGCACCCGTTCGAGATCCACCAGCTCGACGCCCTCGACGGGCGACTCGGACAGGCCTGGGTCGCTCGCGATCACCCGCATGCCGAGCCCCTGCGCCGCCCGGGCGACACGGCACGCGATCCGCCCGAGCGCCACGAGCCCGAGCGTCGCACCGTCGAGTTCGAGCGAGGTGGCCACGGCCGGCCCCCTCTCCCCCGCCTCGGCCCGGGCCTGCTGGATCGGGAGTTCCTTCGTGATCGACATCATCAGTGCGACGGCGTGCTCAGCCGTCGACACGGTGGGTGAGTCGGGGGCGTTGCAGACCATCACCCCGGCGGCGCTCGCCGCGGCGACGTCGATGTTGTCGTAGCCGATGCCCATCCGCGACAGACACCGCAGCTCGGGGAAGCGGGCGAAGCGGGCGGCGTCCCACTGATGACCGACCCCGATCACGCTCGCCGTGACGCCGGCGAGTGTGTCGTCACCCGGGCCGACGATCGTCGCCCGGTCGCCCACCACCGCCGCCTCGGCCCTGGTGAGGGGTTTGTCGACGTGGATGATCGGACGGTCGGCTGCCATGTCGGCAACCTAGCGATGACGCCGGCGGGGTTCGACGTGTGCGGCCGGGTCCGAGAGACTCCGTGCATGACCTACACCGCGGACCAACGACTGTTGCAGGCCGAGTTCGGGAGCACGGCGCTGGCCGATCGCCTCGGCCTCGTGATGAGTGACCGGCTCCAGCCCGACCATGTCGCCTTCATCGAGTCGAGCGATCTGTTCTTCCTGTCCACGGTCGATGACGCCGGGTTCCCGTCGGTGTCCCACAAGGGTGGTCCGGTCGGCTTCGTCCGGGCGATCGACGAGCACACGATCGCCTATCCGGAGTACGACGGCAACGGGATGTTCTGGTCGACGGGCAACGTCGCCTCGACCGGGAAGGTGGGCTTCCTCTTCATCGACCTCGTCACGCCACGACGGCTGCGGGTGCACGCGACCGCGACCGTGTCGAGCGAGGATCCGCTGCTGGCCGATCATCCGGGTGCGACGTTGATCGTGCGGGCCACGGTGCGGGAGGTGTTCGTGAATTGCGCCCGATACATCCACAAGCACCAGCGGGTCGAGAGCTCGCCCTACGTCCCGGCGGCCGACGGGAGCCAGCCCCTGCCGGCCTGGAAGCGCATCGATCTCGTCCAGGACGTGCTCGACGACGACAGCCGCGCCGCCACCGAGGCCGCCGGCGGCCCGATCACGGCCGAGGAGTACGCAGCGCGCGTCGCCGACGGCACTTCCTGACCGAGCGC
>JAHDCV010000013.1:67877-75418 GCA_020629695.1 Acidimicrobiales bacterium | reverse complement strand
TCGGCGAACAACTCGGCCGCGTCGACCTTGGGGATCTCATGGGCCAGCACGGTGCGGCCCGGCGTCTGTGGCAGCCCGTGCAGTTCCATGAGTTCGCGGGCCATCGACTTGTCCATGGCGGCGGCCGAACCGAGCACACCGGACCCCACGTAGGGGAGATCCGCGAGTTCGAGCAGGCCCTGCATCGTGCCGTCCTCGCCCATCGGGCCGTGGAGCAACGGGAACACGACCAGCTCGGTCGGCTCGGTCGCCGACAGGTCACCCGCGGCGGCGGTGAGCGCAGCACTCGGCTCGGTGGGCGTGCCGTTCGGATCGAGGCGGAGCGGCAGGCCGGCCGTTCGCGCCGCCTCCAGCTGGGCCCTGATGTCGACCGGCGACCACCGGCCGTCGCTCGCGATGCCGATGGCCTCGACGTCGTAGCGATCGGGGTCGACCGCGGCCGCGACGTGGGCCGCGGTGGTGCACGAGACGTCGTGTTCGGCCGATTGCCCGCCGAACAGGATCAGGAGACGGGTTCGGGCCATTCGGCAACGGTACCTCCACCGCACCGCACGATCGGCTACACCCGCGGGATGCGCCTCAGCACCTCCGAACTGGCAGAGATCGTCGGCGGCGAGCTGGTCGGTCCCGACGTGATCGTCACCGGAGCCGAGTTCGACAGCCGGCAGTGCCGGGTGGGCGACCTGTTCCTCGCCCTCGTCGCCGAGCGGGACGGGCATGACTTCGCCGCTGCGGCTGCGGCCGGCGGTGCCGTGGCGATGCTCGGCCAGCACGACCCGGTGTCGTCGGGGCTCACCCTGGTCCGTGTGCGCGACACCGAGCACGCTCTCCGACGCTGGGCGCGCCACGCCCGGGCGCAGCTCGCCGATCGCGGCGTGCCGGTGGTCGGGGTGACGGGCAGCGTCGGCAAGACCTCGACGAAGGACCTCATCGCGGCGGCCGTCGGTGCCGGTCGGCGGGTGCACGTGAACCCGGGCTCGTTCAACAACGAACTGGGCGTGCCCCTCACGCTGGTGCGGACCCCCGCCGACGCCGAGGTGGTGGTCTGTGAGATGGGGGCCCGCGGGATCGGCCACATCCGTGACCTGGCCGAGCTCGTGCAGCCGACGATCGGCGTGGTCACCGCCGTCGCGGAGGCCCACTCCTCCGAGTTCGGCTCCATCGAGGCGATCGAACAGGCGAAGGGGGAGTTGGTCGAGGCCCTGCCCACCCATGGCACGGCGGTGCTGAACGGTGACGACACCCGAGTGGCACGGATGGCCGGCCGAACCGAGGCGACCACCGTGACCGTGTCGGCCGACGGTGCCGACGACGCCTCGCTCCGGGCGACGGGCATCGAGCTCGACGATGACCTCCGGGCGCACTTCGCCCTGCACCACGACGGGGTCACCCGATCGGTGCGGCTCGGAGTCGCCGGTCGACACATGGTGGCCAACGCGCTGCTCGCCCTCGCCGTCGCCCGAGCGATCGGCGTCGATCTCGATGCCGCCGCGGACGCACTGGCCGGGGGAGCGCTGAGCCGTTGGCGGATGGAGGTCGTACGCCGCGGCGACGGCCTGCTGGTGATCAACGACGCGTACAACGCGAACCCGACCTCGATGCGGGCTGCCCTCGACACACTCGTCCGAGCGGACGCCGTCCGCCGGGTCGCCGTGGTCGGGGTGATGGGCGAGCTCGGTCCCGAGGGTCCAGGGGAGCACCGTGCGATCGCCGCCGAGTCGACGGCCCAGGACATCGAGGTGATCGCGGTCGCCGCTCCGGCCTATGGCGAGGCCGCCCGTCATGTCGACGACGTGGACGAGGCGCTCGACCTGCTCACGGGGCTGGGTGCCGGCGATGCGGTACTCGTGAAGGCGAGTCGCTCGGCGGGGCTCGAGCGGTTGGCGGAGCAGCTGCTCGGCGGATCTAGCCTGCCGGCGTGACGTCGACCGCACCCACCGGCCCCGCACTCTGGTTCGCCGGTGCACGCCCGAAGACCCTGCCGGCCGCCGTCGTGCCCGTGCTCGTGGGGACGGCGATCGCCCGACACGAGGGTGGCGCGATCTGGTGGCGGGCGCTGCTGGCCCTCGTCGTCGCCCTCGCCCTGCAGGTCGCGACCAACTACGTGAACGACTACGCCGACGGCGAGCGTGGCACCGACGACGACCGGGTCGGGCCGCTCCGCCTGGTCGGCGGCGGGCACGCCTCCGCCCGGTCGGTGAAGATCGCCGCCCTCGTCGCCTTCGCCGTGGCCGCTGTCGCCGGTGGGGCCCTGGCTCTCGTCGTCGGGCCGGAACTGTTCGCAGTGGGCGCCGTGTCGATGCTGGCCGGATGGGCCTACACCGGCGGGCCGCGACCCTATGGCTACCTCGGGCTCGGGGAGGTCTTCGTGTTCGTGTTCTTCGGCGTCGTCGCGACCGTGTTCACGACCTACGCCCAGCTCGAGCGGGTCTCGGGGGCCTCGGTCATCGCCTCGATCGCGGTGGGCGCGCTCGCCGTGGCCCTCATGGTCACGAACAATCTGCGTGACCGCCCGCTGGACGAGTTGGCAGGCAAGAACACCCTCGCGGTTCGACTGGGAGACGCGGCCACCCGTCGCTTCTTCGTCGGGCTGTTCGGCCTCACGGCCGCTGCCGTCATCGGCACCGCCGCCGTGGTCGGCTGGCCGGCTCTGCTCGGACTCGTCGGTCTGGCGCTCGCTCGGGGTCCGATCGGCGTCGTCCTCGGTGGGGCCGTCGGCCCGGCGCTGATTCCGGTGCTCGCCGGCACCTCCCGGGTCCAGATGGCCGTGGCGGTCTCGTTCGGCCTCGGCATCGCGCTCGCCTGACGACGATCTCGGATGTGCCTCTCCGCGCACTCAACCGGCGACCGTCATCGCCGATGGGACCGACGTGCCCGGTTTCTCGACCGCGACGGTCACGGCGAACGATCTGTCCGCCCGCAGCATGAAGCGGGGGCTCGCGCCCGAGAACATCCGGAAACTCGCCGCCCTGGTCAACGGATTCGCTTCGTCCGAGACGGAGTCCGCCGTGGCGAGACTCGTGACGGCGCTGTGGACCCTGCCGGCCGCGGCGCTCGCCGGCACCGGTCTGCTCGGTCTGGTCGGCGGCTTCTCCGAGTCCCTCGGTGAGTGGATGGTCACGATCGTGGGTGCGACCGCCCTGCTCTCGATCTTCAGCGCCGCGATCGGGGTGTGGTGGCTGCTCAAGGTGTGGTCGAACGCCCGCCGCCTGGGGAAGCCACCCGTCATGCGGTTCGTCGACACGTTGGTCCAGCACGCCGTCATGTTCATGGCCGGGGTCATCGCCGCCGCAGCCGGAGCGGTGCTGACGCCGCTGCTCTACCTCGGCATCCTCCTGCTGTTCGGTGCATCCCTGCTCGTGCCCCGGCTCGCCCGGCGGCTGATCGACGAACTCTGGGCGACCTCGTCGCCCCATCTCGGCACGACGTCGCACACGAACCTGTCGGTCGCCTGGGTCGGCGCCTACGTCGTCACCAGTGCGGCCTGGGGGTCGGTCGAGCCGGCGGTGTCGTCCGATGGGCCGGCGTCGCTCGTCGCGGCGATCGCCGGCGTCGGGATGTTGGTGTGGATCGGGGTGACGATCCGGATCATCGGTGAGGTGAGCCGCCGCCAGGACGAACGACTGCGAGCCATCGTCCACGGCGTCCAGGTGGCGAGCGAGACGAAGCGGGAGAGGCGCCTCAGCGAACGCGACGTCGCCCAGGCATGGCAGAGCTCGGCCGAGATCGTCGGCCTCCCCGGCCTCTGATCGTCGCCGCGGCTCAGCCCTGGACGGCGTCGGCGATGCGGTGCAGCACGTTCGCGGGGCCGGACACCACGAGGGTGTTCACGACCGACGCCTCCCACGCGGCGAGGTCGTCGCGGATCTTGTCGACCGGGCCGACGAGGGCGACGTCTTCGACCATGGCCGTGGGGACTGCCGCGATGGCGGCCTTGCGGTCGCCGGCGAGGTAGTGCTGCTGGATCGTCCGGCAGACGTCCTCGTAGCCCATGCGGGCGAAGACGTTGAGGTGGAAGTTGGCCTCCTTCGCACCCATGCCGCCGGCGTAGAGCGCGAGCATCGGGCGGACGTGGTCGGCCGCGGCCTCGACGTCGTCGCCGATCACGACGGGCACGACGGCGGCGACGTCGAAGGTGTCGAGCGTCGTGTGCCGTGCACCTGGTCGGGCCATGCCCTCGGCGAGGGCCGTACGGTAGAAGTCGTCGTCGGAGGGTGAGAAGAACAGCGGCAGCCAGCCGTCGGCGATCTCACCCGTCATGGCGACGTTCTTCGGCCCCTCCGCTCCGAGATAGATCGGGATGTCGTCACGGAGCGGGTGCACGGTCGACTTGAGCGCCTTGCCGAGGTCGGCACCGCCCTTGTAGGGCAGGTGGTAGTGCTCACCGTGGTATTCGACCGGGACGTCACGGGCCAGGATCGCCCGCACGATCTCCACGTACTCCCGGGTTCGGGCCAACGGCTTGGGATAGGGCTGGCCGTACCAGCCCTCCACCACCTGGGGACCGGACGCGCCGAGCCCGAGGCGGAACCGACCCCCCGACAGGTGGTCCATCGTGATCGCGGCCATCGCCATGGCCGCCGGGGTCCGGGCCGAGATCTGACAGATCGACGTGCCGAGCCCGACGCGCTCGGTCGCCGCACCCCACCAGGCGAGCGGTGTCAACGCATCGGACCCGTAGGCCTCGGCGCTCCAGATCGCGTCGAACTCCCGCTCCTCTGCGGCGGCGATCTGTTCGGGGGCGTCCGTCGGTGGTCCGGCGCCCCAGTATCCGAGTCCCAAAGCGAGCTGCATCGTTCGAGGCTGGCACGGGGACGACGACCTGGCCAAGTTCCGGCTCGTCGCTCGGCCGGCCCCCGTCGTAGCCTCTCCGGGTGGCTTCCACCCACTACGACACCCTCGGCCTGGAGCGGGCTGCGACGACGGAGCAGATCCGACGCGCCTACCACGCCGAGGCCCGTCGGTGGCATCCCGATCGGTATGCCACCGCTCCCGCGGCGGAAGCCGCCGAAGCCGAAGAGGCCATGCGTCGGGTCAACGAGGCCTGGCGGATCCTGGGCGACGGTCCACGTCGTTCGGCCTACGACCGAAAGCTGCGCGGGGCACCCCCGGCCGGACAGGGTGTGCGAGTCGATGGCGGCGTGACCAGGATCGACCCCCGACTGCTCGATCCCACGTTCCTCGCCGAGCGTCGACGCGTGCAGGAGGAGGAGATCGACGCCGGTCGAGCCGCGATCCTGCGGGTCGTGCCGTGGGTCGGCCTCATCGGCGTGTTGGCGGCGATCTTCGTGTTCACCGCGTATCAGACCGCTCGTGGCGAGGATCCGGTCGACATCACCGAGTTCACCGTGCCCGGACCCGACATCGGCGTCGATGCCAACGCCTGCGTGCGCATCATCGCCGGTGGTGGGCTGCTCGAGGTTCCCTGCAGCGGTGCCCGCGACGGGGTCGTGATCGGTGCCCGTCTGGTGGATGGCGTTTGCCCTGCGGGCACGGTCCGGGAAAGTCTGGTGAAACCGGGGGTCGTGGCCTGTCTCGCCCCGTGACGGTTGGAGGGTTCGACATGGGTGTGGCACTCGATCATCTGGTGCTCTGCGTGAGCGACGTGGAGCGCTCGGTGGCCTGGTACGCCGAGGAGTTCGGCCTGGCGGCGGAACGGCTCAGCCTGTGGCGTGCAGGTGAAGCGCCCTTCGTGTCGCTGCGTGTGGACGACACGACGCTGATCGACCTGATCGCGGCGCCACTCGACCCGGTCGCCGATCGGCGCCCCAACGTCGACCACCTCGCACTCGTCGTCGACGGCCCGGCCTTCGACGCGGCGCTCACCCGACACGAGGGGCACATCGAGATGGGACCGTCGATGTTGTTCGGTGCCCGCGGCCAGGGCGCCGGGTTCTACGTGCGGGACCCCGACGGCCACCGCATCGAGTTCCGCACGTACGAACGCACGGTCTGACCGGCACCCGCCGGACCACGACGACACCGGCCGAACTAGGTTCGGCGGCGTGGACTTCCGATCGCACCGCCTGACCGACCTCGCCCATGCGATCCGACGCCGAGAGCTGTCCGCCCGTGAGGTGGTCGGCGCTGCGCTGGACCGGATCGAGGCGTTGGATGGCGAGGTCAACGCATTCGTGGCGGTGGACGCCGAACGAGCGCTGCGCGACGCGGCCGACGTGGACCAGCGGTTGACCGACGGCTTCGGTGTCGGCCCGCTGGCCGGGATTCCACTCGCCGTGAAGGACCTCGAGGACGCCGCGGGACTTCCCACCCGGTACGGCTCGGCGCTGGCGAGTGATGAGCCGGCCGCCGGCGATTCGGTGCTGGTCGCTCGGCTCCGAGCGGCGGGCTGTGTGGTCGTCGGGAAGACCGCCACGCCCGAGTACGGACACAAGGGGGCGACCGATTCGCCCGCATTCGGGGCGACCCGCAATCCCTGGGCGCTCGGACGGACGCCGGGGGGTTCGTCCGGAGGCTCGTCGGCGGCCCTGGCGGCCGGCATGGTCCCGCTCGCCACCGGCTCCGACGGTGGGGGATCGATCCGGATTCCGTCGGCTCTGACCGGCTTGAGCGGGATCAAGACCACACAAGGTCGGGTCCCCAACGGCGGCCCGAACGCGCCGGGGTCCGGCGTGTTCACCGTGAAGGGGCCCATGGCCGCACGGATCGCCGACGTCGCCAAGGCCCTCGACGTGGTCGTCGGACCGCATCCGACCGATCCGTTCTCGTTGCCTCGATCCGGCGCACCCTGGTACGACGCCGTGCAGTCGGCCCGACTGCCCGACCGAGTCGTCTGGTCGCCGACGATGGGGTTCGCGACCGTCGACGACCATGTCGCCGAGCGGTCGGTTGCCGCCATCGGTGCGCTCGAGGCCGCCGGGGTCGAGGTCATCCTGATGGAGGAGATCTGGCCGGAGTCGCCTCTCGGGCCGTGGCTGTCGATGTGGACCGCCATGCGGGCACGTACCCAGGGACACCTGATCGGCACACCCGATTGGGAACGGGTGGATCCGTCGCTCCGCCAACAGATCGAGTGGGGGACCACGGTGACCGGCACCACCGTGATCGAGGCGATGGACGCCATCCACCACTACAACCTCCTGCTCGAGCCGGTCTTCGAGCAGGCGCCGATCCTGCTGACGCCGGCCACCGCCGGGCAGGCACCGGCGATCGGGGGCGAAGGGACCATCAACGGCGAACCGGTGCCGAGTTGGGTCGAGTTCACCTTCGGCTTCAACCTCACCCGGAATCCGGCGGGAGTGGTCCCGATCGGCACCGCCGAGGACGGGATGCCGCTGGCGTTGCAGGTGGTGGGCAACCAACGGGACGATGTGGGTGTGCTCCAGGCGATCCGGGCCTTCGAGGACGTGTTCGAGCCGATCGGGTCGGCGCCGTTCGGCTGAGACCGACACATCGCGATCTTCCGTGCCGTGTCGAACCTCGGCCGCTATCGTGGCTCGGCCCCGGACCGTTAGCTCAGTTGGCTAGAGCGCTCGCCTCACACGCGAGAGGTCACTGGTTCGAGTCCAGTACGGTCCACG
>JAHDCV010000013.1:30377-67777 GCA_020629695.1 Acidimicrobiales bacterium | reverse complement strand
AGCGAATCCTGGCGGATTCGCTTCTTCCAGAGTTCTTCGCTGGCGCTCAGAACTCCCGGTCGCCTCCGGGCTCCGCCACGTCGTTCGCGAGCCGGTTCTGGGCGTGTCCGGAGACGTCTGAATCGTAACTGACGGTTGCGCTCTCGTCGGTTCTGGTGGTTCGTTCGGCTTGAGTCGGATTGCCGGTCAACCACTGCTGGAAACGCGCCGATGACAGGGTCGTGCGCCCTCGGCCCGATCGACGACAAGACGGGTATGTCATCGCGACCACTGCGGTCCTGATGGTTCCGTTGATGATCTTCGTCGCGCTCGCCATCGACGTCGGTGCGTGGATCGCCCAGGCCAACCGCCTCCAGGCCGTCGCCGACGCCTCCGCCCTCGCCGGCGCTCCGGTTCTGCCCGATCAGACCTCGGCGACCCGGGTGGCCCGAGAGATCGCCGCCCTGAACGGCTACGAACACGGGGTCGACGGGGTCCTCGTCGAAGTGGAGTTCCCTGACCAGGTCTCGATCCGGGTGCTCGTGTCCAAACCCGGTCAGCGCTTCTTCAGCGAGGTCGTCTCGGACGACGAACTCCGGATCACCCGCTATGCCGACGCTGCTGCGCTCTCGCCGGTCGGGATCGGTTCACCGACCAACACCGTGGGTTTCGGTCCATACGCCATCGGGTCGCTCGAACCGTCGAACTACTGGATCCTCGAGAACAACGACTGCCAGGTCGGCCATCACGGTGATGTCAAGGCAGCCCAGTATCTCGCCGCCCCCTGGTGCGGCAATGACCCGACGCTCCCCGACAACCCGGAGTGGAAGCGAGCCACCACCGGGCGTGAGGGCGGCTACTTCTTCAAGGTCACGATCCCGTCGGGTGTGACCGGCACCTCACGTCTCATGGTGTTCGACCCCGGTCGCTGTCCGGGCTACGGCAGCAAGCCGTCGGACGGGCACTGGAACGGCGCGAGCGATCGAGGAACGCACCTGCAGTGGCGGATGTGGAGCACCAACGACACACCACTGATCCGAACCGACGATCAGCCGACGTCGGGGTGGTGGTCGTCGGACGACTGCGCCGCCGATCTGCCCTACGGCGCCACATCGTGGACGGACAAGACCGAGGGGTGGACCCAGACGCCGTTCACCTTCCCGCCGAACAACGGCGACGAACCTGCCACCTACCTCATCCAGAGCATGGTCGGCGACTCGACCCGGGCCGGCTGGAACCACTACTCCTTCTGGGTCAAGCCCGGTGGCGCCTCGACGGGTTGTTCGAGCATCGGGACCGACAACTGCCCGACGATCAGCGCCGAGGACTGGATCCCGGCCCGAGCGAGTGGTGCGGTCGCTGGCGACCCCATGACGCTCTACCTGGCGGAAGTCGGCCCGGAGTACGCCGGACAGACGATGCAGGTCCAGCTGTGGGACGTGGGTGAGTCGATGGACAACATCCAGGTGATCGATCCACTCGGGAACTCGATGGACTTCACCTGGTCCTCCGACGACACCCTGAATCATGCGCCGACGAACGACAGCGACGAGTGTTCGGGCAACCCCTGCCTCTGGCTCGACCCCACGTCGTCGAGCTACCCGTCGAAGGTCAACTACGCGGGCTGGGGCAATCACTGGCGATTCAACGGACGCATCGTGACCCTGAGCGTCCCGCTCGACGAGCAGGTCGACTTCGCCGCGTACGCCGGCTCCGGCGAGGGCTACTGGTTCCGGATCCGATTCCTTCCGACCCCGACTCGACTCGCCACCGAGTGGGCGTCGTTCGCGCTGTCCATGGACGGCGACCCGATCCGGCTGACCGACTGATGAGGCGTCCGATGTTCCTCCGATCCGATCACCGGTGTGCTCCCCGAACCCGTCCGGGCGAACGCGGCACGAGCCTGATCGAGTACGGCCTCGTCACGTCGCTGTTCCTGGTCGGCGCACTCGGTGTGCTCTCCCAGCTCACGGACAACAGCGAAGACGTGCTCAACGACTCGGGCCGTGACATCTCGACGCCTCGTCCCTATGACGAGGAACTCGGCGACAGCCCGGTGGCCCTCGCGCCGGACGACTACGTCCCGCCGGTCACCCCGGATCTGCTCACCTTCGTCGAGAAGCAGCTCGAGATGGACGGGCGTTGCCTCGCGATCAACGGATCCGGGCCCTTCCTCGGCAACTGCGGCTCAGGCAATGTCGCGACGGTGACGGCCTTGAGCGAGGATGCCTTGACGCTCACGTTGGCGATCGACGGCACCGGCCAGTGCCTCGGAGCCGACGGAGACGACATCGTCGTCCTGGCGTGCGGGAACTCGGGGAGCCAGTGGACGCAGGACTACGTCTCCGGCGTCGAGGTGATCTACCGCAACGTCGAAGCCGGGCTCTGCCTGACGAAGAACGGCAACGGCTTCGAACTCGAGGATTGCAGCACCTCGCTCGATCAGATCGTGTTGGTGCAGTGGTGATCGCCCGCGGTCGCCGTCGTCGAACGGATCGCCGCCGAGAACGCGGCGCCGGTCTGCTCGAGGCCGCGATCGTGATGCCCGTCTTCGTGTTGCTGCTCATGGGCATCTTCGAGATGGGTCTCGCCGTGCACAACTACCTCAAGGTCGACGGCGCGGCTGGTGCTGCGGTTCGTGCGCTCAGCGTCGACGGTGCGGCCATCGACACCGACTACGTGACGATGCAGACGCTCCGCCACGGACTGTCCTCGTTCGACGTCGGCAACATCGAGATGATCGTGATCTTCGAGGCCGAGAGTGCGGATGCCGAGATGCCGGCGTACTGCCGCTCGAACCCGATCCCCGCCGGGTCCCCGTGCAACGCCTACACGCCCGCCGACTTCTTCCTCGCCTTCCTCGACGACACGGGTGCCCAGACCGGGCACTGGGGCTGCGGCGCCACCGCTCGCGACCGGAACTGGTGCCCGACCGGGCGGCAGGACGCCTTGAGCGATCCTGGCGGACCCGACTACGTCGGGATCTATGTCCGGGTCGACAGCCCGTCGGTGACCGGCATGGTCGGACCCGGCCGGACCTTCGAGGTCACCCACATCGCACGCATCGAACCGGCGGCGAACTGATGCTCGGTTCGCCCTTCCGCCGTCGACGTCTCCGTCACCATCGTCGAGACGCCGAGCGCGGTGCCGCGCTCGTCGAGACGGGGCTCGTCGCGATGCCGCTGTTGATCATGGCGCTCGGGCTCGTCGAGTTCGGACTGATGTGGAGCGACAAGATGGCGCTCGATCGGGCCTCCCGATCGGCCGCACGGGTGGCTGCGCAGCTCGGCGACGACGAGCAGGCCGACCGCGAGGCACTGCGGGCCCTCGTCTCCAACCTCCAGGCGCAGGACCGGGTGGAGATCGAGTACGTGGTCGTGTTCGAGCTCGTGGCCGGGAAGATGGTTCCGGCATGTGAGGTTGTCGTGCACGGGCTCCCGCACTGCAATCAGTATCCGGCCTCGTCGCTCGCGGATCTGGACGACGACTCGGCGTGGGGGTGCCGAGCGGGCGCCCACGATTCCTGGTGGTGTCCGACCGATCGCGAGTCGGAACTGCACGACCCCGTCGATCTGGGCGTGCTCATCGTCGCGAAGCGGGATGGCGTGACGGGGTTGTTCGGCGATGAGTTCGATCTGGAGTCCGAGACGATCTTCCGGCTCAACCCGATCCACCGTTGAGGGTGCACCGCGCATCCCCTTTTGTGGGGGACACTCTCAAGGCGTCGCGCGATCGCGCCGTGACCCCAGGAAACGACGTCTGCCCGAGGTACCCATGACCGCCTTCGCATCAGAGAACGAACGCCGCGAGCTCGCGCTCGACGTCGCCGATCGGCCGGTGTTCCTGGTCGGCTCGGAGCGGTCGGGGACCACGATGCTGCGGCTGATGCTCGACGGCCATCCGTCGATGTCGTTCGGCGAGGAGTTCGAGTTCGCGGTCGAGCACATCACCGACACCGGTGTTCGTCCCGACATGGACTGGTACCGGAGCGAGCTCGCCGACAACCGGATCTTCTCGACCAGCGGATTCGAGCTCGACCCCACGATCGACGACTACGACACGCTGATCCGTGGCTTTCTCGCCTCACGCGTGGGCGAGGCGACGGTCGTCGGTGCGACGGTGCACTTCGCGTTCGACCGGATCCTGCACATCTGGCCCGAGGCGCGCTTCATCCACATCGTCCGCGATCCCCGCGACGTCGGGCCGTCGTGCATCCAGATGGGATGGGCCGGCAACGCCTGGTTCGGGCTCGACAAGTGGCTGGAGTCGGAACAGGACTGGGAGGACTTCACCCCGATGGTCGCCCCCGAGCGCGTCTGCGAGTTGCGGTTCGAGCAGCTCGTGACCGATCACGAGAACGAACTCGGCCGGCTCTGTTCGTTTCTCGGTCTCGAGTTCGATCCGGCGATGATGGACTACGTCGAGTTCACCGACTACTCCATGCCGAGCGCCGACGCCGCGTCGCGCTGGCGCCGAACCCAGCCCGCCGGGGACGTGCAGCTCATGGAAGCCCGTCTCGGTGACTGGCTCGAGCGCCGCGGCTACGAACGATCCGACCACGACCCGCTCGACCCGACGACGCTCGACATCGAGGCCCTGCGTCGATCGGATCGTTCCGGACGGATCCGCTTTCGCGTCGATCGATACGGCCTGCCGTTGACCCTGGCCGAGATGGCGGCCCGGAAGCTGCCCTCCAGCCGGTTGCGGTCTGCGATCCGACACCGGATGAACGCCGTGGAGCTGACCCACCTCAGGAAGTCCTGGCGCTGATCCGACCCTCATCTCGGCCGCCTCACCGCCGATGGATGAGCCATGTTGGCCGATGACATCCGCGCCCACCTCCATGGTGTCGCGAGCGTCGATGACGCGGCGCGGATCGTGGCGGATGAGGTCGCGGCGCTCGGTTGGGGGACCTGCACGGTCTATGTGATCTCGGCCGGCCGACTCCGCTGCCATGCAGCCCGCGGCTACTGGCATGTCGGCGACGGCTTCCGGCTCGACAACGGCACGATGGCCGCGACGATCCAGGCCAACCAGCCGATGGTGTTCGATCACCACGACACCGGCGACGGCACGCGTACCGAGCTGGCGACCCGGCGACACGAACTCTGCGTTCCGATCCTGGTGGCGGCCGAACCCGTCGGGGTCATCGACGTCGAGTCGGATCTGCCCTTTCCCCACGAGGTCGTGGCGCAGCTCACCGTTGCAGGCGAGGTGCTCGGCACGGCGATCCACGCACTCGGCGGCGTGCCGCAGGAGAACGGATGGCGCCGACTCGCCGGTTGTGCACCGGAGTTCGCAGCCATGGACTCCGAAGCCGAGGTGTGGGCCTCGACGGTCGCGCTCGCCACGGCGCTCACGAACATGCACACCGCCGTCGTGCTCGGCGACGCAGACGGACAGCCCACGATCCTGGCGGCGGAAGGGCCGCTCGCCCACGCGATCGCCTCGGTGCACGACGACACACTCCGGGCCGTGTTGGCATGGGGGCGCGACACACGAACCACACGCACGATCGGGGAGCAGCGCGGCGCCGGGTTCCCCGGCCACGGCCCGTTGCGCGATCTCGGCCTCCAGCACCTGATCGCAACAACCCTCGGGACCGACGCCCGGGCGAGCGAGATGCTCGTGGTCGCGGACGACGAGACCCGCCCCGTCGATCCGGACACGGTGGGCCAGCTCGAGGTGCTGGCGTCGATCGCCGCCAGCGCCGCGGCCACGCAACGCTCGATCGCGGACCTGCGAGCCCTGGCCGACCTCGACGCACTCACCGGGCTGCGGCATCGCCGACTCTTCCGGTCGCGGATCGACCGTTGGGCCGCGGACGACACGGCGGGAGCCGTCCTGGTCTTCGACATCGACCGATTCGCGACCGTCAACGAGACGTTCGGACACGAGGCGGGAGATCAGCTCCTGATCGCGGTCGCCCGGGCGATCTCGTCGGAGATGCGTGCCGATGATGCGCTGTATCGCGTCGGCGGGGACGAGTTCGTCGCGCTGATCGACGACGTGGACCTCGAGCTCGCGACACAGATCGCCGAGCGCAGTCGTGAAGCGACGAAACGCACCGGAGCATCGATCTCGATCGGCGTGGCGACCGTCGGTGACGGTCGCAGCCTGGCCGATGCCTATGCCGCCGCGGACCGTGCGCTCGCCGCGGCCAAACAGGCGGGGCGGGACGCCGTCGTCACGATCTGAGCGGATCGTTCCCGATCGGTTCGCGCCGGTCAGTCACGGTCGCCGGGTCGCATGGCCTCGGCCACCGACCGCTCCGCCGGTCCGGCGGCAGCGAGTGCGGTTCGCACGCCGATGCGGTCGGGATCGGGCCGATTCTGTGACAACTTGGCCTTCGCGTCGATGCGTGACGCCTCGATCTCGATCGCCACGATGGCCCGGAGCATGCGGTCCACGAACTCCGCCGGTGCGTCGTCGACGCGCCACGGCTCGTCCCGATCCCGCTCGTGGCGATCGGTCAGTCGGGTGACGATGTCGAGGATCTTCTCGGGCTCACCCGAGATCGAGAGGGTGCCGTGCACCTCGACGGCCTCGTAGTTCCAGGTCGGGACGACCCTCGGATCGCCGAGGCGTTTCGTCTCGTACATCGACGGCGAGACGTAGGCGCTCGAGATCAGCCACGAGCACACCGCAGCCCGGCCGTCATGGGTCGCCTGGGGGTTCGCCCTCGCGAGGTGGCCGCGCACCACGAGACCGCCGTCGGGTCGCTCGTCGACGAGCACGGGCAGCGCGCTGACCGACGGCTGTCCGTCCGCGACGGTGATCAGCTGAGCGAGCGGTTGACGCTCGATCATCCGGCGGATGTCGAACGCATCGTCGACCCGGAACGACGGGGGCAGGTACATCGCGGAAGTTTGTCAGCCGAAGTGGGGCGAATGCCTCAACTTTCCGCCCGACCGGCCGTCGGAGTGTCGTTCCCGTCCATCACTCAAGACGCTGAGGAAACGAACACCATGGCAAGCATCGAAGCCATCGAAGGCATCGGCAAGGGCAAAGGCAAGAAGCTCCGCGGCGCAGGCATCGCCTCGTGCGAGAAGCTCCTGGCCGAAGCCGGCACGAAGAAGGGTCGCAAGGCGCTCGCCGCCGAGACCGGCATCGACCCCAAGCAGCTGCTGGAGTGGGCCAACCGTGCCGACCTCATGCGGGTGAAGGGCATCGGTTCGCAGTACAGCGACCTGCTCGAGAAGGCCGGTGTCGACACCGTCAAGGAGCTGCGCAAGCGCCGCCCCGACAACCTGACGGTGAAGATGGTCGAGATCAACGAGAAGAAGATCAAGAAGACCAAGAAGAGCATCGTCAAGCGACCCCCGTCGCAGACGATGGTCGAGGCCTGGGTCAGCCAGGCCAAGGACATGCAGCCGATGGTGTCGCACTGACGCACCCGCGCATGCACGGATCGAGGTGGTGACCGCCACCACGTGAGGCAGACGACCGGACCCGGCGGTTTCGACCGCCGGGTTCGTCGCGTTCGGGCTCAACTCCCGCCGTCGCAGACCGACGGGCTCTGCATGGTGACCACCTCATCACTCGACAACGAGGCAGCGACGGGTGCCGTGGCCGAGGCCGACGCACCGCAACGCCCGGTCCTGCGACGACGTCACGGCATCCGCATGAGCTGCGCTCGTTGTGAGGTCGCCTGGACCGGTTCGGCCGAGTCGAGCTGCTGGTTCTGCGAAGGACCCGGTGTGCCGGGCCCACCGCCGTCGATCTACCCCGACATCACCTGAGGTCGCGGCCCCGGCGGGCCTCGGGAACCCAGGGGGCGTCGGTCCGCTCACGGAAGGCGGCGATGCCGGCGGTGGCCTCGTCCGACGCGAACAGCGCCTGACTCTGTTCGCTCATCCGGGTGAAGGCCTCGTCGAGATCGAGCCCGGGGACGAGATCGATGATCTGTTTGCAGGCGGCGAGCGCCAGCGGTCCGCCACGCACGATGTCGTCGACGTAGACCTCGACAGCAGCGTCGAGCTCGTCGGCGGGCACGGCGCGGTTGATCAGACCCACCTCCGCCGCCCGAGCCGGAGTGAATCGTTGTGCCCGGAGAAACAGCTCGCTCGCGTCGCCTCGCCGCATCTTCGGCAGGCACACGACCGAGATGACCGCCGGCGCCACCCCGAGCCGGGCTTCGGTGAATCCGATCTTCGCGTCGTCGCGCATGATCGACAGGTCACACACGGCGACCAGCCCGACGCCGCCACCGGTCGCATGTCCGTCGACCCGGGCGATCACGGGTTTCGGGGAGGACCGGATTCGCCGGAACACGTCGACGAAGGTCCGACCGGCGGTGCCGCCGGCCACACCCGGGGCGGCGGCCTTGAGGTCGGCGCCGGCGCAGAACGTGTTGCCGTCGTTGGTCAGGACGACGAGCCGGACGTCCGGGTGGGCGATGGCAGTGTCGAGGTCGTCGTGGAGTGACGTGACGAGGGCGTCGCCGAGCGAGTTCTTCCGTTCCGGTTGGGCGAGGGTGATCGTGGCGACCCCGCCGGCGATCTCGAAGCGTGTGGGGCGCGGCTCGTCGTTCGGCATGGGCACATCCTGACGGCGTGATTCGGCCGGGCGCCAGCCCGTACGATCTCGCCATGCCCACGATCTTCTCCCGTATCCGCGCTGGCGAGATCCCCGGACGCATCGTCTGGTCGGATGACACGTGTTTCGCGATGTTGGACATCCGGCCACTGCACCGGGGCCACACACTCGTGATCCCGGTCGCCGAGGTCGATCAGTGGACCGACCTGGACGCCGAGACGGTCGCGCATCTGATGGGGGTGGCGCACACGATCGGTCGAGCCCTCCGCGTGGTCGAGCCCGAGGCTGCCCGGATCGGTCTGATGATCGCGGGCTTCGAGGTGCCGCACACCCACGTGCACGTGGTCCCGCTCGACTCGATGGCCGATCTGGACTTCCGGAACGCAGACACCTCACCCCGCGCCGATGACCTCGATGCGGCGGCGACGGAGTTGCGAGCGGCCCTGCGTGCGGCCGGTCACGCCGAGGCCGTGATCGGCGAGTAGCGGTTCCACGGTGAAGGCCCGCGACCTCGGGGTTCGGGATGGTTGGGTGTGCTGGTTGTGTGATCGGCCCGTCGACCCGGACGCGCCGAGTCACTCACCCCACGCACCGACGGTCGATCACGTCGTTCCCCGTAGTCGCGGCGGGGCGACCCGACCCGACAACCTGCGTCTGGCGCATCGACGCTGCAACGGCCGTCGCGCCGACACGTTGCCCGAACTGCGCTGGCCGGAGGAGTTGGGTGCACTCGACACGAGTGCACTGTGGACCGCCATCGCCCGCCTCGTCCGTCGACCGGGCTCGGTCGAGACCGTCGCGGTCTTCCCCAGCGAGGACCGGGCCCGAGCGGGATCGACCTGGGCGGTCGATCGTGCGTGTGCCTTCGTGGGCGGGGAGTGGCGCGGCTGGACCGAACCCACCGGGGTCGGGACCCACGTGGTGCGGTTGACGGTGACCGGCGCCGCCGATCCGGGGCGACCGAAGGTCGGCGATCGTCGGATCAGAGGTCGAGGTCGGCGAGCCAGTCGATGACGGCGGCGGTGAAGACGTCGTTCCGGTCGCCGGCGACCATGTGGGCGGCACCGCTCACGTCGACGACGTCGGCATGCGGCGCGACCTCCCGGAACGCCGCCACCTCCTCCTCGGTGACGAGGTCGGACAGCCGCCCCCGCACGAGCAGGATCGGACACGACAGCGCACCCAGCGCCCGCTCGAGGCGTTCGTAGCGCTCGGCGTCCGCCGTGGGGCCGCGTTCGGCCATGAAGCGGGGATCCCAGTGCCAACGCCAGCGTCCGTCGTCGCCCTGCCGGAGGTTCTTTCGCAGGCCCTCGGGGTCGGAACGATTGGTGCGGTGCGGCTGGTAGGCGGCGACCGCGTCGGCCGCGGCCTCCAACGAGGCGAAGCCGTCGTCCAGGTCGGCTCGCATGAACTCGAGGATGCGTCCGACCCCATCCGCACTCGGTCGGTGGGTGATGTCGACGAGGATCAGCGCCGAGATGTCCGTGGTCCCGGCAGCGAGCAGGCCGGCCATGCCGCCGAGCGAGGCACCGACCCAGACGACGGGTTCACCGACGTGGCCGACGACCGACGGGACGTCGGCGGCGAAGTCCTCGAAGCCGTACCGTCCGTCGGGATGCCAGCCCGAGTCGCCGTGGCCGCGCTGGTCATACACCAGGGTGCGGTGACCTCCTTCGGCCAGGCGAGCGGCGGTCGCGCCCCACGAGTGCCGCGTCTGCCCGCCACCGTGTGCGAACACGACGGGGCGACGCGTCCCGGGCCACTCATCGCCGACGAGGTCGAGTCGGTGGGGCGTCGGGATGCAGATGGGGACCGGGTCGGGCACCCGGACAGACTGGTCGAGGTCGAGGTGGCGACGCCAACGGGCCGAGGGGGTCCCGGCGACCCACCTCGAACACTGCCAAGGTGAGTGTTCACACGAGCTGGGAGGTACCTCGATGGAGCTGACCGTTGCCGAGATCCGAGTGTTGGGTTGCCTGATGGAGAAGGCGGCCACGACCCCGGACCACTACCCCTTGACGACCAACGCCCTGGTCGCCGCGTGCAATCAGAAGACCAACCGCGACCCGGTCGTCTCGTTCGACGAACGGACCGTCAACGAGGCGATGCTCGAGCTCCGCCAGGCCGGCCTCGCCCGATCGATCACCGGCTCGGGTCGCACCGTCAAACACCGACACGTGGCCGACGAAGCACTCGAGCTCGGCGATCGTGCGGCGGCGGTGCTCGCCGTGCTCCTCCTACGCGGCCCGCAGACCCCGGGGGAGTTGCGCACACGGACCGAGAGGTATGTCGGGTTCGACTCCGTCGAGGCGGTCGACGAGGTGCTGGTCGGTTTGCTCCAACGCGACACGCCGCTCGTCGAGGATCTGGGGCGCGGTCCCGGGCAGAGTCAGAACCGGTGGGTCCACACCCTCGGCAGCATCGCGTCGCCCACGATCAGCGCTGTCCCCGAGCCGTCGGCGTCCCTCGACGGTGGCGCCACCAGGGCGCAACTGCTGGCCAGGGTCGAGCAGCTCGAGGCCCGGATGCAGCGCCTCGAGGCCGAGCTCGGGATGGCCACGGAGGCCGACGAGGCGTCGGTGTCGGCCGACGAGGATCACGCCGTGTCCGACTGATCGGTCGCGGTCGCCTCGGCCGCGGCATCACGAGCCGCCAGGTCGCCCAGGAACGCACCGATACCGACCAGCCCGACCAACCAGGCGAACGAGGCCATCGCCACCGGCAGCGCCACCGATTCGGGAGGTCGCAGCAGGAGCCCGAGGCCGACGATCGTCGGACCGAGGCCGGCGGCCACACCCCAGCGACCGAACGCCTCCTGACCGATCCGCCAGGCGACGTCGGACGCCATGGTGGCGTTCGTGCGGAGGCCGAGCAGTCGATTGCGCTCGATGCCGCCACGGGTGAGCCGGAGGGCGAGCCAGGCCACGATCAGACCGGCGGGAACCATCGTGACGGCGAGCACGATCGCCGGCACCCAGGGCAGGCGTTCGGCGGCGATCACGGTCACGGCACGAGCCTAGGAGGGCGCCGGGTCGACGGATGCCGTGGGTTTCGGTGCCGTGGTCTCGATCGGCCGGCCGCGGCACCTACGCTCGTCCGGGTGACGGACGAGACCCCCGACCCCGCACGCGGCGACGACGGTCCCGAGGTCGCCGTCGTGTTCTGCGGTGGCGATGCCCCCGGACTCGAGGCGGACGCACTACCCGCCGGCGCCGTCGTGATCGCCGCCGACTCCGGCCTCGACCATGCGGCCACCCTGGGCGTGGAGGTGCACGTCGCGGTCGGCGACTTCGATTCGGTCTCCGCTCGTCGGTTGGCCGACGCCGAGGCGGCCGGCACCGAGATCCGCCGTCATCGGGCCGACAAGGACGCCACCGATCTCGAGCTCGCGCTCGAGGTGGCGATGGAGCTCGGTGTCCGCCAGGTGATCGTGGTCGGAGCGCTCGGTGGCCGCCTCGATCACGAGCTGGCCAACGTGTTGCTGCTCACGAGCGATCGGTGGATCGGCGCGCAGGTGGAGCTTCGTGACGCCACGGCGCGGGTCGTCGTGGTCCGCGGACGGCGGACCCTCACCGGCGGCGTCGGCGACAACCTCACGCTGCTCGCCGTCGGAGGTCCGGCCGATGGCGTCTCGATCTCCGGGGTCCGATGGCCGCTCGACCAGGCTCGGCTCGATCCGGGTTCCTCCCTCGGTGTGTCGAACGAGTTCGAATCGCCGCTCGCGGTCCTCACCGTCGATCGCGGTGTTGTGCTGGCGGTGCAGCCGCGGTGACGGGCGAGCGGCCGGTGCCGACGTCGTGGCGCGGTCGGCCGCGTCGGCGTTGGTGGCAACGGCTGCTCATCGGCGTGAACCTCGTGGCGATCACCGCGGCACTCGGCTCCGCGTGGACGCTGCGCTACGCCGAGGCCCAGGCCTCGTCGGTGAACCGGGTCGAGATCGGCGGCGCCCTCGCCACGCCGGATCCGGCGGCGAGCGGTGGGAACCGCGTCCTGAACGTGCTGCTCGTCGGATCGGACTCGGGCGAGGGGCTCGGCGACGACGACGACCGCAACATCGGCCGGCAGGGCGAACGCAACGGCGACGTGATCATGATCGCCCGCCTCGACGAGCGCTCGGGCACGATCTCGTTGCTCGCGCTGCCACGCGATCTGTGGGGGCCCGTGCAGTTGCCGAGCGAGACCGCCCCGGTCGACCGCAAGATCAACGCGGCCTACGCCTTCGGTGGGCCCGAGACGTTGACGGCCACGATCACCGAACGGTTCGGTATCCCGATCCATCACTTCGTGAGCGTCGACTTCGCGGGCTTCGCGGACCTCGTCGGCGCCGTCGGTGACGTCTCGGTCTGGTTCGACCGACCGGCGAGGGACTTCAACGAAGCGACCGGAGCCAGCCAGACCGGCTTCTTCACCGATGCCGGTTGCCACGCCTTCGGTCCCGACGAAGCGCTGGCCTACGTCCGGAGCCGCTTCTACCAGACCCAGGGTGACGACGGCGTCTGGCGGGACGACGCGAACTCGGATCTTGACCGGATCGCCCGGCAGCAGGACTTCCTCCGCCGCCTCCTGCGCACGGCCATCGACCGCGGTGCTCGGAACCCGTCCGTCTTCGCCGGTCTCGTCGATGCCGGGCTCGACGCGGTCGTGATCGACGAGGCGCTCACGCCGGCGTTGCTCCTGGATCTCGGAACCACCTACCGGCAGTTCGAACCCGATGAGCTGGCGACCTACTCCCTGCCCGTCGAACTCGGCCGGGTCGGCTCGACCTGGGTGGTGTTCGAGGTCGAAGCCGACGCCGCTCCCGTGATCGCACTGTTCCGTGGTGTGCCCGCCGACGACCCGGCGACGGTGCGGGTCATCGTCCGTGCCGCCGGGGGAGAGATCGACGACCCGGCGCGGGTCGAGCGGGTCGAGTCGGTCCTGGCGGGCCTCCGGGCGGCGGGCTACGCCGCCGAGATCGGTGCCGCGGTCGACCTGCTCGACGTCGCCGCCGACGGCGTGAGTGTGCGACACCACGCAGCAGCGACCGACGCGGCCCCGCTCATCGTCGAGGTCATCGGCGGGCAGCTCGTCCGGGTCGCCGAACTCCCGCCCCGGACGATCGAGGTGCTGGTCGGGCCGACCTCGGCCGAGCCGGCCACGACCACGACCGTGGCCGACGACACCGCCGACGGCTCATCCGAGTCGGCCGCCACTCCGACCACGCTCGGCACCCCGGCCACCGGACTCCCGGCCGAAGCGCCGGTGGATCCGGCCGCCACCTGCCGCTGACGGCGGCACCCCTGTTCGAGGGGTGCTCGTGCCCTGGGTAGTTCGCCGGGTTCACTGATCCGGACGCATTGGTAGCGTGGACGCCGTGGTGCGGAGACCACTCGGCTGACCCGTGGCCGTTCCGTGCCTCGATGGAGGTGTTGTGATGGCGACGATCGCGGTGATCGGGACTGGGTATGTGGGGTTGACGACGGGTGCGTGTTTCGCGCATCTGGGTCATGACGTGATCTGTGCGGATATCGATCCGGACAAGGTGGCTCGTTTGCAGGCGGGTGAGATCCCGATCGTGGAGGCGGGGTTGGAACGCATTGTCGAGGAGGCGTTGCGGGACAATCGGATCCAGTTCGTGTTGGGTGCGACCGAGGCGTCGCGTCGGGCGGAGTTCCATTATCTGTGTGTGCCGACGCCGCAGGGTGATGATGGTGCGGCGGATCTGACGTATCTGGAGGCGGCGGCTGCGGAGATCGGGCCGGTGTTGCCGGCGGATTCGGTGGTGGTGAACAAGTCGACGGTGCCGGTGGGTTCGACTCGTGTGGTGGCGCGGGTGTTGGGTCGGAGTGATGTGTCGGTGGTGTCGAATCCGGAGTTCCTGCGTGAGGGGACGGCGGTCGATGATTTCTTGAATCCGGATCGTGTGGTGATCGGTTCGGATGATCAGGAGGCGGCGATCCGGGTGGCGGCGCTGTATCAGAAGGTGCCGGCGCCGATCATGGTGACGGATCCGGTGTCGGCGGAGACGATCAAGTACGCGTCGAATGCGTTCCTGGCGACGAAGTTGTCGTTCGTGAATGCGATCGCGACGTTGTGTGAGAAGGTCGGCGCGGATGTGAACGACGTGGTGTTGGGGATGGGGTACGACACACGGATCGGGAAGCAGTTCTTGAAGCCGGGTCCGGGTTGGGGTGGTTCGTGTTTCCCGAAGGACACGATCGCGTTGGCTCGGATCGCGGAGGACGCGGGGTATGACTTCTCGTTCTTGCGTCAGGTGTTGGCGGTCAATGACGAGCAGTTCGATCGGACGGCGGAGAAGGTGATCGCGGCGATGGGTCCGGATGGGGTCGTCGGTGCGTGGGGGTTGACGTTCAAGGCGGGGACGGATGATCTTCGGATGTCGCCGGCGATCGAGGTGTTGAAGCGGGTCGTGGCTGCTGGTGGTCGGGTGCGGGCGTATGACCCGGCGGTGCACAAGGCGTTGGATGAGTTGCCCGAGGTCGAGGTCGTGCAGGATCCGTACGCGGCGGTGGAGGGTGCTGAGGTGTTGGCGGTGTTGACGGAGTGGGATGAGTTCCGTTGGCTGGATTTCGACAAGGTCAGCGAGAACATGGCGGGTCGTGCGGTTGTGGATGGCCGGAATCTGTTGGATCGGGCGTTGTTGACCCGGCGTGGGTTCACCTATCGCGGCATCGGCCGCTGAAACCGGAGACATCTGATGGCTCGAATCGTGGTGACCGGCGGCGCCGGATTCCTGGGGTCGCACCTGTGCGATCGTCTGCTCGAACGCGGGGACGAGGTCGTGTGCCTCGACAACCTGGTGACGGGCCGGACCGCGAACATCGAGCATCTGTTCGGGCGTGACGGATTCCAGTTCGTCGAGCAGGACGTCTCGAACTTCATCTGGGTCCCCGGTCCGGTCGACGCCGTGATGCACCTGGCGTCGCCGGCGTCGCCGATCGACTTCGCCCGGATTCCGATCCAGATCATGAAGGTCGGATCGCTCGGGACCCACAACTGCCTCGGCCTCGCCAAGGCGAAGGGTGCGACGTTCCATCTGAACTCGACCTCCGAGGTGTACGGCGACCCCGAGGTGCACCCCCAGCCCGAGTCCTACTGGGGCAACGTGAACCCGATCGGTCCGCGCAGCATGTACGACGAGGCCAAGCGCTTCGCCGAGGCGCTGACGATCTCGTATCAGCGGCACCACGACCTCGATGTCCGGATCGTGCGGACCTTCAACACCTATGGCCCCCGCATGCGGCCGGATGACGGCCGTGTCGTGTCGAACTTCATCACCCAGGCGCTCAAGGGAGAGCCGCTCACGATGTACGGCGACGGTTCGCAGACACGGAGCTTCTGCTACGTCGACGACCAGGTCGCCGGCCAGCTGGCGCTGCTCGACTCCGACCTGACCTCGCCGTGCAACATCGGCAACGACGGTGAGTTCACGATGCTCGAACTCGCCGAGCACGTGATCGAGCTGACGAACTCCGACGTGCCGATCGAGTTCCTGCCACTGCCGACCGACGACCCCACCCGGCGTCGGCCCGATCTGACACTCGCCCGGACCCGTCTGGGTTGGGAGCCGTCGGTGGCGTTGCGGGACGGCCTGGCCCGCACGGTGGAGCACTTCGCCCGCGAGCTCGGCCTGTAGGTCTCTTCGGCCGCGAGTGGGAGTCGCGTCGTTCGCTGCGAGACTGCGGACGTGCGTGTAGCTGCGATCGTCGAGCAGTGCTGGCACACGGTGCCGGGAGGCACCGCCGTGGCCACCGTCGAAACGGCCCGGGCGCTGTCCCAGCTGCCCGGCGTCGATGTGATCGGCGTTGCCGGCCGGCATCGCCGTGGCAGTACACCGCTCGTGTCGCCACTGATCGACGTGCGGCACCTCCGTCTTCCGCGACCGGCCCTGTACGAGGCGTGGCATCGCTTCTCCTGGCCGGCGGTGGAGCCGGCCGTCGGCAAGGTCGACGTCGTGTGGGCGTCCGCGATGGTCGCGCCCCCGCGACGGTCGCCGATGGTCGCCACCGTGCACGACGTCGCCTTCCTCGACCACCCCGAATGGTCGTCGAAACGGGGTCAGTCGTTCTTCCCCCGGGCATTCGAGGTCGTCGCCGAGCGGGCTGACCGTGTCGTGTGCCCGTCCCATCAGGCCGCTGATGACTGCGTCCGCCACGGCATCGACGCCGAACGGATCCGGGTGATCCCGTGGGGCGTCGACGTCGTCCACCCCACCCCGGCCGAGATCGACCAGGTCCGGGCGAAGCTCGACCTGCCCGAACGCTTCGTCGTCTGGGTCGGCACCGTCGAACCTCGGAAGAACCTCGAGACGCTCGTCGCCGCGATGAAGGGTGTGGATTGCCCCCTCGTTGTGGTCGGGCCGGAGGGCTGGGTCACCGAGGCCGACGTGTTCGCCCCGCTCGGCACCCGGGTGCACCAGCTCGGTCGGGTCGACGAAGGCACGCGTAACGCCGTGATCGCCGCGGCGGACGTCCTCGCCATGCCGTCCTGGGTGGAGGGGTTCGGCCTGCCCGTGTTGGAGGCGATGGCCCTCGGCACGGCGGTGGTGACGTCGCGCGGGACGGCGCAGGCGGAGCTCGCGTCCGGGGTCGGCTGGGCCGCCCCCGCCGACGACGTCGGCGCCTGGACCGAGGTCCTCAACGACGTCCTCGCCGACGACGACGCCCGCCGTCTGGCCGAGCGGGTCGGCATGGAACGTGCCGCCAACTTCACCTGGGCCGACACCGCCCGGAGCTACCGGGACGTGTTCGCCGACGCGGCGGCATGAACGACGGCTCCGAGCACGTCGGCGTCAACCTGCTCTGGCTCGTGCCGGGCGTCGTCGGGGGAACCGAGCGTTCCACGATCGAGCTCCTGCGGGCGGTCGCCGAGGTCGACGATCGGCCGAGCATGCGCCTCCACCTCGCCGCCGATCTGCTCGAGGCCCATCCCGGCCTCGGCGAGATGTTCCCCGTCACGGTGGCGGCGCCTTCGCTGTCCGCCCGGCCGCTGCGTGTCGGGGTCGAGGCGAGCTGGCTCGCCTGGGCCACCCGCGGTCACCGGCTCGTGCACCACCTCGGCGGCCTGGTCCCGCCGGTCCGGTCGACACCCACCGTCGTCACGGTCCACGACATCCAGCCGCTCGATCATCCCGACCGCTTCGGCGCCGCCAAGCGACGCTGGCTCGCCACGATGGTGCCCCGGTCGGTCGATGCGGCCCGCCTGATCTGCGTGCCGAGTCGGTTCACCGAAGACCGCCTCGTCGAACGCCTCGGCGTCGCCCGGGATCGCATCCGGGTGATCCCGCACCCGATTCCGTCGGCCTTCCTCGGCGCCACCGGGGCCGACCCCGCCGACGTCGGTGGTCGGTACGTGCTCTACCCGGCGATCACCCATGCCCACAAGGGGCACCGGCGCCTCGTCGACGCCGCGGCGTTGTGGCCGGCCGATCTCCACCTCGTGCTCCCCGGGGGTGCCGGTTCGGAGGAGGCCTCCGTCGCCGAGGCGATCGCGGCCTCGCCGGTTCGGGACCGGATCCATCGGCTCGGACGGATCTCCGACGACGAGCTGGAGTCCTGGTACGCCGGTGCCGCCGCCGTCGTGGTGCCGTCCGACTACGAGGGCTTCGGGCTCCCCGCAGCGGAAGCGATGCGTCGGGGTGTGCCCGTCGCCGCCCTCGATGGCGGTTCATCGGCCGAGGTCATCTCCGACGGTGGTCTCGTGGTCGCCGACCCGACCCCGGCGGGCCTCGCCGAGGCGGTGCGTCGGCTTCTCGCCGACCGTGATCGATGGATCGCCGCCGGTCGGCGTCGGATCCGGGCCTACCTGCCGGGTGTCGCCGCCGAGGCGCAGCTCGACGCCTATCGTGACGCCCTCGCCGGCCCCTGGCCGGACTCCACGACGCAGCCGGCGCCGTCGCCCATCACCCGGCTCGATGCATGAAGCTGCTGCTGCTCTGCCCTCATTTCGAACCGGATCTGCACGCGGCGACGGGTGAGGTGATGACGCGTCTGACCCACGCCCTCGCCGAGCGGGGACACCGGGTCGACGTCGTCACCAGCCTCCCCTGGTACCACGCGCACGACGTCGAGCCGGAGTGGCGGGGGCGTCCGTGGCGGGTCGAGCACGCCGCACACGGCCGGATCGTCCGGGTGTGGCCCTTCCCGACCGACAAGACCTCGGTGCCGGCCAGAGCCGT
The DNA here is from genome assembly GCA_020629695.1 of Acidimicrobiales bacterium. Lineage (GTDB taxonomy): Bacteria > Actinomycetota > Acidimicrobiia > Acidimicrobiales > SZUA-35 > JAHDBV01. The sequence goes on along the minus strand of JAHDCV010000013.1, from coordinate 49,083 downwards.
CGGCTTCCTCGGCCTGACCGGGCTCGTCGCGGCGGCGGCGGTGAGTGGTCCCCGGCCCGACGCCGTCATCGGCATGTCGCCACCGATCTTCCTGGGGGAGGCCGCCGCACTCGCGGCCCGGCGCTTCGGTGTGCCCTGGGTGTTCAACGTCCAGGACATCTTTCCCGATGTCGCCGTCGACCTCGGTGCCCTCACGAATCCCCGGGTCATCACGGCGGCCTCCCGCTACGAGCGGCGCCTGTACCGCAGCGCCGATGCCGTCAGCGTGTTGAGTCGGGATCAGGCGGCCAACGTCCGGGCCAAGCTCCCGGCCGATCAGTCCGACAAGGTCGTGGAGATCCACAACTTCGTCGACACCGATCGAGTGCAGCCGGTCGAGCGGGCGACGGAGTACCGGCGTCGCCATGGCCTGGGCGACCGCCTGGTCGTGATGTACTCGGGCAACGTGGGTCTGTCGCAGTCGTTCGAGCTGGTGCGAGCCGCGGCGGACCGGTTCGTGCACCGCCCCGATGTGGTGTTCGTGATCAACGGTGAAGGAGCGGCGCGGGCCGAAGTGGATGCGTGGGCGGCCGAGCGCGACAACGTCGTGGTCGCCGACTTCCAGCCCCGCGAAGCCGTCTCCGACACCCTCGGCTCCGCCGATGTGCACCTGATCCTGCTCAAGCCCGGGTTGGCCAAGTCGTCGACGCCGTCGAAGCTCTACGGCATCCTGGCCGCAGGTCGTCCGGTCGTGGCCTCCATCGACGCGGGGTCGGAGGTCGCGGTCACGGTCGCCGATGCCGATGCGGGCATCGTGGTGGAGCCGGCCGAGGTCGAGCCGTTCTGTGCCGCGATCGGCGAGCTCCTCGACGATGCGTCCCGGAGGCATCGGCTCGGTGCGAACGGTCGGCGACACGTCGAGACGTTGCTCACCCCGGCCGCGCAGGCCGCCGCCTACGAGGATCTCTTGCAGCAGCTCACACTCGCAGGGTCATCCGCCGATGGATGATCGGAGTCCATCCTCGGATCGGAGACAACAACGATGAAGGCCGTGATTCTCGTCGGCGGGTTCGGAACCCGTCTGCGTCCGCTCACCCTCACCACCCCGAAGCAGATGCTTCCGGTCGTCGGCCGGCCGATGATCGAGCGCGTCGTGGCCGGTCTGGCCCGCCACGGCGTCACCGAAGCGGTGCTGGCGCTGGGATACCGACCCGACCAGTTCTCCGATGCCTACCCCGATGGCACGATCGCCGGGGTCGAGATGCACTACGCCGTCGAGCCCGAGCCGCTCGACACCGCCGGAGCCATCGCGTTCGCCGCTCGCGAGGCGGGCTTCGAGAACGAGACCGTGATCGCAGTCAACGGCGACATCCTCACCGATCAGGACCTCACGGCGCTGTTGGAGCTCCACCGCAGCGCGGGCGCGGAGGGCACGATCGCCCTCTCGCCGGTCGACGACCCGTCGCGCTTCGGCGTCGTGCCGATCGACGCCGACGGCCGCGTCGAGGCCTTCATCGAGAAGCCGCCGAAGGACGAGGCCCCGACGAACTGGATCAATGCGGGCACCTACGTCCTCGAACCCGCGGCCTTGGCCCGGGTCGAAGCGGGGCGGAAGGTCTCCATCGAACGTGAGACGTTCCCGGCGATGGTCGCCGAAGGAGTGCTGTTCGCGAAGCAGCTCGACGGGTACTGGGTCGATGCCGGCAAGCCGGACGCCTATTTCGAGGTCGCCCTCGACTACACGAACGGGGTGCGGGGTGAGGAACCCGCGGTGAGCGACGCCGCCACCGTGGCCGCCGACGCCACCCTCGTGGACACGATCGTCGAAGCCGGCGCCACGGTCGGCGCCGGTTGTTCGTTGACCCGCACCATGATCCAGGCCGGCGCCACGGTCGAACACGGTTGCACCCTCACCGACGTGATCGTCGCCAGAGGCTCGACCGTCGGTGCCGGTTGCGACCTCACCACGGTCGTCGTGGGCGAGGATCAGTGGGTCACCCCGGGCGCCACGGCATCGAACATGAACCTGCCCGAGATCCCGAAGCACATCAAGTAGCGAAGTCCTCAGGACCCGTGACGCCGGGCGTCACGGAATCGTGCAGATTCGGGCTTGGGTCTGCGTGCTCAGGCGAGCAGTCGTGCGGCGACGGCTCGACCGGACGACAGCGCGCCATCCGTCGTCGCGTGATGCGCCGGCCACCATGCCTCGCCGGCGAGATGAAGCCGGTCGCCGGTCCAGGCGGCGATCTCCTGTCGTGCGGCGTGGGCTCCCGGCGCGCCATCGAACGAATACGAGCCCAGGCTCCACTCGTCGGTCGACCATGTGGTGCGCGCCGAAGCGACCGGATCGGGCAGATCGGGAAGCGCTCGCCGGAGGCCGCCGACGGCGTCGGCGACGAGATCGGCGGTCGGGCGGCCGCTCATCGCCCGTGCTCGACGGCCCGCGGCATAGGACACGAGGGTCGGCCCATCGGGATGCATGATCCACGCCACGAACGGATCGTCGGCAGGTGCATCGACCACCGCGAGGTTGGTGACACCCGTCGGCCAGGCCGCCTCGTCGAAGGCGAGGATGAGCTTCTCGGCGGCCCCCATTCCCAGGAGACGCATGCGGCTGCGCACCGCATCGGGAAGCAACGTACCGAGGTCGATGCGGTCGGCGAGCAGCACCCCGAGCGGTGCGGTCACGACGATGTTGCCGGCCGTGATCACACCGAACGCCCCGGCGATCTCGACGCCGTCGCTCACCGCTCGGACCCGTTCGACGGCGTGTCCGAGTCGGATGTCCAGACCGGCGGCCAGATGGTCGACCAGGTGTCGGTAGCCATCCAGGATGAGGTGATCGCCGCCCGGCCGATCCTCCGGCAATCGCTCGCCGAGTGTGAGCTGCTCGGGATCGGCCGCCTCGACTTCGGACAGCGCCACCAGGGCCCCGTACCGGAACCCTGCCGCCGTCGCTTCCGACGACGGATCGGTACCGACGGGGTCGTGCGGGTCGAGCAGATCGCCGCGCCCGAGTGCGTCGGCGACCGACCGCTCCGGCGACACCCCGTCCCGGTGGAGCTCGTCGAGGCGTACCCAGAAGCGGTGGAAGCCATCCGAGAAACCCACCGGGTCGAGGTGGCGGCCAGCGGCGTCGACCACCACCGACCCGTGGTCGGGTCGGTGCCACCAGGTCTGGTGGAGGCGAGCGCCGCTCGAACGCGCGACGTCGGTCATCGGATTGCCGGTGAGTCCGTGGATCCAGGCGGCGCCGGCATCGATGCGTCGACCGCCGACATCGACGGTGTGAGCCCGGCCACCGATTCGCTCCCGGGCTTCGAGCACGGCCACCTCGACACCCGCGTCGGCGAGTGTGCGGGCCGCGCCGAGGCCGGCGAAGCCTGCGCCCACAACGACGACATCGAAACGATCGGCCACGGGTCAGGCTCGCTCGAGGTCGATCAGACCCCGCCAGGCGAGGACGGCCCGTCCCTCCTCGATCGAGGCCGCACGGTCGACCTCGGCCTCGAATCGCCACGATCGGACGTCGTCGTCGTCGACGATGATCTGGGTGACGGCTCCCTGTGCGAGGTCGAGCACGAACGCGGCACCCGAGCGGGCATCACCGTCGAGGCGGACCTCGTCGAACTCGTCGTAGAAGCGCTCGCCGATGCCGACGATCTCCTCGAGCGGTGGTGCGTCGGGGATCGCGGCGAGGGCACCCCACTCGCGTCGGGCCAACGCCTGGACCCAGCGGAACGCCTCGTTCCGCACCATCACACGGAATGCCCGCTCGTTCGTGGTCACGTCGTCGGCAGACGGGGGAACGACGGGTGCCTCGTCCCCGTCGGTGCCGGCGAGCAGCTTCTCCCACTCGTCGATGAGGGAGGAGTCGACCTGGCGCACGAGCGTGCCGAGCCACTCGGCGAGGTCGAGCACCTCCTCGGTACGGGTGTCGTCCGGGGTCATCTGGAGCAACCCCTTGTATGCGTCGGAGAGGTACCGCAACAGCACACCCTCGGACCGCTTCAACCCGTAGTGCTGGATGTACTCGCGGAAGGTGACCGCCATCTCGGCCATCTCCCGCACGATCGACTTCGGTCGGATGGTGTCGCCCCCGACCCACGGGTGGCGACTTCGGAACTCGTTGAACGAGGTGTAGAGCTCGTCCGCATCCGGTTGGGGCGGTCGCACCTCGGCGAGGCGCTCCATCCGCTCCTCGTACTCCACGCCGGCCGCCTTCAGCTCGGCGAGCAGCTCTCGCTTGCGGCGATCGATCTGGGCGGCGATCACGACACCTGGTGATTCGAGCACCGACTCGACGACCGACAGGACCCGCACGGCGTGCTCCGGGTCGTCCGGGTCGAGCGCGTGGAGCTGCTCGACGGCCCACAGCGACAGGGGCTGATGCAGGGCGAACTCGTCGTTGAGGTCGAGTTTCACGCGCACGAACCGCCCTTCGTCGTCGCGGACGTCGAGGAAGTCGAACAGGTCGGCGTCGACCAGCGATCGGTAGATCGCCACGGTGCGGCGGATGTGGTCCCGCTGGCGTCGGCGTGGCTCGTGGTTCTGCGTCATCAGATCGCGGAGTTGGAGGCAGCCGTCGCCGGGCCGGTCGAGGATCGACAGCACCATCTGGTGGTTGACGCGGAAGCTCGAGGACAGCGGTTCGGGCTGACCGTTCACCATGCGGGTGAACGTGTCCTCGGTCCAGTGCGAGTAGCCACGCTCGGGTGGCTTCTTCTTGACGAGCTTGCCCTTCTTGCCCGCCTTCTGCTTGGACTCGGCCTTCAGGTTCTCGACGACATGCGGAGGCGCCTGGACGAACACGGTGCCGGCGTCGTCGAAGCCCTTGCGCCCGGCGCGCCCGGCGATCTGAGCGAACTCCCGATTGCGGAGCAGTCGAACCTCGTGACCGTCGTACTTGCAGAGTTGGGTGAACACGACGGAGCGGATCGGGACGTTCACGCCGACGCCGAGGGTGTCGGTGCCGCAGATGATCTTGAGCAGACCCTGCTGGGCGAGTTTCTCGACGAGCAGGCGGTACTTGGGCAACAGCCCGGCGTGATGGACGCCGATCCCGCCGAGGAGGTAGCGGCGGAGATCCGCACCCACGGGGGAGTCGAAGCGGAAGCCGCCGAGAGCGACCTTCATCGCCTCCTTCTCCTCCTTCGTCAGCGGGTCGAGAGAGAGGTAGCCCTGTGCGGCCTCGGTCGCGTCCCGCTGGGTGAAGTGCACGAGGTAGATCGGTGCGCGTCCGCTGTCGAGCAGCTCCTCGATCGAGGCGTGCAGGGTCGTGTGGCGGTACTCGAAGTCGAGGGGAACGGGTCGGGTGGCTGATCGCACGACCGAGACCGGTCGCCCGGTTCGGGCTTCGAGGTCGGTCTCGAAGAACTCGGTGGGGCCGAGGGTCGCCGAGAGCAGCACGAACTGCACGTGGGGGAGTGCGAGCAGCGGCACCTGCCACGCCCAACCGCGTTGGGGATCGGCGTAGTAGTGGAACTCGTCGACCACGACGAGGTCGACGTCGGTGCTGGCGCCGTCCCGGAGCGCCTGGTTGGCGAGGATCTCCGCGGTGCAGCAGATGATCGGTGCGTCGGGATTCACCTTGGCGTCGCCGGTGATCATGCCGACCCGATCGGCGCCGAACTCGCTCGACAGGGCGAAGAACTTCTCGGAGACGAGGGCCTTGATCGGGGCGGTGTAGTAGCTCCTGCGGTCGTCCGCGAGGGCGGCGAAGTGTGCCGCCGTGCCGACGAGCGACTTGCCCGATCCGGTCGGCGTGTTCACGATCACGTGATTGCCCGCGATGATCTCGAGCGCGGCCTCCTCCTGGTGGTCGTAGAGGTCGATCCCCGTCTCGGCCGACCAGGTGAGGAACCCGTCCAGCACGGCGTCGGGATCGGGCGCCGGCGGGAGGTGACGCAGCAGCGGCGGGAGGTCGGCGTTCATGCCCGAACCCAGTTGGTGGTGGGGGTCATCGGAAGAGGTCGTCGCTGTGCGGGCGGACGACGTCGCCGACGATGGACCCTTCACCGAACCAGGACTCGTTGCCGCCCCGGATCGTGGCGAGGGCGATGCCGTCGGCCTTGCCCCGCACGAGCTCGGCAGCACCGCACAGCTCGTCCGCCACGCACACCTCGGTGACGTGCAGCTCACGCCCGAGGGCGTCCTCGGTGCCGCGCAGGTCGGTCACCGGGATGATGCCGGCACAGCCGAGCGCGATGTCGGTGATGCCGCGTCGCCACGGTCGACCGAAGGTGTCGGCCACGATGACGGCGATCTCCACCCCGACCCGGCCCTTCACGGCGTCACGGATCCGTCGAGCGGAACGATCGGAGTCCTCGGGAAGGAGGGCGGCGACGTCGGGGGCGACGTTCGAGCGATCGATACCGGAGTTGGCACAGATGTAGCCGTGGTGGGTCTCGGTGATGATGAGCTCGCCTCGTCGGCGCAGCACCCGCTTGGCCTCGCGGAGGACGAGGGGCTTGTGGCTGAGCGGGTCGTCCGGATCGACCTTCACGAGCCGACCCTCGGCTTTCGACACGACCTTCTGCGACACGACCCAGATGTCGTGGTGCTCGATGCCGGTCGCCGCCTCCGCGGCGGTGATGAGCAGCCCGGCGAGGTCGTCGCCCGGTCGGATCTCGGGAACGTCGGGTACGGGCATGATCGACAGGGTCACCGGTGCATTGGACCACGTTTCCGTCCGGCCCGTCACACACGCACCGTTGTCCGACGTGACCGATGGCGGGGTGCCGCATAACCGGCACCGTCCGGCAATACGCTGTCCGGCCGTGGCTGATGAACCGAACCTCCGACGAGCGTCCTCCGGCGCACCGAACCTCCAGTCCGGTGGTGACCGCTGGTTCTGGCCGGCCGTCATCGCCGTCATCGTCGTCGGCGCCATCGCCGTCGGTGTGCTCGCGGTGAACCGCGAGTCGAACATCGGCGTGGCGCCCGAAGCCCAGTCGTTGACCGGCAACGGCGGCGGCGATCACTGGCACATCGCCTACGGCTTCGCGAACTGCGGCACCCTCATGCCGTTCGCCACCGACGACCGGGATCCGAAGGGCATCCACACCCACGGTGACGGCCTGATCCACATCCACCCGTTCAACACGAGCGTGTCGGGCAACAACGCCACGATGGAGGCCTTCCTCGAGGCCACGCAGGGCGAGCTGACCGACGACAGCTACACCCCCGGCCCGTCCGAGTTCGGTGCCGTGCCGATGGCCGAGGCCGACGGTTGTGACGGTGAAGAGGCCGAGCTGCGCCTGGCGTATTGGGAGAACCTCACCGACGACGAGCCGACGACGGTGATCACCGAGAACCTCGCCGAGTTCAAGTTCCCCGGCGACCTCGGTGCCCTGACGGTCGCGCTGATGCCCGCCGACGCCCCCGACTCCGAGATCCCCCGGCCGCTGCAGGCCCAGTCGGTCTCCCCGCTCGACGCCGGAACCGAGCTCGCACCCGAGCTGAACCCGGATGCGATCACCGGGACGGACGACGAGGTCGACTCCGACGCGGACGCCGAGAGTGGCTCAGACGCTGAGGAGTAGCTCGCAGAGCTGATCCAGCACACCCGGCTCCGACATGATCGTCGGGGCCACGACGGGCCGCACCCCGACCGAAGCGATGGCCTCCGCCCGCGCTGCGTCCACGGTGTCGATCACGAGCGTGCCGACCTCGTCGGTGTACCACTCGGCCACGCCGGTGGCCGAGGCCTCGCGGCCGAGCTCGACGAGCAGCCGGTCGGCCGGGCCCTTCAGCGCCTTGCCACCGATGATGGGTGACACCGCGACGACGTCGTCCCGTCTCGACCGGAGCGCGTCACGAACGCCGGGTACGGCGAGCACCGGATCGATCGACACGACCGGGTTCGATGGAGCCACGATGATCCGCTCGGCGTCGGCCAGGGCGGTCAGCACGCCGGGTGCCGGCCTGGCTGCGTCGGCCCCGTCGAACCGGACCGACGTGACCGGCACCGAGTGCTGGTGGCCGACGAAGTACTCCTGGAAGGTGATCTCCCCGTGATCGACGGTGGTCACCATGGTCCGGAGTCGATCGTCGGTCACGGGCAGGAGACCGAACTCGATGCCCCAGGACCGGGCGATGGCGCCGGTGACGTCAGCGAGGGAGGCACCCTCCCGCAGTCGTTGCGTCCGATAGAGGTGGGTGCCGAGGTCGCGGTCGCCGAGGGAGAACCAGTCCTCCCCGCCGTAGCGGCCGAGCATGGTCATCGCCTGCCAGCTCTCGCCCTCCAGGCCCCAGCCGCGCTCGGCCGACACGGCCTCGGCGACGGTGTAGACGATCGTGTCGAGGTCGGGGGAGATGTGGAGCCCGTGGAGCTCCATGTCGTCGCCGACGTTCGCGATCGCGATCAGCTGATCCGGCTCGACGTGCCGTGCGAGACCGCGCAGGAGCCGAGCGGCTCCCACGCCGCCGCAGATGACGGCGACGGAGCCGCTGCCCGTCATGGTCAGGCCGAGGCGGCGTGTTGTTGGCGGGCCACGAGGTCGAGATCGGCGTCGACCATCATGTTCACCAGATCCGGGAACGGAGTCTTCGGTTCCCAACCCAGCTTCGTGCGGGCCTTGCTCGAATCACCGATCAACAGATCGACCTCGGCCGGACGCATGAACCGCTCGTCCTGGACGACGTAGTCCCGCCAGTCCTTGCCGACCCGACCGAACGCCAACTCACAGAACTCCTGCACCGAGTGGGTCTCGTTCGTCGACACCACGAAATCGTCCGGGTGGTCCTGCTGGAGCATCAGCCACATCGCCTCGACGTAGTCACCGGCGAATCCCCAGTCCCGCTCCGGATGCAGATCCCCGAGGCGCAACTCGTCGGTCAGGCCGAGCTCGATCTTCGCGACGGTGTTCGTGATCTTGCGGGTCACGAACTCCAGACCACGACGCGGGGACTCGTGATTGAACAGGATCCCCGACGACGCATGCAGGTTGTACGACTCCCGATAGTTCACGGTGATCCAATGCCCGTAGACCTTCGCCACCCCGTACGGCGAGCGGGGGTAGAACGGGGTCGCCTCGGTCTGCGGGACGTGCTGGACCTTGCCGAACATCTCCGACGACGACGCCTGGTAGAAGCGGGCCTCGGGGTTCGTGCGACGCACCGCGTTCAGGATCCGGGTCACCCCGAGTGCGGTGGTCTCACCGGTCAACACCGCCTGCGACCACGACGTCTGCACGAAACTCTGCGCCGCGAGGTTGTAGACCTCTTCGGGCTGGTGCTTCGCCATGATGTCGATCAACGACATCTCGTCCAACAGATCACCGGCCACGATCTCGATGTCGTCCTGGATGTGGGCGATCCGCTCGAAGTTCACCGTCGAGGACCGGCGGACCATCCCGGTCACGTGATAGCCCTTCTCGAGCAGCAACTCGGCCAGGTACGAACCGTCCTGCCCGGTCAAACCGGTGATCAGTGCACGCTTGGTCATTGAACGTCCTTCGTGTCGTGCCCGCTCGGGCGTCGGGGCCCGTGGGCCCAGGATGCCCGGATCGGGTGGGTTTTCGAGGTCAGTCGCGGATCTCGGCCCGCTGCCGGGCGTCGGCCAGGATGTCGGTCAGGGAGTCGTCGAGGTCGATTCGTGGCTTCCAACCGGTCGCCGCGTGGAGTCGAGTGGGGTCGCCCACGACGACGGGGATCTCGACCGGGCGGAGCAGCGCCTCGTCGACCTCGGTGGTGACCTCGGCCGTGGCGTGGTCGGTCAACCACCCGAGCACGTCGGCCATGGCGACGGCGTCACCACGACAGATGTTGTAGGCCTCACCCGCCGGGGCGTGAAGCGCCAGGAGCCGGTAGGCCCGCACGACGTCGCGGACGTCGGTGAGGTCCCGACGAGCGGTCAGATCGCCGTGGCGGACGACTCCGCCTCCTGCCCGCTCGGCGGCGACGACGCGGTCGGCGAACGCCGGGGCGGCGAAGTTGGTGGACTGACCCGGGCCGATGTGGTTGAACGGCCGGGCGATCACCGTCTCGACCTCGCCGGCGTCGTGGACCTGGATCGCCGCGACCTCGGCGGCCACCTTGGACGCGCCGTAGGGCGTCGCCGGACGGATCGGTTCCGACTCCGACTTGGGACGGGGGTCGGCGGTGCGGGTGTAGACCTCGGCGGAGGAGACGACGACGACCCGTCCGACCCCGGCGGCCGCACTCGCGTCCAGCACGTTGCGCGTGCCCTCGGCATTGACCCTGAGCGCCGTGTGGGGCGACCGCCAGGAGGCACCGACGTCGCTCCAGCCGGCCAGGTGGTAGACGACCGCCGGGCGGCGGTCCGCCAGCAGCGAGAACCAACCCTCGCGGTCGAGCAGATCGGGTCCGTCGCTCCCGTCGACGCCGATCACCTCGTCGCCCTCGGCCCGCAGGTGCGCACACAGATGGGGGCCGACGAATCCGCCGGCCCCGGTCACGAGGCTGGGGGTCATCGACGCACCGACGTCCAGCGGGAACACATGGCGGCGAGCCTAGTGAGCGGTCGGGCTCGGAAGGTGCCTCGGCTACCTCGTTCGCGCGTCCCGGACCACTAGCCTGCTGGCCTCGTGACGACCTCGACCCCAACTCCGGAGGACGCCGCCGCTCCGGCCGTCGTCGCTGTGGTCGTCAGTCGCGATCCCGGCGACTGGTTCGAGGAGTCGCTGCGATCCATCGCGACCCAGGAATACCCCGATCTCTCGCTCCTCGTGATCGACGCGGGCAGCGCGGTTCCGCTCGCCGACCGGGTGGCCTCGGTCGATCCCGACGCCTTCGTGCATCGGGTCACGGGCGACCCCGGGTTCAGCGCCGCGGCGAACCTCGCCTCCGAACTCGTGAGTGGCAACGACTTCTTCCTCTTCTGCCACGACGACGTCCGGCTGGACGCCGGATGCGTGTCGGCGCTGGTCGAGGAGGTGTTCCGCTCGAACGCGGCGATCGTCGGTCCGAAGCTGGTCTCGTGGGGGGATCCCCGCCGTCTCACCCAGCTCGGCATGGGTGCCGATCGATTCGGTGTGCTCGTCGACCGGGTGCAACGCGGCGAGTTCGACCAGCAGCAGTACGACGCCGTGCGCGACGTGTTCGTGGCCCCCGGCGGTGTTCAGCTGATCCGCCGCGACCTGTTCGACGAACTCGGCGGGTTCGATCCGGCGATCACCGCGCTGGGCGAGGACCTCGACATCTGTTGGCGGGCACAGGCGCTGGGTGCTCGGGTGTTGGTCGTGCCGAACGCTCGCGCCGCCCACCTCGAGGCGCTGGGGGAGCGTGGCATCACCGAACGGCGCGCCCTGCAGACCCGGCATCGGCTCCGTTCGATGTTGGTCGCGACCCACGGCCGGGCGCTCGCGGTGACCCTGCCGCTCGCCGTGTTGTTGGTGCTGCTCGAAGCGCTCTACGCCGTGCTCGCCGGTCGGCGTGGCCATGCGAGCGACGTGCTGGGCGCCCTGGGCTGGAACCTGACGCGCTGGCGGGAGACGTCGGCTCGACGAGCGGCACTCACCGAACGCCGGCGCGCCGACGTCGCCGAGGTCCGTGCACTGCAGTCGGGCGGTTCGGCCCGGATCACCGGGTTCATCCAGGACCGCATCGATGCGAGGCAGGAGCGGCTCGCCTCGCTCGTCGGGTCTGTCCGGGCGTCGTTCGGCGGAGGTGAGGCGGCGGCGCTGCGCGACGCGACCGTGCTCGGGCTGTTCACGTTCCTGCTCGTCGGCGCCAGTGTGCGGGGCCTGTGGACCGGCGGTGTCGAGCCCTTCGGTCGGATCCCCGAGTTGCGTGGTGGGTTCGCCCTCATCCGGGAGTGGTGGAGCGGTTGGCGCAGCATCGGGCTCGGCGGTCCCGAGGCGTCACCTCCGGGTCAACTCGTTCTCGGTGTGCTCAGGTTCGCCGTCGGCTGGACCGGTGGCCTCGGCGACACGCTGGTGCTGCTCGCCCCCGTGTTCGCCGCCCCCGTGGTGGCCTATCGGGCCGCCCGGCCGATCGGCAGCCAACGCGCCGCGATGGTCGCGGCGTTCGCGACGGCGGCCAACCCTCTCGTGCCCGCGCTCGTCGCAGCCGGCCAGTGGGATGCCCTCGTTCTCCACGCCGCGGCCCCCGCACTGCTCGCCTCGATCTTCCTGGTGGAAGGTGTCGCGCCGTATGGCGATCACTTCGGCAACGCCGGACCTGCCGTGCTGCCGCGTCCGCTCGCCGGTCGGCTCGTGCGGCTGGGGCTCGGCGTCGCCGTCGTCGGTGCGCTCGTGCCGGCGACGCTGCCGGTCGTTGTGGTCGCCGTCGTGGCGATGCTCGCCGGTTCGGTGTTGGCGGCCCGCCCCGAACGGGCGGGAGCGCTCGTGGTGGCCGTGCCCGTCGTGGTCGCCATCTGTTTCGTGTTGTGGTTCCCCTGGAGCGCAGCCCTGTTGTCCGACGGTGGCTGGACCTGGCTGGTCGGCAGCGGTTCGCCCGAGGCCCAGGCCGACTCGATGCTCGATCTGCTCCGATTCGCTCCCGGGCGGTTCTCGCCGAGCTGGCTCGGTCTCGGCACGACGGCCGCAGCGGGCGTCGGGCTCGTCATCGCCCGTGGCGCCCGATTCGACGTCGCCGCTCGGGGCTGGTCCGTCGCCCTCGCCGCCTTCGTCGTCGGGTGGGTCGAACTCCGCGGTTGGTCGGGTGTGGCGTTGCCCCCGATCGAGCTGTGGCTCGCGTTGGCCGGTGCGGCGCTCGCCCTCGTCATCGCGGCGGGGGTCCGGGCCGCCGAGATGGACGCCACCCTCGACTGGTCGCTTCGGCCGCAGTCGGTGCTGACGCTGGTCGCGACGCTCGCCTTCCTGGCCGTCACGATCACCGGACTCCGCCAGTCGCTCGACGGTCGCTACGACGTGCCGGAGCTCTCCTTCAGCGAGTTCACCCAACTGATCGTCGACGAGACCACCGGCGATGTGGGTGCGGCACGGGTGCTCTGGTTGGGGGCGCCCGAGGTGCTTCCCGTCGACGCCGTCGCCTCCGCGGCCGGACACTCGTTCGCCGTGACCGATGGTGAACAACGCATCGAGTCGCGCTGGACGCCCGCGCCACTCGGCGCGACGTCGGTCGTCGGTGATCGCCTCGACCTCGCCGCCGCCTCCGACACGGTCCGACTCGGTCGGCTGCTCGCACCGCTCGGGGTCGATGCCATCGTCGTCGTCGAACAGCTCGCTCCCGTGCCCTACGACGGCCCGGTCTGGCCGATCGATCCGGTGCTCGCCGGTGCGCTCGAGCGCCAGCTCGACCTGGAGCTCGTCCCCGGGACGCCGAGCTTCACGGTGTACGCCAACACCGCGTCGGTGGGACCGGCGTACTCGCTGGATCGGGCGGAGGAGATCAACCGGGTCGAGTTGACCGACCAGCTCGACCTCGAGCTCGGTCGGGCCGGCGCCCGCCGTCTCGATGTGCTGCCCGATGCCCCCGGCGTCTGGTCTCCGACATCGGAGGTCGAAGCCGTCGAAGGCGAGGTCGCGATGGTCATCGGTTCGACGTTCGACGAGAACTGGACCGCGGAGTTCGGTACGCCGGAGCCCGCCTTCGACGGCGTGACGATGGTGCCCGGGCCCGAAGCCGAGACGCTGCGGTATCGGACCCCCTCGGGTCGGCGTGTCGTGCAGTTGCTCGTCGTCGCCCTCGGCGCGATCGGTGTGCTGGTCGGGCGGCGCCACGACGCCCCCTCGGAGGTGCGAGCGTGATCCGGTTCGCTCTCTCGTTGATCGTCGCCATGGTGCTGGTCGCCGCGGTCGCGATCGATCAGATCCGCACGCCCGACCCGGTGCCGCCGGTGCTGGAGCTCGCCTTCGAGCAAGAAGCTCTGCTGCTCGATCCGCCCGCAGCCTCCGCCGTCTGGTTCTGCCCGTTCGGCTCGGTCGACGGCGTCGCAACGCAGCACGTCGTCCGGATCGCGAACCACGGCGAGCGGACCGCGACCCGAGCCGAGGTGACCCTCCTCACCGAGGACGGCGCAGGGCCCGCGCTCTCCGTCGAGGTCGCGCCGTTCACCCTCGAGCGGGTCGTCCTCGACGATCTGGGGACCTTCGACGCCTCCGGCGTGATGGTCGAGCTGATCGGCGGCAATGCGGCGGTCTCGCACGAACTCACGACGCCGCAGGGGGCGGCGGAGGCGTCGTGCACCACATCGGCCGCGGACATCTGGACATTCGCCGGCGGATCGACCGAAGCCGGCGCCGCACTGCGCTTCGTGGTGATGAACCCGTTCCCCGAAGACGCCGTGATCGACATCGATCTGCGGACACCCATCCGTTCACGCCAGCCCGACGTCTTCCGTGCGGCCGTCGTCCCGGGTCGTTCCGTTCGTGTGATCGAACTCGACGAGGTGATCGCGGCGGAGGCTGTCGTGTCGACGACGATCACGGTGACCCAGGGCGACGTCGTCGTCGAGCGCCTCCAGACCTTCGACGGCGTCGATGGTCCCTCCGGTGCGGCGCTGCAGCTCGGCACCCCCGGCGCGTCGGTCGAGCGGTGGTTCCCCGCCGGTCGTCTGCATCGTGGCGGCGACACCCACATCGTGGTGGCGAATCCGGGCGACACCGTCGCCGAAGTCGACGTGATCCTCCATCCGCTCGACCCGGGAGAGACGGCCCGGCTCGGCTTGATCCCGCTCGAGCTCGACGTGCCACCCGGCCGTGTCGTCTCCCGCGACATCCGGGCCGTGCTCGACGGCCTGGGTGTGGCGCTTCCGTTCGATGTCGGGATCGAGGTCCGAGCCGCCAACGGCGTGCCCTTCGTGGCGGAACGATGGCAGCGCCAACCCGTGCCCCTGCCGGCGATCAACGACAGCGACGCCGGCGACGGAGTCGGCACGCTGACCGAGACCGTCGGCGGCGGCGAGGGTGCCGGCGTGATCGTGGTGCCTCGACCCTCGCTGCTGCCATCGCAGGGTGACGGTCCCGGCGTGGAAGACGTACCGCTCGATGCGCTCGCCGCGGCCGAGCTGCGATCACTCCAGCCCGACGCCACGGTGGGGCTCGCGACCTCCGCCGGTCGCGGTGCCCGGACGACGAGCTGGATCCTGCCGGGTCTGACCACGGCAGAAGGTGAATCGGCTCTGATCGCGATCGAGAGCAGCGGCACGGCGCCGGTCGAGTTCACGGTGATCGCGGGCGGCCGGATCGTGCGGACCGCGATCGTCGAGGTGTCGACCGCCGGTCGTGCGCTGGCCGATCTCGGTGCATCGCCCGGCACGACGGTCAGCGTTCGGATCGAGTCGACCGACGAGATCGCGGTCGAGGCGATGGTCGTGGGTCCGACCCGGGTGGATGTCGTGTCCGCGGTGGCCGTTCGCGATCGGGTGATGCTCGCGGTCGAGGAGCCTGCCGAGGTTGGTGAGGACTCCTAGAGGGATGAGACTCGGGTCGTGGACCCGACCCTCGCCCGACTCCTCATCGCCGGTGTGCTCATCGCCGTGGCCGTCGTGATCGCCGCCGTCGCCCGACGACGGCGCCCGGACCCGCCGTCGGCGCCGAGCTTCCGGGCACCGATCCAGCTCGATCGCGACGACTTCGATGACGCGACGGCTGCGGGACTGCTCATCCTGTTCGGCTCCACGACCTGTGACTCGTGTCGTGGAGCGTGGCAGACCGTGGCCGCCCTGGCTCGACCCGGACTCGCCGTACAGCGGGTCGACGTCGAGGACGACCCCTCACTGCATCAGCGGTATCGGATCGACGGGGTCCCGACGACCGTGCTCGCCGATCGCGAGGGTGTCGTGCATTCGACGTGGTTCGGGCCGGTCGACCGCGACGAGCTGATCGCCTCGATCGGCGGTCGGGACTGGGATCAGGCGTCGGACTGAGCGGCGATGCCGGTCGGATCGGTCGGCGCCGAGATCTCCGCCGCGTCGACCGGTGCACCGTTCGTGTTGGCGGCCTCGACGTTGGCGAGGAGCTCGTCCGCATCGGCGGCGGTGCCGTTCACCGAGATGTCGACCAGGCGCATGACCTCGTCGCCGCTGAGCGTCTCGTGCTCGAGGAGCCCGCGTGCGATCAGGTCGAGTGCACCACGGTTCGCCTTCATGAGCTGCTGACAGCGCTCTTCCATGTCGAGCAGGATCCGCTGCGTCTCCTCGTCGATGACCCGTCCGGTCTCTTCCGAGAAGTCCTTGGTGCCCATCATGTCGTCGCCGAGGAACACCGGGCCGCTCGAGGAGAACGACATCGGCCCCACCTTGTCCGACATGCCCCACTCGGTGACCATCCGACGAGCGATGTTGGTGGCCTGCTGGAGGTCGTTGGCGGCGCCGGAGGAGACGACGTCGAAGACGAGCTCCTCGGCGTTCCGGCCGCCCAGCGCCATCACGATCATCTGCTCGGCCTGGGTCTTGCGCATGGAGTGACGGTCCTCGATGGGAAGCGTCATCGTCACGCCGAGGGCCATGCCGGTCGGGATGATCGTGACCTTGTGGAGCGGGTCGTATCCCGGTTGCACGGCGGCCATCAGGGCATGGCCGGCCTCGTGGTAGGCCGTCATCTCCCGCTCGGCCTCGTTCATGACGAGCGAGTCGCGCTTGACCCCCATGATCACCCGGTCGCGGGCCTGGTCGAAGTGGCGGGCGTGGACGACCTTCTCACCCTCGCGCACGGCGTAGAGCGCCGCTTCGTTGACGAGGTTGGCGAGATCGGCGCCGGACATGCCGGGGGTGCCCCGGGCGATCACGTGGATGTCGACGTCGGCGTCCATCTTCTTGTGCTTGGTGTGGACCCCGAGGATCTCCTTGCGGTCCTCCAGCTCGGGCAGCGGCACGACGACCTGACGGTCGAAGCGGCCCGGGCGCAGGAGCGCGGGGTCGAGGATGTCCGGTCGGTTGGTGGCGGCCATCATGACGATGCCCTCGGTGGCTTCGAAGCCGTCCATCTCGGCCAGCATCTGGTTGAGGGTCTGCTCACGCTCGTCGTGGCCACCGCCGAGCCCGGCCCCACGCTTGCGGCCGATCGAGTCGATCTCGTCGATGAAGATGATCGCCCGACCCATCTTGCGGGCTTCCTGGAACAGGTCCCGGACCCGGCTCGCGCCGACCCCGACGAACATCTCCATGAAGTCCGAACCGGTGACCGACAGGAACGGCACACCGGCTTCTCCGGCCACGGCACGGGCGATGAGGGTCTTGCCGGTGCCGGGAGGGCCGACGAGCAGCACACCCTTCGGGATCCGGGCGCCCACCTCGGCGAACTTGTTCGGGTGCTTCAGGAAGTCGACGACCTCGGTGATCTCCTGCTTGACCGAGCGGTAGCCGGCCACGTCGTTGAAGGTCGTGCCGGGGCGTTCGGTCGAGTACGTCTTCGCCTTGTTGCGGCCGATCGACATGATCCCGCCCATCTGCGACTGCTGTCGCCGGGCGATCCACCAGAAGAAGCCGATCACGATCATGAACGGCAGGAACAACGGGATGAGCGAGACGAAGAAGTTCGTCTGGGGCGTCTCGAACTTCACGTCGACGCCGGCGTCCCGGAAGAACGCCTGGTCGTCCTCGGGCAGCGGCGACGGTCCGGTCGAGGTGAACGGCTCACCGTCGTCGACGCGCTCGCCGGTGATCTTCGCCGTCGTGTTGTCGTAGGTGAACGACTCGACGTTGCCCTCGGCGGCTTCGGTCCGCAGTGCGGCGTAGTCGATCGCCGCGGGATCCGGCGTGCCGGCCAGATTGGCGGCGAGGATCAACACGGCGACGATGCCGACGACGACCCAGGCGGTCCAGCGCGGCCAGCTTCCGTCATTGCGGGCGGGCAGGCGCGGGTTGCGACCGTTGGGAGGGGGCGGGGGAGTGGAACCCTGGTCAGCCATGGGGTCGATCCTACGCCCCGTCACGGGCACATCCGGAGTCAAGCACGGCGAACGGTCCGCCCGGCCCGGGTAGCCTCGCCCGCCGTGGCAAGAACGGATCGACGGGTGCACCCGTGAGCGACCTCGCACCGAGCCGATCCGTGGGACGGGGTGTCCTGCCGACGATCCCCTGGGGACCGTTCCACGCGGGTGTGTTCCTCATCGCCGCGCAGTTCATCGAGATCTTCTGGGTCGGGCTCGTCATCGCCGTCACGGGCCTCGACGAACTCACCATCCCGTTGACCCTGGTCGCTCTGCTCGGACTCTGGAGCGCGTACGGCGCCGGGTCCATCGCTGCGGCCCAGAAGCTCTCGGGCAGCCTGGCGGCCGGACTCGCCGAGCTCGGACTCGGGACGGCGGCGTTCCGTTCGGGTGGCCCGGCCCGGCTCATCGGCGTGGGGATCGTCGTCGGCGTGCTGATGCAGTTGCTCGTCGTGCCAATCGTCTACCTGGTGCTGTCGCCGCTGATCGACACCGATGCCGTGGAAGAGGTCGCCCGGGATCTGGTCGACTCCGCCAGCGGCGGGCTCGACCGGGCACTGTTGGTGCTCATGGTGGTCGGCATCGCTCCGGTCGTCGAGGAGCTCGCGTTCCGCGGCTTCATCGTGGGCGGGTTCGGCCAGCGCTTCGCGATGCTGCCGACCGTGGTGATCTCGGGCGTGCTGTTCGCGCTCGTGCACCTCGAACCGGTGACCTGGCCCGGTCTCGCCGTGTTCGGGTTCGTCCTGGCGTTGCTCCGTCTTCGTTTCGAGTCCCTCGTGCCGGCGATCGCCGCGCACATGGCGTTCAACGCGGTCACGGTCGTCGTCTTGCTGGGCGACATCGACCTGCCCTACTGAGCCGGCGACGGCCCTGTGTTCTCGGCGGGCCGTTCGGCCCTGTGCTCTCGGCGGGCCGTTCGGCCCTGTGC
>JAHDCV010000013.1:0-30277 GCA_020629695.1 Acidimicrobiales bacterium | reverse complement strand
TCTCGGCGGGCCGTTCGGCCCTGTGCCCTCAACGGGCCGTTCGGCCCTGTCGCGCCTGGGCCGAACGGCCCGATCGGCGGGCGGTGGCTCAGCCGGATCCGACGGGCACCGACGGGAGTGGCAGCGGGCCCGTGTGGCCGCCGAACCTCCGGAGGAACAACCGTGTCCCACACCACCGAGCGATGTGCCACCTGTGGCCAGGAGGCGGTTGCGATCGCCATGCACGTGGACGGCACCGATCTCGTGATGCGGTCGTGCGACAACTGCGACACCCGGACCTGGGCACTCGGAGGCGCGCCGATCGAGCTCGACACCGCCCTCGACGAGGTCGGCCTCCGGGCCGGTCGTCGCCGCTGACGGACCCGACGGGGCCACATCGCCCCGAGACGCGGCGCCGTCGCGGACACCCGAGTTCGGACTTCCCGTCGATGGTGACGCCGGAAGCCGGCCCGACGCTGCGAGGATGGTCGCCGCCATGGATGACCAGAGCTCCCCGCCGCGCCCCGAGGGTCTCCCGACGGACCTCGACACCCCGTCGACCGACGACGGTGCCGTGATCGTCGACGCCGAGCCGACCCCGTCGGAACCCGGCGCGGTCGACGTGGCGCCGGTGGGCGAGCAGGCGCACGATCCGCTCGACGACGTCCCGTCGGACGCGCCCGGATCCGGGCTCGGCGCCTTCGTCCGGGGTGTGCTCGATCGGCCGCTGGATCTCGTGTCGTTCGCCGTCGCGGTGACCGCGGCGATCTTCGTCTTCGTGCAGCTCCGGCCGGGGCTGCTGCTCGCCGACACCACGCCGTCGGGTGGTGACATGGGCGCACACGTCTGGGGCCCGGCGTTCCTCCGTGACGAGTTGCTCGCCAACGGGCGCATCACCGGCTGGACACCCGATTGGTACGCCGGTTTCCCCGCCTATCAGTTCTACATGGTGGTGCCGTCGCTCGCGATCGTGCTCCTGAACGCCGGCCTCACGCCGTGGATCGGTCTGCCGCTCGGGCTCGTCCTGCTCGGGCTGACGATCCGGTTCCGTCGGCGGCTCGGCCCACTGGCGACGTGGGCGACGGTGCTCGCCGCCCTCGTGGCGATCGGACTGGTGGCGCTGCCCTACGGCGTCGCGTTCAAGCTCGTCTCGGTCTCCGGCCTCGTCATGTTCCCGGTCTGTGCCTGGTTCATGGCTCGGCTCGCCGGGGCACCCGAGCCCGTGCCCGCGTTCGTGTCGTTCGGTGCGACGATCTTCCTGTTCGACACGAACTTCACGATCTACGGCGGCAACATCGCGTCGACGCTGGCCGGCGAGTTCGCCTTCTCGGTCTCGTTGTGCCTCGGTCTGCTCTCGATCGGGCTCGTGGCCAAGGGGCTCGACGATCATCGCTACCGGGCACCCGCCGCCGTCGTCACGGCGCTCGTCGCGCTGTGTCACGTGATCCCGCTCTTCTTCGTCGTCCCGATCCTCGTGCTCCTGGTCGTGCAGCACCACTCGGTGCCACGGAGCTGGTTGCTCGGTCTCTCGATCACGATGGCACTGGCGGCGGTCGCCCCGGCCGAGAGTTCGGGTCTCGGCTACCGCCTGCTCGTCGCCGTACCCGCGGTGTTCGTCTACGTGCTGATCCTGACCGCGAGCCGGGAGAGTCGGCGACGCGCCGGCTGGTTGCTCACCGTCGGCCCCGTGGCGTTCGCCCTGACCGCCTTCTGGCTGCTCCCGTTCACCCTGCGTGAGCCGTACCTGAACGACATGGGCTGGGAACGCCTGACCGGCGTCCGCGACGCCCTCCTGACCGACCCGATGCGGGTCGGCCTGCCCGTGGCGGCGGTGGGGGCGATCCTGGCGTTCGGTGCACGGGAACGGATCGGCATGGTGTTCGCCACCAATGCCGCGCTGTTCGCCGGGCTGATCGCCAGCCTGCCCGAGGCCCGGCTCTGGAACGCCCGCCTGCTGCCGTTCTTCTATCTGCCGGTCTACATCGTCGCCGCGATCGGGGTCGCGTTCGTGGTCCGCGCGTTCGCGACGACCCTGAGCGAGCGCTACGACCGGCCCGATCCCTGGACCGTCCTCGCATCGATGGTCGTCGGACTCGCCGTCGTGCTGGTCGGTGTCGCCATCCCGCTGCGTGCCGCCCCGGGTGGTGGGGTCGGCGCCGATGGTCGCTGGACCTGGCTCGGCATCGAATCGGCGTCCCGGTCCTTCCTGCCGAGCTGGATCGCGTGGAACTACTCCGGCTACGAGCAGAAGAACTCGTACCGGGAGTACGCCGACGTCGTGCGCACCATGGACGACCTCGGACGGACCGAGGGGTGCGGTCGGGCGATGTGGGAGTACGACCGGAACCTCGATCGCTACGGCACGCCGATGGCGCTGATGCTCCTGCCGCACTGGACCGACGGCTGCATCGGCTCGATGGAGGGTCTGTACTTCGAGTCGTCGGCGACGACGCCGTTCCACTTCCTGAATCAGTCCGTGCTCTCCGACGGTCCGTCCAGGGCACAGCGCGATCTGCCCTACAAGGGATTCGACATCCATCTCGGCGTGGAGCAGCTCGAGACCCTCGGTGTGCGGTACTACCTCGCACTGAGCGACGAGGCCATCGCGGCCGCCGGCGAACATCCACGGCTCACCGAGGTCGGTCAGTCGCCGCCTTGGGTCGTGTTCGAGGTCGCCGACGCGTCCATCGTCGAGGCGTTGCCGACCGAACCGGTCGTGGTCAGCGGACCGGACATCGAGACGGTCGGCGAACTCGCCAACAAGTGGGACACGGGCTGGGTCAGCCAGGCCGTCGCGTCGTTCAACGAGCGGAACCGGGGCGAGCCCCTTCCGGCCGAGGACGGCCCGGATGGTTGGCAGCGTGTCGTGAACCTCGCCGACGCCTCACCGGTCGACGTCCCCGCCGTCACGGTGAGCGACGTCGTCGTGGACACGGATCGCATCGCGTTCCGGGTCGACGAGCCCGGGGTGCCGGTGCTCGTGAAGACGTCGTACTTCCCGAACTGGTCGGCCGACGGTGCCGACGGGCCGTGGCGCATCGGTCCCAACATGATGGTGGTCGTGCCGACCGCCGACCAGGTCGAGATCCGCTACGGCTACACGAGCGTCGAGTACGGCTCCTATGCCCTCACCCTGGTCGGCCTCGCCGGGCTCGGGGTGCTCGGTCGCCTCGATCGTCGCCGCCGGCAGGGCGAACCGGTGATGGTCGGTCCCGCCGCGGTCACGGCTCCCGCCGCAGGCGACGATTCGCCCGATGCGGCCGCCACGCCGCCGGTCTGGGCCGACGAGGTCGCGCCCGCGGCGCCGCCCACCGAACCACTCGACGAATGGCTCTCGGCCGACGACGGCGTCGACGCGGTCGACCCCGACGAGTCGCGGATCGCGCCGCTCGAGGCGTCCGGAGAGCCGGACGGCGGGGACGACGACCCGGTGTCATGAACGCGGGTGCATCCGAGAACACGGGGCTGCGTTCCCGGCTCCGGCTCTTCGCGCTGGTCGGCATCGTGGCGACCGCGGTCGACATCGGTGTCCTGCTCCGCCTCGCTCCGGCCAACGGCGTCGTGGCCGCCGACGTCCTCGCGCTGTTGTTCGCCGCGCTCGTGGCCTACATCGGCAACCGTGTCATCACCTTCCGCGGCGCGCCGCGAGCCCGTTGGGTCCGCAACCCCGGACTGTTCGCCGCGACCGCACTGGTCGCCGGCGGGGTCGATGTCGCGATCACCTGGGCCTTCGAGGCCCAGGGTCTGCGACTGCTGATCGCGAAGCTGCTGGCGCTGCCCGCCGCCGCGGCCATCCGGTGGGGTGTCTACCGATGGATCCTGTTCAACGAGGTCCGCCGGGACCTCGCCCAGCGAATCGATCGTGGGCGGGATCCGGGCACGGTCCGGCTCTCGGTCATCATCCCGGCCTACAACGAGGCGGGACGGATCGGCTCGACCGTCGATCGCCTCGTCGCCGAACTCGGCCCGCGGGTCGACGGGGATCTGGAGGTCGTGGTGGTCGACGACGGTTCGTCGGATGCCACCGCCGAGGTCGCCCGGCGGCACGGGGCGGTCGTCGTCGTCCAGGACCGGAACCGTGGCAAAGGGGCGGCGGTCCGTGCCGGCATGCTCGCCGCGAACGGGCGGGTCCGGGCGTTCACCGACGCCGATCTGGCCTATGCCCCCGCGGTCGTCGGTGACGTCGTCGCCGAAGCGGAACAGGGATGGGACGTCGTCGTCGGGTCACGGCGTCACGACCAGACCACCACGCTCGTGCGGGCCCGTCGGCTCCGCGAGATCGGTGGCCGTCTCGTCAACTGGTTGACCCATCTCGTGCTCCTCGGCCACTTCCGCGACACCCAGTGCGGGGTCAAGGCCTTCCGGGGCGAAGTCGCCGAATCGATCTTCGCCCGCACCCGCCTCGACGGCTTCGCCTTCGACGTCGAGGTCTTCCTGATCGCCGAGCAGGACCGGTTGTCGTTGACCGAGGTGCCGGTCCGGGTCGAGAACCGCGAGGGTTCGTCGGTGCGGATCATCGCCGACACCGTGTCCCTCGTCGGCGACCTGTTCCGGGTGCGGCGATGGGCCGGCGAGGGCTGGTATCGCCGCCCCGTCGAGACGAGTGCGGTCGGACACTGAGGGACAAATCTCCGGCACGCCTATGAACGAGCGCCGATCGGCCGATCGGTAGGGTCATGACCGTGTCTTCCAACGACGTGCTCCCGCTCGACAAGATCGTCAAGGCCTACGACATCCGGGGTACCTACCCCGATCAGATCGACGCCCCGACCTGCCGCGCCCTGGGCGTCGGTTTCGGTGCGTACGTCCGCTCGGCCGAACCCGAGACGACGTCGGTCGTGGTCTGCCGGGACATGCGCCCGTCCGGCCCCGAGCTCGTCGGGGCGTTCGCCGAGGGTGTGATGAGCCAGGGCCTCGACGTGCTCGACATCGGCATGGGTTCGACCGACCTGATGTACTTCGCCTCCGGCTCGCTCGACATGCCGGGCGCGATGTTCACCGCCTCCCACAACCCGGCCGAGTACAACGGCATCAAGGTCTGCCGCTCGGGTGCGGCGCCGATCGGACAGGACACCGGGCTCGCCCAGATCCGCTCCGTCGCCGAGGCCGAGGGGACCGACGCCGCCGCCGACGACGCCGAGACACCCGGCACCCTCCGCACCGACGATCTGCTCGACGCGTTCGTCGACCACGTGCTGTCGTTCATCGACACCTCGAAGCTCAAGCCGCTGAAGGTGATCGCCGACACCGCCAACGGCATGGGCGGCATGGTCGTGCCGGCCGTGTTCG
The DNA here is from genome assembly GCA_020629695.1 of Acidimicrobiales bacterium. Lineage (GTDB taxonomy): Bacteria > Actinomycetota > Acidimicrobiia > Acidimicrobiales > SZUA-35 > JAHDBV01. The sequence continues at coordinate 25,009 of JAHDCV010000013.1, read as the reverse complement.
CGAAGCTCCCCTTCGACCTCGAGGTGATGTATCCCGAGCTCGACGGTTCCTTCCCGAACCACGAGGCCAACCCCATCGAGGTCGAGAACCTCCGCGACCTCCAGGCACGGGTGCTCGAGACCGGTGCCGACATCGGACTGGCGTTCGACGGCGACGCCGACCGCGTGTTCTGCGTGGACGAGAAGGGCCAGCCCGTCTCGGGTTCGCTGACCACGGCGCTGCTCGCCGGGGCGATCCTCGATCGCAACCCCGGTGCCAAGGTGATCTACAACCTGATCTGTTCGAAGGTCGTACCGGAGGTCGTGGCCGAACACGGCGGCACCGCGATCCGCACCCGCGTCGGTCACAGCTTCATCAAGCAGGTGATGGCCGACGAGGGGGCCGTGTTCGGTGGTGAGCACTCGGCCCACTACTACTTCGCCGACAACTGGCGGGCCGACTCCGGTCTGATCGCCTCGATGTTCGTGCTCGAGCAGCTCTCGTCCGCCGACGCACCGCTGTCCGAGTTGCTCGTCCCGCTGCAGCGCTACGCCGCCTCGGGCGAGATCAACACGCGGGTCTCCGACGCCGCCGCCGTCATCGACGCCGTTGCTGCGCACTACGACGGTCTGGGCACCATCGACCGGCTCGACGGGCTCACCGTCGATCTGGGCGAGTGGTGGTTCAACCTGCGTGCATCGAACACCGAACCGCTCCTGCGTCTGAATCTCGAGGCCGCCGACGACGATGCCGTCGCCACACGGGTCGCCGAGGTGCAGGCGATCATGGGCGCCTGAACCATGACCGAGCCCGCGGTCGTCGCCCCGATCGCCGGGGTCGCCCAGCACTATGCGTGGGGGGACCCGACGTCGATCCCCGGCATCGTCGGTCTCGAACCCGACGGTCGGCCCTTCGCCGAGTGGTGGCTCGGGGCCCATCCGAAGGCACCGGCGACGCTCGCTGACGGCACGACGCTCGACGACCGGATCGCCGAGGCCCCGGCCGACTGGCTCGGAGACGCCGTCGCCGAACGCTTCGGCCGCCTCCCGTTCCTGTTGAAGATCCTCGCGGCCGGCGTGCCGCTGTCGATCCAGTCGCATCCGTCGCTCGACGAGGCCCGGGCCGGCTTCGCCCGCGAGAACGCCGCCGGGGTGCCCCTCGACGCGCCGCACCGGACCTACCGCGACGACAACCACAAGCCCGAGTTGATCTGCGCACTCACACCCTTCGAGGCGAAGTGTGGCTACCGCACGCTGGCGTCGGCCCGAGCCGTCATCGATCGGCTCCGATCGACCATGCCCCATGCGGATCTCGACGCGCTCGCCGGGCAGTTGGCCGCCGCCGGTGACGATCGTGAGGTGCTCGCCGCCGTCACGGCATGGATCCTCGACCCGGCGCGCACGGTCGCGGCCGAGCTCGTGCCCGCCGTGGTGGCAGCCGCTGCCGCCACGGCATCCGACGATCCCGCCGACACCGAACTCCGGTGGGTCGCCGAGATCGACGCCGCCTTCCCCGACGACCCTGGCGTCGTCGTGGCGCTCCTGCTCAACCACGTCTCGCTCGAGCCGGGTCAGGCGATCTTCCTCGAAGCCGGGAATCTGCACGCCTATCTCCGCGGTGTGGGCGTCGAGCTGATGGCGAACTCGGACAACGTGATCCGGGGTGGGCTGACGCCGAAACACATCGATCTCGCCGAGCTGGCCGGTGTCGTCGACGCGACACCGCTCGACGCCGCCGTCCAGACCGCGTCGGCCGGCGACCACACCTTCGACATCCCGGTCCCCGAGTTCGGACTGCGCCGTCTCAGCGGCGATGTCTCCACCATGGTGGAAGGCCCGGCGATCGCCCTCGTGATCGACGGCTCGGCCGTGGTCGGCGAGGTCGAGCTCGGTCCCGGAGCTTCCGCGATGGTCGGACCCGGAACCGCGTCGATCCGCTCGACCGGTGAGGTCTATCTCGCCACGGTCGGCCGACTCGACGGAGTCGGCGCCAGCTGAAATCCGAGAGTCGGGGCCGGTGCGATGGCTAGGTTCGCCCCGTGACGCCGACCCGACTCCGCCGGCAGCTGATCGGCCTCGGGTTCATCGACGAGTTCTCGCCGCTCTACGCCGTCCTCACCGTCTACCTGGCCGAGAACGGCCTCGACGCGGCCCAGATCGCCCTCATCTTCACGTTGTGGGCGGGCACCGGGATCGTGTTCGAGGTGCCGAGCGGTGCGCTCGCCGATCGGGTCGACCGTCGGGTGTTGCTGGCGGTGTCGTTCGTCCTCCGAGCGGTGGGGATCTCCCTGTGGCTCATCGATCCGAGCTTCTCGACCGTGCTCGTCGGTGCCGCTCTCTGGGCGCTGCACTCGGCGCTCGCCAGCGGCGCGTTCGAAGCCATGATCCACGACCAGCTCGCGGCGGTCGGCGCGGCGGATCAGTACCAGGCGACGATGGGGCGCATCCATCAGGCGTCGGTGGCGGGCATCGCCTCGGGGTCGCTGCTCGGGGCGGGCCTCCTCGCGGTCGACGTGTCGTTCGAGGTGCTCGGGTGGTTCACGGTGCTCGCCCATGCAGCGTCGATCGCCGCCGTGCTCGTCCTCCCGAAGGCCGGCGCCATCGAAGACGACCCCGAGGGTCTCACCTTCGCCAGCTGGTGGCGGACCCTTCGGGACGGGCTCGCCGTGGTTCGGCGGCGGCCGATGATCCGCCGCCTGCTCCTGCTCGCCGCCCTCCTCGAGGGCACCTATCTCCTCGACGAGTTCGTGCCGCTCGTGGCCGACGCCCGTGGGGCGGGCGGTTCGACGATCGCGTTGCTCTACTTCGTGATCCTGCTCGGCCCGATCGTCGGTGACGAGGTCGTGGTGAGGGTGGAGCACCTCTCGGGACGGGTGATCGGTGCGATCCTGGCCGGCGCCTATCTCGTGGCCACCGCGGCGCTCCTGGTCGACGCCGTTCCGGCCCTGGCCGCGATCGCCTTGGCCTACGGCGGCCACGAGATCGCCTGGGTCGTGAGCGACGCCCGGATCCAGGCCGGGATCGACGATGCCACGCGGGCCACCGTGCTCAGCGTCCGCAGCCTCGGCGCGGGGGTGTCGGGCATGGCGACCTTCGCGGGAATCGGTGCACTCTCGAGCGGCACGGATCCCACGCCGGGCATGGTCGTGCTCGGATCGGTGCTCGTGGTGATCGGGCTCTTCGTCGTGGCCAGCCGGATCATCCCGGCCGCGACCGAGAACGGGATGGCGGTCCCGTCGCTCGAGACCGGCACGGGCTGAGCCGGCGCGGCGGCCTCGGCCTCAGCGCAGTCGGAAGCCGGCGTGGTCGACGGGCACGCAGTCGACCCCCTCGGGGAGCGACACACCATCCCAACGGACGACGGCACACCGCGTCGCCCGGACCATGCCGTCGCCGTAGGTGTCGGCACGACTGTCGACGACGAGCAGCGTGGCTGCACCGTCGAAGGCGAACCGGTGGAAGATCGGATCTCCTTCGGCGGTCGGCACGACGATGTCGACCGTCACGGACCGGTCCGCCTCGATCTCGGCCATCAGACAGGCGACGGCCTCCCGTAGCAGCGCGTCGTCGCCATCGTCGTTGGTGAGTTCGACACTCGTGCAGGTGGTGTCCGCGGCGCCGAAGACCGCGTCGGCCGAGGACTGCCGGTCCGCGGCGTTCCCACATGCTGCGCCAAGGGTCCCGAACGCGGCGAGGACGCCGATCGCGGCGGTGGTCCGGCGTCGCATGGCGAGCAGTCTGGCATGCCTCGGCCGGGGCCCGCCCGCCGTCGCCGATCGGGCGAAGGTCACCACCGCGTGGGCCCTCCGGACGGTTGTGGCGATCGGGGTGCCGATCGTGACTACCATCGGCGGTCGATCCGCCGGCGCACTCCCGGCCGACCCAGGAGACCTCCATGGCCCTCGACCCGCTCTTGCTCGACATCCTCGCCTGCCCCGAGGACAAGGGGCCGCTCTACTACCTGGCCGATGAGAACGCCCTCTACAACCCGCGCCTCACCCGCCGCTACCGGGTCGACGATGACATCCCCGTGATGTTGATCGACGAGTCGGAGACCGTCGAGGCCGCCGAGCACGATCGATTGATGGCGAAGATCGATGCCGAGGGCATCTCGCCGACCTTCTCGACCGAGGCCTGAGGACCAGACGATGAGCGAGCGCCTCGACACCCTCGGCATGTGGGATGCCATGCTCGGCCTCCCGGAACAGATCGAAGCCTCGATGGCCGCGATCGGCGACATCAGCGGCTTGCCCGATCCCTCGAGCATCGACCACGTGTTGTTGCTCGGCATGGGCGATTCCGGCTTCGGTGGTGATGTCGCCGCCGCGTCGGCCCGCCCGTTCTCCTCGTTGCCGATCGTCGTCTACAGCGGCTATCTGCCGCCGTCGTGGGTGGGCGCGCGTTCACTCGTCATCGCGATCTCCGCGTCGGGCCGCACCGAGGAGACCCTCGAATCGCTGGAGGCCGCGGTCGAGGCCGGGGCCTCGCTCGTCTCGGTCACCAACGACGGCGATCTTGCCTCCTTGACCCGCGCTGCCGGTGGCCCGGTGCTGCCGGTCGTCGGCAACGCCCCGATGCCGCGTGCCGCACTGGGTGCACTCGCCGTTCCGCCGATGCTGGCGCTCGAACAGATGGGCTTGTTCCCCGGCGCCCGGGTCTGGATCGGCGACGCCGTCGATCAACTCAAGGCCCGGCGGGACGAGTTCGCCTCCGAGGCGTCGCCGGCTCGTGCGCTCGCCCGACGGATCGGTCGGACGATGCCGATCATCTATGGCGGCGGTGCGATCGGTGCGACCGCGGCCAAGCGTTGGAAGGTCGCCGTGAACCACAACGTGAAGGCGCCCGCGTTCTGGGCCCCGATGCCGGAGCTGTGCCACAACGAGCTGGTCGGTTGGGGCCAGCACGGTGATGTCACCCGCCAGGTCTTCACCCAGATCCAGCTCCGTCACTCGACCGAGCATCCCCAGACCGCCCGCCGCTTCTCGTATGTCGAGGAAAAGACGCTCGAGGTCATGCACGACGTCGTGCAGGTCGAGGCCGGCGGCGACGGCCCGGTCGCCGAGCTGTTCGACCTCGTGTTCACCGGCGACATCACCTCGCTCGAGATGGCGGCTTCCGAGGGCCTCGACCCCGGACCCCTTCCCGTGGTCGACGATCTGAAGAACTGGCTCGACGGCTGACCCTCGGAGGGGTCGTAGCCTCTCCCGGTGGACGATCTTCCCCGGACCGACGACGCGGCCCTACGAGCCGAACTGCTCACGATGGCGGATCGTCTGCGGGCGATCGCCGAGGACCGCACGCTGCTCGACGGCTTGACCGCCGAGGAGCGCACGTCGTTGATCAACGCCGCGGGCGATCTCTTCTGTCCCGACCCCGAGGAACGCCGTCGTCGGGTGAAGGCCCGCAGGAATCGTGCCCGGGCCGAGAAACTGGCCCGCGACGAGGCGCTGCTCGACACGACCGGGATCCGGGTGTTGCGGGACAAGCCGGTGTTCACCACGCCCAACACGTTCCCGCCGGAGGACTTCGAACAGATCACCGTCGAGGACGACCCCGACGGTGATCCGTTCCGTGAGACCGTCGAGCCCCAGCACTGCTACGTGTGCAAGGCGAAGTACCACCGCGTCCATCACTTCTACGACCAGCTCTGTCCCGACTGCGCCGAGCTGAACCACCGGAAGCGTGGGGAGTTGGCCGATCTGCAGGGCACGGTCGCGTTGCTGACCGGTGGCCGGGTGAAGATCGGCTACCAGGCGGGCATCAAGCTGTTGCGTTGTGGTGCTTCGCTGATCGTGGCGACGCGCTTTCCCCGGGATGCGGCTGCCCGGTATGCGGCCGAGGAGGACTTCGCCGACTGGGGGCATCGTCTGGAGGTGTTCGGTCTCGACCTGCGCCACACGCCGAGCGTCGAGGCGTTCTGCCAACACGTGCTCGAGACCCGGGACCGGCTGGACTTCATCGTCAACAACGCGTGCCAGACCGTGCGGCGGCCACCCGAGTTCTACCGACACATGATGGATCTCGAGCGCACGGCACTGGCCGAGCTTCCCCCGGCGGTCGGCGACCTGGTCGGTGACTACGAGCACCTCCGAACCGGGCGTGGTGCGCCGGGGCTGCCCGTGACGATGGGGGAGGCCGCCCGTTCCGCCGAGATGTCCCAGGTGCCGCTGCTGCCCGACGAGGTCGAACCCCTGCCGTCGTTGTTCCCGGCCGGCCAGCTCGACCAGGACCTCCAGCAGGTGGATCTCCGGGACCGGAACTCCTGGCGGCTGATGTTGCACGAGGTGTCGTCGGTCGAGTTGCTCGAGACCCAGCTCGTGAACGCGGTCGCGCCGTTCGTGATCAACGCTCGGCTCAAGCCGTTGATGGAGGCGACTCCCGGAGCGCACAAGCACGTCGTGAACGTCTCGGCGGTGGAGGGCCAGTTCTACCGACGGTTCAAGACGACCAAGCATCCGCACACGAACATGGCGAAGGCCGCGTTGAACATGATGACGCGCACGTCGGCGGCGGACTACCACGCCTCGGGCATCCACATGAACAGCGTCGACACCGGCTGGGTGAGCGACGAGGACCCTGTCGAGATCGCGAAGCAGAAGACGGCCGAGCACCGATTCCATCCGCCGCTCGACATCGTGGACGGCGCGGCTCGCATCGTCGACCCGATCATCGACGGCGTGAACACCGGCACCCACATCTGGGGTCGGTTCCTCAAGGACTACGTCGTCACCGACTGGTGATCAGCGACGCAACCGGGACGGCGGAAGCGTTCGTGCGTTTCACGCCGATGACGGAACGTGTGATGATCGGGGTCCGGATCGTCGAGGAGGACATCGATGAGTGAACAGGATCTGACCGGACGGGCCGTGGTGGTGACCGGGGCCGGCGGCGGGATCGGCCGTGCCGTCGTCGAGCATCTCCTCGGACGGGGCGCCGACGTGCTCGCCGCCGACCTGCCCGGCGCCGGGCTGTCGGCGGTGCAGGACGAGCTGGAGGCGGCGGTCGTGTTGGAGGCCGACGTGACCTCGCTCGACGACTGGGGCCGCGTCGCCCGGGCTGCCGAGGCGGCGTTCGGGCGGCTCGACGGGCTGGTGAACAACGCAGGGATCGAGGGTGCGATCGCGCCGATCGTCGAGTACCCCTCGGAGATGGTCGATCGTGTGCTCGACATCAACGTCAAAGGGGTGCTCTACGGCATGCAGGTGCTCCAGCCGGTCATCGCCGCCGATGGTGGGGGTTCGATCGTGAACGTGTCCTCGGTGGCCGGTCTCGGCGGCGCGAGGAACCTCTCGGTGTACTCGGCCTCGAAGCACGCCGTGATCGGTCTGACCAGGTCGGCGGCGATCGAGTTCGCGGCCGACGGTGTACGTGTCAACGCGGTCTGCCCGTCGCCGATCCAGACGCGCATGATGCGATCGCTCGAGGACGCCATGAAGTCCGACGAGCTCGACGCCGCCTCGATCGAGGCGATGCTCTCGCAGAGCATCCCGGTCGGTCGGTACGGCGAACCGAACGAGGTGGCCGATCTGATCGGGTTCCTCCTGTCGAGCGCCTCGGTGTTCCTGACCGGTGCGGCGATCCCGATCGACGGTGGACTGACGGCGCGTTCGTGAGTGACGAAGCCGCGACGTCGGAGCCGCGGTCGGACCGCGGGCCGAGCTGGCTCGAACAGGCGCTGCACGTGGCCCGGACGACCAACGACTACACCCCGGTGTGGCCGGCGTTCGTGAACACGACGTTCGTCGTTCCGGTGGTCGTCGACGAACCGACCGGAGGGGCTCACGGTCCCGACGACCGCGGTGACGACTCCTCCCCGTCGCCGGCGTTCCACTTCGCCGTGCGATCGTCGGCCGATCGGCCCGTGCTGGTGATCACCGAGCAGGAGGCGGATCTCGCGGCCTTCCACCCGGACGGCACGGCCGTGTCGTTGGCCGGCGGTCAGCTGATCGAGGCACTCCACCCCGATGTCGGCATCATCGTGCACCGGGGCCCGGACGCCGACGTGTTCGGCATCCGGCCCGACCTGGTGCAGCGCCTGCGGGTCAGTCTCGACGACCCGGGTGCCGTCGGGCCCTGAACGGCGGGTCGCCGGGCCGGGTTGACCGCCCGGCGACGCGATCGGATAGACCCAATCCCATGGCCCGCTACGCCGTCACCCTCGCCACACCACTGCCGCCCGCCGAGGCGTTCGAGAAGGTCGCCGATCTCTCGCGCCTGACCGAGTGGGACCCCGGCGTCGTCTCGGCCGCCTATCAGGTCGGCGACTCGATCGCCGTCGGCACGATCTGGAAGGTGATCGTGAAGGGCTTCGGCGGCTCGCCCATCAAGCTGCACTACGAGGTCACCGACCTCGATCCCGACGTCCGCATGGTCGCGGTGGCCGACGACAAGACCCTGCGCAGCTACGACATCATCTCGGTCGAGCCCGACGGCGACGGTGCGCGGCTCACCTACGACGCCGAGCTGAAGATGAAGGGTCTCTTCTCACCGATCAACATGATCCTGCCGCTGATCTTCGACAAGATCGGCGACAAGGCCGCGCAGGGTTTGGTCGGGTACCTCGACGGCACGATCGTCGACGGGTAGCCCGAGCCCCACGACGCGCCGTTAGTCTCGGAGCCGGCTGTCCGTGATCGGGCCAGGGGGTCCACAGCCGAGTCCACGCTGAGGAGCGGTCGATGATCGACCGCCCGGATCACAGGAGCCTGACATGGGCGTCATCCACGGCGACTTCAAGGTCGCAGACATCAACCTGGCCGGTGCCGGCCGGAAGCAGATCGAACTGGCCGAGCACGAGATGCCCGGCCTCATGTCGCTTCGGGCCGAGTACTTCGACGCACAGCCCCTGGCCGGTGCCCGCATCATGGGCTCACTGCACATGACGGTGCAGACCGCCGTGCTCATCGAGACCCTCGTGGTGCTCGGTGCCGAGGTCCGGTGGGTCTCGTGCAACATCTTCTCGACCCAGGACGAGGCCGCCGCGGCTGTTGTGGTCGGTCCCGAGGGCACGACCGAGCACCCCTCGGGCGTGCCGGTGTACGCCTGGAAGGGCGAGACCCTCGAGGAGTACTGGTGGTGCACCGAGCAGGCGCTCAAGTGGCCGGGCCAGGACGGGTGCAACCTGATCCTCGATGACGGTGGCGATGCCACCCTGCTCGTGCACAAGGGTGCGGAGTACGAAGCCGCCGGCGCGGTGCCGGACGCCACCGAGGACGACCCGGAGGAGTGGCAGGTCATCATCGACCTCCTGAAGAAGCTCCACGCCGAGGACAACACCCTCTTCACCCGGATGGCCGCCGGTATCCGCGGTGTCTCGGAGGAGACCACGACCGGTGTGCATCGTCTCTACGAGATGCGCGACGCCGGCACGCTGCGGTTCCCGGCCATCAACGTGAACGACGCCGTGACCAAGTCGAAGTTCGACAACAAGTACGGCACCCGCCATTCACTGCTCGACGGCATCAACCGCGGCACCGACGTCATGATCGGCGGCAAGGTCGCCCTCGTCATGGGCTACGGCGACGTCGGCAAGGGCTGCGCCGAGGCGCTCCGTGGTCAGGGCGCCCGCGTCATCATCACCGAGGTCGACCCGATCTGTGCGCTCCAGGCGGCGATGGACGGCTACGAGGTGACGACGATCGAGCGGGTGCTCGAGACCGCCGACATCTTCATCACCTCCACCGGCAACAAGGACATCATCTCCGCCGAGATGATGTCGAAGATGAAGCAGGGCGCGATCGTCGGCAACATCGGCCATTTCGACAACGAGATCGACATGGCCGGGCTCTACCGCCAGAGCGACATCCAGCGCATCAACATCAAGCCGCAGGTCGACGAGTTCCGCTTCCCCGACGGCAAGAGCATCATCGTGCTCTCCGAGGGTCGCCTCCTGAACCTGGGCAACGCCACGGGTCACCCGTCGTTCGTGATGTCGGCGAGCTTCACCAACCAGGTGCTCGCCCAGATCGAGCTGCACCAGAACGCCGAGTCGTACGACACGCTGTCGGTCACGACGCTGCCGAAGGTGCTCGACGAGAAGGTCGCCCGGCTCCACCTCGATGCCCTGGGTGTCAAGCTGACCAAGCTCAGCCAGGAGCAGGCCGACTACATCGGCGTGCCGGTCGACGGCCCCTACAAGCCGGACCACTACCGCTACTGACCGTCACACCGCGGGCGTAGCGTCCGCGGCGTGCTGATCGTCAAGCGCTGTCCCGGGTGTGGTTCGCCCCACCGTTCGATCTGTGCGGCGTGCCGGGTTCAACTCCGGCCGCCGCCGATCGGGCGCGCCGCCCTGTTCGAGTACGACGGGGTCGGTCGTGCTGTGGTGCTCGCGGCGAAGAACCGGCACCGTCACGACCTGCTGGTGCGGCTCGGCCGTTCGCTGGTGCCCCTCGTGCCGAGCGGTGTGGAAGAGATCACCTGGGTGCCGGCGTCGCTGTCGGGGCGGCGAGCCCGCGGTGAGGACCAGGCCGAGGTGTTGGCCCGGGCCCTCGCGGCGGCGACGGGTCGCCCGGCCGTGCCGCGGCTCCAGCGGGCCGACCGATCGAGCCGTCGCGGTCTCGATCGCGCCGAGCGGCTCGACGGCATCGGGCTCCGGGCGGTTCCGGGGCGCCGGGCGGTGGCGGTGGTGGACGACGTCATCACGACCGGCGCGACGCTCGATGGCGCGGTGGCGGCACTCGAGGCGGCGGGCGCTGCGCTCGTCGTGCCCGTCGCCATCGCCGCGGTGGCTCCGCCCCCGGTGCGACGCACCGCTGCGTGAACCCCGGTGAACCCCGTCGAAATGGTCCGGACGACACACGACACGTGAACCGATTGTGACCTATGGTCGGCAAGACCACATACCCAGCACCGACGAAGGAGTCGTTCATGCAGGTCAAGGTCAGCGGTCGTCACACCACCGTCTCCGAGAAGCTCCGAGAGCAGGCCACGGAGAAGATCGGGAAGCTGGACCGCTACCTGGGTATGGAGCGCGCGGAGGTGCACTTCTGGGAGGAGAAGAACGCCCGGAGTGCCGATCGCGAGTTCTGTGAGGTCACGATGCACGGGCACGGGCATCACATACGAACGCGCGTCCACGCACCCGACGGGTTCACCGCGATCGATCTCGCGGTGGACAAGCTCGAGCGACAACTCCGGAAACTCAAGACGAAGGTCGCGAAGCGCGAGCGAAGTCGAGAGCGGGTCGAGATACCACCCGGACTCGTCCCCGAGACCCTCATCGGCGTGGGGGAGGAGGCGCCGGAGCCCGTCTACAAGATCGTGAAGACGAAGAACTTCACGCTCCCGACGATCGATCCGGAGGAGGCGGCGCTGCAGATGGACCTGGTCGATCACGGGTTCTTCGTGTTCACCAACGCCCAGACCGGGGCCTGCGCCGTCGTCTATCGCCGTGAGGACGGCGATGTCGGCCTGATCGACACCGCGGCCGTGCCCGGCTGACCGACCTCAATCCGGCCCGAGTGGCGCCGATGGCTCCGAATGGAGCGTCGTCGCGCCATTCGGGCCGCTGTGAGTGAAGACCACGAGATCTTCCGACGCGAGCTACTCGTCGCCATCGAAGCCGAGGGATTGATCTCGGTCTCGGAGGAGGTGGTCTCGCTGTCGCACCTGAGGTTCGAGACGACCGCACCGATCGGCGTGGTGGTCGTCGATCTGTCCTCTCCCGACGATGATCCGATCGCGGCGATGGTCCACCTGTCGGTGGAGCGGCCCGAGGTGTCGCTGATCGCGCTCGCCGGACCGCTCGACGATCCACTGCCGGCGCTGCTGGCCGGCGCCATCGGTGTCGTCGACAAAGCGACCGCGGTCGACGACATCGCGGACGCGATCCGCATCTCCGCGGAGAAGGGCGCCTTCTTCTCCCGGACCGCGGCCCGGGCCTTCGTCCGGGTCGGCGCGGAGGTGCTCGAGCCCGAAGCGATCGAGCTGTTGCAGCACCGCGCCGCCGGTCGCACGCATGCCGAGATCGCCGAGTTCCTGGGCATCGAACGGCTGGAACTCGGGCACCGGATGCGGGCGCTCGCCGCCGAGCTGCGATCCCGTCGCTCGCTCGCCGAGATGCCGCCACGGGTGGCCGAGACCTCGTCGGTAGAGTGACCATCGCATGGGACTCCTGGACAAGATTCTCAAAGCCGGCGACGGCAAACGGCTGAAGGCCATCGAATCCGTGGTGGAGCCGATCAACGCGCTCGAGCCCACCTACGAAGCGATGTCGGACGACGAGCTCCGCGGTCGCACCGCGGCGTTCCGTCAGGAGCTCGACAACGGAGCGACGCTCGACGACATCATGTTCGACGCCTACGCGACGGTGCGGGAAGCGGCCAAGCGCACGATCGGCCAGCGTCCGTACGACGTCCAGATGATGGGCGGTGCCGCGCTGCACTGGGGCTGGGTGGCCGAGATGAAGACCGGCGAGGGCAAGACCCTCTGCTCGGCCCTTCCGGTGTACCTGAACGGCGTCGGTGGTCAGGGCGTGCACGTCGTGACCGTCAACGACTATCTCGCTCGGCGTGACAAGGAGTGGATGGAACAGATCCACGGATGGCTGGGCCTGACGATGGGCCTCGTCGTGCCCGAGGGTCGGGTCGACGGCGAACACAAACGAGCGCAGTACGCCGCCGACATCACCTACGGCACGAACAACGAGTTCGGCTTCGACTACCTCCGCGACAACATGGCCAAGCGCCCCGGCGACCGGACCCAACGTGGGCACAGTTTCGCGATCGTGGACGAGATCGACTCGATCCTCATCGACGAGGCCCGGACACCACTGATCATCTCCGGCAAGCTCCGGGGCGCCGCCGAGCTGTACTACCGGTTCGCCGACGTCGCGAAGGAGCTGGTCCGGGATCGTCACTACGACGTCGACGAGGAGAAGCGCATCGTCGCCATCACCGACGACGGCATCTCGGCCGTGGAGGAGATCCTCGGCGTCGAGAACCTCTATGACGGGGTGAAGGGTGACCTCATCCACCAGCTCAACGTGGCCCTGCGGGCCAAGGAGCTGTTCACCCGCGACAAGGACTATCTGGTCAACGGCGACGACGTGAACATCGTCGACGAGTTCACCGGTCGCGTGCTCGAGGGTCGGCGTTGGTCCGACGGTCTCCACCAGGCCGTGGAGGCCAAGGAGGGTGTGAAGATCAAGGACGAGCAGCAGACGCTCGCCACGGTCACCCTCCAGAACTACTTCCGGATGTACGACAAGCTGGCCGGCATGACCGGCACGGCGTTGTCCGATGCCGTCGAGCTCGAGAACACCTACGGCCTCGCCGTGGTCCAGGTGCCGACCAACCGGCCGATCCAGCGCATGGATCAGCCCGACCTGGTCTACAAGTCCGAGTCCGGCAAGGTCGGGGCGGTCATCGAGGACATCCTCGGGCGGCGCGAGCGGGCCCAACCCGTGCTGGTCGGCACGGCATCGGTCGAGAAGTCCGAGCAGATCTCGCGGGCGCTGGCCGATGCACACATCCCGCACAAGGTGCTCAACGCCAAGCAACACACCTCCGAAGCCGAGGTCGTGGCCCAGGCGGGCCAGCCCGGCGCGGTCACGGTGGCCACGAACATGGCCGGCCGCGGCGTCGACATCATCCTCGGCGGCAATGCCGAGAAACTGGCCGAGCGGGACACCCGCGCCGAGGGGCTCGATCCCGAGGACGGCGAAGAGGGCACCGGCTACTTCCAGGCCCGGCTCGCCCACTGGGAGCCGATCTGTGCCGCCGAGGGCGACAAGGTGCGGGAGGCCGGTGGCCTCTACGTGCTGGCGACCGAGCGGCACGAGTCCCGGCGGATCGACGATCAGCTCCGCGGTCGTGCCGGCCGTCAGGGCGATCCGGGGGAGAGCCGCTTCTTCCTCTCGCTCGAGGACGATCTGATGCGGATCTTCGCCACGGGTGCGATGAGCTGGGTGATGGATCGGGCGATGCCCGACGACATCCCGATCGAATCGAAAGCCGTGACGAAGTCGGTCGAGCGGGCCCAGACCACGGTCGAGCAGCGCAACGCCGAGACCCGCAAGAACGTGCTCAAGTACGACGAGGTCCTCAACGAGCAGCGCAAGGTCATCTACGCCCGTCGCCAGCAGATCATGGCCGACGGCGATCTGCGGACCGACACGATGGACGCGATCGACACCGTCTCCCGTCTGCTCGTCGACACCCACTGCGTCGAGAAGCTCGACGACACCTGGGACCTGGATGCGCTCTACACCGAGTGGGGCCAGCACTGGAAGCCCGGCGTCGAGCGCGACGAACTGGACGGTCATCGCGATCGGGAGGGGCTGGTCGAGCTGATCGCGGAGGACGGCCGGTCCCGGTACGCGGAGCGCGAGGCCGAGCTCGGCGAGTCGGTGCTCCGACAGGTCGAGCGACAGATCCTGCTGGAGCTGATCGATCAACGCTGGCGAGAGCATCTGACCGAGATGGACTCGCTCCGAGACGGCATCAATCTGCGGGCGATGGGTCAGCGCGATCCGCTGAACGAGTGGCAGCGGGAAGGTTTCGAACTCTTCGGGGCCATGATGGCGGCGCTCGACGCCGACTACGTCAAGTACGTCATGCACGCCCACGTCACGGTCGAGCAGGCGCCGGTCGCCGCACCCACCGTCGAGGCCGACACCGCGGAGAAGGCGACCCCGGCGAAGGCCACGGCCCCGTCGCCGACGAGGGCGGCGTCCCCCGATGCCGCCACGGCCGCACCTGCGGGACAGGTTCGAGTGGGCGACGCAGCCAGCAAGGCCGGCCTGGTCGCTCCCGTGGCGGAAGCCACGACGGCGTCCAAGGAGTCGACGGCTCCGGAACCGAGAGAAGCCGTCGGCAAGCCGAGTACGGTCGTGAACGACGAATGGGCCAACACCGGACGGAACGAACCGTGTCCGTGCGGGAGCGGTCGTAAGTTCAAGCAGTGCCACGGGCGCTGAGTCCGGGGAGACCATGGCTGATCATTCCGACGACGTGACCCGTCTGCGCGGTGAGCTCGCCGAGGCCGCGGTCTATCTGCGCGTCGACGAGCTCCGGGCACGGCTGCCGCAACTCGAGACCGAGATGGGGCGGCCCGATCTGTGGGACGACGCCGAGCGTGCCCGCCAGGTGCAGACCGAGTTCTCCGGTGTACGAGACGATCTGGACACCTACGACGGGCTGGCCTCGGAGGTCGACGACGTGGAGGCACTGCTCGAGCTCGGCGCCGAGGAAGGCGACGAGTCGCTCGAGGCCGAGGCCGTCGAGCTGATCGCCTCCCTCACGACCCGGTTCTCCGAGTTGGAGCTCCGTGCGTTGTTCACCGGTGAGTACGACGAGGGCGACGCGGTCTGCGAGGTGCACTCCGGTGCCGGGGGCACCGACTCCCAGGACTGGGCCGAGATGCTCTACAACATGTACCGCAAGTGGGCGGTCGGCCGTGGCTACTCGATCGAGGTGGTCGAAGCCCAGGAAGGCGCCGAGGCCGGCCTCACCACGGTCGCGTTCATCATCCGTGGTCGCTACGCCTACGGCTGGCTCCGGGCCGAGCGCGGCGTCCATCGGCTCGTGCGGATCTCCCCCTTCGATGCCCAGGCCAGGCGCCACACGGCCTTCGCCTCGTTCTCGGTCGTACCGTGGATCGAAGACGCGACCGATCAGGTCGACATCGACGAGAAGGATCTCCGCGTCGACACGTTCCGGTCCTCGGGCGCCGGTGGTCAGCACGTGAACACGACCGACTCCGCGGTGCGCATCACGCATCTGCCGACCGGTGTGGTCGTGTCGTGTCAGAACGAACGCTCGCAGCACCAGAACCGCGACCGGGCCATGCAGATGCTCGCCATCCAGCTCGTCGAGCTGCAGCGGCGGGACCGTGAGGATCAGCTCGCCGCCGAGGCGGGCGAGTCCAAGAAGGTGGAGTGGGGTTCCCAGATCCGCTCCTATGTCCTGCAGCCCTATCAACAGGTGAAGGACGAACGCTCCGGCTACACCTCGGGCAACCCCGAGGGCGTGCTCGACGGTCAGGTCTCGCCGTTCATGGAGGCGTGGCTGCGTTGGCAGCGGGCCGGGGCGCCGAGCTGATCCCCCTGCGAAATCCCAGGCCAGCGCGCCGCTCGTTGTCGCCGTACGCATGCAATTCGAGCAAGCGGCGCCGATCTGGCGCGGCGCTTGCTGGAAGTGCATGGCACGAGCGCCGGTTTTCGTCGTCTCCACCTGGGATTCGGGAGGGTCGTCCGACCCCTCATCCGGTGGGCCGTTCGGCCGATGGTGACACCGTGCCCATCGGGGTCCCGGCTACCATCGCCGGGCCGGGCGGTGGCACGAGGTTCTCATGATCAGACTCGACGATGTCACCAAGACCTACAGCGAGGGAAACGTCGCACTGCGGCGCGCCAACGCGGACATCGCCAAGGGCGAGTTCGTGTTCCTCGTGGGTCCGAGTGGTTCGGGCAAGTCCACGATGCTGCGGCTGATGAACAAGTCGGAGGAACCCGATTCCGGCCGGATCTTCGTGGCCGGCAAGGACATCGGCGAGCTCTCCAACTGGAAGGTGCCGATGCTGCGACGCAACATCGGCTCGATCTTCCAGGACTACAAGCTGCTCCCGAACAAGACCGTGGCCGAGAACGTGTCGTTCGCCCTCGAGGTGATCGGCCGGCCCCGAGCCGTGATCAAGACCCAGGTGCCGCAGATCCTCGATCTCGTCGGTATCGGCGACAAGGCCGACAAGCAGCCCCACCAGCTCTCCGGTGGAGAGCAACAACGCGTGTCGATCGCCCGGGCGTTCGTCAACCGCCCGCTGATCCTCCTGGCCGACGAGCCGACCGGCAACCTCGACCCCCAGACCGCCATCGGCATCATGCGCCTGCTGGATCGCATCAACAAGACCGGGACGACGGTCGTGATGGCGACCCACGACGCCAAGATCGTCGACACCATGCAACGTCGGGTGATCCAGCTCGACACCGGCAACATCGTTCGCGACGAGCGCGAAGCCAGCTACGGCTGAGCTGCCTCGACCCCCTCCGCAGAGAGCCCTTCCCGCCATGGCCATCCGCTTCGACTATCTCGCCAAGGAGACGGGGACGAACCTCGTCCGCAACCCGTCGCTGACCATCGCCGCCGTGCTCACCGTCGCGGTCTCCCTCGCACTGCTCGGGTTCTCGCTCGTGTTCCGCGAAGGTGTGAGCCGGGTGAGCGAACGCTGGAGCGACGACGTCGAGTTCATCGTCTGGATGCGACCCGACGCCACCGACGACCAGATCGCCTCGGTCGACCAGAAGCTCGCCGACAACCCGCTCGTGACCGACCACTCCTACGTGAATCGTGAAGCGACCTTCGCGGAGTTCCGCGAGTACTACGCCGACACTCCCGAGATCGTCGAGACCGTCGAACCGGCGCAGCTGCCGACCTCGTATCGCGTCGTGCCGGCCGCCAGCGAGCTCGCGTTCGTCGACTCACTCGGCCAGGAGTACGAGGGTCAGCCGGGGGTGAGCGACGTGGTCTTCGCCGGTGAGTTCATCAAACAGCTGAACGCGATCACCGGGCTGGCCATCTCCGGTGTGACGGTGGTCGCGGCCGTGGCCGCGGTGGCGGCGTTGCTGCTGATGTACAACACGATCAGAACCGCGGTGTTCGCACGCCGTCGTGAGGTCGAGGTGATGAAGCTCGTGGGCGCCACGAACTGGTTCGTCCGCATCCCGTTCATGCTCGAGGGGCTGGTGCAGGGGCTCATCGGTGCCGGTCTGGCCGTGCTCGCCATGTTCGGTGTGAATCGCATGATCCGCGACTCCCAGGCCGCGTCGGAGTTGGACTTCATCAACAGTTTCGTGCTCCAGCCGGCGGATCTCGGCCCGATCTCGTTGTGGCTGCTCGCCGCCGGTGCGGCCATCGGTGCCATCGGGTCCGGCTTCGCCGTGACCCGCTACCTGGACGCCTGAGCCGTCGGGCCCCCATCCGGGCGGGCGCTTCCTCTCAGGACTCAAGGGGCCGATCCGGCGTACCGTTGGTATCGGGAGACGGCGCTACGTCTGATGAGGTCCTGATGTCCACCCGACACTTCTCCATCGCCACGGTCATGGCCGTGCTGCTGACCCTGCTCTCGGCCGCGCCGGCGTCGGCCGAGCTCGTCGAACAACCGACCACGTGGTGGGGCGTCGACACGCTCGCCACCGGGACGCAGACCGACTCGATCCAGAGCCACATCTTCGCGATCGAACAGGTCGGTGACCGGGTCTTCGTCGGCGGACGTTTCCTCGACGTCGCCCATGAGAACAATCGGTTCAGCCGGCCCTTCCTCGCTGCCTACGACGCAACGACAGGCATCTGGATCGACACCTTCGCGCCCGACCTCAACGGTGCGGTGTACGCCCTCGAGGCCGCGCCGGACGGCTCGGCGTTGTTCGTCGGCGGCGAGTTCACCCAGGTGTTCGGGAACAACGTGCCCGGCCTGGTCTCGCTCGACCCGCAGACCGGCGCCATCTCGAATGGCTGGACGACGCGGATCCAGGGTGGCAACCCCGCCAACGTCCGCGCGCTCGATCTGGAGGGTGACCACCTCTACATCGCCGGATCGTTCAACACGATCGTCTCCGACGTCGGTACCGACAGTGTGTGGCGTGCCGCCAGGATCGACTGGGCGACCGGTGATCACGACCCGAACTGGCGTCCCGTCGTCCAGGGCGGCTCGGTGTGGGGCATCGCGGCCAGCCCCGACGACGATCGTGTCTACCTCGCCGGCTACTTCACCACCGTGAACGGTGACGTCTCGGTGGGCGGATTCCATCCGGTGCGGCAGAACAACGGTGCCACGGTGACGGGGGTGCAACCCTTCCAGGTGAACACCCTCAACGTCTCGCGCCAGTACCTCTACGACGTGGAAGTCGCGAACGGCATCGTCTGGGCGGTCGGCTCGGAGCACTTCGTGCAGGCGCTGAACGAGGCCGACCTCTCGCTGCGGTACTTCCATCTGTCCGATCCCAAGGGCGACTACCAGGATCTCGAGATCGTCGGTGATCGCGTGTACGCCGGCTGCCATTGCCGGCAGGACGCGACCCTCTACACGGGCCTCGCCCCGATGTTCTTCCCGTTCGACGGCCAGGGATTCTTCGCATCGCAGGACAACAGCTGGATCTCGGCGTTCGACGCCAACACCGGCCTCGCCGTGCCGGGCTTCGACTTCAACATCACCGCCAGCCGAGCCGGGGTGTGGGCCATCCACGGCTCGCCCGACGGCTGTGTCTGGATCGGCGGCGACGTCACCGGAACAGGCGGGATCGCGCAGAACAGCCTGACCCGTGTCTGTGATCCCGACCTCGTCGACGATGAGCGTCCCTCCACGCCGCGTGGCCTCGATGCCGTCTCGATCGGTGGCGGCTCGGTCAGCCTCGAATGGCTGGCCTCGACGGACAACACCGCGGTCGCCGGCTACAAGATCTATGACGCCGCGACCGGCGACCTCGTGCTCACCACCTCCGGGCTGGGCACCACGGTCCAGATCGATGGCCTGGTGATCGGCCAGACCTACTCGTACTACGTGAAGGCCTTCGACGCCGCGCAGAACACCTCGTGGCGCTCGAACATCGACACCGTCGTCGTGACCAACGGTGCGGTCGACGAGGAGCGTCCCTCCACCCCGACGGGTCTGATGCTCGCCGGGGTGGGATCCGGTTCGGTCTCGCTGTCGTGGAACCCGTCGAACGACAACGTCGGCATCGCCGGCTACCGGGTCTTCGACGCGTCGAACAACGCACTGCTCGCCGAGGTCGGCCCGACGCCGTCGGCGACGGTCACCGGCCTGGTGAACGGCCAGCCGATCGGCCTGTACGTGAAGGCGTTCGACGCCGCGGGCAACACCTCGTGGCGCACCAACACCGTCACGGCGACCCCGAGCGGCAATGCGGTCGACACCGAGCGTCCGACGCCGCCAAGGGGCCTGCAGGGCTCGGCGCTGAACGCGACCTCGGCCTCGCTGTCGTGGACGGCCTCGACCGACGACGTCGGTGTGACGGGCTACGTGGTCTACGACGCCGCGACCGACACGGCCATCCAGACGGTCAGCGGCACCTCGGCCACGGTGACCGGGCTCGCCGCCGGCTCGACCTCGACGTTCTACGTCAAGGCGTTCGATGCTGCGGGGAACACGTCATGGCGGAGCAACACCCGCACGGTGACCCAACCCTGATCGGCGCGACCCTCCGTCGAACTGATTCGGATCTGGCTCGCGAGCTAGGTTGACCGCGTCGTTCGACGTGAGGAGTCAGCCGGTGAAGATCATCGTGGACAGTGAGAAGTGTGAGGGGCACAACCGGTGTTATGCCCTCGCCCCCGACCTGATCGAGGTGGACGACTACGGCTATGCGTCGGCGATCGGTGACGGCACCGTGCCGCCGGAGCACGCCGAGGCCGCCCAGCTCGCGGTCGACAACTGCCCCGAGTACGCCATCACCATCGAGTCCTGAGATGACCGAGACCGACGCCTCGACGTCCGACGGGCTCGACTTCGCTGCCGCGACCACCGAGCCGGTGTCGGACTGGACGACCGACTACGACATCTTCGACCCCGACTACGTCGCCGACCCGTTCCCCATCTGGGACGACCTGCGGGAAGGCTGCCCGGTCGCCCACACCGACCGTTGGCAGGGTTCGTGGTTGCCGACGAAGTACGACGACGTGGTCGCGCTCGCCCGAATGGTCCCGGAACTGTCCTCGACCGATCCGATCGTGGTGAAACCACCGAGTGACGACACGTCCGATCCGAACGCCTACTCGACGGTCAACGCCCCGCCGATCTCGTCCGATCCGCCGGTGCACACGTGGTCACGACGGCTGATCCTCCCGGCGTTCTCGCCGAAGGCGACCGAAGCACACGAGCCGTTCACCCGCCAGCTCTGTCGGGATCTGATCGCCGGGTTCATCGATCGTGGTTCGGTCGATGCGGCGGGGGAGTATGCCCAGCAGATCCCGCCGCGGGTGATCGCCCACCTCCTCGGGGTCGATCCGGATCGTGCCGACGACTTCGTCGAGTGGGTGAACGGGGTGCTCGGTGCCGGGCTGTCGCGGCCCGAGGTCCGCCAGCACTACCGGACGAAGATCCGCGAGTTCTTCATGGCCGAGATCGCCGACCGGAAGGCGAACCCCAAGGACGACCTCATCAGTGAGCTGCTCGCGGCCGAGGTCGACGGGGAGCCCGTGCCCGATCTCCACGTCGCCGGCACCTGCAATCTGCTGCTCGTCGCGGGAATCGACACGACCTGGTCGTCGATCGGTGCGGCACTGTGGCACCTGGCCACCCATCCCGCCGACCGGCAGTTGCTCGTCGACGATCCATCGAAGCTCGACAACGGGATCGAGGAGCTGCTCCGGGCCTACGCCCCGGTCACCATGGCTCGGGTCGTGAAGGAGCAGACCGAGTTCCAGGGTGTGACCTTCGAGCCGGGCGACAAGATCCTCATGAACTTCCCGGGCGCGAACCGGGACCCGGAGGCGTTCGAGAACCCCGACGTCGTCGATCTGGAGCGGCAGCGCAACCGTCACGTGGCGTTCGGCGTCGGGATCCACCGCTGTGCCGGGTCGAACCTGGCCCGGCTCGAGATGCAGGTCGCGATCGGCGAGTTCCTCGCCGCCATTCCGGAGTTCCGACTGGCCGACGGCGCAGAGGTCACCTGGGCCGGCGGTCAGGTGCGCGGTCCGCGCAAGCTGCCGATCGTGTTCTGACCGAGTCCGTCGCCGGGGTTCGGCCGGTCATCCCAGGAGCACGCGGCCCAGCGCCACCAGCGCGCCTCCGGCCGAGACGATGAGCACGATCGGACGGATGCGGTCGTCGACCCGGTGGCGGATGCGTGCGGCGACGCCGTAGCCCGCGAACACCGCTGGCCAGATCGACGCGCCCGTGATGAAGCCGGCGGTGTCCAGGTGCCCACCGAGGATCAAGCCGATCAGCGTGATCGGGATCCCCGCGGCGAAGACGAACGAGACCGTCGAGCGGATCTCCGGTCCCTTGGCGTGCTGGTAGAGCAGCGCGAGCGGTGGTCCGCCGATCGAGACGGCCATGGCGAACGTGCCCGACACGACGCCGGCGCCGACGAGGTTCGCGTCGTTGCGGGGGAGCGGCGGCGCCCACACGGTCGCCGCCACCGCGGCGAGCACGATCAGTGCTGCCACCACGACGAGTGTGTCGCCGCGGGCGATGGCGAGCAACGCGAGGCCCAGTCCGGCGCCCAGGAACCGTCCCGGGATGAGTCGCCACAGATCGTCCCTCAGCGCCGCGTGACGCTCGACGAGGGCAACGGGGAGCACGAGCAGCATCGTGGCGACGCTGAGCGGCCCGGGGACGAGATCGGGTGCGGCGATCAGGACGACCGGGAGCGCCAGCACGACCATGCCGAACCCGATCGTCGACTGGACGATCGCGCCGAGGAACATCGCCAGCGACACGATCAGCCAGGCACTCACGCTGAGATCGATGGGCTCCGGCACCCGGGCACCCTAAGGACGCGGCCCGCGATCGGGACGCCGACGATTCGCAATCCCGCAGCGACCGACGGAGGATGCGGTATGGCCGACTACACCGAGATCTCCTACGACGTGGCCGACGGCGTCGCCACCATCACGCTCGATCGACCGGAGCAGATGAACGCCTTCACGGCGACGATGATGCTCGAGATGATCGCGGCGTTCGACGAGATCGACGCCGACGACGATGTTCGGGTCGTCATCGTCACGGGCGCGGGGCGAGCCTTCTGTGCCGGGGCCGACCTGTCCTCGGGCGGCGACACGTTCGACAGTGACGCTCGCGGCCGCGCGCCGAGCGACCCCGAGGCCGTGCGTCGCGATGGTGGTGGTCGGGTCTCGCTGAGGATCTTCGACTGCACGAAGCCGGTCATCGCCGCGATCAACGGGCATGCCGTCGGCGTCGGCATCACGATGACCCTGCCGATGGACATCCGGATCGTCTCCGAGGACGCCAAGATCGGCTTCGTCTTCGCTCGTCGGGGCATCGTGCCGGAAGCCGCGTCCTCGTGGTTCCTGCCGCGTCTGGTGGGCATCTCGACCGCTGCGCGCTGGTGTTACACGGGCAACGTGATGCCGGCCTCGGAGATCGCTGCCGCCGGCCTCGCCGAGTTGGCGCCCGCCGACGAGGTGCTCGCCCGAGCGCAGGCCCTCGCCGCCGAGATCGCCACCCACGCCGCCCCGGTCTCGGTCGCCGCGACCCGCCACCTGCTCTGGCGTGGCCTGACCTTCGATCATCCGATGCAGTCGCACCGTGCCGACTCCCGCGCCATCCAGGAGCTCGGCCGGATGGCCGACGCCCGTGAAGGGGTCATGAGCTTTCTCGAGAAGCGGGAGCCCGAGTTCACGCTGCGCCCGTCGACCGACACACCGGAGCTGTTCCCCGACTGGGAGGACCCTGTGTTCCGCTGACTTCTCCGTCGTCAGTGTTCCGCTGACAGCTCGGCGGCGAGGGCTCAGCCGAGTGGGGCGAGCAGGTCGACGCCGCACTGGCGGGCGAAGTCGACCAGGTCGATGAAGACCCAGTCGTCCAGGAGCTGATCACCCCGGCGGAGGTAGACGTCGATGATCCGTTGGCTGATCGGCCCGCCGGTCGACGGGATCCCACGGAACGGTGGACCGCTGAAGGTGCCGACGAGGCCCGGCCAGCCCACGAATGCGGCCAGGTGACCGTCGACGACGAAGGCCGGCTTCGGCCAGACCCCACGACGGTCGGGGAAGCTCAGGACCGAGGGCTGCTGCGCGGCGGTCTGGTATTCGGCGAAGCCCTCGCAGACGCCGATGCCGTGCGGGCCGATCCAGCGCATGTCGTCGGCCCACAGGTCGCGCTGGGGCATCGAGGCGAGCTCGCCGTCGGTGAGTTGGTTGAGGCCCCCGATGAGCGCGGTCACGAGCCGACGGGTGCGTTCGGCACCGGCGGGGTCGGGTCGGTCCGGTCGCCCGAGCGACGGTGGCGGCGCCGGGTGCGGGATGGTGCGCCCGGTCGCCGCTGGAAGCAGTTCGATCCCGGCCTGATGGGCCAGGTCGGGGAGGTCGGTCAGGAGATGGAGTCGGGTGACCGCGCCGTCGACGAGGCGGACGATCATCGCGACCCGCAAGCCCGGACCGTCCCCGGCGGGGACCCCGACGAACGGCGCCGACCGAGGACCGCCCACCATCCCCATCACCGCGACGTCGGTCGAGTCGTCGCCGACCTCGGTCACAACGGCGACGGGGGTCAGGCGGCTGTGGCCGAACGCTCGACGGAGCGGACCGAACAGGACCTCCTCGGCCTGATCGGCCGTGCTCGGCACGTCGCCGGTCGCCCCGCCGATGTGGTCGAACGGTGCGGGCAGGAACACCTCGACGTCGCCCGCAGCATGCTCCGGGAGTCGGGTCAGATCGGCACACCAGTCGAGCACGACCTGTCGGTCGTGGTGCCACCTGGCCTCGGTCATGACGGGAGTCTCGCGGCCGGCGCCCCCGCCGTCGACGTCAGCCGACCGCGGGCGGGAGCTCGTCGTCGGTCAGCCCGCTCAGCTCCACGATCCGCTCCCAGAGCGTCGCGGCCTTCTCGTCGGACACGGCGGTGTTCGGCAGGTACTCGGTCGGCCGGCGGCGCCGATCGAGCCAGAAACCGTTGGCGCCGATCTCCACACCGGCCACACCGGCGAGCCAGATGATGGTGTCGGCGCCGTCCTCGGGGGAGCGCAGGAGTGGCTGCATGATCCGGTCGAAGCCCGGCAGCGCGTCGGACACACCCGGTGTCGCCGCCCATCCGGGATGCATCGCGTGCACGGCGATGCCGTCGGGTGCGAGCCGACGGGCCCACTCCTCCCCGAGGACGATCTGCATGCGCTTCGCCCGGGCGTAGGCGGTGGTGCCGGAGTAGTCGCGTTCGTTGTTGAGGTCGGACAACGAGACCCCCTGGGTGTACATACCGCCCGACGACACGGTGACGATGCGGGCGTCACGGCCCTTGGCGAGCGCCGGTCGTGCCAGCGCGGTGAGCAGGAACGGCGACACGACGTGGCCGAGGAGGGTCCGCTCGACCCCGTCGACCTCGGCCCGCTCGTTGTG
>JAHDCV010000012.1:70388-75683 GCA_020629695.1 Acidimicrobiales bacterium | reverse complement strand
TTCCCAAGCTGAATACGCGAGTTCGATTCTCGTCACCCGCTCGTCGTTCGCTCCGCTCACTCACCGAGTTGCTCGGCTGCGCCTCACAACATCGCGATCTCCGAGGTCGAGAACGCCGGGGGTCCTCCATTCTGGGCGTCCGCAACTAACGTCCCGCCCATGTCGGTCGCCCGGGAGGCTGCACGCTGGCTCGGTCGGCTCGCCATCTCGCTCTACCTGAGCACCCTGCTCGTGTTCGCCGCGATCGAGATCTCGATCGACGGCGGCATGGCGGCCGTGGTGCTCGGGGCCGAGCAAGGAGTCGTGGACCTCGACGACGAGTCCTATGCCGCCGTCCGCCCCGGGCTCCGGGAGCTGGTCGACACCTTCCACCTGCGCGATCCGGTGCCCGTGCGGCACGCCCGATGGTTCGCCGACGCCGCGAGCGGCGACCTGGGCCGATCGATCCGCAACCAGCCCGTCGACTCGTTGATGACGCCACGCCTACCGATCTCGGCGCAGATCGCACTCGTCGGACTCTCCGTCGCCATCGTCCTCGGCGTGACTGCCGGCCTCGTCGGCGCGCTCCTCACGAGGTCTGGACCGAGACTCACCCACGCCCTCACGACGGCCACGCTGCAGGCCACACCGGCGTTCCTGCTCGCCACCTTCGGGACATGGTTCTTCGCCGTCCGGCTCGGCTGGCTGCCTGCCGCGGGGTGGCAACGGCTGTCCGGGGGGCTCGGCGCGAACCTCCACCACCTGCTTTTGCCCGTCGCCGCCGTGGCCCTCCCGGAGGCGGGGATGATCGGTCGCATCGTCATGACGAGCACGCGCGAGGTGCTCGGTGAGGAGTTCGTGATCGCCGCAACCTCGAAGGGGCTCCCCCGCCGTCAGATCTTTCTCCGCCACGTCGTCCGACCCGCGTCGATGACGCTCCTCACCCAGGTCGGCCTGGTCTTCGGTTCGATGCTCGGCGGCGTGGTGATCGTCGAGCGCCTCTTCGGCATCGGCGGGCTCGGCGCGGTGCTGTTCGAGGGTTCGATCAACCGCGACACACACGTGGTCGCGGCGATCACCGCCTACATCACGGCCGCCATCGTGGTCATTCGGACGATCAGCGATGCTGCCTACCGGTGGGCCGACCCGCGACTCCGGTGACGAGCACGCTCGCTACAGCAGGTCGGCGCCCAGATCGTCATGGATGTTGTCCCGGTCGTTGTCGCTCAGACCGAGCTCGGTGGCCAGCTCCCGGAGGTAGTCGGCTTCCTGCGGAGTGTCGACGTTGATCGAGATCAACGACACGGCGTAGGCCTCGGCCTTCAAGGCCGGCGGCACCTCTGCCGCCATCGCCGCCGCGGTGATCGGCGACGCGGCGATCTCGTTGCGGAGGAAGCGACGCTCGACCTCGGTGATGTCGTCGAGCTGCGCCATGATCGCGTCAGTCTCGGCCTCGTCCATGACACCATCGGCCTTCGCCGCGTTGCACATGGCTCGAATCAGGACCTCTGCCTCGCGCTCCTGGATCGCCGGACCGGACGGAGCCTCGAAGTCACGACCACCCCCGCCGCCCCGGGACTTGAGCACACCGCCGAGACGGCTGAGCTGACGGCCACCGAGCATCGCGCCCGCCATGCCGCCGATCATCGCGCCCGTACGCCCACCGATCATGCCGCCGATCATCCGACCGCCGCGGCCCGCCAACATCGATCCCAAGAGTCCGAGCATGGTGTCTTCCTGTCCCTCACGGCCGGCGACCCAACGTCGCCCGGCACTGAATGCACCTCCCCGGGACGAACGAGAGCGACCCCCGGTCGCGAGATTCAGGCGATCGATCGGCCGTGCCAGACTGGCGACATGCGCTCGACGTCGCGCCGGGACTTCCTCAGAACCACTGCTGCACTCGGCGCCATCCTCTCCCTGCCCGGTTGCGGGCTCGGCGCGGACGACTCGACCGTCCGCTCGGGAAGCTTCGACGGAACGGTCCTGATCGTGGGTGCTGGCGCCGCCGGGATGACCGCGGCACACCTGCTGACACGCGCTGACGTCGAGGTCGAGATCCTCGAGGCCAAGGCCACCCCCGGCGGCCGCATCGCCCACGACACCGACTTCGTCGACTTCCCCATCTCCCTCGGCGGTGAGTGGATCCATGTCGACCCCGAGATCCTCGGCGAGATCACCGACGAGCCGGAGCTGGCAGCGACCACGTCCCTCCGGGCCTACGCAGCCAGCGACACCTGGGTGGCGATCGACGGAGGCGGGGTCACGAGCGGGAACGCCGGCGACGACATCGACACCGACCTGAAGTTCGTCGGTTCGTCCTGGCTGGGCTTCTTCGAGGATCACGTCCTGCCCGGCATCGCCGACCGCATCACCCACAACACCGTCGTCACCTCGATCACCGACACCGGAGACGGCGTCGAGGTGCTCGACGCCGACGGCATCACCCACCTCGCCGACCGCGTGATCGTGACGATTCCGATGTTCCTGCTCCGTGCTGGCGCCATCGCGTTCGATCCGCCGCTTCCCGACAGCCACCTGGAGGCACTCGACCGGGCCGAGATCTGGGGCGGCATGAAGGTGTTCGTCGAGTTCTCGGAGCCGTTCTTCCCGACCTTCTTCTCGCCGGAGATCTCTGAGTCGGGTGGTCAGCGTCTCTACTACGACGCCGCCTACGGGCAGGACAGCGATCACCACGTGCTCGGCCTGTTCAGCGTCGGCGGACAAGCCGAGCCGTACCAGGCACTCGATCCGGGCGACGAGCTGCGAGATCACGTGCTCGCCGAGCTCGACGCCGTCTTCGACGGCGCCGCCAGCCGGACCTACGTCCAGCACATCTCGAAGAACTGGAGCGCCGACCCGTTCGCCGGTGCCGCCTACCTCGCCGACGAGGCGGACTGGCGCGTCGCCCCCGATCTCGCCGAACCCGTGACCGGACGCATCGACCTCGCGGGCTGCAGCTACTTCCCGGGCGGGAGCGACTGGAGCAGCGTGCACACGGCGGCACGCTCGGCTCGAGTCGTCGTGGACCGGATGCTCAGTTGACCGGCCCGGTCGACCCGAACGCGGGGCACCGTCAGCCTTCGGCCATCCGCTCGAGTGCGGTCCGCATGTCCGGCCCGACCCGACCGAGCTGATGGACCTTCACGACCTCGAGGATCTGCTGGAGGTGATCGGCGTCGTGGTACACCCACTCCTCGACGAAGTCGGCGGCGCGGAACGACCCGTCGGGATGCGACGCCACACGTTCGAGCAGATCCGGATCGAGCGAGCGCAGCAGTTCAGCGGACTCCGTTCGACTCACCGCCAGGCGGTCCAGCAGCTCGTGCAGCACCGGTCGAGCGGGGCCGTCCACCGAGATGTCCAGCGTGGGGTCATAGGAGCTGAGCCGATCGGCACCTCCCGCGATCGAGCGAACACGGTCGCGGAAGGCCGAGGCGTCCGCATGCAGCAGATGCGCGACCACCTGCAGGATGCTCCACTCGCCGGGTGCCGGCGCCATCGCGAGCACCTCATCGGGCACGGCCTCGAGCAGGCTGTGGATGGTTCCCGGGACGGCGAGCAGTTGGCCGATCACGGCATCCACCTCATCGCGTCGCATCAGGATCCTTCACCCAGATCGAAGATGCGGCGGGCGTTTCCGGAGAGGAACGCCGCGGTCGTCTCGTCGTCGAGCCCGAGCGTCTCCAGATCGCGCAGCGCCCGCGCCGGCATGATCATCGGATAGTTGGTGCCGAACAGCACCTTCTCCCGACCTCGTCCCTTGAGGTACTCGACGAGCTCGGCCGGGTAGCGGTTGGCCGAGTAGGCCGAGGTGTCGATCACGACGTTCGGATGCTTGTCGGCCACGGCGATCATCTCGGTGGTCCACGGGTAGCCGATGTGGCCGCACACGATCGTCAGCTCGGGGAAGTCGATGGCGACCTGGTCGATGTAGGGGATCGGCCGGCCGGTCTCTGACGGCCGCAACGGTCCGGTGTGGCCGACCTGCGTGCAGAACGGGATCCCGAGATCCACACAGGCCGCATAGAGCGGGTAGTAGCGACGGTCGGTCGGCGGGGCCTCCCACAACCACGGCACCAGGCGGAGACCGACGAACCCCTCGGCGACGCGGTCGCGCAGTTCTCGCACGGCCTCCATCGGTTTGCGGATGTCGGCCCCCGCGACACCTCGGAGCCGACCACCGGACGCCTCGACGAACCGGGCGACGTCGTCGTTCGAGATCAGGTCGCCTGCCGGGCCGTACCAGGCCGCGGTGAGACCGAGGGTCACACCACCCTCGTCGAGCATCGTGAGCGTGAGCTCGACCGGGAGCTCCTCGCTCGGGATCTCGCCGCCCATCCACCGCCGAAGCGAGTCGAACATCTCGTGCTGGGTGTGGCGAAGCGTCGGATGCTGCATCCAGACGTCGACGATGTCGGTGGTCATGCCGCGAGTCTGGCTCAGCGGTAGAGGCGGAACATCTCCGGTCGGCAGAGCGATGACAACGAAGCGATCGAGAACATGGACCAGTCATCCGGGCCGAAGACCTCGGCACCCAGCGCCGAGAACCCGGCGTCGTAGATCGCCGAGGCTTCGCTGCCGAAGGTGGTGGCGTCGGGAGCGTCGGTCGCCATCACGCAGAGCTCGTCGCCGGCCGCCACGATCGCCTCGGGTGAGACCGCGAGGAACACCTGGGGCCAGGTCTGCTGCGCCGTCCGGACGAGGAGCTCCTCATCGGGCTCCCACGGCGTCGTGGTGGGGGCCGAGACGGTGCAGAAGATCTCCTTCGCTTCGTCCTCGGTCATCGAACCCTCGGGTAGCTCGACGCTGAACCCGTTCGGGCAGAGGATCACGAAGCTCGGGGCCAGGGTGGTCGTCGGGCCGGCGACGGTCGTGACCGTCGTCGTCGACACGTCGGCCGACTCCACCCCGCCGGAACCGCCGCATGCCGCCACGAGCAGGGTCGAGGCCATCACGGCCGCGGCGGCACGTGTGGTGATCTGCGACGACCGTCCCCTCCTGTACATCGCCAGGAGGGTAGAGGCAGGGCCGGGACTCCGGCCGTCAGGAGGGAGCGTCGAAGACCTCGATGGGCGACTCGACCTCCAACGTGGGCACGGGGAACAGCAGGCACGGGTCATCGCCGGTCCAGGCGGCGAGTCGTCCACGGAACACCTCGATCCGATCGTGGTGCACCCCGCCTCGATGATCGAGGAACTGGCCCCAGTGCGACATCCCACGGAAGACCGATCGATCGCGCCGGCGAGTCGCACGGGCGATGTGCGCGGCGGGGAACAGGCCGGCATAGCGGTCGAGCGTGTAGAGCCACGACCC
>JAHDCV010000012.1:61523-70288 GCA_020629695.1 Acidimicrobiales bacterium | reverse complement strand
CCCGTCGAGGGGTTCGATCACGTCGTTGCGGACATGGTCGAAGACGATCGAGGTGCGTTCGTCGGTGACCATCGGCATGGTCGCGAGCTTGCCGACCACGGTGCGCCGCAACCACGCGACGTCGGGCACGGCGACGTGCACGAGGGCGTCCTCGACACCGGACAGGAGGTGCACGGCGAGGGTCTCGGGCCACGCCCGGACCTCGTCGAGGAAGCGGTCGACCGCCGTGCCGTCGCCGACGGAGAGCTTCACGAAGATCATCGCCTCGAGATGGCGCCCGAGCGCGGCGAGATCGACCTCGGCCCGATAGCCGCGGATCACCCCTGTGCGCTCGAGATCGGCGACGCGGGCCGAGGTGCTCGACGGCGCCAGTCCCACCCGCTGAGCAAGCGCCCGGTTCGTGATCCGAGCGTCCGCCTGGAGCGCCCGGAGGAGTTCGGTCTGCACACCGTCCAGCACGTCGTTCGGCCTCCCACCGTCATTCGTTCGGCGACGGCCGACAGATCGACTCACTCACCGAACTTCGTTCGTCGTCGAGCGAAATCTATCGGAATCATTCGGCACCATCCAGCATCTGCCGATGGATGTGCAACCGTCGTGACACTCGTCACGCATCCAGGAGCCTCCGATGACCGACGTCGCACCCCGCCCGTACCGGATCAACGACCGCTTCACGGCTGAGCGCGACACCACGGTGATGCTCACCGGTGTGCAGGCGTTGGCCCGGCTCCCCGTCGAGCAGCTCCGGGCCGACCGCCGCGACGGCCGCAACACCGCCGCCTTCATCTCGGGTTACCCCGGCTCGCCGCTCGGTGGCTTCGACTCGGCTGCAGCACGGGCGGCGAAGCTCAACCCCGACCTCGACATCGTGTGCACCCCGGGCACGAACGAGGAGCTGGGCGCGAGTGCGGTGATGGGCTCCCAGCTCGCTTCCACCCGACCGGACGCCACACACGACGGTGTCGTCGGGCTCTGGTACGCCAAGGCACCCGGCGTCGACCGTGCGCTCGACGCGCTCCGTCACGCCGTCTTCGCCGGCACCTCCCGCTGGGGCGGCGCCGTCGCGCTCGTCGGCGACGACCCGAACGCGAAGAGTTCCTCGCTCCCGAACTCCTCGGCCGGCGTGCTCGGCGACCTGCACATTCCGGTCCTCTACCCCGCCGACGCCGGTGAGGTCCTCGAGCTCGGACGCCATGCCATCGCCCTCTCCCGCTTCACCGGCCTCTGGACCGCGCTGAAGATCGTGGCCGACGTCGCCGACGGCATCGCCTCGGTCGGGCTCGACCTCGACCGTGTCCGACCCGTCACGCCGGCGCTGTTCGACGAGACCACCCGTCGACAGCCCGATGGGCGGCTCCTGACACCGCACACGATCGAGCTGGAGCAGGAGATCTACGAGGTCCGCTATCCGCTGGCCGTCAACTACGCCTCGGCCAACCGTCTCAACCACGTGACGGTGGACCCGGCCGACGCGTGGATCGGCATCGCAGCCTCCGGCGTGACCTACCGGGAACTCCGAGAGGCACTGCAGCGGCTCGGCCTCGGCACCGACGCCGAGATCGAGGCGGCGGGCATCCGTCTGCTCCGAATGCAGATGCCGCTCCCGTTCGACCCCGACACCGTGCGGCGCTTCGCCCAGGGACTCGACACCGTGCTCGTCGTCGAGGAGAAGATGCCGATTCTCGAATCGCTCATCAAGGACGCGCTCTATCACCAGCCCGATCGTCCGAAGGTCATCGGCAAGACCGACGAGGTCGGCACGCCGCTGCTGCCCTGGCACGCCCAGATCGGGGCCGACCACCTGGCGGCTCCGCTTCGCAAGGTGCTCGAGGCCCGACTCGCTGAGCGCCTGGCTCCCCTCCCCCGCCGACGCGAGCTGATCCCGCTTCTCACCGACACCGAGCGGGCCCCGTTCTTCTGCTCCGGCTGCCCCCACAATCGCTCGACCGAGATCCCCGAGGGCTCCCTCGCCGGGGTCGGCATCGGGTGCCACGGCATGACCCTCCTGATGGACCCGTCCCGCGTCGGCGGCGAGGCCGGCCTGACCTGCATGGGCAACGAGGGCAGCCAGTGGATCGGCATGTCCCCGTTCGTCGAGACACCGCACATGTTCCAGAACCTCGGCGACGGCACCTACTTCCACTCCGGCCAGCTCGCCGTGCAGGCCGCCGTCGCCGCCGGGGTGACGATGACCTACAAGCTGCTCCACAACGGCACGGTCGCCATGACGGGTGGGCAGCATCCCGAAGGCCAGATGACCGTGCCCGACATCTGCACGTCACTCCTCGCCCACGGTGTCACCAAGGTGCTGATCACCACCGATGAGCCCGAGCGCTACGGCCGGGCCCTCCCCGGCCCCGCCGCCCGCTTCGGCCGCATCGGTGGCGACACCCTCCCAGCCGGTGTCGAGGTCTGGGATCGCTCCCGCCTGATCGAGGCCCAGGAACACCTCGCCGGCATCGAGGGGGTCACCGTGCTCGTACACGACCAGGGCTGCGCCGCCGAGCTCCGTCGTGGCCGCAAGCGCGGCACGATCACCGACACCAAGCCGCGGGTGGCCATCAACCACCGCATCTGCGAGGGCTGCGGCGACTGCGGCCAGGTGAGCAACTGCCTGTCGGTCGAGCCGGTCGAGACCGAATTCGGCCGCAAGACCGCCATCAACCAGACCACATGCAACCTCGACGCCTCGTGTGTCGAGGGTGACTGCCCGTCGTTCATGACGATCGAACTCGACGACGACGCCACCCGATCCCCCGCGAGCGCCTCGGCGTCGGCACCGATCTCCCCTCCCGAGGTGCCGACGCCGGGACTCGTGGTCCCGGCCGACGAGTTCTCGATGCGGATCACCGGCATCGGCGGCACCGGCATCGTGACCGTCTCACAGGTGCTCGCCACCGCGGCGATGCTCGACGGGTTCGAAGTCCTCGGCCTCGACCAGATCGGCCTGTCGCAGAAGGCCGGGCCGGTCGTGAGTGACGTGCGGCTGTCGAAGTCGGGTTCGGTGACGACCAACAAGCTCGGCCGGGGCCAGGCCGACCTGCTGCTCGCTTGCGACCAGCTCGTCGCCGCCACCGACAAGGGTCGAATGGTCTGCGAGCCCGGCCACACCGTCGTCGTCGGGTCGACCACGTCGACACCGACCGGCCACCAGATCACCCATCCCGAGATCGCCTCGCCGACGCCGGACGCACTGGCGGCGGCGATCGCCGAGGTGAGCGACGGAGAACGTCACCACTGGGCGGACGCCGGCGCGATCACGACCTCGCTCTTCGGAGATGCGGTGATGGCGAACATCTTCTGCGTCGGCATGGCCGTGCAAGCGGGAGCCTTGCCGATCGGCATCGAGTCGATCGAGGCGGCGATCAACCTGAACGGTGTCGCGGTCGAGACGAACCTCGCCGCCTTCCGTTGGGGTCGGGTCGCCGTCGCCCGACCCGATGCACTCCCCTCCCCCATCACCGAAGGAACCGGTGCACCCACGGACGTGCCGATCGAACTCGGCGAGCGCATCGTCGAGATCACGCGCGCACTCGGCCGGGCCGATCTGGACCCGATGCTGCGACGCCGGGCCCACGACCTGGTCGGGTTCCAGAACCAGGCGACCGCCGTCGACTACCTCGATGAGCTCCTGACCGTCGCCCGGCGCGAGGCCGGTCTCGAGCTCGATGGTCGCCTCACCGAAGCCGTGGCCATCGGTCTCCACAAGGTGATCGCCTACAAGGACGAGTACGAGGTCGCCCGCCTGATGACCGACGACGACGGTCTGGCCGAAGCCCTGAAAGTTGCGGGTGAGGGCGGTCGGATCAGCTGGAAGCTCCACCCACCGATGCTGCGTGCCCTGGGGATGGACTCGAAGATCGACATCCCCCTCGCCGCCGCTCCGGCCATCCGCAAACTCGCTGCCGGCAAACGACTGCGTGGCACCCGGCTGGATCCGTTCGGCCGGGCCGAGGTCCGCGTGGCCGAGCGGAAACTGCGAGACGACTACCGCGCCCTGGTCGGGCGGCTCGTTGCCGCGTTGACCGCCGACAACCACGAGCGGGCGGTCGAGGTCGCGGGCCTCATCGACCACGTGCGGGGCTACGAGGATCTCAAGCTCCGTCGGATCGCCGAGTACGAGGAGCGCCTCGCCGCCATCAGCTGATCGAGCGCCGGCGATCGTCGCCACGCCGACCGCCGCACGAGCGAACCCTCGACGGCATCCAGGATCGCGGATACGGTCTCCGGCATGCTGGATCCTCCTGCCGTCGGCCCGACCATCCACGAGCATCGGCGCTCACGGGGTTGGACGCTCGACGACCTCGCACTCCGTTCGGGCGTGTCGCGCTCGATGGTGAGCCAGGTCGAGCGAGGTCAGGCGAACCCGACGTTCGCCACCCTCTGGAACCTCACCCAGGCCCTCGGGATCGACCTCGCCGATCTCACCACCGACCGTGCGGTCGAACCCGTGTCGATCGAGATCGCACCGGCATCCCGGACCCCGTCGATGTCGACCGAAGACGGTGGGGTGTCGCTCCGCATCCTGAACCCGGCCGGGACCGCCGACGTCGCCGAGTGGTACGAGCTGACGTTCCGTGCCGGCGGACGGCTCGTGTCGTCCGCCCATGCGACCGACACGATGGAACACCTCACCGTGCTCGACGGTGCCCTCGTGGTCGAGGTGGACGACGCCACCGAGCAGGTCCCGATTGGGGCGACGGCCCGCTATCCGGCCGATCGCAGCCACACGATCGCCGCACCCGATGGCACCGCACGAGCCCTGCTCGTCGTGATCGGTGGTGCGGGATGACCGGGCGGGACCGCTTCCTCGCCGACGTCGACGGTGAACTCGCCGCGATCCGCACGTCGGGTCGGTGGAAGCCCGAGCGCGTGCTGACGAGCGCCCAGGACGGCCGCGTGCACGTGGAGAGTGTCGGCGAGGTCCTCAACCTCTGCGCCAACAACTACCTGGGCCTGGCCGATCATCCGGCGCTGACCGCGGCGGCGACCCGCACGATGAACACCGACGGCTACGGCATGGCATCGGTCCGCTTCATCTGCGGCACCAACGCCCACCACCGGGAGCTGGAGGCGGACCTCGCGGCCTTCCTCGGCACCGAGGACGCCATCACCTTCGCTGCGTGTTTCGACGCCAACGGTGCCGTGTTCGAGCCGTTGTTCGGCCCCGACGACCACATCGTGTCGGACCAACTGAACCACGCCTCGATCATCGACGGGATCCGTCTGTGTCGGGCGAACCGACACCGCTTCCGCTCCGGCGATCTCGACGAACTCGAACGGACCCTGCAAGAGATCCGCGCCACCTCGTCGGCCCATGTGCTCATCGCCACCGACGCCGTGTTCTCGATGGACGGTGTGGTCGCCGACCTCGTCGGGATCTGCGACCTCGCCGACCGCTTCGACGCCCTCGTCATGGTCGACGACTGCCACGGCACGGGGGTGCTGGGTCCCGCAGGGGCCGGGACGCCCGCCCATCAGGGCGTCGCCCATCGCATCGACATCCTGACCACCACCCTCGGCAAGGCCCTCGGTGGTGGCATGGGTGGGGTGGTCGCGGCCCGTCGGCCGATCGTCGAACTCCTGCGGCAACGGGCCCGGCCGTACCTCTTCTCCAACGCCCTCGCCCCCGGCCTGGTCGCCGGCGCACGAGCGGCGCTCGTCCAGACCGCACAGGGCGACGAGCGTCGGCGACGGCTGCATCGCAACGCCGAACGGTTCCGCCGGGCCATGGTGACCAAGGGCTTCGAGCTGGCCGGACGGGGTCATCCGATCGTGCCGGTGATGGTGCGAGACGATCACCTGGCGGGCGCGCTCGCCGACGCACTCCTCGATCGAGGAGTGCTCGTCTCGGCCTTCAGCTTCCCGGTCGTGCCCGAGGGCACCGCCAGGATCCGCACGCAGATGACCGCCGCCCACACCGAGGCCGACATCGACGTGGCCGTCGATGCGTTCGTCGAGGCCGCCGACGCCGTGGGATGGGCACGGTGAAGGCGGTGGCCAAGACCCGGCGTGGGCCCGGGCTGGAGCTGATCGACCGACCGGAGCCGACCGCCGGTCCGGACGACGTGATCGTCGCCGTGACGAGCGCGGCGATCTGTGGCACCGACCTGCACATCCGCTCGTGGGACACCTGGGCCGAGGGGAACGTGACACCGGTGACGGTGCTCGGCCACGAGTTCGTGGGGACGGTCGCAGCGATCGGCTCGAACGTGTCCGGCCTCCGGATCGGGCAGCGGGTCGCCGGCGAAGGCCACATCACCTGTGGTCGTTGCCGCCGCTGTCGAGCGGGCGACCCACACCTCTGCCGGGCGACCGTCGGCATCGGCGTGCATCGCGACGGTGCGTTCGCCGAGCAGGTGGCCCTGCCGGCTACCAACGTCTACCCCCTCCCCGAGTGGCTCGACGACGACATCGCCGCGATCCTCGATCCACTCGGCAACGCCGTGCACACGACGCTCGCCTTCGATCTCGTCGGCGAGGACGTGCTCGTGACCGGCGCCGGACCCATCGGCCAGATGGCGGCCGCGATCGCACGCCACGCCGGCGCCCGCCACGTCGTCGTGACCGATCCCGTGGCCGAGCGCCGCGACGCCGCGCTGCGCATGGGTGCCGACCTGGCGGTCCCACCCGGATCGGCCTCGTTGGGCGAGGCCATGGGCGACCTCGGCATGGTCGAGGGGTTCGACGTGGCGCTCGAGATGAGCGGACATCCGGGCGGACTCGACGACGCCACCTCGACCCTCGTCCACGGCGGCCGGCTCGCGCTGCTCGGTGTCTTCGGCGAACCCACGCCGGTCGATCTCAACCGTCTGATCTTCAAGAGCCTCACCGTGCAGGGCATCTACGGCCGGCAGATCTTCGACACCTGGTACAAGGCACTCGCCATGCTGCGGTCGGGTCTCGATGTCCGGCCGGTGATCAGCGGACGCTTCCCGCTGGAGCGGTTCGACGAGGCCTTCGACGAGCTCGAAGACGGGCGGATGCAGAAAGTCCTACTCGACGTCGCACCAGCCGACTGACTGGTCCACCCGGCCGGCGGTGGATCTGCCGAGGCTCGCTACGTTGCCCCGGATGTCTCGACCGACCCCATCTCGTGGCGCCATCCACTCGCTGGCGGTGTTCGCCGTCGCCGCACTGTTCGCCGCAGCATGCGGGTCGGCGACCGACCGGACCGACGACGCGCCAGACGCCCCGACAACGTCCGTCGCGGAGGTCGCCGCCGAGAACGTCGGTGCTCCGGAGTCGGACGCAGCGGACGCGACCGACGACGATCGCAGTGGGGCTTCGCCGAGGTCCCCGGCGTGTGGGACGTCGATGCGGGCATGAGCTTCGGCGACGCCGACTTCACGACCGTCCTGCTGACCCCGGCCGAGCGTTGCCGGAAGGCCGCCCCTCAGCCGACCGGCAGATCGACGCCCGACGACGCGGCCACGCTGATGACGACGATCATGAGGAGGAGTCCGGCGGCCACGCTCACCACTCCTCGCATCGGATGAGCTGGCGGTGGTTCCGACACGCTCTCGAGGACCTCGCGAAAGGTCATCGACCGGGGTACGGACGGCCAGAGCGCAGCGGGGACCGAGACGGTTCCACCCGCCCCCAGCTGACGCATCATCCGGCGATGCGCCCGCACGACGAGCAGATGCCGAACTCCCAACCACACGACGTAGAGCGCGATGACGATCCGCCCGATCGCGAGTGCACCACTGACGACGAGCGCAACGGCGACGAGCGAGATCACATCCCCGATCCGCTCTGCATGGGGTGACGACGACCACCGCAGACCGTGCTCGAGCACCCGGCCTCCGTCGAGCGGCGTCAGCGGCATGAGGTTCAGTGCGGCGATCCACACGTTCAGGGCGACGGCGAGAACCACCAACTGGTGGTCGCCGACACCGACGAGCGTCGAGGCGACCACGATCGGCACCCCGACGAGCACCACCTGCCCGACGGGTCCCGCGAGTGCCACGACGATGTGTTGACGGTCCGTCATCAGACCGGGCCGGCGAATCGACGCCGACCCTCCGAAGGCGTGCAGGCGAATCGATGAGCGGCGGCCGGTCCGCTCGAGGGCCGCGACGTGGCAGAGCTCGTGGAGGAGGATCGAGCCGAGGTAGGCCACCGTCGCGACCACGCCGAGCCATCCGAACGACACGACGAGCAGCCCGGCGACGAAGCCGACACCGATGTCGATGCTGACCGGGACTCCGAACACCCCAACACGTAACCGACGACCCACGACCCGTTGATCGGCGCCCCTCGACACCGGGTTGAGCACCGAACGAACCCGAGCCCTCCGGTAGGTTCGAGCTGATGGACGCCCCGGCGACGAGCCGATCGATGAGCCGCTGGCTGCCCCCGCGCATCGACATCGTGATCGGCATCGCGATGGGAGCCATCATCATGATCGGCCTCGCCTTCGACGTGGTCGTGGAGGACCGCGGCGAGGTGACCTGGAGCACCTACGTGCTGTCGGCCGTGGCCTCGGCCGTTATCTGCTTCCGACGGGTCGCCCCGGTCGCCTCTCTGGTGGTGGTCGTGATCTGTCAGGCCACCTCGTTCGGAACGGGGAGCCCGCCCCACCTCGCCGTCTTCCTGATCTGGTTCGGCCTGTACACCGTCGCGGCAGAGCGCAGCCGACGGACGATCATCCTGCTCGCCGTCGCCATGCCGGCGATGATCACGCTCGGCGGCCTCGTGTTCGGACCACCCGAGGGCGAGGAGCCGACCGCGTTCGAACGGGGCTTCTTCCTCATCGTGAC
>JAHDCV010000012.1:14270-61423 GCA_020629695.1 Acidimicrobiales bacterium | reverse complement strand
CACCCGAGGGCGAGGAGCCGACCGCGTTCGAACGGGGCTTCTTCCTCATCGTGACACTGCTGCCCGTGATCATCGGCGACTCGGTTCGCAGCCGCCGGGCGGAACGCGAGGCGATCGAAGCGCGGCTCGCTGCCATGGAGGCCAGTCGAGATGCCGAGGCGCGCGAGGCCGTGCAGGCCGAACGCCTTCGCATCGCCCGCGACCTGCACGACGTGGTCGCCCACTCGATCGCCACGATCAACGTGCAGGCCGGTGCGGCGTCACGCGTCGTCGAGGCGCAGCCGGCGCTCGCTCGGGAGGCACTCGACGAGATCCGCCAGGCGAGCAAGTCCGCAATGGACGAGCTCCGAGCGACGCTCCGGGTGCTCCGATCGGACGGAACCGAGCTCGAGCTCGCGCCCGCTCCCGGTCTCGCACAGGTGAGCGCACTGGTCGAGGCGCATCCCGACGCCGAGCTGTCGATCACCGGCACCGCACCCGACGACCTCGACGCCGGGGTGCAGCTCGCGGCCTACCGGATCGTGCAGGAAGCCCTCACCAACACCCTCAAGCACGCCCGAGGTTCGGCGGTCCACGTGCACCTGGACCATCACGACGACCACCTCGAGGTCGCCGTCACGAACGACGACACCGGCGCGCCCGACCCCGATGCGGCGCCGGGCGGGGGCCACGGTCTGATCGGCCTGCGCGAGCGCGCCGAAGCCGTCGGTGGGTCGCTGCGGTCGGGACCGCGACTCGACGGTGGGTTCTCGGTCGAGGCCACACTCCCCCACTCACCGACGGAGGGTTCATCGTGAGCGACACCACGACGATCCGGGTGCTCATCGCCGACGACCAGCGATTGATGCGCGCCGGGTTCACGCTCATGATCGACGCCGATCCCGGTCTCGAGGTCGTCGGTGAGGCCGAGGACGGCGTCGATGCGGTCCGACAGGTCGGTTTGCTCCGGCCGGACGTCGTGCTCATGGACATCCGCATGCCCGAGATGGACGGCCTCGCCGCGACCCGCGAGATCGTCGCCGATCCGAGACTCGCCGATGTCCGCATCCTCGTGCTCACGACCTTCGACCTCGACGAGTACGTCTACGAGGCCCTCCGCTCGGGCGCGAGTGGCTTCCTGCTCAAAGACACCGACCCCGACGACCTGCTCGACGCGATCCGGGTGATCGCCTCCGGCGAGGCGCTGCTCGCCCCGAAGGTGACCCGGCGCCTCATCGAGAAGATCGCCGGTGAGCCCGACCGCACGCTCGAGCGGGACGCCCGCTTCGACGAGCTGACCGCACGTGAGTCCGATGTGGTCGCCCAGGCGGCGAAGGGACTCAACAACGCCGAGATCGCCGAGGTGCTCTACATCTCACCGGCGACGGCGAAGACCCACGTCAGCCGGGCGATGATCAAGCTCGGCGCACGTGACCGGGCCCAGCTCGTGACGATGGCCTACGAAGCCGGCCTCGTCGTGCCGGGAGTGGACTGACGGGGTAGGTCGACAGCGCCGACTACTCCCCCGGGAGTAGTCGGGAACCTCCCACCACCCGACGACAGATCGGCCCGGCGGGCGGACGATGGCCACATGACAGCCATCGCCCCCACCTCCATCACCGCCCCCGGGGGGCGGCAGCCGGCCAACGCCGACCTCGCCGCCCGCCTCGTGAACGCCTCCAAGATCTACGGATCGGGTGACAGCGAGGTCCGGGCACTCGACGACGTCACCGTCGGCTTCCGCAGCGGTCAGTTCACCGCCATCATGGGCCCCTCGGGCTCGGGCAAATCGACGCTGATGCAGAACGCCGCCGGCCTCGACCAACTCACGAGCGGCTCCGCCTACATCGGCGACACCGACCTCTCGACCCTGTCCGACCGGGACCTCACCCTCATGCGGCGAGCCCACATCGGCTTCATCTTCCAGTCGTTCAACCTGATCCCGACGCTCAGCGCCGAGGAGAACATCACGCTCCCGCTCGCGCTCGACAAGCGCCGCCCGAATCCCGAGACCTTCGACCGGGTGATCGACGTGCTCGGCATCCGCGAGCGCCTCGACCACCGCCCGAACGAACTCTCCGGCGGCCAGCAGCAGCGAGTGGCCGTGGCCCGTGCGCTGGTCGCCGAGCCGTCGATCGTCTTCGGTGACGAGCCGACCGGCAATCTCGACTCCCGCACCGGGGCCGAGATCCTCGAGTTCATGCAGCGGGCGGTTCAGGAGATCGGCCAGACCATCGTGATGGTCACCCACGACCCCGGTGCGGCCGCCTACGCCGACCGGGTCGTCTTCGTGAACGACGGCCAGATCGTCGACGAGATGCTCGAACCCACCCGCGACCGGGTGTTCGACCGGATGAAGGCCTTCGGACGATGACCACTGCGACCACATCGACCGCGAGCGCCACCGCTCCCCGGACCTCGGGCATGACCCGGGTCACCACCGCTGGCCTCTGGGCCAACCGCAGCCGCTTCACCCTCACCGGTCTGGCCGTGCTCCTCTCCGTCGCCTTCCTCACGGCGATGCTGATCCTGACCACCACCATCTCCGGCACCGCCAGCGACGACATCCGCGAGGCGAACGCCGGCATCGACCTCGTCGTGACCGGCGCCGAGCTCGGCGAGTCGGCCGACTCGGGCGGCCCCCGCGGGGCCGACATCCTGAGCTCGGTCGTGCCGCTCGGCACGGAGGCGAGCCTCACCGCCGTGGACGGTGTCGACGACGCCGTCGGCATCGTCACCGGCTACGCCCGGGCGCTCGACACCGACGGCATCCCCGTCGACACCGGCGTCATCACCTACACGGGCCAGAACTGGGTCGAC
This sequence comes from Acidimicrobiales bacterium, assembly GCA_020629695.1. Taxonomy (GTDB): domain Bacteria; phylum Actinomycetota; class Acidimicrobiia; order Acidimicrobiales; family SZUA-35; genus JAHDBV01. The sequence goes on along the minus strand of JAHDCV010000012.1, from coordinate 58,624 downwards.
GGCGAACTCGGCACCCACACCCTCGTCGACGGCACCGCCCCGACGGGCGCCGACCAGGTCGTGCTCGAGGCCCGCACCGCGGACGAACTCGATCTCGCCGTCGGCGACCCGGTCGAGATCCTCACCTCGACCGGCACGCTCGACGTCGAGGTGACCGGCATCGCCGACTACGCCAGCAGTGGCAGCGACCCGGACGCCGCGATCGTGTTCTTCGACGACGCCGTGGCAGCCGACGTGCTCGCCGCCACCGGCCTCGAGCGCATCGTCGTGGACGGCACGGCGGACGCCGCCACGGTCGCCGCCGCCGTCGGCACCGACCCGCTCGGCAACCCGCTGACGGTCACCACCGGCGCCGACTACACGCAGGGGCTCATCGACGACGTCGAGTCCCGGACGAGCTTCCAGACGACGTTCCTGCTGTTCTTCGCTGGGGTCGCCCTCGTCGCCGGCACGACGATCATCTACAACACCTTCGTCATCGCCGTCGCCCAGCGCACCCGGGAGCTCGCCCTGCTCCGCACCATCGGTGCGAGCAAGCGCCAGGTGCTCGGCTCGGTGATGATCGAAGCCGCCGTGATCGGTGTGCTCGCCTCGGCCGTCGGCGCCGCCTTCGGTGTGGTGACGGTGTTCGGGCTCATCTCCCTCTTCGAAGCCATCGGCTTGTCGTTCCTGGCGGGCTCGCCGGTGATCACCTCGTCGTCACTCATCGCCGGCTTCGCCGTTGGGCTCGTGGCCACCCTCGCCTCGGCCTATGCCCCGGCACGCAAGGCGGCCTCGATCGCCCCGATCGCCGCCCTCCGTGACTCGGTCAACGACGCCTCGGCCGCCTCCATCGTGCGCAACGGCATCGCCGTCGCCCTGCTGCTCTGCGGCATCGGGCTCGGCATCTGGGGAGTCGTCGCCGGGAGCTGGATCCCGGCCACGGCCGGCATCGGCTCCGCCTTCGTGGGCATCATCGTCGGTGGCCCCGGTGTCACGTCGATCTTCTCCCGATCGGTCGACGGCGCGATCGGTCGGTTCCGTGACGCCGATTCGACGATCGTCGGACGCCTCGCCCGGATGAACGCCAGCCGCAACCCGAAGCGCAGCGCCTCGACGGCCTTCGCGCTCACCCTCGGCGTCGCCCTCATCTCGTTCTTCACGGTGATGGCCGCATCACTGGGCGCCTCGACCTCGTCCGACGTCGGCGATGCCCTGGCGTCCGATCTCGTCGTCGAGTCGCTCAGCACCGGCCCCATCGGTGAGGCGACGATCCCGGGCGACCTCGACACGACCATCGCCGGCATCGACGGCGTCACCTCGATCTCGTCGCTCCGGGTCACCACCGCCCTCGCCGACGGTGCCGGCCTGGTCGTCGGCTCGGTCGACACCGACGCCGTCACGACGACGTACGACCTCGGGGTCACCGACGGATCGCTGGCCGGCCTGGCGGACGGGCAGATCGCCGTGAGTCAGACGTACCTCGACACCCTCGAGACACCCCTCGCCGTCGGCGACACGATCGAGCTGACCTTCCCGACCGCCGGGATCGTCGACGCCGAGATCGGTGCGATCGTCGCCAACGACCTCCCAGGCCTGGCGCCGAGCTTCATCTTCGACACCACCACCCTCGACGGCATCGTCGGCCCGGGCCTCGACGACACGATCTACGTGACGACCAACGGCAGCGAGGCCACCTTCGCCGCCATCGAGGACGCCGTCAGCGCGGCTGGTGGGGCAACACTCTTCACCGCCGAGGCCTACGCCGACTCCCTCGGGAGCTTCATCGACACCTTCACCAACTTCGTCTACGCCATGCTCGCCGTGGCGGTCGTGATCGCCGTGGTCGGCATCGCCAACACCACCGTGATGGCGGTGAACGAGCGGGTGAGGGAGATCGGCATGCTGCGGGCGGTCGGCATGACCTCTGCGCAGATCCGCTCCATGATCCGCAACGAGGCCGCCATGCTCTCGGTCCAGGGTTCGCTGGTCGGCCTCGCCTTCGGCATCGCCGCCGCCTACGTCGCCTTCTCCGCCCTCGGCGGCGACGAGGGGATCATCATCTCGGTCCCGGTCGTCACGATGGCCTGGATCGCCCTCGCCGGTGCCGTCTCCGGTGTGCTCGCCGCTGCCTGGCCGGCGTGGAAGGCCTCCCGCCTCCCGCCGCTCGAGGCCATGAGCTGACGCCGATCGCCCTCCCCCACCCCCACCAGCCAGCGGTCGATCCCGAGTCGAGTTCACGACGTCCTCATCCGGACCTCAGGAACCGCTCAGGATCGGCCGCTTCGATCGTCGTCAGGACCCCCGAGATGCTCATGTCAGATCCCTCCGTCACCATCACCGACACCGCCCACGGCGGGCGCCTCGCGATCGTCGAGGACGATCGCTCGGTGCGCGACATGCTCGAAGCCGTCCTGACACACGAGGGCCACGACGCGCAGACCTTCCCCGACGGCCGCTCGTGCCTGGCTGCGGTCGGGGCGATGCAACCCGACCTCGTGCTCCTCGACATCGGCCTGCCCGACCTCGACGGGGTCGCCGTCTGCAAGCGTCTCCGCCAAGAGGGGTTCACCGGATCGATCCTGATGCTCACCGCGCGGCACGAGACCGCCGAGCGGGTGCGGGGGCTCGACGCCGGCGCCGACGACTACCTCGTCAAACCGTTCGCCCTGGACGAGCTGCTCGCCCGGGTCCGGGCACTGCTCCGGCGCCCCGGGGTCCTGCCGAGCGCGTCCGGGCCCGAGACACTCGCCGTCGGTCGCGTCGTGCTCGACCCGAGTGCACGGACCGTGCACGTCGACGGCGACGCCGCCGACCTCACGAGGCTGGAGTTCGACCTGCTCGCGCTCCTGATGGATCACAGCCCCAACGTGTTGACGCGAACGCAGCTGCACGAACACGTCTGGGGCTACGACGGCGAACACATGTCGAACTCGCTCGAGGTGTGCGTCTCACAGCTCCGCCGCAAGCTCGAACAGGGCGGCGCCGACCGCGTCGTGCAGACCGTGCGAGGGATCGGCTACGCGGCACGAGTCGACTCATGAGGCTGTCGGCCCGGGTCTCACTCGGACTCACGGCGCTCGGGCTGGTCGTGATCCCCGCAGTCGCACTGGTCGCCTGGCTCTTCGCCGTCGACGAGGTCCGCAGCTCGGTCGACCGGCAGCTGCAACAACAGGCCGAGCGCGTCCAGGCGATCTCGAGTCGGGAAATCACGCAGGCCATCGCCTCGGCGGGGTCCACCGGTTCGCCGCCACCGCTCGCCCGGCTCGATCGGGTGGGCGACGAGGAGGCTGGGATCATCCTCTACCGCTCCGACGGCACGCCGCTCGGCTCCGACCAGAACCTCTGGTCGGGCGAGATCCTCGAGGGCCTCGCGGACGGCGAAGAGATCGTGCTCACCGACCGCGTCGTCGACGGGCGGACCTATCGCCTCGCGACTGTCTCGATCTTTCCCGTCGACGACGCCGGCCTCATCGGCCTGGGCGGGATCGACCTCGCAGCGATCCAGCTCTACAACGACACCACGGCGGAGGAGCAGGCACTCGTCCGCCTGGCCTGGCGGCTCGGGCTGGTCGCGCTGCTCGCCGTCGCCCTCGTGTCGTTCGGGAGCTGGTGGTTGGGACGACGCTTGGCGCGACCCGTGAATGCCCTCATCGGTGCTGCCGAGCAGCTCGCCGAGCTCGACGACGTGCCCGGCCGGATCGAGATCAACCGGCGTGACGAGCTGGGGAGACTCGCCGACAGCTTCAACCGGATGTCGTCGGCGATCGAGGTGAGTCGGGAGCAGCAACGTCGGCTCGTCGCGGACGCCAGCCACGAACTGCGCACCCCCCTCACGTCGCTCCGGATGCGGACGGAGTTCCTCGCGTCCCGGCCCGATCTCGACGACGCGCAACGCCACGGCCTGATCGAGTCGGCCGGGGCCGACGTGCATCAGCTCACCGCGCTGGTGTCCGACCTGATCGACCTCGCCACCGACCCGCACTCCGATCATGAGCCCCCGGAGCCGGTGCGCCTCGCCGACATCGTCGACACCGTCGCCGAGCGGAGTGCGCTCGCGAGCGGGCGTCGGATCGAGACCGACACCGACGACGCCGTGGCGGTCGTGGCCGTGGCGATGGTGCGGCGGGCCATCCAGAACCTCGTCGACAACGCCGTGAAGTACAGCGACGACGGCCCGATCGTGATCCGGTCGCACGGCGGCCGGATCGAGGTGCTCGACCACGGGTCCGGCATCGCAGCCGAGGACCGGGCGCATGTGTTCGACCGCTTCTTCCGCTCACCGAAGGCCCGCAGCCGTCCCGGCAACGGGATCGGACTCGCGATCGTGCAGCAGGTCGCCCACGCGCACGACGGCACCACCTGGGTCGGCGACGTCGAGCCGGGGTCCGGCACCGTCGTCGGGTTCTCCGTGGCGGTCTGAGATCTCAGCGAGTGACTGAGACCTCAGCGAGTGACCGAGGCCTCAGCGAGCCCTCAGATCGGGCTCAGAGGCGGCTCAGATCGGTTCACGAGCATCTCCTTCATCGCCACCTCCCGGCGATGACCCCCGACCACTTGGAGATGCTTCCCATGCAACGACTGATCCCCCTCGTCGTCACCCTGGCCGTCCTCGGCGCGGCCTGCGGCTCCGGCGACACCGACGACGCGGCACCCGCCATCATCATCGAAGGAGCCAGCGTGGCACCCGTCGCTGATGGCGACACGGCCGCGGGCGGCGACGAGAGCGCCGCGGCCACGACCGACGAGGCGAGCGAGAGCTCCTCGGCCGACGACATGACCGAGGCCGGCGACGACGCCATCGCCGACGAGGAAGCCCAGGCCCTCGCCTTCGCCGAGTGCATGCGCGACGAAGGCCTGCCGTTCCCCGATCCGACCGTCGCCGCCGACGGCTCGGTCCAGCTCATCGACCCGAACAACCCGCCGGACATCGACGCCGACGACCCCGAGACCGAGGCCGCCCTCGAGGTGTGCAGCGACCTCATCGAAGGTGCGAGCTTCCTCCCCAGCGACGACGAGACCGCCGAGATCGAGGATCAGCTCCTCCAGTTCGCCGACTGCCTGCGCGACCAGGGCATCGACGTGAGTGACCCCAACCTCTCCGGTGGCCTCAACCCCGCCGCCATCCAGGAGATGTTCGGCGACTTCGACCCGCAGGCACCCGAGAACGCCGCCGTCGTCGCCACCTGCCAGGCCGCCTTCACCGGCGGCATCGGAGGTGGCAACTGACATGCCCGTGCTCACCAACGACACCACCCCCGATGCCGCACCGGACACGTCCGCTCCGGTGCCGACCACCCCGCCCGCCGACACGACCGGCACCAACGGCCGCAACCGTCGCCCCTGGCTGATCGCCGGCGCCGTCCTCCTCGCCGTCGGCGCCGCCGCCGGCGTCCTCGTGACCACCAGCGGCGACGGCGACGACGCCACCGCCGAACCCGTCACCCTCCGGGCCGTCGAGGCCACGGTTTCGGACCTCGTCGAGTTCTCCGAGCTCGACGGCACGCTCACCTGGGCCGACCAGCAGACGCTGACTGCGGCGAACGCCGGCCTCGTGACGGAGATCGTGCCGACCGGCAGCACGGTCACCCGCGGAGACGTCGCCTACGAGCTCGACGCCGTACCGACCACCGTCTTCTACGGCGACCTCGGGCTGTATCGACCGCTCGCTGAAGGAGACACCGGCGACGACGTCGCCATCCTCGAGGCGAACCTCGCCGCACTCGGTCATCACACGTCGCTCGACGACGACGGCAACGAGATCGACACGGGCTTCGTCGTCGACGGCGTGTTCGACTCGGCCACGGCCGAGGCGGTCGAGGCCTGGCAGGCCGAGCTCGGCGTCGCCGAGACCGGCGTGGTGCAGCCCACCGATGTCGTCGTCGTGCCGGGCCCGAGCCTCGTGACGGACGCGTCGGTCGAGCGCGGCGACCGGGTCGCCACCGGTGCCCCGCTCGTCACCCTGACCCTCGGCTCGAGCGTCGCTACGGGACACACGGCCCATGACGGTGAGATCGACGTCGTCGTCACCGCCGGCAGCGAGATCCGATCGGGTGACGTCGTCTACACGGTCGACGAGCAGCCGGTGATCGCACTCCTCGTCGAGGACCCGGCCGAGTTCGACCGGGACCTGGTCGACGGCATCGCAGACGGCGACGACATCGCCGTGGTCGAGCAGATGCTCAGCGACCTCGGCTACGACGCCGGTGGCGATCTCGAGGTCGATGACGAGTTCGAAGCCGCCACCGCCGAGGCGATCGAGGACTGGGAGGACGACCTGGCCGATCGGTACGACGAGTTCGACGCCGACGGTGGCATCGACCTCGACGACCTCTGGATCGTGGCCGCCGACGGACCGATCACCGTCGGGACGATCACCACCCACGATGCCGACATGACGGCCTCCGGCAGCGAGTTCTTCTCGACGACCGACGGCGCGATCGGCCGGATCGTCTCGACCGAGATCGACGTCGCCGAACAGGACAAGCTGGCGCTCGGCACGATCGTCGACGTCGAGCTCCCCGACGGGTCGACCGTGCCCGGCGAGGTCACCGACGTCGCGACGTCGTCGAGCGTCGACCCGATGGATCCGACCGCCGAGCCCACCCTGGCGGTCGAGATCACCGTCGGCGAGCTGCCCGAGGCCTACGCCACGAGCAACGAGCTCGACGTCGACATCCAGATCGTCGAGGACCTCGCGGCCGGTGCGACGATCGTGCCCGCCTCGGCGCTCATCTCGCTCGGCGACGGCACCTACGTCGTCGAGGTCCCCTTCGCCGACGGGACGACCCAGTTCGTGCCGGTCGAGCCGGGCATGTTCGCCGACGGCGACGTCGAGGTCACCGGCATCGAGCCGGGCACACCGGTGGTGGTGCCGTCATGACCGCCATCGTGCCCAGCACCGCAGCGCAGCCGGCCGCCAACGGCCCGGCCGCCCTCGAGCTCCGCGACGTCGTCAAGGAGTACCCCGGCCAGCCGCCCGTGCGAGCGCTCGACGACGTGTCGCTCCGGATCGAGCACGGTGAGCTGGTCGCCGTGGTCGGCCCGTCGGGCAGCGGGAAGTCGACCCTCCTCAACGTGATGGGCACCCTCGACCGCCCGACCGCCGGTGTGGTCGAGGTCGACGGGGTCGACACGGCCCGGATGCCCGACGACGCCGTCGCCGGCGTCCGGGCCCGGCGGATCGGCTTCGTGTTCCAGCAGTTCTTCCTGCTGCCGGGCATGTCGGCCGTCGACAACGTCGCCAACGGGCTCCTCTACCAGGGCGTCCGCCCGGCCGAACGGCGGCGTCGGTCGATCGAGGCCCTCGAGCGGGTGGGCCTCGGCCACCGCATCGAGCATCCCCCGAACCACCTCTCCGGTGGTGAGCGCCAGCGGGTCGCCGTGGCGCGGGCGCTCGTGCATCGCCCGGCGTTCGTGCTCGCCGACGAGCCGACCGGCAACCTCGACTCGAAGTCGACCGACGCCGTCATGCGGCTGATCGGCGACCTGCACGACGACGGCACGACGATCGTGGTGATCACCCACGACACCGCGATCGCTGCGTCACTCCCCCGCCAGGTCACCGTCTTCGACGGTCGGCTCCAGCACGACTCGGGGACACCACGATGACCACGATCACCCCACCGACCCCGGTGTCGGACGAGGCGGTCACGCTCCCCGACCTCTCGACCGACGGCGGCGGCAGCAAGCTCCGAGCCGGCGACGTGCTCCGGGTCGGAGCCTCCGGGCCCCGGGCCCGGCGCATGCGCACCGTGCTCTCGGCCCTCGGCGTCTCGATCGGCATCGCCGCCCTCGTGGGCGTGCTCGGCCTGAGCGAGTCGTCGAAGTCGGCGCTGCTCGACGAGATCTCGGCGCTGGGCACGAACCTGCTGACCGTGGAGACCGGCCAGGGCATCGGCGCCGGCGACTCGGCTCTGCCGGCTGCGGCACCCGACACCATCGCCCGACTCGACACCGTGTCGCAGACGAGCGCCGTCTGGAGCGTCGACGCCGACGTGTACCGCAACGAGTTCATCGACGAGGGTGAGACGGGCGGTCTGCGAGTCATGGCGGCCGACGACGACCTCGTCGACACACTCAACGGGTCGCTCGCCGACGGCGTCTACCTCGACGAGACCGCCGACGGGTATCCGACGGCCGTCCTCGGCTCCGTGGCCGCCGAACGCCTCGGCGTCCGGAACGTGGACGGAGGCCAGCACGTGGTGATCGGCGACGACCTCGTCGAGGTCGTCGGCATCCTCGACCCCTTCCCCCTCGCCGCCGACCTCGACCGCTCGGTCCTGATCGACGTGGATGCCGCCCAGACGTTCTACGACGCCGACGACGACCCGGCGGCGATCTACGTCCGGGTGGACGACGGCGCGATCGACACGACCCGCGACGCCATCCCCGGCACGGCCGACCCGGAGAACCCGGAGGAGGTCACCGTGAGCCGACCGTCCGACGCCCTCGAGGCGCAGGCTGCGGCGGACGACGCCCTGACGACCCTGTTCCTCGGCCTCGGCGCCGTGGCGCTGCTCGTCGGCGGCATCGGGATCGCCAACGTCATGGTCATCGCCGTCATCGAGCGGCGGGGCGAGATCGGTCTCCGTCGGGCCCTCGGGGCGACCCGGGCCCACATCCGCCGACAGTTCCTGACCGAGGCGGTGATCCTGTCCGTGCTCGGCGGGCTCGCCGGCGTGGCCCTCGGCATGGCTGCGACGTACGTCTATGCCACCACCCAGGGCTGGCGGGTGATCATCCCGATCGAGGCATCGCTCGGTGGATTCGTCGCCGCGATCCTGATCGGTGCGATCGCCGGCCTCTACCCCGCCATGCGGGCCGCCCGGCTCGCCCCGACCGAGGCGTTGCGGGCATGAGGGCCGTCTCGTTCCCCCTCTCGGCGACCCTGCGGGGGCGCTCCACGACGGGTCCCCTCCCCGTCGGCGGGCGCCCTCGCCGGGCCACGGGCCGCGGTGGGACTCGACGATTCGGCATCACCCGCCGGACGACCGATCGTGGCGACACCGTGGACACCACGACCGCCGACCTGGCGGAGCGCTTCGCCATCGCCCTCACGACCGGGTCGGTCGCGACGTTGCGGCCGCTCCTCGCCGACGAGGTGGTGGCGTCGGCCCCCGGACTCGACGAGCCGGTCCGTCTACGCCGGGGCGTCGAGGACGTGCTCGACGGGCTGTTCGCTCCGCCCGCCGACGGCGTGCAGATCCGCTCGGTCGACACCGCCGAGCTGCTCGGTGCCCGCGAGCGGGCCTTCGTGGTGATCGCCGTCGAGGTGGAGCAGGACGGAGTGATCGCGGCCTACGAGACCGCCTTCCATCTCCAGTGCCGCGCCGATCGGATCGTCGGGATCACCGAGTATTCGGGCGATCCGACGACCGAACGCCGGGTCACCCGCGTCTCGCCGTAGGTCAGCCCTCGGCTTCGACGAGGCGGTTCCGACCCGTCGCCGTACCGGTCAGCCAGGTCCTCGCCGAGCCGCCGACGACTCGGCATGTCCCGCCCGTGGGTCGATCGGCTCAGTCGACGACGGTCAGGTGGAACAGCAACGCCGATTCGGGGTCGAGCACCGGCGGCTGCAACCCCGCCCGCATGAGGGCTCGGCCGCTCAGCGTCACTCCGCTCGGCTCCTGCATCCACTGGGGCTTCGTCCGGCCGAACTCACCGCCAGGTCCCGGCAACCCGAGAATCCTGGCCTGGTAGCGGGCGTCGGGATCGAGGTGGGCGAACTGGACCGGGTCGGGGATCGAGGACCGGGCGGTGTCGATGCGGGCGTAGACGAAGAGCCCCTCCCGCTTGTCTTCCGACACCACCCCCTGGGTGAGGGTGGCGTCGTCGAGGGAATCGAGACGCACGAGATCGCCGGTGTGGAGCAGCGGGCGGAACTGCTTGTGGAGGGCGACCAGCTCGGCCACCTGCTTGCGTTCAGCCTCGGTTGCGTCGAGCAGATTCCACTCGATCCCGAGATGACCCATGAAGGCGATCGCGCCACGAAACCCGAGGCCGTGGGTGCGTCGCGTGGTGTGCGACTGGTGCGGACCGACGTGGGCACCCATCAACTCCGGCGGGAAGAGCATCGAGAACCCACGCTGGATGCGTTGACGCTCCAGCGCGTCGTTGCAGTCGGAGGTCCAGATGCGCTTCGTGTAGCGGAGGATCTCGAAGTCGGCCCGACCACCACCAGACGAACATGACTCGAACTCGACGTCGGGATGGCGGGTCGTGAGCTCGCCGAGCAACCGGTAGAGGGCGAGGGTCTGGGCCCGGGTGCCGGCCCGCCCGGCGTGCACCGGCTGGACGTGGTCGCGGTTCATGTCCCACTTCACGTAGCCGATCGCGTGATCGGTCAGCATCCGGTCGAGGTGCTCGAGCACATAGGCGTACGCGTCGTCGTTCGCGAGGTTCAGGACCAGCTGGTTGCGACCCAGGATCTCCGGATAGGCGGGGTCCTGGAGCACCCACTCGGGATGGGCTCGGTAGAGCTCGGAGTCCGGATTGACCATCTCCGGTTCGAACCACAGGCCGAACTCGAGGCCGAGCCCGACCACGTGGTCGACCAACTCGTCGAGCCCGTTCGGATACTTGGTGGGATCGACCCACCAGTCACCGAGGCCACCGGTGTCGTCGTTGCGGTTCGGGAACCAACCGTCGTCGAGCACGAACCGCTCGGCGCCGACCTCGGCGGCGACGTCGGCGAGTCGCTTGAGCGTCGGGACGTCGTGCTTGAAGTACACGGCCTCCCACGTGTTCAACAAGACCTTGCGCAGGTCGTCCGGCGAGGGATGTGAGTCCCGGTCGCGGAGGTAGCGGTGGAAGCCGCGCGAGGCCTCGCCGAGCCCGCGCACACTGTGCACGCCATAGAGCCACGGGGAGGTGATCTCCTCGCCGGGAGCCAGCTCGACCTCTCCGGGGAACAGCAGCTCACCGGCCTGCAGGTAGCGGCGTCCATCCGAGAGACGCTCGGCGACCAGCCGGGAGTTGCCCGACCAACCGAGGTGGAATCCCCAGACCTCGCCGTGATTCTCGTCGAATCCCTCCGTGCCGGCGAACAAGACCGCCACGTGATCATGCGAGCTTCGACCGCGACGGTTCTCGTTGATGACCGCGCCCGCCTCCCACGCGGTGCGACGGGGGTGGAACTCATCGCACCACCGACCGGTGAAGTCGAGGATCTCATTGGCCCGCGTCGGCAGCGGCAGCGAGAGCGACAGGCGACCGAGCGAGTACGGCGCATCGGCGGTGTTGGTGAGGGTCACCCGGAAGGCGAGCACATCACGCCCGGGCTCCAGCCAGAGCTCGATGGCGTAGGCGAGACCGGCGACGTCGTCGGCACAGCGGAGCAGGACGTGGTCCTCGCCGACCTCGGGTTCGCCGACCGAGCGAAAGCGTGGGGCCCAGGCACCACCTCCCGGGCGCGCTCCCTTGATGCCCGGCGAACCGAAGAAGCCACTCCCCAACTCCGGGATCAACGCCACCGGTGCCTCGACGTCGATCGAGGCGTGGGCCAACGGTCGATGAAGGGCCGCGGCGACCGCATCGGCGTCGGTGTCGGGGATCTTGGCTCCCCAGTACACGACCGACGGGGCACCGTCGCCGTGGGCGATCAAGACCGAGGTGGTCTTGCCGTGCAACAACAGATGCTCAGCCATGTCGAGCTCCTCCGAGATCACGACGCCACAACGGCGCGGCGAGCATCGTAGAGCCCCGACGGTCGACGTGGACGGGGCAGTTCGGAGCTGGACGCCACGCCACATGCGCGGCAGTTGCGAGCGTCAGCGAGCAACTGCGGGAGTGAGGTGAGCGCCAGCGAACCGAACGGCTGTCACACCCCGCCGACAACATGTCCCCAGGCCGATCGAGGAGGAGACGACGATGACGATGTTCAAGGTGCAACTGAGTGGCGGACGCACGGTGACGGTGGCCGATGCCGACGCCTACCAACCCGAGGGCCCCATGACCACGTTCTTCATGGTCGGCTCGTCGAAGCGGACCATCGACTCATGGTCGGTCCGGGTGGCTTCGTATCGCACCGCCGACGTCGTTGCCGTCGAGCGGATCGAGGCGCCCGACACCCTCACGCTCGACCTCCGCGACGGGGCGGACGAGCCGCTCATCGCCGCCTGAGCGTCAACGCTTGTCGTAGACCCATCCATCTCGGTGCATGGCGAGGCGGTTGCGAGGACCATCGGCGCCGAGGTCACCGGACTCGTAGGCGACATCGCCGTCCCAGACGAGCGTGACCGGATCGCCCGGGACGGGCTTGGTGTGGAACATCGGAGGCGTTCGAACGGCGGCGGCGGCCAGAGCCTCGGCCACCGACGGATACCCCGCCAGCTCGTGCAACGTGATCCACGTTGGCGGGACGATCTCGATCTCCCGTGCAGCGAACCGGCGGAGCGCCTCGGCCGCCGACCACCACTGGTGCTCGAGGATCTCACCGCCGTCGACGGCGACCTCGACGTCCGGCGCGGCGCCCACGTAGAACCACGTCGAATACCGCCGACGCTTGCCGGCCATCGCCATCTCCTTCGTGAGCGGCGGCTCCCAATGCGACCAGGACTCCAACGCATGGGGAGCGACGGTCAGTCCGGTCTCCTCGGCGATCTCCCGCGCAGCGGTGTGGCGACCCACCTCGACGGCGTCGCTCTCGCCATCCCCGTCGTCGGAGTCGACGCGACCGCCTGGAAACACCCACATACCACCGAAGGCGACCTTCGAGTTCCGACGGAGCATCAGCACCTCGACGTCGTCCGCACCATCGCGCACGAGCACGGCGGTCGCCGCCTGGATCAGTTCGTCGGTCTCGTCCATGCGCGCTCAGGTTGGTCCGCGGGGCCGAACGCCGCCAATCGGACGGGAGCCACGACGATGCGTGGTCGCCTCGGAGGGAACTTCCTCCGGGGGCCGAGGGTTCGGGCGGAAGCCGCCGTATCAGGACGTGAGGTCCTGATGGCGATGCGTGTGGAGGGAGTTGACGACCTCCGCCCGGATCCCGGTGTCGATGTGGGCGGACCCGCAGCGACACTCCTACCATCGACGAGGGCAGCCTCGACCTTGAGGAATCTGTCGGAGAGGTTCCAATGTTTCTCGGTGAGGACCTGTTGCCGTGGCTCACACTCGCGATCGGTGCGGCACTGGCCGTCGGCACTGCGCTGGCGCTCTTCCGGCCGAATGATGCCGCTGCGGTGGCCGACGGGGAACTCGAACGCCCTCCCCTCGGGCGTGCGGTCATCCAGATCGTGCTGGGCACGGTCGCCTCGATCTGGGCGATCGCGACGCTGCTGAACTAGCCCGGGCACCCCATTCACTGGGTCACTTCGCCCGGCGGCTCAAGCGGCGGGTTCGGAATGCCGAAAACCAGTACATGAGCACGATGACCGATCAGCGCAGCCGCACGACCACGACCGTGGTCCGTCGCCGTCGGCGCCAGCCCGTCGTCGTGCCGGCAGCCAGCCAGGCCGACGCCATCAGCATCTCAGTGCCGCAGCGGTCCCGCACGACGGGCCTCGTGTTCCTCGGCCTGCTCGGCATCGCGACGATCCTCGGACTGATCGGTGTGGTCGCCCAGGCCGATGCCACTCCGGCAACGGGGCCGGCGGATGCGCCACCAGCCGTGTTCGTCCAGATCGACTGACGAATCAGAACTCGCCGCGAGGCGCGCCGCTGCCGGCGTTGGTCCGGGCCATGTTCTCGAACCGAGTGAACTGACCGAGGAACGCGAGCTTCACGGTCGCTGTTGCACCGTTCCGGTGTTTCGCGACGATGACCTCGGCGACACCTTTGTGCTCGGACTCCGTGTCGTAGATCTCGTCCCGGTACAGGAACATCACGACATCGGCGTCCTGCTCCAACGCACCTGATTCACGGAGATCCGAGAGCATCGGTCGCTTGTCCTGGCGCTGTTCCAGGCCACGGTTGAGCTGGGCCAGCGCCACCACTGGGCACTCGAGTTCTCGGGCGAGGATCTTGAGCCCTCGGGAGATCTCGGAGACCTCGACCTGCCGGCTCTCGGCGTTCGAACGGCCGGTCATCAGCTGGATGTAGTCGACCACCACCATGCCGAGTCCGCCGACGCGGCTCTGGAGGCGGCGGGCCTTGGCCCGGATCTCCATCACCGTCGTCTGCGGGTTGTCGTCGATGAAGATCGGGGCGTCGGCGAGGCGTCCGACGGAGTGATTGATCTTCGCCCAATCGGACTCATCGAGCTTGCCGGTCCGCACCTTGCCGGCATCGACGCGGGCGTCGGAACACAGGATCCGCTGGGACAGCTCGAGCTGACCCATCTCGAGCGAGAAGACGAGCACGGGCTTCGATGACTGCATGGCGGCGTTCGATGCCATTCCGAGAGCGAACGCGGTCTTCCCCATGGCAGGGCGGGCGCCGACCACGTAGAACGCCCCCGGCTGCAGGCCGGAGAGCAGATCGTCGAGATCGAGGTAGCCGGTCGGTACACCCGTCATCGACTCGCCCCGGTCGTAGAGCATCTCGAGCCGGTCGAGGTTCTTCGCCAGGAGCTCCTTGATCTCCGCTGTCGAGTTCGTGACCCGCCGCTGCGCGACCTCGAACATGCGGGCTTCGGCGTCATCGACCGCCTTCACGACGTCTTCCGGCTTGTCGTAGGCCATCTCGGCGATCTCGTTGGTGACGATGATCAGCTTTCGGAGCAGGGCGTGCTCCTCGACGATCCGGGCGTAGTGCGTGGCGTTCGAGATGGCCGGCGTCGCCGCTTGCAGGTCGAGCAGGATCGCGCCGCCCCCGACCGCTTCGAGCAGGCCCGCTCGGGTCAGCTCCTCCGCGACCGTCACCGGATCGACCGGCTGACCGCTGCCGTAGAGGCTCAGGATCGCCTCGTAGACGTGTCCATGGGCCGGCCGGTAGAAGTGCTCCGGTTCGAGCACCTCGATGACGTCGGCCATCGCCTCGCGGCTCAACATCAGCGCGCCGAGCACGGCCTCTTCCGCGTCGATGTTGTGCGGGGGTACCCGCATCGATCGCCGCTGCCCGCCGTCATCCATGGAGCTCATCCTGTATCACCTGACCTGGGGACGACTAGACCGACAACGTTGTGGACAACTTGTTGGTATCTCCTGAACCTGGGGACAACCCAGGGGAAAACCCGGGCGCGCTGTTGAGAACGGGCCATCGGCCCGTCTCGACAACACCTCGGATCCGAAGATCCGGATCAGCTCGCGGCAACCTCGAGGTTGACCGGGAACTGCACCTCGGGGTGCGGCTGCACGGTGACCGTGTGGCTGCCGACCGTCTTGATGCCGTCGCCGAGCGACACCATCTTGCGGTCGAGTTCCACACCGGTGGCGGCACGAACGGCGTCGACGACGTCGCCTGCGCTGACCGATCCGAACAACTTGCCCTCACCCGACGCGCGGGCGGAGAGCGAGAGCTGTGCGGTGACGAGACGCTTGGCGATTTCTTCGGCTGCTTCCCGCTCGGCAGCGTTCTTCTGCTGCCATGCCTTGCGCATCGTCTCGGCCTGGGCTTCGACGCCGGCTGTGGCGCGCTCGGCCATCCCCCGGGGGATCAGGCTGTTCCGGGCGTAGCCGTCGGAGACATCGACGATGTCGCCACGGTTGCCCACTCCATCGACACGGGTGAGAAGTACGACGCGCATCAGGCTTCGACCTCCGCGGTCTCGACCGTCTCGGCAGCGACCTCGGCCGGAGCCTCGGACGTCGGAGCCTCGGACGCATCGTCCTGGCGATCGGGACGCGGGCCACGGCGTTCGCCACGGTCCCCACGCTCACCACGCTCGGAACGGTTCCGACGCTGCGTCGTCACCCGGCTGGTGTACGGGAGCAGGCCCATCTCACGAGCGTTCTTGACGGCTCGTGCAACGACTCGCTGCTGCTGCACGTCGTTGCCGGAGACCCGACGGGCTCGGATCTTCGCCCGATCGGACATGAACCGCTTGAGCAGCTCGGTGTCCTTGTAATCGACGTACTCGATCTTGTCGGAGGTCAGCGGGCTGACCTTCTTCTTCGCGCGGCGGGCGTTGTCTTTGGGCTTGACCCGCGTGCGACCTCGGCTCTTGGCCATCAGAACGGCTCCTCATCTGGGTTGTATGCAGGCGGAGCCGACGGGGTC
This sequence comes from Acidimicrobiales bacterium, assembly GCA_020629695.1. Classification (GTDB taxonomy): domain Bacteria; phylum Actinomycetota; class Acidimicrobiia; order Acidimicrobiales; family SZUA-35; genus JAHDBV01. The sequence continues at coordinate 42,544 of JAHDCV010000012.1, read as the reverse complement.
GAGCCGCCGAACGAACGTCCGCCGCCAGCACCTCCCCCGCCGCCGCCATCGCGACGTTCGTTCTTGTTCACGGTCGCCGTGGCCCATCGGAGGCTGACGGCGACATCGTCGGCGACGATCTCGACCTTGGAACGCTTGTCCCCCTCAGGGGTCTCCCACGAACGCTGGTCCAGACGGCCGCTCACCGTCACCCGGGTGCCCCGGCCGACGGTTTCGGCGACGTTCTCGGCGAGCTGACCCCAACAGGTCACATCGAACCAGGAGGTGGCTTCTTCCCACTCCTGGGTCTGGCGGTTCTGCCACCGACGGCTCACGGCGACGCCGAAGTTGGCGACGGCCTGGCCGGAAGGGGTGAAACGCAGCTCGGGTTCACGACCGGTGTTGCCGGTCACGGTCACGTTGTTGTCGATCGCCATCAGGCGACTCCAATCAGACGGTTGCTGCCTCGAGGCCGCGACGATGGGCCTCGGAGAGCGGCAGACGGATGAACTTCAGGCGGATGACATCATCCGCGAGCCTGAGGGTGCGCTCGATCTCGTCGAGCGGGCCGGGGGCGAGGAACTCGAGGACGACGTAGAAGCCCTCGGTCTTCTTGGCGATCTCGAAGGCGAACTTGCGCACGCCCCACTTGTCGACCTTCTCGAGAGAGCCGCCGGCTTCGGCAGCCATCTCGCCCAGCTTGTTGATCGAGGTCTGCACGGTCGACTCATCAGTGTCGGCGGTGTAGATGATCATCAGTTCATAAGCACGCATGCAGCGTCCTTCCCTCTGGTCCCGGTGTGAGCGGGGCCCCCACCACCTGGTGAGAGCAGGGCCGTTGTGACCCGGCGAGACTAGCGGGGTCAACCGCTGATCCACCGCGACCCGTGCCGGAGAGAGTATCGACCCCCTCTGACAGCGAAGCGCACGGACCCGGTCAACCCCCGCCGGTCGTCGTGGTCGTGTCCGCTGCGGTCGTCGTCGACTCGCTCGAGGTCGTGGAGGCCTGCGTCGTGGTGGTCGCGGTCGTCGTGGTCGTGCTCTGCGACGACGTCGTGGTGGATGTGGCCGTCGTCGTGGTGGTCTCGGGTTCTGACGACGAGGTCGTCGTCGCGCCCTCATCGACGACGATCCGGCCGCACTCGTCGATCACGGTCGGCAACGGGTTTCCGTCGACATCGGTCGGCGGTGGCGACGTCGTCGTGGTCGTCTCGGCGCCCTCGGCGTCGGGATCGACCTCGGGCACGAAGCACGGATCGCACGGTTCGGTCGTCGTCGAGGCCCCGTCATCCACACCTTCCTCGTCCGGCGCGACCGCCAAGTCGACCGGTGCACACGGGCCCAGCGTCGTGGTCGACAGGTTCCGGTTGAGCACCGTGCCATCGAAGAGGCCGTCGGTCGGCAGCGTGTCGCACGCCGGAGCATTCGCCGTCGCCCGTGTCATGAATCGGGACCAGAGCTGGGACGGCAACCCGCCGCCCTGCACCTCGTCACCTCGGAAGTCGTCCATCGTCTGCACGGGCTCACCGGGGGCACCGACGTAACCCATCCACACCGCCGCGGTGAGGTCACACGTGAACCCCACGAACCACGCATCGCGATTGTCCTGGGTCGTGCCCGTCTTGCCGGCCGCGGCCCGGCCCTCGATCTGGGCGTTGCGACCGGTTCCGACATCGACGACCTGCTGCATCGCGTAGGTGACCTGGCCGGCGACGGTCGCGTCGAGCACCGTCTCGCCGAGACGGATCTCGTCCTCGGCACACCGCCCATCGACGGGGTACCAACAGATGACCTCGCCATTGGCGTTCTCGATGCGCTGGATCAGCACCGGTTCGAGGTGGATGCCACGCTCCGCGATCGTCGAGTAGGCCGACGCCATGTCGAGGACCGAGACCTCGCCCGAACCCAGCACGAGTGCGTTGACCGACGGCAGCTGGGCCGTCACGCCCAGGCGCGCCGCGAGATCGACGACCTGGGGCGCACCCACCTGGAGCATGAGCTGTGCGTAGACCACGTTCGACGACACCCGCAGCGCGTCGACCGTGTCGCGGTAGCCGTCGACACTGCCGCCGCCCCGCACGATCCAGTCGTTCCCGTCGTTCGCACCTTCGAACGTCATCGGCGAGACGGCCTCGAACAGCGAATCGGCCGAGTAGCCCTGTTCCAGGAACTCGGCGAGCACGATCGGCTTGAACGACGATCCCGGTTGACGACCCGAGCCGCCGCCATCCCGGCCGAGGGCGAGGTTGACCTCGGAGGTGCGGAAGTCCGTGCCCCCCATCATCGCCACGACCCGCCCGGTGCCGTCGACCGCGACGATCGACGAGGACGGGTCGCCGTTCGCCGGGTCGAGCTCTTCGGTGACGGTCTCGTAGGCGGCCCGCTGCAGATCGTGGTCGAGCGTCGTGTAGACCCGGAGCCCGCCGGTGTAGACCTGTCCGTCACCGAGGTCCTCGATCTCGATCAGCTGCTGACGAACGGCCTCGACGAAGTACTCGGTGCCGTACTCGGCGCCCCGCACCTCCCCGAGTCCCTCACGGCGACGCGATGTCGAGACGTCGAACGGGGCGGTCGAGGCGGCCTCGGCTTCGGCGAGTGTGATGTAGCCATCGTCGGCCATGCGATCGAGCACGGATCGACGACGTCGTTCTGCTTCCTCGGGATGGTTGGCCACGTCGCCCGACGCGGGGGCACGGATGAGGCCGGCCAGGTAGGCCGAATCGGCGAGCGTGAGTTCCGAGACGTCCTTGTCGAAATACGTCCGGGCGGCGGCCTGGATCCCGTAGGCGCCTCGACCGAAGTAGATCCGGTTGAGGTAGCGGGTGAGGATCTCCTCCTTCGAGATCTCCCGCTCGAGCTTGATCGCCTTCACGATCTCGCGGACCTTGCGGTCGAGGGACTTCTCCGGCGTCAGGAAGGCGTTCTTGACGTACTGCTGGGTGATCGTCGATCCGCCCTGGACCACACCCGACCCGAACACGTCCTGATAGGCGGCTCGTGCGATGCCCCTGGGGTCGGCGCCGTAGTGCGTCCAGAAGTCCTGATCCTCCGCCGCGACCACGGCGTTGATGAGCACCTCGGGGATTTCCTCGAACTCGAGAATCACCCGGTCCTCACCTGCGGAGAACTGGGCGGTCGCGGTGTCGGGACCACAACCACCCGCCACCTCCGAGGTGCAGAGGTAGCTGGTCTGCGCCAGCTCCTCGATCTCGTCGAGCTGGTCGAGCGGGATCCGACTGAGCACGGTCAGCACGGCGGCGAGACAGGCGAATCCGAACACGGCGAGTGCGAACAGCATGCGCCGGAACCGCCACATCGGGTTCCATCTCGACCGGCGAGGCGGACGCGGTCCGGCGAGGAGACCCCGCGGGCGCGATGGTCCGGTGGAATCGGCGACCACGACTCAGGCTCCGCTCGGTCGTTCACCGAAGGTGAACGACTCCCGCAGATGGTTCCACCAACAGTCCGGGCAGACCTCGACCACGTAACAGACCGTGACCCGATGCCGGCGACGGAGCCGGCGGGCGTCGTCATCGGTCATGACCGCCCGGCCACCCGAGGGAAGACCCGGGCCGAACGCGAAGGTGGCGAGCACCAGATCCGCGTCATCGCAGATCGGACACGAGTCGACCGTCGGCGTGGCGCCGTGCTCGACGACGCGACGCAGCTCGGGCTGGGCGTCGCAGACCTCGGCCCGTGTCCGCCGGCCGGCGTGCACGTCTGAGACCACCCGCTCGCGTGCGAGGCGATAACTCACCGCACCGGTCGGTGCCGAGATCGCAACCATCCCCGGAGGTTACTGCTCCCGGTCGGTCGGCTCGGATCGGGCCGACCACCACCGGCGGAGCACCTCGGTCGCCTCGTCGACCGAGACGACCCCCCGCTCGAGCCGGAGGCGTTCGAGTTCGGCCATCGCCGCCCCGACGTCGGGGCCGGACACGCCGAGCAGGTCCATCACCACACCTCCGTCGAGTGGCGGGACCGGCCGATCCAGCTCCTCACCTGAGGCGAGCTCGTCGTGGCGCGACCGGACCCACGCCACATCGGTGCCGTGCGCGGCCGCCAGATCGAGACCCAACTCGAGATCGGCCCGCCCGAGTCGGCGACGCCAACGACGGATGAAGGCGTCATCGGTGGACGCGCCATCGGCGAGTTCAGCCGCCAACGCGAGCGCGCCGAGCACCGAGCGTCGGGTCGCGCCCGCGTGTCGAAGTCGCTCCAACACGGCACCCGGCATCTCCGCGAGACCGAACAGCACCGCCCGACGCAGCCCGACCGATGTGGACGGATCGCCGAGCACGGTCACCAGAGCCGGTGCAGCGAGCGTGGTCTCGTCCCATGTGCCCTCGATGCCGGTCAGCAAGCCCGTCGAGGCCAGGAGCCGGAGCCCCGCCCGCGGGTCGCGAAGGGCGAGCAACTTGTCCAACTCGTCCCGGATCCGCTCACCGGAGACGATGTCGAGGCGGTCGGCCATCGAACGCATCGCGACGGTCAGGGTCGGGTCGGCCTCCAGATCGAACCGGGCCAGGAAACGTGCGGCGCGCAGCATCCGGAGTGGATCGTCGCCGAACGACGTGGCCGGCGAGAGCGGTGTGCGGAGACGACCGGCGGCGAGATCGGCCAGACCGTCGTGGGGGTCGACGAGGCTGGCCGTACGCGTGTCGATCGCCATCGCATTGATCGTGAAGTCACGCCGTGCCAGATCCGTCACCAGGTCGTCGCCGAAGGCGACCACCGGCTTGCGCGACGCCGGGTCGTAGACCTCCGCGCGGTGGGTCGTGATCTCGAGATCGTCGGAGCCGATCCGGAGCCCGATGGTGCCGAACCGCTCCCCCTGAGCCCAGACCGCGTCGGCCAGCGGCGCGACGATGCGTTTGATGTCGTCGGGGCGGGCATCGGTCGTCGCGTCGACGTCGTCGCTCGCTCCCGCCACCCCGAGCGCCAGGTCCCGCACGATCCCACCCACGAGGGCGAGTTCGAACTCCGCCGCGGCGAACGCGGCGACGAGCGGCGCCAGCCGCTCCACGATGGGAGCGGCGGCCAGAACCGGATCGACGACCGGTCGCCTCACGAGCGGTCGAGACCGGAGCCGGCACCCCGATGCGCGGTCCGGACCTGATCGACCACCTCGTCGGCACCCTCGCCATCGGTGGCCCGCTCGGGACGATGCCCGTGACCGACGAGCGCAGCCGTGACCGCCGCCGTCGACGCCCGGAGTGCGTCGAGGTCATAGCCCCCCTCCAAGAACAGCACGGTCCGGCGTTCACCGACGACCGACCGCAGCCTGGTGACCATGTCGGCGTAGTCGGCCGCCGTGAGGCCGAGATCCGTGAGGGGATCGGCACGGTGCCCGTCGAAACCAGCGGAGATCAGCAACCAGTCTGGCCGATGCGCCTCGAGCGCGGGCAGCACGACCTCATCGAGACTCTGCCGATAGGCCCGGCCGGCCGCGCCCGCCGGCATCGGCAGGTTCACCGTCGCCCCGACCCCCGCATCGGCGCCGATGTCGGTCGCGTCGCCCGTGTAGGGGTACCACGGCGACTGATGCAGGCTGACGTAGAGCACGTCGGGGTCGCGCCAGAACACGTCCTCGGTGCCGTTGCCGTGATGTGCGTCGATGTCGACGATCGCGACCCGGTCACCGGCTGCGGTCAACGACCGGGCGGTCACCGCCACGTTGTTGATGAGGCAGAATCCCATCTGGGTCCGGACCGTCGCGTGATGACCCGGTGGTCGGACCATCGCCCACGCGACATCAGCCCGCTCGCCCCGCAACGCGTCGACGGCGGCGAGTCCGGCACCCGCAGCACGTCGAGCGGCCGCATAGGACTCGGGCGACACCGTGGTGTCGGGATCGATCGAACCGCCACCTCGTTCACACAGCAGCTCGAGATCTCGCAGCAGCTGGGCGGGATGGACCCGCACCACGTCGTCGAGCGCGACGAGCGGCGCATCCTCGACGACGAGATCGGTGCCGAGGTCCAAGTCTCCGAGTCCCCGCATGGCGGCACCGAGACGGGCCGGCCGTTCGGGGTGGTGGACACCGGGATCGTGGGCCACGCAGTCGGCGTGGGTGACGACCACGACCCGGGAACTCGACATGCCCGCAACGGTAGTTGCCCCGGCCCCAACCACACGTGCTGCGCGACGCTGCGTATCCTCGCCGATGGTGGACACGCCCTTCGCCCTCTCCTCAGGTGTGGACACGCGTCGTCCCAAGCGGCTGCGGTCCGGCACACGACAGCTCCGTGTCCATCCGTGGCACGGCGAGGCAACGGTCGCGCTCGTCGGACCGGCCCGCGGCGCGAAACGACTCGATCCCCACACGATCAACCGATGCGTCGACCGCCTGACACGCGCCGGCGTCGAGCAGGTCGTGACCCCGGCGCTGCACCTCACCGACGCCCGGGCGTTCCTCGCCGCGGGCTTCACCGCACGGGAAGAACTCCATCTGCTGCGGCGGACGCTGCACGACACGCTCCCCGAACCGACCGCTCCCACACGTGCCGGACGCCGACGCGACCGCGACGCGGCCCTGGTCGTGGACGGTGCCGCCTTCGACGGGTTCTGGCGATTCGACCGGGCCTCCCTCGACGAAGCGTGCCGGGCGACACCGCATCACCGGTTCCGGCTCACCGGCGACGGTGGCGTCACGGGGTACGCCGTGACCGGCCGAGCCGGCGCCCGGGGCTACCTCCAGCGACTCGCGGTGGATCCCGACGCACAGGGTCGGGGGCTCGGCTCGAGCCTGGTCGCCGACGCACTGCGCTGGTTGCGCGACGCCGGTGCGAGCGACGTCATGGTCAACACCCAGGAGCGGAATCAACGAGCGCTCGACCTGTACCGGGCGATGGGGTTCGTCGACGAGCCCCGCGGCCTGCTCGTGCTCGAACGCAGTCTCGCGTGAGGTCACGACGACGTTCGATCGCCAGAGCGCTGCTGGTCGGCGCGGCGCTCCTCTCCGCGCTCGTCGGGCCGGCTCCGGCCGGTGGCGCACCGAGCGTCGTGCGACCGGTGCGACAGCTCACCCCTCCGCCCTTCGCGGTGGTCGACCAGACCGCGTTCGTACCCGCTGACGGCACGTTCGAACTCGTGGTCCGCTGGCCGGCCGACGTCTCGGCGGAGCGCTTGGACCTCACGCTGTTCGGCGTGCTCGAAGCCGAGGACGACATGGGGTCGACACCGATCGACGTGTTGAATCGTCGGAGCTTTCCCCTCGCCGAACTCCCCCGCGACGAGGTGGGCAATCTCGTCGTCTCGCTGCCGATCCGATCGGCACCCAACGGCGACGCCGAGCGGATCTTCGTCCCGACCGACGGCGTCTACCCGGTCGAACTGGCACTCAACGGCCCCGATGGCCGGGTCGCGAGCCTCGACACCCACCTGATCCGGCTCCCCAGCGAGACCGCCGAGATCGATCCGCTTCCCGTGGCGATCCTCATGCCGGTGGCGGCGGCCGACGATCTCACGATCAACGACGCCATCGAGCTGCTGACCGAGCACCCGTCCATCCCGGTCACCGTGGTCCTCGAACGCGGCGTCCTGACCCAGCTCGAGAACTCCCCCGACCTCGTCGGACGACTCCGGTCGGCGCTCGCCGGTCGCCCGGTGACGGCGGAGCGGGTGATCCGACTGGACCCATCGGCGCTCGCCGAAACCGACCTCGGTGAGCTCTGGCACGACGCGACGGCCGCGGATCGAGCCCGGTTCGACGCCCTGGGACTTCCCCTGAGCGACGAACTCGTCGTCAACGATCTCCGACTCACCGAGGCCGGACTCGAACTGCTCGCCGGCGACCGCGAACTCGTCGTGATCGACAACACCTCGACCGGCTCGTCGTCGGGAACCCTGCGTCGGGATCCGCGGGTCGTGAGCGTGCGCCCGGATCCCGATGACTCCCGCGCCCTGCGCGTGCACCCCGATCAGGTCGGGCGGGTCCATGAGCTGCTGGCCCGGCTGACCCTCCGCGCGCAGGTCGACCGGTCCCCCATCATCCTCGGTGCGGGCTCAGCCGATGGCCGTGTGGCCGCCGGCCCGCTCGACACGGTGCTCGACGCGTTGAGTTCCCCCGGACCGGTCGGTCCGGTCTCGTTGCTCGAGATCGCCGGGGACGTCGGGGCCATCCCCGTGCTTCCCGCGGAGCGACCCAGCCAGGACCTGCGGCCACTGGCCGAGACACTGACCGAGACACTGGCGGACCTGGAGAGCTACCGAGAGGTCCACGTGACCGGTGATCCGCAACCGGGCCGGCTCCGCAGCGAGCTGACCGGGGCCGTGACGACGGACCGGAACCAGGACGACCGGGCCAGGGCGCTCGACCGGGTCGCACAGTCGGTCGACGAGGCGCTCGCGTTCGTCACACTCCCGGACCAGGGTTCGGTCACGCTCGCGACCGAGCGGCACCCGCTCCCGATCCGATTCGAGTCGACCGCATCGGGCACCCGCCGGGTTCGCCTGCGGTTCGAGTCGGACAAGCTGATCACCCCGGACGACGTCGTCCTCGAGTTGCCCCCCGGGGCCACCACCACCGATGTCGAGGTCGTCACCCGCAGCCTGGGCCTGACACCTCTCGAGGTGATCGTGCTGACCCCCGACGGACGGCACGAACTGGCACGAACGACCATCCGGATCCGCTCGACGGCGGTTCCCGGACTCGGGCTGCTGCTCACGGGCACCGCGCTCGCGTTCCTCCTCGGTTGGTGGATCGTGTCGATCGGCAAGGGCCGACGATCGCAGGAAGTGGATGGCGCCGGCTCGGGCGAGCCCGACACCCGCCACTCCGATGCCGCCACGCGGTCGCGTGACGCCGCCGTCGACGACGAGACCGCGTCGCCCGCGACCGGTGCGGGTGAGCGAAGTACCGTGGTGGAGTGATCGACCCGTCGGAGTCGGGCGTCCGGCCCGGTCGCATCATCGGAGACCGATACGAGCTCCGCTCGCTCATCGCGACCGGTGGCATGGCTCAGGTGTGGCACGGCCACGACCCGGTGCTCGAGCGATCCGTCGCGATCAAGGTCCTCCACCCACACCTGGCCGGCGACCGGGGTTTCCTCGCACGCTTCCAGCGGGAGGCCGTCGCGGCGGCCCGACTCTCACATCCTTCGATCGTGTCGATCTTCGACACCGTCAGTGATGGCGGACTCGAGGCCATCGTCATGGAACTGCTCGTCGGCCGGACGCTCCGCGAAGCACTCGACGACCTCGGGCAACTCGACGACCCCATGACGCTCGAGGTCGGACGGCAGGTCGCCGACGCGCTGCACGAGGCGCACCGCGGCGGCGTGATCCACCGCGACATCAAGCCGTCGAACATCCTGCTCTGTGCGGACAAGCGGGTCGTCGTCACCGACTTCGGAATCGCCAAGGCCAGCGAGGACACCGATCTCACCGTCACCGGGACACTGCTCGGAACCGCCAAGTACCTCTCGCCTGAGCAGGTCGAGGGCGGCACGATCGATCCCAGGTCGGACATCTATTCGCTCGGCGTCGTGCTCTTCGAGTGCGCCACGGGGCACGTGCCCTTCCGGGCCGAGAGCGACGCCGCGACCGCGCTGGCCCGTCTGCACCAGGCCGCACCGCTCCTGCGGCGCCATCGACCCGATGCCCCGATCGATCTCGAACTCGTCATCGATCGCTGTCTCGGGCGCCAACCCAGTGCGCGCCCGTCGACCGCGGCCGACCTCCACGCCCAGTTGAGTGGTGTGGACATCGATCTCGACCCGGGAAGCCGGGACGCGACCGTGTTCATCTCGCCGGACAGGACACCCGAACCGGCGCCGTTCGATCCCGACATCGAACTCGACGAGCACGACATCGGCGAGATCCCCGTCACGAAGATGCGAAGCTGGTTCGGATCCATGCTCGCGGTCGTCCTGGTCGGTGTCGCGATCGTGGTCGCATCGTTGCTCTTCACCGTCGGGGGACGGGGCGACGACGACATCGACACCACGGTGAACACGGAACCGGACGCCGGTCCGACGACGGTGCTGTCCCCCATCATCGAACTGGTCGACCCCGTCATCGCGTCGGCCACACCGCTGGATCCGGGTGGCGACGACGTCGAGCAGAACGAGCGGGCACCCGCCGCGTTCGACGGCGACCCATCCACGGCCTGGCCGACGGAGACCTATCGCCGGCCGGCGCTCGGCGGTCTGAAGGACGGCGTGGGGCTTCGACTGGACCTCGAGGGGCCGGCCGCCGTCCGGGCCGTCGAGATCGACACCCTCACCGAGGGTTGGACGATCGAGGTCTACGTCGGTACTGATCTCGGCGACATCCCACAGGGCTGGGCGGCGCCGGTCGGAGGCGTCGACGGTGCGTCCGGTTCAGCGGTGATCGAACTGCCGTCCGAACCGGTCGGTGACGAAGTCGTGCTGTGGATCACCGAGCAGGGCCGGTCGATGACCGACGGGGCGCTCCGGTTGGAGATCGTCGACGTCCGCCTGCGTTGAGGGCCCGTCGCGACGACGGGTCCCCACCTGGCACGTACCGAACGGGCAGCATGGACGCATCAGCGCCACGTCCGACCTCGAGCTCGTTCAACGGGCCCAAGCCGGCGACCGCGGCGCGCTCGATCAATTGCTCGAGCGGCACTACGACCGGATCTCGGCCCGCTGCCGTCGGATCGCCGGCAACGTCGCCGACGGCGACGACGCAACGCAGGAGGCGCTGCTCGCGATCGTGCGAGGGCTCGATCGGTTCGATGGACGCTCGGCGTTCTCCACGTGGGCCTACCGAGTCGCCACCAACGCCTGTCTGGACGAGCTCCGCCGTCGCGGACGGCGGCCGGTGCCGACCGAGGACGAGATCGAGCCGGCGGGACCGACCGGATCACATGATCAGCTCGGCGACGACGTCGCCCAACGGGATCAGGTGATGTCGGCGCTCGCGACGCTGACCCCGGAGTTCCGAGCTCCGCTCGTGCTCCGTGATCTCGAAGGGCTCGATTACGCAGAGATCGCGGACACACTCGGGCTCGCCCCGGGCACCGTGAGATCACGAATCGCTCGGGCGCGGCGACAGCTCGCGGAACGACTCGGGAACCAGGAGCCCCCGTCGTGACGTCCAAGGAACTGCCATGACCGAGCGCGACGAACTCATCTCCGCCTACCTGGACGGTGACGCCACAGCGGTCGAGCGCGCCCGTGTCGAGGCCGACCCGTCGATGCTCGCCGAAGTCGAGCGGTTCCGGGAGGTGTCGGAACAGGTGTCCACCGGGGGGGATCTCGGCGTCGCCGATCCCTTCACCCGCCGACGTCACCTGGGCGCGGCGCTGGCGGCGTTCGACGACCTGCAGGCTTCCAGCGCCGGCGATGCGGACATCGATCTCCGCGCCGGCGCGGGACCGCTCTCGGGCGGCACAGCTCCGAGCAGCACAGCGTCGGCGGCGGTCCCCGACGTGGTGGCGATGGCGCGACCCGACCGACGTCGCCGACCGCTGGGCGCCCTCGCGGCAGCCGCCGCTGGTGTCGTCCTGCTCGTCGGTGTTGCGATTCCTCTCACGGGTGGCGATGACGACGCCGCCGATCTGGCCACCGCGAGCATGGAGGACGCGGCCGACGACGCAGCGCGCTCGTTCGACTCCGACTCGGCGGACGACGCCGGAGATGCAGCGTCCATGGCCGAAGAGTCCATGGACGTCGCCGAGGAGGCCATGGAAGAAGAGGCCATGGAAGAGATGGCGGTCGAGGAATCCGACACCGCGGACGAAGAGTCCATGGACGACACCGAGGGCGATCAAGCGGCTGAAACGGCGTCGGACGACACCGGAGAGGCGGATACCGGTCTGGCACCGCAGGACGAGAGCGACATACCAGTGCTCGTCGACGTCGACCGCCCCGAACTGCTCCTCGAGGAGATGGTGGCGCGATGGGAGAACGGAATCGAACCGATCGCACCCGTCTGCGCACTGATCGAAGACCGCGTCACGCTCCACGTCGCGCCCGGAACGTCACCGGATGGCCTGATCGACCACGAGATCCATCTGCTCGCCGACGACGAGGCCGGAACCGGATTCGAGGCCATGGTGTTCACCCTCCCGGAGTGCTCCCCCACCTGAGGTGGTCTGCCGCGTCGGTTGGCGGGTTAGAGTCGTCTCCGATGTCGGAAGTTCAGTCCCCCGGAACGTCGTCCGCCGATTGGTCGGCCAAGGCCACCGAGACCGTCGTGCAGTCGGTCGGCAAGGTGCGCGAGAAGACGACCGGCAAGGCCCTCGAGATCTCCCGAGTCGTCGTCTACGGCGTGGCGATCGCCGTGATCGGTGTGCTGTTCGCCCTGCTCATGCTCGTCTTCCTCGTGCGTGTCCTGAACCTCGGGATCGACGCGATCCCCGGGATCGAGCGCGACCGCGCGGTGTGGATCACCTACGTGGGCCTCGGCACGATCTTCACCGCCGTCGGCGCCCTTGTCTGGCGCAAGCGCGACTCCTGATCTCCGCCGGGGGAAGCAACGCGTGCTTCCCGTGGTTCTCCAGTCGTCACGGACCCGTACGGGTCACTCAGAGAGGAGCGCGGCGCCATGCCGACCATCCACGACGTCGTCATCATCGGGAGCGGCCCGGCCGGGCTGACCGCAGCCATCTACACGGCTCGAGCCAGCCTCTCGCCACTGGTCCTCGAAGGTGAGCCCTCCTCCACCGGCGACCAGCCAGGCGGCCAGCTGATGCTCACCACCGAGGTCGAGAACTTCCCCGGCTTCCCCGAGGGGATCATGGGTCCGGAGCTCATGATGAACTTCCGAGCCCAGGCCGAGCGGTTCGGCGCGGAGATGCACACCGTGCGCGCGAGCAAGGTCGATTTCTCCGAGCGCCCGTTCAAGATCTGGGTGGGCGACCCGGACGCACCGGAACCGACGCATCTCGCCGAGAGTGTGATCGTCTCGACCGGAGCCAAAGCCCTCATGCTCGACGTACCGAATGAGACCCGTCTCATCGGACACGGCGTCTCGACCTGCGCGACCTGCGATGGCTTCTTCTTCCGCGACCAGCACATCGGCATGGTCGGCGGTGGTGACTCCGCCATGGAGGAGGCCATGTTCCTGACGAAGTTCGCATCGAAGGTGACCGTGATCCATCGTCGTGACGAGCTCCGGGCCTCACAGATCATGCAGGACCGAGCGATGGCCAACCCGAAGATCGAGTTCCGTTGGAACGCGGTGGTCACGGAGGTCCTCGGTGATCAGAGTGTGACCGGGGTGGCGCTCGAGGACACCGTGACGGGCGAGGCCTCGACCATGGACCTCACCGGACTCTTCATCGCCATCGGGCATCGCCCCAACACGGACCTCTTCGTCGGCCAACTCGATCTGCACGACAACGGCTATCTGGCGGTCGAAGGCCGAACCAGTCGAACATCTGTTCCCGGGGTCTTCGCATGCGGCGACGTCCAGGACGACGTCTATCGGCAGGCCATCACCGCCGCCGGCTCCGGCTGCGCCGCCGCTCTGGATGCCGAGCGCTGGCTCGAGGCCCAGGAATAGCAGCCAACCCTCCATGGTTTCCTTCAACAACCAACGGGACGACCGAGTCGTCCCTCGAGCACGCGGAGAATCTCGTGTCTGATGCCATCGTCAACCTGACCGAGGCCACCTTCGACGAGGTGGTCGCCGGCTCATCCGAGCCGGTCGTCGTCGACTTCTGGGCCGAATGGTGTGGCCCCTGCAAGATGATCGCCCCCATCCTCGACGAAATCGCCGTCGAGAAGGCGGGTGACGCGGTCATCGCCAAGCTGAACGTCGATGAGAACCCGTCCATCGCCCAGCGGTATGGCGTCATGTCCATCCCCACCATGCTCGTCTTCCGAGACGGCGAGGTCGACAAGCGAGTCGTCGGCGCCAAGGGCAAGGCGCAACTCCTGGAAGAGCTCGGCGTCTGATCGAGTCCCTGGCTCGCGGTACGAACCGCAACGTCTGACTGCGCCCGGACCGTCTGGTCCGGGCGCTTTCGCGTCCGACCTCAAGCCTCTGGTGGAGCTTGAGGCTTTCCCCAACCTGTGGACAAACTTGGGGAGAACCCAGAATCAGCCCTGAACCATGCGGCGATAGATCCGCTCGAGGTCAGCGAGATCAGCGAAGTCGATCGAAACTCTGCCGTTTCCTTCGCCGCCGGAGATCCGCACTCGCGTGTCCAGGTGATCGGCGAGCAGCTCCTCGAGTTCGAGCACCGCAGCCGGCTTGACCGCACCGGGGCGCGGAGTCGACTGCTCACTGTCGTGCTGGCTCGGCTCGAGAGCGTCCGCCGATGCGCCCTCACCGACCTCAGAGGGATCAGAGGACAACTCGCGCACGGCCCGTTCGACCTCGCGGACCGACCAACCTTCACGGACGATGACATCCGCGAGGCGTTGGAGCTCGGCGCGATCGTGACAACCGAGTAAGGCACGCGCATGACCGGCGCCGAGCTCTCCCCCTGCAACCTGGCGCTGGACCGAGCCCGGGAGCTGAAACAAGCGCAACGTGTTCGTGACCGCCGACCGTGACTTCCCGACACGCGTCGCCACTTCATCCTGTGTCAGACCGAAGTCGGAGATGAGCTGCTGGTACGCCGCGGCTTCTTCCAGCGCGTTGAGATCCTCGCGATGCAGGTTCTCGACGACCGCGTGTTCGAGTGATGTCTGATCGTCGATCCGACGAATGACCGCGGGAATGTCGGGCAGGCCGGCTCGCTTGGCGGCTCGCCAGCGGCGCTCCCCCGCGATCAGCTCATAGCCACCGTCCTCGCGCTCTCGTACGAGAATCGGTTGCAACACGCCGAGCTCTCGGACGGAATCGGTCAGCGAGACCAGCGCCTCTTCGTCGAACCGCGCCCGCGGTTGGTATTCATTCGGTTCGATCGCCGAGACGGGCACGTTCCTCAGCTCATCGCCTCCGCCCGAGGACTCCCCCGGCCCGCTGATGTCCGCGGGGATCAGCGACCCGAGGCCTCGGCCGAGTCCACTCTTCCGGTTCATCCGACCACCTCCCGTGCGAGCTCACGGTAGGCGATGGCGCCGCGGGAGACAGGGTCGAAGACCGTGATCGGCTGGCCGAAGGACGGGGCCTCGGACAATCGCACGGTTCGCGGAATCACCGTCCGACAGACGGTGTCGCCGAAGTGTTCGCGGACCTCCGCGGCCACCTGGCCTGCGAGCTTGGTGCGGGCGTCGAACATGACCAAGACGATCGCTCCCACCTCCAGCGACTCGTTCAGATTCCGCTTCACCAGATCGATGTTGCGGAGCAACTGTCCGAGGCCTTCGAGTGCGTAGTACTCGCATTGGATCGGCACGAGAACCTCAGTCGCCGCGGTCAACGCATTCACCGTGAGGAGTCCCAACGACGGCGGGCAGTCGATGAGAACGAGGTCATAGTCGTCGATCACCGTGTTGATGGCGTTCTTAAGACGCATCTCCCGGCTGAAGGCGGGGACGAGCTCGATCTCCGCTCCTGCGAGGTCGAGGTTCGCTGGTGCGACGAAGAGTCCCTTCACCGCGGCGGCTTCGATCGCATCGTCGAGCGGCACATCGTGCAGCAGGACGTCGTACATCGACGCTTCCAGGCTCCGCGGGTTGATCCCCAGACCCGTACTCGCATTTCCCTGTGGGTCGAGGTCCACGATCAGAACACGCTGGCCGAGCTCCGCTGCCGCCGCAGCGAGATTCACTGTCGTCGTCGTCTTCCCGACGCCGCCCTTCTGATTGGCCACGGCAATGATGCGTGCCCCTGCGGCAGCAGGCTGCGCCGGGATCGAGGGATCATCCATCACTTCGGTCCTCCTGGACTCGGGTATGGCACCCGGAGAGACAGTTTGGCCAGGTCAGCGGCGTGACGCAACGACCCGGAGGAGTGTTTCACGTGAAACGAAGCCGACGACATCTCACGACGCATCGATGATTTCGAACCTCGGCGAGGCCAGCTGACGTTTCCATGTGCGGGGGAGAGGTGGATCATTCGGGGCATCCGCACGGATGGCGACGAGCCCGGGCAACGTGGTGTCGACGGAGAAGCCCAGGCCGCCGAGCGTGTCGGTCGGCCATGTTCTCCGTACCGGCGGCTCGGAGATCAGGAGAACACCGCCCGGTCGAATCAGGCCGATCGCACACTCGAGGGTGGCGGACGGTGGACCGAAGCCTCTCGCTGTGACGACATCAAAGTGTCCGCGCCACCGCTGCTGGACGTCGCTCTCCTCGGCGCGGCCACGCTCGACACTCCAGTCGACCACACCGAGCTCCCTGAGCGCCCAGGAGAGGAACGTCGTTCGCTTCTCCATTCCGTCGAAAAGCACGCCGGAGGTTCGGGGTCGTTCGGTTGCGATGACAAGGCCGGGTAGCCCGCCACCAGAGCCGAGATCGAGGATGGCAGCGTCCTCTGGCACGCCCTCGAGAAATCGCTGCGCATGTTCGTGCTGAGACGCGATCGAGCCCGGACCCAGGAAGCCCAGGGTCCGGGCTCGATCGAGAACCCTCTGCAGTTGATCGTTCACACGATCAGGATGCCACCTCGACGACGATTCGACGGTACGGATCCTCACCGTCGGACCGGGAGGCGACGCCTTCGATCGCTGCGAGAGCATCATGGACGACCTTGCGGTCAACCGAAGTCATCGGCTGAAGCGCCAACGGCGTCCCTGAGTCAGTCACGCGGCCGGCCACATCCTCAGCGAGGGCGACGAGCGCAGCACGACGCCGCTCCCGGTAGTCGCCGACGTCGATGCGAACCCGAGCCGTCGAAGTCGACGCCTTCTGGATCGTCACCCGGCTGAGTTCCTGGATCGCGTCGAGTGTGCGGCCCTTCGGTCCGACCAGCACGCCGTGCTGTCCGGAGATGGTTGCCTCGAGGTCGCCATCGACCGGCGTCACCTCGACGTCACCGTCGAGACCGAAGGCGGCAACGAGACCGGTCAGGAACTCGTTCACCTCGCCCGCGAGCTCAGCGTCGGTCTTGTCCGGTGCAGCCGGCTTCTTCTCCCGGCGGGGCCGGTCCTCCTTGGGTGTGCTGGCCGCGGCAGCCTGGCGCTGCTGGGGCTTGGACTCCGAGGAGTCACCGCCCTGCTTGTTGCCGCCGCCTCCGTTGGGCTTCTTCTTCCCCGAGGAGCGCTTTCGATCGCGGCGCTCCTGCTTCGGCCGTGGTGCCTTCGGCTTGACCCGCGCGCGAACGCGGGCTTGACCCTTGACCCGGCCGAACAGGCCGGTCTTGGGCTCCTCGAGCACCTCGATGTCGGCCTCGCGCTCGTCGACACCGAGGTTGTCGAGAACGAGGTCGATGGCCGCGGGGACCGTGTCTGCGGTGGTTTCGATCCACTCCATGCGTTATCGCTTTCGCTTCTTCTTGTTGCTGGGACGCGCCGTGGTGCCCTTCGGCGTCGTCCGACCGGACGACGGCTTGGGCGTGTTCTGGCGCCGCGTTGCTTCGGCCTTCTTCTTCCGGTCTTCCCACCGCTGTTTGCGGTCGGAGGACGCAGAGGCGTCCGAAGCATCGCGCTTGTTGTCCTTGGCTTTCGCCGAGGTCTTCGTCGACGAGGAATCGTCGGCGTCCTTCATCTCCTCCTTGGCCCGTTTGGGGCTGGGGAGCTCGTCCTTGAGTCCGGCGAGACCGCCACCGCTCGACGGCGGGATCTCGGTCTTGTTGTAGATCTGCCGTGTGATGTAC
Organism: Acidimicrobiales bacterium; assembly: GCA_020629695.1. Lineage (GTDB taxonomy): Bacteria > Actinomycetota > Acidimicrobiia > Acidimicrobiales > SZUA-35 > JAHDBV01. Next base: position 24,943 of record JAHDCV010000012.1, on the reverse strand, counting down.
GACTGCTGGCCGATCCGGAACAGGTTCGAGGTGAACCAGTAGATGACGAGGCCGGCCGGAAAGGCGAAGGACCAGACGCCGGTCATCAGCGGAAGGAACTTGAGAATCGCCTGCTGCTGGCGCATCACGTCCGACATCGGCTCGTCGCTGTTTCGCCGAGCCTGGATCTGACGCTGCTGGTAGTAGCTGGTGCCGACGACGGCGGCGATCAGCACGATGTAGGGGAGCGCCTTGACGAAGTCGGTCTGGAGGACGTCCCACGCCTGGAGGGCCAGATCGATGGGGCCGAACGGCATCTCATCGGTCTGGATGAGATCCTGATACATCGCCGAATCGGTCTCGAGGTACCTGGGTTCGAAGATCCGCCCACTCTCACCATCGGCGCCGGTCACGACCGTGGCCAGCTCGAAATAGCTGAGATCCTCACGTCGCCGGGTCAGGCCACGGAGCACGTTGAACAGCACCAGGAACACCGGCAGCTGTGCGAGCATCGGGACACAGCCACCCACCGGGTTGATGCCTTCACGCTGGTACAGCGCCATCATCTCACGGTTCATCTCTTCCCGGTCGCCCTTGAACTCCTTCTGGATCCGCTTGAGTTCGGGCTGGACCTGCTGCATCTTGATCGTCGACTTCGTCGCACGCAGCGTGAGTGGCATCAGCACCACCATCACCAGCAGCGTGAGCAGCACGATGGCGAAGCCATACGAACCGCCGACGGCCGGCAGCGCATAGATACCCGAAAGCACTCGGGCGATTGCGTCGAACATGGGTCAGCAGACCTCCAGGTCGGGAACGGGGTCGGCACCGTGTCCGCCGAGCGGATGACAGCGGCCGAGTCGGCGGATGGACATCCATCCACCTCTCGCAACGCCGTACCGCTCGATGGCCTCCTCTGCATAGGAGGAGCAACTCGGCACGTAACGACAACGACGGGGACCGCCGCCTCGGCTCGCTCGGTACAAACCGATCAGCCAAAGGACGGCGGGGCGCATCAGGCCTCCGCCAAGGATTCGAACATCTGTTCGATGTCGACGCACACCGACTCGAAGGGGGCCGTCAGCGACCGCCGACCAGGCCGGACGAGGTAGACGCCGACCGGGGCCGGGCCGTCACCCGACCACGCCGCTCGGAATGCGGCGCGGCAACGGCGTCGAGCGCGTTGGCGCTCGACCGCCGTTCCGAACGACGTCGGAACGGCGAAGGCGAGTTGCGGGGCGGGAAGATCCATCGGGAGATAGGTCACCGACACGATCGCGCCGCGGCGACGGCGACCGTCGCGGCGGAGGAGTTCGAACGTGCGGCGGTGCCGGACGCGATGAATCAAGCGCTGAGGCGCTTGCGGCCCTTGAGGCGGCGCGAGCGCAGCACCGAGCGGCCACCGCTCGTGGACATCCGCGAACGGAAGCCGTGCTTGTTGGCACGCTTACGGGTGTTGGGCTGGAAGGTGCGCTTGCTCACGGGGGACTCCTCGGGCCTCTCCGGCAGCGGATCCGCCGGGAAGGGCGTCCGCATTCGACTCGCATCATCCTGGGGCCGAAGCGTGGCGAACAGGACGCGCAGGGTGAGGCTAACGGGCGCTTCGTCAGACGGACAACCAGGCTTTTCCACAGGTTCGGTTTGCTCGACCCCACGGCAGCGCTACCGTCGCCTCCCCGGTTGCTCCGTCAATCGGCCACACGAGCGGAAAACAGCAGACCTGGGTTGTGGACAACCTTGTGGATGTTGGGGAGATCGAACGGCATGTCGGACCCATGTCGCTGAGCGGCAGCGAGAACGCAGAGCGCCTCTGGGCCGACGCTTCCGCCGTTCTCCGCGTCGAAGTCGCCGACGGGACATGGCAGTCGACGTTCGCCTCGGTGACGGCGATGCGCATCGACGACGCCGACGAACTGGTGCTCGGCGTTCCCAACGGCATCGCCCGGGATCGCATCGAGGGCCGCTACGGACCACTCGTCCAGGGCGTCGTGAGCGAGGCGGCGGGTCGCCCGATGCGCTTCTCACTCGAGTTGCTGCCGACCACGTTGTTCGACCTCGAGGGCGAGCCGACCCCGGCCGTCAGCCCGGCCGAGCTGGAGACGACCGCAGCCACCACACCACCACCCGCCGCCGGAGATCACCGATACAGCTTCGACGGGTTCGTGATCGGGCCGTCGAACCGCTTCGCCCACGCGGCCGCACTCTCGGTCGCCGAACGACCGGGTGGTTCGTACAACCCGCTGTTCATCTACGGCGGCGCCGGCCTCGGCAAGACGCACCTGCTCCGAGCGATCGCGCGCTACGTCAACGACGTGTACCCCAACCTGCGGGTGCTGTACGTGTCGACCGAGACATTCCTGAACGAGCTGGTGACCTCGATCCGGACCAACACCCAGGACGACTTCAAGCGGCGCTATCGAGGGATCGACGTCCTGCTCGTCGACGACATCCAGTTCATCGCCGGACGGGAGGGCCTCCAGGAGGAGTTCTTCCACACGTTCAACGACCTCTATGCGTCGAACTCACAGATCGTGCTCTCGTCCGACCGGCAGCCCGATGCGATCCCGACCCTCGAGGACCGCCTCCGTAGCCGCTTCATGATGGGCCTGCAGACCGACATCCAGCCGCCCGACGTCGAGACCCGCATGGCCATCCTGCAGACCAAGGCCGAACGGGACGGCTACTTCCTCCCGACCGAGGTGGCGAGCTTCATCGCCACCCACATCACCACGAACATCCGCGAGCTCGAAGGCGCCCTGAACAAGGTCACCGCCTTCGCCAATCTCAACAACGAGGCGATGACCGAACAGCTCGCCGAGCGTGTCCTGTGGGATTTCATCGCCGATCGCCAGCCCCGTCCGATCACGGTGTCGATGATCCTCGAGGCGACGGCCGAACAGTTCGGCTTCGAGGTCACCGAGCTCGTCGGGAAGTCCCGCCGGCGGCCTCTCGTGACCGCCCGCCAGATCGCGATGTATCAGGCCCGCCAGCTCACCGAGCACAGCTTCCCCACCATCGGGCGGGAGTTCGGCGGTCGGGATCACACCACCGTGATGCACGCCTGCGACAAGATCGCGGCCCTGATGCAGGAGCGACCACAGATCTACGACCAGGTCAACTCCCTCGAGAAGGCCGTCCGGGCCGCGGCGAAAGCTGGGGACTGACTGTGGACAACCGTGTTGGTGCACCGGGGACGGGCTTGGGGACGGGATCGACTCGTCTGGGGACAGTCGTCCGGTCATCCCCAACCGATCCGTTCGTCCACCGACCCGACTGGGGATCATCCACCGAAGTCGTGGACAATGACATCGCCATCACGCTGGGACGACGTCTCGTCGTCCACAATCCACAGGACCTACTACCTCAACTGCTTTTGTCAAAAGGCTTGATGGGGTCGTTGCGGACAACCCGCCAACACACCACCGTGAACCAGGAGCAACAACCGTGAAGTTCCGCTGCGAACGAGACGTGCTCGTCGATGCCCTCGCCACTGCCGGACGTGCCGTCGGTGGTCGTGGTACTCAGCCGGGGCTCTCCGGCGTGCGTGCCGCGCTCACCGGAGACCGCCTCGAGCTGACCGGCAGTGACATCGATCTGACCATCAGCGTCGGCATCACCGTGTCGGGAGAGACCGACGGTGTCGTCGTCATTCCCGCTCGGCTGGCCGCCGACATCGTGAAAGCTCTCGAGCCCGGCGCGGTGTCATTCGCTGCCGTCGAGGACGAGTTGAAGATCTCCGCCGGCCGAAGCGAGTTCGCGATCCGGTTGATCGCCGGGGACGACTTCCCCCGATTGGCCGAACTCGACGTCGAGGCGGTCACGATCGGCGCCGACGATCTCGCCGGTTCGCTGGGCCAGGTCATTCCGGCCGCGTCGACCGACGACTCCCGCCCGATCCTCACCGGTGTGTTGGTCGCCGCCGAGGACGGTGGCCTCCGGCTCGTGGCGACCGATTCCTATCGACTGGCCGTCCGGGATCTCGACAACGCCTTCGTCCTCTCCGACGGGCAGAGCGTGTTGATCCCGCGTAAGGCACTCCAGGAACTGAATCGGATCCTCTCCGGCGGCGCCGATGTGATGGTTCGACTGGGCGAACGTGAGGCCTCGTTCGAGGTCGGTGACATCCGTGTCGTGACCCGCCTGATCGAAGGTGACTTCCCGAACTACCGCGGGCTCATCCCGGCATCGCATCCCAACACCCTCACGCTGAACCGCGAGGAGTTGCTCGATGCGCTGCGCCGTGTGAAGTTGCTCGCTCGTGAGGCCACACCGGTGCGGCTCGACATGTCCGCTGACGGTCTCGAGCTGGTCGCCGTCACCCAGGACGTGGGTACGGCGCGGGAACAGGTCGAGGCGACCTATGAGGGCAACGACCTGACCGTGGCGTTCAATCCGCAGTACCTGCTGGAAGGGCTCGAGGTCGCCCCGGGTGATCTGGTCACCCTCTCGACGATCGACGAACTCAAGCCGGCACTGGTCCGGGCGGTCGGTGTCGACGACTTCCTGTACCTGCTGATGCCCGTTCGTTTCTCCTGAGGTACCGGACGACGTGCAGCTCCGGCGGGTCTGGCTGCAGGACTTCCGCAGTCACGAATCGCTCGAGATCGAGCTCGATCTCGGCTTGACGGCTGTCCTCGGTGACAACGGCGTCGGGAAGACCAATCTGCTCGAGGCGATCGCGCTGCTGTCCACGTTGCGGTCCTTTCGCGGAGCTCCGACGGAGAGCTTGATCCGACGTGGTGCCTCCGAGGCGATCATCCGAGCCGAGGGTGTGCGGGACGAGCGCGATGTCTTGATCGAGGTGGCGCTGTCGCGTCAAGGTCGGACGCGGGTGCAGGTGAATCGACAGCGAGTGCAACGCACGCAGGATCTGCTCGGTGCACTCCGGGTCATGGTCTTCGCGCCGGACGACCTCGCGATGGTCAAGGACGGACCGGCCGAACGACGCCGCTACCTCGACGAACTGATGGTGGTGTTGGACCCCCGGTCGGCCTCGCTGCAGTCGGATCTGGACCGCGTCCTGAAGCAGCGCAACGCACTGCTCAAGCAATGCAAGGGGCGCCTCGACGAAGCGGCGGCGATCACGCTCGACGTCTGGGACGACAAGCTCGCCGGGCTGGCGAGTGAGTTGACGGAGGAGCGCGAACGCCTCGTCGCGATTCTCGGACCACGACTGCAGCAGAGTTACGCCGTTCTCGCCGGCGAGGTCGTGCCGCTCGAGGCTCGCTACGAACGTTCCTGGTCGGCTCGGAGCCTGGGCGAGGCGCTGGTCGATGGCCGCGACGACGACGTTCGTCGGGGGGTCAGCCTCATCGGTCCTCATCGGGATGAACTCGATCTCCGGTTGGACGGTCTCGCCTCGCGGACCGAGGCGTCACAGGGCGAACAACGCACGCTCGCGCTGGCGATGCGGCTGGCCGCGCATCAGCTCGCCACCGACCGACTCGGTGAGGCCCCGCTGCTCCTGCTCGACGATGTGTTGTCCGAGCTCGATCCCGATCGTGCCGCGGCCCTCCTCGCCCATCTTCCACCCGGGCAGAGCGTGATCACGTCGGCCTCGGGTCTTCCCGAGCCGACTCGACCCGATGCGGTGGTACGGGTCGAGCGGGACGGCACCGTGGCGTTGGCGCCGGCGACGATCGATGGCCGAGTCGACGACGCGCCGACGGGCGAGCTCGGCCTGTCCGATCGCGAAACGACGTCGTGAGCGAGCCCCACGAGCTCGGCCGCGGGCTCGAGCGGATGATGCGGTTGTTGGGAGGGCCACCCCCGAACACGATGCGATCGATCGAGTCGCGCTGGCCCGAGATCGTCGGCCCCGCGTTGGCGGAACACACCCGTCCGGTCGAGCTGGTCGACGGGGTGTTGACGGTGCGGTGTGATGACCCGATCTGGTCGTCACAGATCCGGTGGATGGAGCGTGAGATCATCGATCGGCTCGCGGATCTCGACGGCAGGGCGGCTCCCAGGAAGGTCCGCGTTCGCACCGGCGAAGCCTGAACGGTTCCAGCACCATCGCCATCCCCGGGGAATGCTGGGTGCGGTGGTACAATGAACCCCTTCATGAAGGCGTTTTCGAGATGACAGCGGCCGAGCAGAACGCGGCGAATCCCAGCAGTGGCGAAAGCTACGGCGCCGACGCGATCCAGGTGCTCGAAGGGCTCGAAGCCGTTCGGAAGCGCCCGGGCATGTACATCGGTTCGACCGGTCCCACCGGCCTCCACCACCTGGTGTGGGAGGTTGTGGACAACGCTGTGGACGAAGCGATGGCGGGGCACTGCACCAAGATCATCGTCACGCTGTTGCCCGACGGTTCCGTCGAGGTCATCGACGACGGTCGGGGCATCCCGGTCGACCCGCACCCGAAGTACGAGGACATGTCGGCGGCCGAGGTGGTCCTGACGGTGCTGCATGCGGGCGGCAAGTTCGGCGGCGGCGGCTACAAGGTCTCCGGCGGCCTGCATGGTGTCGGCGTGTCGGTGGTCAACGCGTTGTCGACCCGGGTCGAAGTCGAGATCGATCGGAAGGGCAAGCGCCACGGCATGTCCTTCGTCGACGGCGGGAACCCCGACCAGAAGCTCGCCGTGATCGGCGACGCCCCCGGGGATCGGACCGGGACGACGGTCCGGTTCTGGCCCGATCCGACGATCTTCAAGGAAGGCATCGAGTTCCGCTTCAACACGCTGCTCGATCGCTTCCAGATGATGGCGTTCCTCAACGCCGGCCTGGAGTTCGAAGCCATCGACGCCCGTGCCGGCGAGGTCGGTGAACCGGAGAAGGTCGCCTACCGCTACGACGGCGGCATCCGGGACTTCGTCTCCCACCTCAACGCCTCGAAAGAGCCGCTCTTCGAAGAGATCGGCTACTACGCCGGCGAGGACGAAGAGCAGGAAGTCGAGATCGCCTTCTCCTGGAACACCGGGTTCCAGACCGACGGCATCCACAGCTTCGCCAACGGCATCAACACCATCGAAGGTGGCATGCACGAGCAGGGCTTCCGCTCGGCGCTGACCCGCACGGTCAATGCCTACGCGAAGGACAAGGGCCTGCTCAAGGAGAAAGAGGAGAACCTCCAGGGCGAGGACATCCGCGAAGGCCTGACGGCGATCATCAGCGTCCGCATCGGCGAGCCACAGTTCGAGGGCCAGACGAAGTCGAAGCTCGGCAACGTCAGTGTTCGCACGCTCGTGGAGAAGACGACGAACGAGTCACTCAAGGAGTGGTTCGAGGAACATCCCAACGAGGCGAAGCGCATCGTCGGCAAAGCGATCCAGGCTGCACGAGCGCGGGTCGCAGCGACGCAGGCTCGGCAGACGATCCGGCGGAAGTCCGCCCTCGACGGTGCCGGACTGCCGGGCAAGTTGGCGGACTGCCAGTCGAAGGATCCGGGCGAATCCGAGCTGTACATCGTGGAGGGCAACTCCGCCGGTGGTTCGGCCAAGGAAGCCCGCAACGCACTCACCATGGCGATCCTCCCGATCCGGGGAAAGATCCTGAACGTCGAGCGTGCGCGTGTCGATCGGATGTTCAAGAACACCGAGATCATCTCGCTCATCCAGGCCATCGGCGCCGGGGTGGGGGAGGAGTTCGACGCCTCGGAGTGCCGGTATCACAAGGTGATCCTGCTGGCCGACGCCGACGTCGACGGAAGCCACATCCGCACGCTGTTGCTCACGTTCTTCTTCCGCCAGATGCGTCCGATGGTCGAGGCGGGTTACGTCTACATCGCGCAGCCACCGCTCTACTCGACCGAGGTGGGGCGCTCGAAGCAGTACCTCAAGGACGACGTCGCGAAGGACGCCTTCCTCGCCGAGCACCCGAATCACAAGAACGAGTTCCAGCGGTTGAAGGGTCTCGGCGAGATGGATGCCGAGGAACTGTGGGAGACCACCATGGATCCGGAGACCCGGACGTTGCTGCAGGTGACGGCCGATCAGGCCGCGATCGCGGACGAGGTGTTCAGCGTGCTCATGGGTGACGACGTGGAGTCGCGGAAGCACTTCATCCAGACCAATGCCGACGACGTGCGATTCCTGGACATCTGATGGCTGATGACGACCTGACCCCAGACGACGGCGACGAACCGACCGAGGGCGCTGCCGTTCCGACCGACGAGCCCGAACTCACGGCGGAGAGCGACGGCGTCGAGCCGATCGAGATCCAGACCGAGATGGAGCAGTCGTTCCTCGAGTACGCGATGTCGGTCATCGTGTCCCGGGCGCTGCCGGACGTGCGCGACGGTCTGAAGCCCGTGCATCGCCGCATCCTCTGGTCGATGTTCGACTCGGGCGTGCGTCCCGATCGTGGCCACGTGAAGTGCGCGACCGTCGTCGGTGATGTGATCGGCAAGTACCACCCGCACGGCGACTCGGCGATCTACGACTCGCTGGTGCGGATGGGCCAGACCTTCTCGCTGCGGCACACCCTGATCGATCCGCACGGCAACTTCGGCTCGCCCGACGATCCGCCGGCCGCCTACCGCTACACCGAGTGCCGCCTGACACCGTTGGCCATGCAGATGATGGCCGACATCAACGAAGACACGGTCGACTTCGCGGCCAACTTCGACGGCCGTCACGACGAGCCGACCGTTCTCCCCAGCCGTTTCCCCAACCTGTTGGTGAACGGTTCGCAGGGCATCGCCGTCGGCATGGCGACCAACATCCCGCCGCACAATCTCGGTGAGGTGATCGATGCGACGACGCATCTGATCGATCACCCCGAGGCCACGGTCGAGGACCTCATGGAGTTCGTCAAGGGGCCCGACTTCCCGACCGGGGCGCAGATCCTCGGACGCGTCGGCGCTCGCGACGCCTACATGACGGGGCGGGGTTCGGTCCGCATGCGGGCGGTCGCCGAGATCGTCGAGGGAAAGACCCACGACCAGATCGTCGTGACCGAGCTGCCCTACCAGGTGTCGCTCGGCCAGGTCAGCAAGAAGGTCAAGGAGATCGTCGACCGCGGCGATGTCGACGGCATCCGCGAGATGCGCGACCTGTCCTCCAAGGGCAAGACCCGCCTCGTGTTCGACCTGAAGCGCGACGCCCCGGCGCTCGTGGTGCTCAACAACCTCTACAAGTACACGCCGCTGCAGACGAGCTTCGGCGTCAACATGGTCGCGTTGGTCGACGGTGTGCCCCGCACGCTGAACCTGCGCGAGGTGCTCGTCGCCTACGTCGAGCATCAGCGCGAGGTGATCACCCGCCGGACCGAGTACCGACTCGATCAGAAGCGCAAGCGTGAGCACATCGTCGAAGGCCTCATCAAGGCGCTCGACCTCATCGACGAGATCATCGCCGCCATCCGGGCGTCGGAGGATCGGGGGATCGCCAAGGAGAAGCTCATGGCGGCCCCGTTCGAGTTCTCCGAGATCCAGACGAACCACATCCTCGACATGCAGCTCTCCCGTCTCACCCGTCTCGGGCGGACGAACCTCGAGGAGGAGCTGGCCGAGATCCGCGAGGCGATCGCCGAGCTCGAGGCGATCCTCGCCTCCGAGGAACGTCTGCGTGAGGTCATCAAGGACGAACTGGCCGCCATCCGAGGTCAGTTCGCCAACGAGCGACGCACCGCGCTCGTGCCCGATCCGGGCGAGCTCGACATCGAGGATCTCATCGACGACGAGCACGTCATCATCACGATGACCTCGTCCGGTTACATCAAGTCGACATCGATCGACGAGTTCCGCTCCCAGGGCCGTGGCGGGCGCGGCGTGGCCGGAGCTCGCACGAAGGACGACGACGACGTCGTCTCCCACCTCATCCACACGACGGCACACGCCTATCTGTTGTTCTTCTCGAACCGGGGTCGGGTCTACCGGATCAAGGCCCACGAGGTCCCGATCGTGGGCCGCACGAACCGCGGAATGGCCCTGGTCAACCTCCTGCCCCTGAGTGAGGGCGAGCGGATCCAGGCCGTCATCGACACGCGCGACTACGAGACCAAGCGGTTCCTGTTCTTCGCGACCCGCCAGGGCCGGGTCAAGAAGACGCTGTTCAACGCCTATGACTCCTCCCGGCGAGATGGCCTGATCGCCATCAACCTCAACGACGGCGACGAGCTCGTCACGGTCTTCCCGACCGATGGTGACGACGACGTGTTCCTCTTCTCCCACAAGGGTCAGGCGATCCGTTTCTCGGAGAACGACGTCCGCGCGATGGGTCGTTCGGCCGCTGGCGTGACCGGCATGCGATTCCGCGGTGACGATCAGCTCGTTTCGGGCGATGTCGTCCGCGACGAGACGGACGTCTTCGTCGTGACCGCCGATGGCTTCGGCAAGCGAACCGCGCCGTCGGAGTTCACCACGAAGGGCCGTGGCGGTCTGGGTGTCCGGGCGATTCGTGTGTCGGAACGACGCGGTGATGTCGTCGGTGCCCTGCTCGCCCGTCCGGGTGCCGAGCTGGTGCTCGCGTCGACGTCGGGTGTCGTGATCCGGATGGCGGTCGAGAGTGTGTCCCGTCAGGGTCGTGATGCCGCCGGCGTCACGGTCATGTCGTTGGGCGATGGTGATCGCGTCGCCGCCGTGACACGGATGTTCCTCGACGCCGACGAGCTCGGCGAGCTCACTGATGGGTCGGACGATGTCACGACCGAGACCGAGACCGAGACCGAGACGGAGACCGACGCCGGCGCCGGCGCCGACGCACCGTCGAGCGTCGACGAACCGGGCGACGACACCGACGACGCCTGATCGA
>JAHDCV010000012.1:0-14170 GCA_020629695.1 Acidimicrobiales bacterium | reverse complement strand
GACGCACCGTCGAGCGTCGACGAACCGGGCGACGACACCGACGACGCCTGATCGAACGCCTTGCACCATCAGGTGCCCCCACATCGAACGCTTCCCCACGTGTTGAACTTCCGAGAGGACGTGGAGTCGTGGTGGATCGTCGAATGGAGCGGGGTCAGGCCTTGCCCCTCGTCGCGTTGGTGTTGGTGCTCGTTCTGCTGCTGGCGCTGGTGATCGGTGCCGTCGGGGAGGCGACGATCGACCGGGCCCGGGCGCAGACCGCGGCCGACGCTGCCGCGCTTGCCGGCGCAGCCGAGGGCCTCGATGCCGCTCGTGAGTTGGCCCGTCGTAACGGTGCGAGGCTGGTGTCGTTCGATGCCGGACCACCCGTGGAGGTCGTCGTCGAGGTCGACGGTCGACGAGCCGTTGCACGGGCAGAGAAGCGTCTCGAGATCGACCGACCTTGACCCGATCCCGGGGTTGTGACCAGCTACGGTGACCCGGGTGACGGCCGAGGAAGAACAGTCGGAAGACAGCGTCATCGCCGAGTCGGTGGTGGCAGCGCTGGGCTTCGAGCCGACCCGGCCGCTGAGCGAGGACGAGCTCGCGGACGCACCATCGGCGGAGTCCGTGGACGCCATCGTGAACGATCTGTTGTCGGGCGACGAACTCGACGGCGACGAGCCTGCGGAGGACGAGTTCGAGGACGCTGATCTCCTCACCGAAGACGCGAACGCCGAGGATGTCCCGGCGTCCGAACCGGACGCCGAGGTCGTCGACGTCGAGCCCGAGTTGGACATGGAGCTGACCGACGACGAGGTCATCGAGTTGGACGACGTGTCTGTGGAGGACCCGACCATCGATCTCGAGATCGATGAGGACGCCGACGACCAGGTCGATACGGACGCCCCCGACGCCACCGGTGCCGAGCTGAGCGACGACAGCGAGGATGCCGTCGCTGACGACGTCGAGATCGATGTGGACGGTGAGGACACCGACATGGTCGACGACGATGACGTGGTCGGTGAGGACACCGACAAGGTCGACGCCGACGACCACGATGACGTCGATGTGCGTGACGCCGTGGATGCCGAGCCCGACGAGCTCGATGAGGACGCCTCCGATGCGTCGACCATCGCCACCTCGGACCTGTTCGACAAGGACACACCGGCTGTCGACGCCATCGACGCCGACACCACGATCGAGGACGTCGACGGCGAGTTCCAGAACTCGGTCGACGAGGAGCCCGTGGACGAGGAGCCGGACGCCGACGTGGCCGAGGCGTCGGACGGCGATGCCGATGCGGCGGACGTCGACGATGTCGAGCTGGCCCTCGAGGCCCCGGGCACCGACGGGTTGTTCCCCGATCTGCCCGGCCCGGCCGACGAGCTCGACGATTTCGCGACGACGCCGGCGCCTGACGCCACCGATGTCTTGGCCCCCGGCGCGCTCCCCGACCTCACCACACCGGTCGAGGCGCCCCTCGTCGAGTCTCCTGCGGTGGCCGCCACGGCGGCCGCCAGTGCCGCTGCGCCGGCCGGCCGGCGGTTCGGCCGCCGTCGACGCCTGCGTGCTCGCAAGGTCCGACGGGTCGTGCGCCACATCGATCCGTGGTCGGTGCTCACGTTCTCGGTGCTGTTTCACCTCGCGCTGTTCACGGCGCTGCTGCTGGCCGGGGTCCTGTTGTGGAATGCCGCGATCCGGGCGGGAACCGTCGAGCGAGTCGAGAGCTTCATCGAGCAGATCGGCGACTACGAGGCATTCGAGATCGACTCCGCCCAGATCTTCCGATCGGCGGTCATCATCGGCGCGACGCTGACCCTGGCGTCGTCGGTCCTCCTGGTGCTCCTCACCGTGGTGTTCAACCTGATCTCCGATCTCATCGGTGGGATCCGGGTCACGGTCATCGAAGAGGAGACCGTGCAACTCCGGCCGAAGAAGCGCCGTCGATCTCGGAGTGACCCGCCGTCGACGGCGGAATCCGGGTAGTGGCCGGGCCCCTGGAGCGGTAGCGTTTTGCCTCTTCGGGCCTATAGCTCAGTTGGTTAGAGCGCACCCCTGATAAGGGTGAGGTCGCTGGTTCGACTCCAGCTAGGCCCACGAGTGGGGCGAGCGTGCCGGGTTCGGTTCGCTCGCCCGCCACTTCGCTAACGTGACCGGATGCTCACGTTGATTCGCCGGGTCTCCGCAGCGATGTCTGCCGCCGGTCTGATCGCCGCCTTCCTCCGGCTCCGCGGCACCGGTGGCGTACCGCCTCGGTCGGGTGGCTGGCGTCCGCTGGACGGTCCGGACCTCCGTTGACGACCTACGGCGTTGTCGGTGTCGGCGCCTCTGGTGCTCCGGCGTTGACGGCGCTCGCCCGATCCGGACACGTCGTGGTGCACGACACCGATGGCGAACTCGCCCGACGCATCGCGGCCCAACACGGTCGCGATCGGGTGGAGGTGGTCGCCGACCTCCGTGCCGTCGCCGAGCGGGCCGACGTGGTCGTGCTCGCCACACCTGCCAGCTCCCAGCATCGAGCGGCCCGTCGCCTCCTGCGGGACGGTTGCCACGTGGTGAGCATGGCCGATGACGCGGCGCTGGTCGACGATCTGCTGGCGCTGGATCCACTGGCTCGAGATGTCGGACGCTCCGTGATCGTGGGCGCCGGCTTCGCCCCGGGGGTCGTCGACGTGCTCGCCGTGCACGCCGCATCGCTGATGACGGCGGTCGACACGATCACGACCGCCAAGACGGGCACGGGTGGGCCGGCCTGCGCCCGCACCCACCATGCGGCGCTCAAGCGCCCGGGCCGTGAATGGATCGACGGCGAATGGGTCGATCGCATCGCCGGGACCGGCCGGGAGCTGGCGTGGTTCCCCGATCCCGTGGGGGCGCGTGACTGCTATCGGGCTGCACTTCCCGGGCCGGCGTTGCTGCACCGGGTCTTCCCCGATGCCCGTCGGATCACGGCCCGGGTCTCTGCGACCCGGCGCGACCGGTTCACCTCCAGGCTGCCGATGCTGCGTCCACCCCATGCTGATGGTGGCCCCGGCGCGGTCCGGGTCGAGGTGCGGGGTTGGGGTCCGGACGGTGCCGAGACCGTGGTGTACGGCCTCTTCGGTTGGCCATCCCAGATCTCGGGCACGATGGCGGCGCTGGTGGCCGAGCGTGTGGGCGGCACCGTCGTCACCCCCGGTGCCGGCGGGGTCATGGAGCGGTTCGAGGCCGCCGATCTGCTCCGTTCTCTGGCCGACGCGGGGTTCGAACCGGTGGCATTCGAGGGTGCCGGCGGCCGCTGAATCCAGCGATTCTCGCCAACTTGACCACACTGCGTGGGAATTTTTCGCTCAAGGCGCAATTCAGAGCACCCGATACCGAATCTGCAAAGTTTTTCGAATTTCTGCTCAAGGTCGGCTGCTGGTCGTGCCGATACCTCTTCTGCGTCCGGAGGAGAGAGCTGAAAGGCGACATGACGATGCGTAAGAACCAGAAGAACAATGACATCATCAACCGGCGGATCGAGGACAACCTCCCGCTGGTGAAACACGTGGTCTTCCAGGTGGCGGTGCACTTCCCCCGCCACGTCGACCGGGAGGAACTGGCCCGTGCCGGCGCTCTCGGTCTCGTCGAGGCCGCTCGTCGCTACGACGACAGCCGGGGTGTTCCGTTCCAGCGATTCGCTGCCCAGCGCATCCGTGGTGCGATTCTCGACTCGGTCCGTGCCGCCGACTGGGCGCCCCGCTCGGTCCGGTTGCTCGCCCGCCGTCTCGAGGCGACCGAGCAGCAGCTCGCTTCGGAACTCGGTCGAGTCCCGAACCTTTCGGAGATGGCCGAGCACCTCAGCGTCAGCGTCGATGAACTCTGCCAGTTGCAGGACCGGCTCTTCCGCTCGGTCGTCCTGGCCCTCGACCACGAGACCACCGACGACACCGACGAGGAACTCACGCTCGTCGACGTCCTCTCCGATCGCAGCGCCGTCGAGCCGTCCGAGGAACTCGAGGCCCGTGAGCTGCACTCCTACCTCCGTGATGCCGTGGAGCTTCTGCCCGAGCGTCAGCGGTTCGTCATCGTCGGCTATTTCCTCGAGGGCAAGACCTCGCAGGACCTCGCCCGCTTCCTCGGTGTGACCGAGAGCCGGATCTCGCAGCTCCGATCCGAGGCGCTCCGGGCCCTCAAGCTCGGCATCGAAGCCCAGTACGAGGACAGCGGTGCCGACGAGGCGCCGAGCGGCCGGGTCGCCAAGCGCGAGGCCGCCTTCGCCGGTGCACTGACCGACGCCTCGAGCTGGCGTGAGCGGCTCGACCGTTGGGACACCGCCTACGACGTTCCCTCGGAGCCGTTGCTTCCCATCGGCCAGCTCTGATCCGGCGGCGTCGCCGACGCCGGACACAACCACTCCGACCACTGCGGCCGGTTGCAGCCTCGGGCTGTGGCCGGCCGCCGGTCGTTTTGCGCCGGCGGGCGACCGAGGTCAGAAGGTCGCGGCGGTCTGGAAGCTGGTCAGCAGTGACGCATCGCCGAAGACCTCGACTCTGCTCGCGGGAATCCGGCTCCACAGGAGCAGCAGCAGATCCGACATCGAGCCACGGGCGGCCACGTCGCCCTTTCCGTGGCCGGAGCTGACGTCCATCCGGTCGGCGTGACACTCGATCATCCACTCGCCCTCGGCGTCGGTCGCGTGGAGGTGAATGGTCTTGCCGACCAGATCCGTCGCCTCGTCGAACTGGAATCGCGTCGGCACGAAGATCTCGAAGACCTCATCGATGCCGTCGCGGGCCAGGTCGCCGTCGATGTCGTCGGCCGGGCCGATGGCGGCCTGAGCGTCCCACCGGTGCATGGCGAACTCGTGCGCCATCCGTCGCTGCCACCAGGTGGCCGGCTGCGGTCCGGCGAACGACACACACATCTTGTCGTCGGGCGTGGACGCGAGGGTGTCGAGCAGCGTTGCGGCCCCGTCAGCGAACCACTCGAGGACGTCGGACCCGGCCGGTGGTTCGGGAATGGCCGATCGCCTGGGCGGCTCGTCGACCGGAGCGGCGAGCGCGGCCGTCACGAAGCGGGCGACCCAGCCGGTGTGGCCGATCAAGGCTTCAACGGTCCAGCCCTCGACGTGTGGAATCGGCAGACCGAGCGAGGCGGCACCGATGGCGCCGAGCCGGTCGCGCTCGACGGTGGTCAGGTCGTTGTATGGAAGCGTCGTGCTCATGAGATCTCCTCGACCGGGGTGGGGAACAGGGACAGGACGGTGTCGTGGAGTGCGCCGCCACCACTGGCGACGGCACTGCCGAACCCGGCGATGATGGGGCCACCGTCGAGCTGGGTCAAGCGACCGCCGGATTCCGGGATGATGACGGCCATCGGTGCGACGTCCCACCACTCGAGTTCGGGGTCGACCATGGCATCGGCACGCCCGGTCGCGACGAGCGCATAGCCGTACGCATCACCCCAGGTCCGGGTGAGCGCCCCGTTGGCGACGACCGTCTGCAACGCCTCGCTCGGCCAGTTCGTGTAGCTCGATGTCGTGACGAGCGCGCCGCGCATGTCGTCGGTTGCGACCGACGACGCTGGCCGACCGTTCCACGTGCAGCCGAGGCCCCGTCCGGCGGCGAGCACGTCGCCGAGTGCAGGAAACACGACCACGCCGATGGCCGGGCCCTCACCATCCCACATCGCCAGGAGGGTGGAGTAGAGCGGAACGCCACGCACGAACGCCTTCGTTCCGTCGATCGGATCGATGATCCAGGTTCGACCGGATCGACCCGTGGCATCGTCGTGCTCTTCGCCGACGATCGCGTCGTCGGGGAACCGTCGGGCCAGCTCGTCCCGAATCATCTGCTCGGCCGTGCGATCGGCGATGGTGACCGGTGTGCCGTCGCCCTTCCGGTCGACGTCCAGATCGGTGGCCTGGAACCACTCGAGCGTCGCCTCGCCGGCAGCGGTCGCGATCTCGATCGCTGCGGTCAGATCGTTCAGGTCGGCCGTCGATGGCATCAGTCGGAGTCCTCTCGAGCCAGGGTCGCTTCGACCACCCACCGGTCGAGGCGACGCCATTGCTCATACAACCACGGCACACGCTCCGGACCGTCCGGTATGCGCTCGCGTGGCACGGTCCAACCATCGACGACGATGGGGTGTCGGAGGGGGATGGTCGCCAGGAGCCCCGATGTCTCCGCGACACCCTCGAGGCCGATGTGCCCGACGAACACGACCGACGCGTCGGTCGCGCTCTCGAGCAACGCATCGGCACCGGCGGGTTTGGGAGGAAGGAGCCGGTCGAGCTCGCGTGCCAACGCGGCCGCCTCGGGAGGGCCGTTGCGGTCGAGGGAGGACTGGACTCTGGCCCTTGTGCCGGGGGTTGCGTAGGTGCCCTCGGGAAAGATGGCGAGCACAGCGTCGGGATCGCTCCGGGCGGCGAGCGAGCGCAGGCCGGTGACCTCGCGCTCGGTGTCCTGGCCTCGTTGTACGAACCAGTTGTCGAGCCGGTGGCCGACGATGTCGAGGCAGGGGTCGTGCTGGAGTTCGGCCTTGAGGGCGTAGTGGACCGGTCGGTCATCGGCGCGGTCGGCGAGCAGGACGGGGACGAGCGCATCGACCATCGAGGCGTGCCGGGACAACATGACGACCCGGCCGTCGGGGAGTTCCGGACCCCGGATGTCGAATTCGACACCCAGCAGGGGACGACCGGCACGAATCAACGACCGGACCCAGCGTTGTTGGAGTGCACGGTGATGGCGGACCGATCGCCCGCGTCCCGAGATCGACAGCCAGGCGACGGTGCCGATGCCCCACCACTGATGGCCGAGATAGGCGACGCCCATGAGGCCGATGCGGACCATCGGGAATCGTCGACGGCCGGCCACGAGATCGATGGCCGCCACGACCGGAAGCCAGATCGGCAGGGTGAACAGCATCGCCGGCAGCAGGACCGCAACGAGTGTGACGGATCGGACTCGACGGACAATCATGGCGCTCGTCGAAAACGTAGAACGCCGCATCCGAAGATGCGGCGTCGTACGGGAACTGCGTCGTGAAACGACGGGTCGTTCAGCGCTCTTCCTTGAAGATGACGTGGCGACGCAGGACCGGGTCGTACTTCTTCAGTTCGATCCGCTCACGCGTGTTCGTCTTGTTCTTCTTGGTCACGTAGGTGTAGCCCGTGCCCTCGGTGGAGCGGAGCTTGATGACCGGACGCTTGTCGGAGCTCTTCGCCATCAGATCTTCACTCCTCGTGCACGCATGTCGGCCAGGACGGCCTCGATGCCCTTCTTGTTGATCGTCTTGATGCCCTTGGTGGACACCGTGAGCTTCACCCACCGCTTCTCGCTGGGCACCCAGAAGCGCTGCGTCTGGATGTTCGGATCCCACCGGCGCTTCGTGACGCGGTGGGAGTGGGAGATGCGGTTGCCGAAACTCGGCTGCCGCCCGGTGACCTGGCAGACCTTGGACATCGCGAACCTTCTTCGTTCGTCATGGGAGGTCGTCGCGACGGCGACGACCGGAGCGTGAAGGCTACCCACGCTGCGTGGGATGCCACACCACGGCACGCGAAAGGTGCAACATGTGAGATTCCGGTCTCGGGGCTGGACATTACGGATGTGTGACGGTACCGTGACGGCCCACGTCATGATCTGGGGTGCGGGCCCCCGTTCTGCCGATGCCTCGGCCGGAGGTTTCCCACCGATGTTTCTACCGCACACCCTGAATCGGATCGTGTCGTTCGTCTCGACGAGCCTGCGAACCCAGATGACCTTCGCCGTCGCGTTGTTGGCGGCGGCCGCCGGCGTGTTGATCGCCCCGACCGCCGGGGCCGAGGAGATCCGCCCGATCGTGTTTCCGGTCGAGGGAGAGAACCACTACTCCGACACCTACGGCGCTTGTCGCTCTGGCTGCGCTCGCCGTCATCTCGGCGTCGACATCATCGGCGAGAAGATGCTTCCGATGCTGGCCGCACGCGACGGAGTGGTGACCTGGCTCCGTCACGACGACGCCAAGGGCAACATCCTCACGATCACCGATGACGACGGATGGCAGTACCACTACATCCACATCAACAACGACACCCCCGGCACCGACGATGGCGCCAATGCCTACGACCAGGCGTTCGGTCCGGGCATCGAGCAGGGCGTTCGCGTCACCGCAGGCCAGGTCGTGGCCTACCTCGGTGATTCGGGCAATGCCGAAGCGACCGTGCCCCATCTGCACTTCGAGATCGAGAAGCCGGACGGCTCCAACATCAATCCCACACCGTCGGTCGCGGCGGCCGAGGTCAACGGCTACGTGGCCGCGCCGTCGGTGCCGGCCGAGAAGCTCGGGCCGTACGAGAGCCTGGGCGCGCTGGCCGGGTCGCTGTCCGAGGAGTTGTACGGGCGTCCGCTGACGGCGTCCGAACAGGCGGAGATCGCGACGATGCTCGTCGAGCATGACCTCGGTGTCGCCCTGGCGGAGGTCTTCGACGATCCCGAGATCGATCTCGGTGTCGAGGGGGTGGCTCGCCTCTACGAGGCCTACTTCCTCCGCAATCCGGACGAGGTCGGGTTCGAGTTCTGGCTCGAATCGTGGCGCGAGGGCGTGGGCCTGTGGGACATGTCGGATGCGTTCGCCGATTCCGAGGAGTTCGTGCAGACCTACGGCGCCCTGACCGATGCCGAGTTCGTGGCGCTCGTCTACGAGAACGTGATGCAGCGCCAACCCGATCAGGAGGGTCTGGACTTCTGGATCGCCGAGATCGAGGGGCCGCTCACCCGGGGCGACATGATGGCCTACTTCGCCGACTCGACCGAGTACCGGAACAAGACGGCCACGGCGACGGAACTCATGGCCATGTCGTGGCTGTTCGAGCAGCGCATTCCCACCGATGCCGAGCTCGAGTCGTGGGCGACGGACCGCCGGAATCGGACGACGGCCGAGGCGATTCAGGCCCGCTTCGGCTGAGCGCCGATCTGGTCGAACGAGACGAGGCAGCGCACGTCGAGCTCGTCGAGCACCGCCGGCGTCGCTTTGTCGACGATGACGGACGCGCCCAGGTAGGTCGCTCCGACACCGACCACCAGGTCGCGCACCGCCCGAAGTGAGTTGCCCGTGGTGATCCAGTCGTCGACGATCACGACGCGGTCGTGCACGTTCAAGTCGAAGGAGCGACTGGTGAACGTCGAAGGCACGCCGCGCCACGTCGGAGCGGACTCGATCGTGATGTCGGCGCCCGGGTGATTGGTGCCGTGTCGTCGGGCCAGGAGCAGTCCGGCCTCGAGATGGACGGCGGCGAGCGCTCCGAGGATCGGACCTCGGGCTTCGGGTGCGATCACCTTCGTGACCCCATGACCCTCGAACGGTGCCGCGAGCATCGGACCGAGCGCGGCGAGCAGATCGGGCTGGCGCAGCACACCCGCCACGTCGGGGTGGTCGTTCACCATGGGGAACCGGCGCTGGAGCTCCTCGACGGTCACGGGCATCGGGTCAGTCTGGCCGACGCCGGGCCGGGTCAGGAGGTGGGCCGAAAAACACCGAGGCCCCTGCGACTGCAGGGGCCTCGGTCAGCGCGCTCGAAGGGACTCGAACCCCTAACCTTCTGATCCGTAGTCAGATGCTCTATCCAATTGAGCTACGAGCGCTGGGGCGTCCAAGACTAGAGGCCCGGAGGGTGTGACACACCCGAGATCCGCGCATTCAGTCCTGGGGTAGGAATCGGCCGCATTCGGGCCAGGGTGCGTGGCCGCGGTCCAGATAGAGACGCAGCGCCCGGTGGTCCTGCTCGGCCGGCGAGGCGTCGATCGGATCGCCGGAGCCGCCGACCGTTGCCCACGTCTCGATGTCGAATTGATAGGCCCCGCGGTAGCGGCCGGAGAAGTTGACGACTTCGTAGTTGCCCGAGCTCTCGCACTGGCGGAGGGCTTCCCACTGCTCCTCGCTGGGCATCGGGCGGTATTCACTCACCAGGTCGTGGTGGTAATCGGGTGGGAGCGGCTTCACGAGGTTGCCGTTCACGGCGAACAGCTCGCTCGCTCGTGGACTCATCGGTGATCCGCCCTCGTAGCCGACGGTACGGGAGACGTCGGAGGCGGTCAGGACGGGATCGATGGCATCGGGCGTTGCCGTGGCCCGGAGCGCGGAGCTGATGCGCTCGGCGGCACTCACGTCATCGAAGACGCCGAGACCGGCGACGACGGGCGGGGGAGCGGCGTCGGCGGGTTCGGAGATGCTTCCGTCGCCGATCGCAGACAGGGCGGCGAGTCCGATGCCGGTGGCGAGCCAGGGCGCGAGAAGCGGTGACGTCTGACGCCCACGCTTGTCGGTGTTCTGGTTCGACGAAGACAACGCCCGCTCCTTGCCACAGCCCCGGGTCGGGAGAATCTACCCACGTCGACGCTGGACCACCAGTGAGCCGTCGGCGGCGACCCGACGGGTCACCGAGGTGTGGGATCTCCGGCCCCGGACAGAGCTCGGCCGGGGGCCGTAGCCCCCGGCCGCTGCGGAGCGGAGAGAGTGGGATTCGAACCCACGGACCCCTTGCGAGGTCACTTCCTTAGCAGGGAAGCCCATTCAGCCTGACTCTGGCACCTCTCCCGGGTCGTAGGAGTGTAGCGGTGCGATCGGGAGCATGACGGGGCCGACCCGGCCCGCTCAGTCGGGTTGGTTCTCGAACTGGATCATCTGGAACGCGGCCCCGGTCGGGTCGGCCATCACGGCGCTGCGCCCGACGCCGGGAATGTCGAACGGCTCGGCGAAGATCGTCGCCCCGGCGGCGCGAGCGACCTCGACCGAGGCGTCGGTGTCGGCCACGGCGAACACGACTTCCCAATGCGGGGGGATGCCCTCCATGGGTGGTGCCATCCCGCCACACACACCGTCCTCACCGAGCTGGAACACCGTGTAGGTGCCCATGGGGCCCATGTCCATCTCCTCGGTGCTCCAGCCACAGGTCGCGGCGTAGAACGGTGCCGCAGCGGCGACATCGGGGCTGTGCAGCTCCGACCACGACCACGTCCCCGGCACGTTGACGACGCCGGCTCCGGTGTGCGAGCCGGCCTGCCAGAAGCCGATGACCGCGCCGGTCGGGTCGGCCATGATCGCCATCCGTCCGGTGTCCATCACATCCATCGGTGGCATGACGATCGTGCCGCCCGCCTCGGCGCCGGCGGCGACCGTGGTGTCGATGTCGTCGGTGGAGATGTACTTGCTCCAGACCGATGGCACCCCCTGTTCGGCCATCTCCGGTGGTTGCTGCATCAGCCCGGCGACGCGGCGGTCACCGAGATGGCCGATGAAGTACGGCGGGCCACCGCCGGTGTCATTCGCCTCGAACTCCCAGCCGAACACCTCGGCGTAGAAAGCCTGCGCGGCCTCCGGATCGGTGGTCGACAGGTCGATCCAATTCGGCCGTCCGGCCTCGTAGCGATCCATGTGTGCCATTGCGTGTCCCCTTCGCTGCACCGACGTCGACGTTCGACCCCGGACCGCGATCGTAGGAACCCGCACTGACAGCCGCCGGCGAACCGGACGGCGGTGGCTCAGCTCTCGCTGGGAACGGCGACCACACCCGTGCCGTAGGCGAGGATCTCCGCTCCGGCGCCGACGACGTCGGCCGTGGTGAATCGGACGTTCACCACGGCGTTCGCTCCGGCGGCCATGGCATTGGATCGCAGGCGCTCCATGGCCTCGGCCCGGGCCTCGTTGAGCATGTCGGTGTAGCCCTTGATCTCGCCGCCGACGATCGTCTTGAGGCTCGCACCGATGTCGCGACCGATGTGCTTGGTCCGGACGGTGTTGCCCTGCACGACGCCGATGGCGGAGCGGATGTCGTGGCCGGGGATGGTCTCGGTGGTGACGAGGATCATGGGATCTCCTTGGTGTGGGCGATGCGGGCACGGACGCCGCGATGGGCGGCGGAGACGTGCCGGATGTCGCTCACAACGCCCCTGACAGCGGCGGGGTTCCCACCTACCGTCGGGGGCATGGAACGACGCCGGGTCGTGATCGTCGGTGGAGGATTCGGCGGCTTGGCGTGTGCACGTGCGCTGGCCCGGGCCGACGTCGAGGTGATCCTCGTCGACCGGCGGAATCATCACCTCTTCCAGCCGCTGCTCTACCAGGTGGCCACCGCCGGCCTGAATCCGTCCGACATCGCCTATCCCATCCGCTCGGTGCTGCGGAAACAATCCAATGCCCGGGTCGTGCTGGGTGAGGTGGTCGCGATCGACCCGGCGGCTCGATCGGTGACCCTCGCCGACGGTGAGGTGCTCGCCGGCGACACATTGGTGGTCGCCGCCGGCGCTCGTCACGCCTACTTCGGAAACGACCAGTGGGAGACCCACGCGCCCGGGCTCAAGTCGGTCGAGGACGCCCTCGAGATCCGCCGCCGAATCCTGCTGGCGTTCGAACTGGCCGAACGCTCCGACGATCCCGACGAGATCGCTCGGCTCCTCACCTTCGTCGTGGTCGGCGCCGGACCGACCGGGGTGGAGATGGCGGGAGCGATCTCCGAGATCGCTCTCACGACGTTGCGGCGGGACTTCCGTGGGATCGACCCGTCGACCACCCGCGTCGTGCTCGTCGAAGGCTCCGATCGTGTGCTCGGCACGTTCTCGCCGTCGCTGAGCGATCGCGCGCAGGCGCAGCTGGAAGGCCTCGGGGTCGAGGTGCGGCTCGGATCGATCGTCACCGAGGTCGACGACCGCGGTGTCTCGATCGGCGACGAGCGGATTCCGGCCGGCACCGTCGTCTGGGGAGCAGGGGTGGCGGCGAGCCCGCTCGGCGACATGTTGGGTGCGCCGCTCGACCGGTCCGGTCGCGTGCTCGTCGAATCGGACCTCTCGGTTCCCGGTCACCCCGACGTGTTCGTCATCGGTGACCTGGCGGCCGTGCCGCTCGGTGACGGCTTCGTGCCCGGTGTGTCGCCGGCGGCGATCCAGGGTGGTGAGCACGTGGCCTCGATCGTCTCGTCCGGGCGCCGGGGGCCGTTCCGCTACAAGGACAAGGGTTCGATGGCGACGATCGGTCGGCGGGCCGCCGTGGCCGAGCTCGGCAGGTTGAAGCTGTCGGGTGTGCCGGCGTGGGTCGCGTGGTGGGCCGTGCACATCGCGTTCCTCATCGGCTTCCGGAGTCGGGCACTCGTGATGTTCTCCTGGGGTTGGTCGTATCTGACCTTCCAGCGTGGTGCCCGACTGATCACCCGAGCGTGGCGACCGGGCGGGACGTCCGGGTGATTGCGGACACGATCTGACCACGGCTCGTTCTACGTTCAGCGCCATGTTCCTCGGTCTGCGTTCCGACATCCGCCCCGCCCCCGACCTCGACGAGGCTCGCGAGTGGTACACCGCGGCCCTCGGGGTCGAGCCCTACTTCGTGAACGAGGCCTATGTCGGCTTCGACCTCGGTGGGTTCGAGCTCGGACTGTTCAGATTCGGCGATCCGGCCGCCGGGCCGTTGCCGTACTGGGGCGTCGGCGACCTCGACGCCGCGCTGGCCTCGCTCCTCGAATCGGGGGCGACGCAGGTCGAGGAGATCCACGACGTCGGCGGCGGCATCCGGATGGCCGCCGTGCAGGATCCGGCCGGTCAACATCTCGGACTGATCGAGAACCCGGTGTTCGAGCTGAAGCCGGTGGCCTCCGAAGGCCCTGGCCGCTGACACCGGCGAGCCCGACCGAACGGCTCGAAAGACTTTCGAAAGCAACGTCCGGATGATCGTCCCGAACCACCTGAAGGACGGGTGGAGGGAAGGAATCCATGTCAGGACGAGCGATCAAGCGGATGGCCACCGTGGTGGCGATGTCGGCGGTGGGTGTGTTCGGCGCGGCGGGCGTCTCGGCGGCCGCCGGTCCGCCGATCGAGGTGATCGACGCGAAGGACGACGTCTGGGGCTGCTTCGGCGACGAGGGTGTGATGCTCCCGCCGCACCACTGCATCAACAAGAAGTCGCAGGGCAAGACCGGGATCATCCTCGTGTTCCCGCCCGACGATCGTGGTCCGGCCGAGGGGGTGTCCGACGCCAGTGCCGACGACCGCCCGTGCCCGCACGATCCGGACAGCCCCGACGGCACCTGGTGGGAGCCCGTGCCGGGCCTCTTCGTCTGCCACCACAAGCCGTGAGCGGCGGATCTCGGCGCCACCCCCGGGGTCGTCGGCACTAGTCTCGACCCCGGAGAGATGGCAGAGCGGACGATTGCGTCGGTCTTGAAAACCGTTGGGCCTTCACGGGTCCCGGGGGTTCG